>JBGPOS010000016.1:0-62041 GCA_041488155.1 Tepidiformaceae bacterium
CCAGTATCAAGACAGACCTGTAGGCTCCCGCCCGCAGCCTGTCGCCCGGGTTCCTGTGAGAGAGGCAGCCCGGACAGCAGAAGAGGAGGATGCGAGCAAGGTCAGGTTAGGCTCGGCTCAGCCTGCGGAGTTGGCCGTACCTTCCATTCCGCCGACCTGACCCACATACGTTATGGGAACTGAGGGAACTCGCGCGCGCTCACACGCGCACGGCCGGCGCCACGGGAGAATCACCGTACACGCCGTTGTCGTGGTGCTGGCTTTACTCGCCGTGACCTTCGCCGCCCGCTTCCCCGGTCAGTCCAGCGCCTCCACCCCGGCCGTTCCCGCCTTCGCCCTCTCCGGCATCACAGGCAACGCCCAGGCCAACTCTCTTACCTTCCTCCGCCCCGGCACCAGCCTCCAGACTCGCGAATCCATCTCCTCCCTCACCGCCCGCTCCGATGTTGCCAGCGTCCGCGCGGCAGGTGGCGTCTCACCGACCTCATCCTTCTCCTCAGGTGTCTCCGCCGCTGCTGCTACCTCCGGCGAGCAGGGCGCAGGCGTCAAGCCGCTCGCTGATATCGTCGACCCGCGGCGCCCGTTCGTCCTCTACGACACCCAGGCCGGCGACACGGTCAGCGGTGTCGCGGCCAAGTTCGGCATCGGTATCGGCACCCTCCTCGACAACAACCCCCACGTCGAGAATCGCAACCTCATCCAGCTCGGCCAGCAACTCCTGGTCCCCCGCAAAGATGGAATTCTCTACAAGGTCGCCCACGGCGATTCCGTCAATTCAATCGTCAAGCAGTACGACAACATCACCGCCCAGACCGTCCTCGAATACAAGCCCAACGGCATCGTCGATTCCTCGTCGCTCGAGGTGGGGAGCTACGTCCTGCTCCCCGGCGCCACACAGAAGCCGCCGCCACCACCGCCTCCTGCGCCCAAGCCCGCGCAGCGACCGATCGGCGGCGGGGGCTCGGCTCCCCCACCGAGCGGTGGGCGCTTCAACTTCCCATTGGCGGGCTGGCGCGGCGTCAGCGACCCCTTCGGCACGGATCGCGGCGGCGGTCGCATCCACGAAGGGATCGACCTCGACCTCTACGGCTACCACCACTCCAACATCTTCTCGGCCTGCAACGGAGTCGTGTCCAAGACCGAATACCTGACCTACAGCTACGGCTACCACGTCGTCGTCGATTGTGGCGACGGCTGGACCACCCTCTACGCCCACATGGACCAGATCAACGTCAACCCCGGCCAACGAGTAAGCGCAGGCACAGTGCTCGGGATCTCCGGGGTGACCGGCTACACAACCGGCGAGCACCTCCACTTCGAGATCCGCTTCAACGGCGCCCCGGTCAATCCCGCCGACTACCTCGGCTTCTAAGAGTGCCCACGACGTGGATTCTCGTCAGGTTAGTTCTTGCTGAACCTGCAATTCTGGCATCGCCCGAATCATGAATTCATCGAAGAGCGGGACGGTGAAGGCCATATCTCCGTAGGCGGGGCTGTAGACCATTCCTTTCCTTATCAGCTGCGCTCGCGTTGGCCCCAGGCTCGTGATCTTCAACCCTAGGGCGTTGGCGATATCGCCAGTGCGCGACGGACCGGGACCGAGGCTGGCCATCGCGCGGAGGAAGTTCTTCTCACTGGGCGTCAACCGGTTGAAGCGGACGCGGAAGAAATTCTGATCGAGCCTCGGGATGACCACCGCAGTAGCGTTTCGTACGTCCTCCAGGGTGATCGGGCTGCTGGCGGCTAAGTTCCACGCCTGATAGCCCCATTCCTGCAGGAAGTATGGGTAGCCCTTCGTCAGACTGTAGATCTCCCGAAGTGCATCGTCATCGAAAGCGACCCCAGCAGCCTGCGCTGGGTCCTGAAGCGCCTTCGCACTGTCGGCTTCCGACAACGCCCCGACATCAGGGAAGCTGAACAACCGCTCCGCATACGACTTCGACTCGCCCGCCAGCCCGGGCAGGATGGGCAACCCGGCACCGAGGAGCACAAGCGGAAGTTGGCGCTGCTGGACCCTGTGCATCGCCATGATCAGAGCTGCAAGCTCCTTCCGATGTAGATACTGGATCTCATCGATCAGCACCGCCACTGCGGCCGCTCTCTCGTCTGCTGCTTCGCCCAGGGCGGCGAAGAGATTGGGCAGATCGATTTCCAGGTCTCCGCTGTCGGCCGATCCTTGCTCAGGATCAACATCGAGGCCGATGGTGATGTCTCCGTAGGTGATCCTCAGGCCGGCGACAAAACTCCGGAGAACGCGAAGCCCGCGTTTCACCTTGTCCCCTCCGCCTGAGATGCGATCAAGCTCGAACAGGACGATCCGAAGGTGCTGGGCCAGGAGCGGCCCGAGTGGCTTGTCTTCTTGCGCCTCGATGCTGACCGTGAAGTAGCCGGCTGCCTGAGCCAGCCGTTCAATTTCGTTGAGGAGCACCGTCTTGCCGACCCCGCGCAGACCTGTGAGCAGCATGCTCTTCTCGGCTCGCTTCGCCCGGATGCGGCCGAGCAAGACGCGAGCCTGCTCGAGAATCGGATCGCGCCCCGCGAGTTCGGGCGGTGGAGAGCCGGCTCCAGGAGAGAACGGGTTCTCTATTGGGTCCATCTCAGAGTTATAGCAGATTATAGCCTAAATCGACTATAATCGGCTAAACTCCGTATAAATCGACCCCACCCAATAGCCTGGCGCCAGCCCGTCGCTCGCCCCCTACGGCGAGAACGGGATTACGAGCGCCTTGTTTGCGATGAACCAGTAGGCCGACCCCTGGCGCAGCGTCGATAGCGTGTTCGCGTAGCCAGGCAGCATTGGCCCGAACTGCGTCCACGTCTCTGTACTGGCCTCCCAGCCATAGACGATCCTGAGGGCCTCCTTATCAGCCGAGAGCGCCACGACGGCGGACACGTTCGGCCCCGGCCAGGTCAGCAGGTTCGCGCCCGCGGCCACCTCGAGGCCCGAGGCCGGGTCACCGCTGCCCCCAGGGGGCGTTGCCTTCAGGCCGTAGATGGCCTGCACCCCCGCCAGGTCGTCGGCGGTAAGGGTTCGCTTCAACTGGCCCCCGCTGTAGGTCCCGAACATCACCGCTGCCCGTTCGGTCGAGTGGTTCAGACCGAGCGCAGTCCGAATTCGTGCAGCGTGACACTCTGCAGGTCGACCCCGATGTTCGTCGTGCTCGTCGTCCAGCCCCACTCGGGGTCGATCTCCATGTCGAATTCGATCGCCCCGCCCCGGTTGTCGTACCACGTACAGGTCGACGCCAGCGTTGTGCCGGTCTGCGACGCCCATCCGACCGTATTCGAGCCGTCCGGGACGTCGTGGCAAGCGCCTGTCCCATCGGTGGTGGCAGCGCCGCCGGTGTAGCTGAAGTTCGCGCCTGCCTTCCCCCACGTTGCTGCCGCTGCGCCCAGCACGCTCGCATCGTCCGTGAGGCTCGAGAGCTTGTGCGCGCTGTTGTACCTCCACGCTGCTGTGTTCGCCGGCCAGGAGTAGGAGGCGCGCGTAAACTGCGCCGTGACCTCCCCCGGGACCGCTTCCGTGGCCCCTGCGAAACGAGAGAGGGCTTCGGACTTCGCCGATGCCGCCACGGCGTCGAAGCCACCCGAACCGTCGTCGACGATGAGGTGCTCGATCCGGACCGTGTACGCCTGGCCGTTGCGCTCCACCGTGAACTCGAAGTGTTGATCGCGAAACACAGGTTGCGACTCGGCTCGAGCGGCAGGCCCGCCGTGGGCCAGGAACGCCGCCGCTGCCAGCCACGCCGCGACGGCCAGCGCCACCAAGCCCGGCGGCCCGCCGAGTCTCCGATACGGCGCTCTGGTCCTCTGGTCCACGATGTTGGCTCTCCGCCCTCCTGCTGCCCGGCCCGATGCCCGCCGTAGCTCCGCCAGAAGGGCCATCCTATCCCTTCTTGAATTTCGGCATAGTAAAGCGTGGGGACAACCCCGGCGCCTCGGGCCGCCTCCGGGGTGGGGTGGAACTTCGGTGTCCGGGCTTTAGGATGGAGCCTCGAAAGCTGAGGGAACTATGCGCGTCGGCACGGTCCACGAACGCAAAGACGGCGAGTACCGGGTCGGTCTCACGCCGGAAGGTGTCTTCGCCCTTCGCTCCCACGGCCACGACGTGCTCGTTGAACGAGGCGCGGGCGAAGGCTCGGGCTACAGCGATGCTGCTTACGCAGCCTCCGGCGCAACCCTCGTCGGAGACGCCGCGGAGGTCTGGCGGAACTGTGACCTCGTCGTCAAGGTGAAAGAGCCCGTGCCGAACGAGTACGCCTTCCTTCGCAACGGCTGCGCACTCTTCACCTATCTCCACCTCGCCGCGGATCGGCCTCTCACCGAGCGGTTGATGGAGTCGGGCTGCCCGTCGCTCGCCTACGAGCTGGTGCGCAAACCCGACGGTTCGTTGCCCCTGCTCGCCCCGATGTCCCAGGTCGCGGGGCGGATGGCCGCTGAGATCGGCGCCCATCTCCTCAAGCACCCCGGCCCCGGGCGGGGCAAGCTGCTCGGAGGCGTTGCGGGTGTCCCTCCGGGCAAAGTCGTCATCATCGGCTCGGGCACGGTCGCCACCGCCGCCGCCCGCGTCCTCATGGGCCTCGATGCGCGGGTCATGGTCATGTCGCGCGACCTCACCCGCCTCTCCTACCTCCAGGAAAACTTCGGGGGCCGGATAGCCACCCGCACCTCATCCCCCCTGAGCGTGGCCGAAGAGGTCGCCGGCGCGGACCTCGTCATCCTCTCCGTCCTCGTCCCTGGGGCGGCCGCGCCCAAGGTGCTTTCCCGCGAGATGGTCCGTTCGATGGGCCCCGGCGCGGTCATCGTCGACGTCTCCATCGACCAGGGAGGCGCGGCCGAAACCAGCCGCCCCACCACCCACAGCAATCCCACGTACGTCGAAGAGGGCGTCATCCACTATTGCGTCAGCAACATGCCGGGGGCTGTCCCGCGGACAAGCACGCAGGCTCTCACGAGCGCCACACTCCCCTACGTCGAAGCCCTGGCTGGCCGCGGAGTCGCCGGCGCGCTCAAAGCCGACCCGGCCCTCGCCCAGTCGCTCAGCACCTACGAAGGGAAGCTCGTCCGCGGCCCCGTCGCCGAGACCTTCGGCCTCCCCGCCTCCCCGAACCCGTTTCTCTGACCTTCGATCCTTTTGCCCCCGACAGCCCGGCTTGCAGTGTGCGAACCGCAACTGAACCCGGCATACTTGAACCCCGAGGGGGATCGCATGGCCGAGTGGTTCGATTCGATCGACGACGAGCGCCGCGCCTTCATCGAACGCCAGCACGTCTTCTTCGTCGCCACTGCCCCAACGTCCCCGGACGAGGGGTTTCCGAACCTCTCACCCAAGGGCTGCAACCTTCTCCGTGTCCTCGGGCCCAACCTGGTCGGCTACCTCGACTACCCCGGCAGCGGCAACGAAACCGCGACTCACACCGGCGACAACGGCCGCATCACCCTCATGCTCTGCAGCTTCGACCCCACCGCCAGCATCGTCCGCCTCTACGGCCGCGGCCGCCGCGTCGACCTCGATGACCCTCTACTCGCCAGCCACCGCGAAGCGTTCGGCGATGACCTCCACCCCTACGTCCGCCAGGCGTTTTTCGTCGACGTCGAGAAGCTGCAGACCTCCTGCGGCTACGCCGTCCCGCGCATGGAGTTCCTCGGCGACCGCGAAACGCTCGACAAATGGTGCGAGCGCAAGCTGGAGCCACGCGCCATGGTGGACGGCATGCCCCAGCCCGGCGAGCTCCTTCCCCGTGTCGTCGTCGAGACACCGCCCCAGCCGGCCGAGCTCGTCACAAGCGAGTAGCTCAGCTCCCCGCCCGGATCGACTCAACGGTCAGCCGCAGCCCCTCTTCGAGTCCGACCAGCGGCTGCCAGCCAAGCACGCTTCGCGCCACTGAGCTATCCAGCCAGATATTGCGCACGTCACCCGGGCGCGGCGGTCCGTGGCGAGCCGGCGTCGTGACGCCCGTCGCTTTCTGGAGCGCGGCGAAGATGGCGTTCACCGAGGTCCCACGGCCCGTGCCGATGTTGATCGCGAGTCCAGTGCCCTTCTCGAGCGCCAGCACGTTCGCCCGCGCAATGTCCCCGACGTAGACGTAGTCCTTCATCTGCTCGCCGTCGCCGTCGATCGTGCAGGTCTCGCCGTTCAGCATGAGCCCCGTGAAGATCGCGCACACGCCTGCCTCGCCCCGAGGGTCTTGCCGGGGCCCGAAGGCGTTGGCGTAGCGCAAGATCGTGTACTGCAGCCCGGCCGTCCGCGACCACAGGTCGATGTAGAGCTCTCCCACCCGCTTCGACAACCCGTAAGGCGAAAGCGGCCGGATGGGATGGTCCTCCGTCACCGGCAGGACTTCCGGCTCGCCGTAGAGCGCGCCCCCGGTCGACGAGTAGATCAGTTTGAGCACGCCGTGCAGCACGCAGAGCTGGGCGATCCGGGCGGTGCACCCGCCGTTGTTCGCGAGGTCGAACACCTGGTCGCTCGTGCTCACCTTCACGCTCGCCTGGGCCGCGTGGTGGCTCGCGATTTCAGGCTTGACGCTCGTGAAGACCTGCTCCGTCTCCGCCGACCGGATGTCCAGTTCGTGGAGCCGCGCGCCAGCCGGGAGGTTCGATTGCCTCCCAGTCGAGAGGTTGTCGATGACGTGCACCTCGTGCCCGGCGGCCAGGTAGGCCTCGACCACGTGCGATCCGACAAAGCCCGCTCCGCCGGTCACCAGGATTCTCATGCGGTGTGCTCCTCGAAGGCTGTGCGATAGGCTGCCAGCAGGAGTGGCAGCACCGCGGACGGCCGGAAGGCCTCCGCCCGCGCCAGCCCGTCCCGTTTGAGCATCGAGGCCAACTCGCCATCGCGCAAGACGCGCCCGAGCGCTTCGGCGAGCGCCTCTTGTCCGCCTTCCAGCGGCACGACCATCGCCGCGTCGCCCGCAACTTCCTTCAGCGCTCCGCCGTCGCTGCATACCACCGGCAATCCGCAAGCCATCGCCTCTATCACCGGCACCCCGAATCCTTCGGACCGGCTCGGCTGCGCCAGGACATCGCAGGCTGCGTAGACCCGTGCCAGCACCGGCGGCTCCAGGTGGCCGAGCTGCACCAGGCGGTCGCTGAGCCCCGAGTCGCGAGCGAGCGTGCGCTGGTGCGGCGTAAGGGGGGCACCGGCCCGCACCAGGCTCGCCTCGCGCAGTCCTCCGTGACCCATCGCCTTCAGGAGCAGTTCCAGGTTCTTGTAAGGCCTGGAGTGCCCGACGCTCAGCACCCGCGGCCGCGCCGGCAGGACGATTCCGCGGGCCTCCAGCCACTCCTCTGCGTCCTCGTGGCGGGCGTAGTGCGGTGTGGGCATGTTCGGCACCACCGAGACACGCCCGCGGTCGACCCCCAGTTCCGTCTCGCACTCACTCGCCGTGTGCTCCGAGACGGCGATAATGCGGGTCGTGCGCAGCATCCCGGCGAGGCTGCGCCGCAGCAGGCGGCGGTCCAGCCAGCCTTCGAACGCCCCGCGGTAGTGCCCCTCCATGGTCAACGGCATCAGGTCGTGGCAGGTCACGACCACCGGCCTGCCCGGGAAGCAGTCAACAAGATGGCCGAGGGCCTGGTCGACGATGTGTACCAGCCCCTCCCCGGTAGGCGCGTTTCGAAGCAGCTCGGGCAGACGGCGGTAGCGGGCCACGTAGCCCGCACGACGCGTAAAGCGTTCGTCCGCCAGAGTCGGAGCCCCGCGGATCTGGAGGCCCCGTTGGCCGGCAAGGCCGAGAATCGCCTGCGCGTAGCGCTCGATACTCACCCAGCGCTCTCCCCGCAGCGGGCCGACGAGCGTCACCTGGTCTAGCGAAGCGCCCACGCCTCGATCGTAACCTCCCGCGTTCGCGGCCGGTGGAAGGACTCGCCTACTGGATACGCTCGGCCACCACGACGTCCCGATCCCGGTACTCGCCAAGGCCGTTCGCCTGGGTCGCCACGAACCGCCCGCCGCAGGTGATCAGCGTCACCCACTCCTTCTCTGTCGGACGGTCTTTCGGCCAGATGAGGTCGCCCATCGGGATGGTGTCCACGTCGTAGCGCTGCTTGCGGAAGACTTTGTACTTGTAGAGCAGCCCGTTCTCCATCACGACGTCGATCTCGTCACCTGGCTCTGCTTTCGCCAGTTCGGCGAACGGGCCCAGCCTGAAGTTGTAGTTCACGTGTGCCGAGAAAACAGAGTTGGCGCCGAACCCCGGCTTCGGATAGATGTCGTACCAGCCCACCTTGTTGATGGCGTCGTGGGGAGTGTCCAGCGTGTTGTCCGCCAGGATGCCGATCGACTCGATCGCGTTGTCGATACCAAGCCGCGGGACCTTCAGACGCGCCACCTGGCCGTCGTACGGGATCGGCGTCGGTGTGGCTGTCGGCAGCTCGGTTGTTGTCGGAAGGGGCGTTTGGGTCGCCGTCTCGCGCACGTCGAAGCTCTGGATCGGCGCCGGGGTGTCGTCGCCTCCCCTGAACAACAGGAAGCCCGCCGCCAGCATCGCGATGCCCGCTACCAGCGTGAGCAGAGCAAGAGAACGGAGGACCTTCATACGCTGGCGCAGCAGCCCCGGACTCTGGACTTGTCGACCTAATGTACGACCTAATGTATACGAACGGCTTCGCCGCGACGATTAAGGAACCCTAACGCGCGCCCGTCGTTCGCCTCGACCGAGTCCCTGCCGGCGGTCACGCATCGTCCTTTGGCCGGCGCGATCTCCTGCGCGAAAGGACCACGCCGCCCGCGCCGCCCGCGACCCCGACGACGGCCAGCCCGCCGAGGAGCACCAGGCCGAACGGCCACCCTCCCGAGTCGTTGGGGCGGTTCGCCGCGAGATTCCCGGCGTTGTCCACGGTGTCTCCGTTCTGCCCGGCGAGAGCCTGCGTCGGCGCTGCAGCTCCGCTCCCGACGGCTCCGGGCTGTCCGGCAGACTGGCCGGATGCTTGCCCCGAGCCGCTCGGCGTGGCCGGTGACGTTCCCCCGCGGGGCGTTGCCGTCGCTGGCGGCAGCGGCGCCGGATTGCCGCTGCCGGCGTTGAGGTCGAGCTGTTGCGGGCCGGTCCGCCAGGTCGCTGACTGCCCCGCCTGCCTGCCCGCAATCGTGAAGGTGACGGTGTTGACCTCTTTGCCGCAGCCCGCTTGCTGCGAATCGTGCATCACGTGGATGAGGTAGAGCCCGACACCGGATTCGGTGAGTGTGCCTCGCGCCCCCGGCTGGGTGCAGTCCCGGCCGTTGACGAACCCCCGCACCTCTGAGCCGTCCGGGGGCGGTTTGCCATCGATGCTTACCGACCCGAAGAAGGTCGACGGCAGCGAGGGCTGTGCCAGCACCCTGCCGCTCGTCAGGAGCAACCCCGCTCCCAGCGCTGCCAGCGTCGCCATCCGGACCAACATCCGCCGCCTCCACAGACCGATGTGCTCCATGGTATTCCCCGTGGTCGAACAGGCGACGCCGCGCCGCGTTCACCAGAATTCCACTGACCGCTCGCCCTTTTCACAATAACGGCATACCTTATGTCCCACTCTCCGGGACAGGGAACCGTTGGCAGCTATCGGCCAGACCCTTCGCAACGCTCGCGTGCAGCGCGGCCTGAGCATTGAACAGGTCGCCCAGGACACCCGCATCTCCGCGCGCTTCCTCGAAGCCCTCGAAGTCGAGGCCTTCAACGAGCTCCCCGCCCCGGTCTACGTGCGCGGATTCCTTCGCTCCTACGCAAACTACCTCCGCCTCGACCCTCATCCTCTCCTCACCGAGCTCGCGGTCGCCAGCCCCTCCTCAGCGGCCACGCCAGGAGTGGGGATGTCGGGCCCCTCGCCTCGTCCACGTCCGGGCAGCGGACCACGCACGACGAACGACCCGTTCCGGCACACTCCCGCGGCGCCTCCCGGCTTTTCCGGTAACGGCGGGGACCAGGATGGGGCCGCCCAGTTCGAAACCGTAGGTGGCCCCGACCCCTTCGTCCCATCGCCCCGGCGGCTCGCTCCGCTCCCACCCCGCGCGGTCCCTCCCCCGGAGGACCCGGCCCTTCGCCGGCGGCGCCTCGAAGGTGTGCTGACAGAGCGCGAAATTGACCCCGAAGAGGGCGCCCGCAGGACGCGCATGCTCGTCCTCGCCGGGGTGGCCGCCGTCAGCCTTGTGTTCTTCCTCGCTCTTGCCGTGCTCGTGACGCGCGGCGGCGGTGGTGGCACGAACAGCCTCGCCGCCCCGCTTGAGACTCCCACTACGCGCACCGGGACCATCGTTGCGGTTGGGTCGGCGACGCCCCAGCCCTCCGCGAGCCCCAGCCCCAGCGGCACCCCGGAGTCCGTTACTCCAACCACTACCGGCACCCCGGCCTCCACCCCCACGCCCGCTCCCACTGTGAAGTCCGCCGAGCCCGCTTCGACGCCGACTCCCACCCCTTCGCCGAGCCCGACGCCGTCCAACACGGCCATCCCGACGCCGACCAGGATCCTTCCGACGGCGACCCCACCCGCGCCCGCGCACGTCCTCGGCTTCGGAGAGTGCAGGCAGTCCAGTCCGGGCACGTACGACTGCAGCGGCAATGGCTCGTCCTCCAACTTCCTCGTCATCTGCGATCCGAACGGCGGCTGGTTCATCGACGTCGACATGAACTTCCCAAAGCCTGCCTCGTGGCTGTCAAGAGTCTTCCCAAAGCTCATCGACGCGGCCAACTCCGGCATGGCTGGCTGCAAGTAGCCGACACGCATTCGCCCGGCTTCTGATCCGACATCGCGCGCGCGGGCCCCCTCATTGCTCATCGCTCATTGCTGGCGTCTCGCCGCTACCCACCTGTAACCACCCTGTCCCGGCCGTGGCCAACGGCGCCGCCCCTTCGCTGCCGTGTGAAGAAGGTGACGCCCCTGCGGCTGGTCGCCGCATTCCCTGCGGGCGGACGGGGGAAATTCGATGGGAGGCTTCCCGCTTGCCCACGAGCCGGGGCGACCCCCTCTGCCGCCGCGACCGGGCGTGGGCCCCGTCCTCTCCCTCGTGTTCGCGGGCCTGGCAGCCCTCGCCGGCATCGCGCTTGCCATGCGGCTAACGGTCGAAGGCGGCGTCCTCTCGACCCGGCCCCTCCCCGAAGTAACCCTCGAGATTCCCTCGGTCGCGCCGGTCACCGCGCCGGGAGAAGGGGGCCCTTCGCTCGTGGAGCTGGTCCCATCGCCGCCCGCCACCGCTCAGCCACCCCTCGTCCGGCTTGCCGCCTCTGAGCCCGCGGCCCCTCCGGAGCTCGTCGTGCCATCGGCGACCGTGGGTGCCCCCGCCGCGACCCCGCCGGAACGACCCGTCGCCCCAGCGCCTTCCGTCCCGGCCAACCCGGCGCCGGTCGCCGCCGTCACTCTGCCGCCGCCGGAACGGACGAGTTTCTACCTGCCGGCCGTCCCCGCCGGGCCTATCACCGGGCTCGAAAAACGCCTCTTGGACGCCCTCAACGCAGAACGCGCCAACGCCGGGCTCCCGCCGCTCGTCTACGATGCCGGGCTCAGCCGTATCGCCCGCATCCGCACCCACCAGTTGCTCGACCAGGCCTACTTCGACCACGTCGACCCCTACGGCTACACCATGTACACCGAGCTGCTGAACCGCTTCGGGTACGGGAGCTTCTCCTGGGCGGGGGAGAACCTCGCGCTGAACAACGCTCTGCCGATTGACTCGCCCGAACGGGCTGTCGCTTCCCTCATGCGCAGCCCGTCGCACCGCGACAACATCCTCTTCACTGGCTTTGCCCGGGTCGGCGTGGGCGAACTCGCCACACCGGACGGCCGCCACTACTACGTGATCATCTTTTACGGCTGACGCCGTCGCCCGGCAGTCCTACTCGGGTGGCTGCGGGGGCCGGCCGAACTCATCCTCATCATCCTCGCGGCCTCGATTCCTCGACATGCCGTAGCCGATTGCCCCGCCCGTCACCGCGATCCCGGCGAGCACGATGAGCACCACGGCCCAGAGCGGGAAGCCGTCGCCGCCGCTCGAACTACCGCCGCCGGCCCTGGGCGTCGCGTTCGTCACGCCCCCCCGGAGCGTCGGTACAGGCGACCCGGCGCCGGGCGATCCCCTCGGGATCGTACCGGCCGGGGCCGGCGTGCCCCCCGGTGCGGGCGTCCCGGCCGGCCCCGGCGTGGTCGGAGTGAATGTGGGGATGGGCGCAGGCGTGGCGCTTCCGAACGTCACGTCCACCTGCACGAATGGAGCGTGCCACTTCGCCGTCTGGGGCGCGAAGCGGTCGCCGATTTTGAGCCGTACCTCAACGCCTTCCGCCCCGCACCCGGGCGCCTGTTCCTTCGAAACGACCCGCGCGAAGTACACGGTGACCTTGCTGGCGCCGTCGCCGGTGAACTCAGTGCGCCCCTGATTGCTGCACAGCTTGTCCCCGACGTACGCCTCGACGGGAAGGCCGGCCGGCACTTCGCCGGCCGAATCCGTGACCGAACCGAAGATGGTCGAAGGCGGTCCGAACTGGGCGAAGGCCTGGGCGCCTCCCAGCGCCCCTATCAGCGAGACAGCCGCAAGGGCCCAGCGCAGATTCCGGGGCGAAAATCCTGGCATTAACACAATCCGGGCGAGTCTAACGGCCGATTGCCAGCGTATCGGGCGCTGCTCGTAGAGGCACTACCGGGTTACAGTCAGCGTAAAGGCCCGCTTGATCGACAACCAGTACGCCTTGCCGCCTTCGAACCGATCGAGCGTGTTCACCGCCGCCGGTGCCCGGCTGATGTACTGCATCCAGACCCCGTGGCGCGAGTCCCAGTTGTAGATAGCGTCGATGTTGTCCTCGTTGCCCCGCAGGACAGCCTCCAGGGTGCGGTTGCGATCGACCGTCACGAGGTTCCAACCGGCCTGCAAGGGGATGACCGTGGGGGCGCCGAAGTTGAGCGTGACTTCGAAGACCGTCGCGCCCTCGGGGTCCGGTGGCAGTGGCGCCGGGATGGGGAAGTTGAAGATCGAGCCGTCGCAGGTGGCCCGGCTGATTTCGAATTCGTTCCACACGATCCGCACGTAGTCCATCGGCAACGCAGGGTCGGTGCGGAAGATCGGGGTATCGCCCTGGGTCGCGAACCACAATTTGCCGGGGTAGGTGAAGCTTTCGCCCGGGTGGATGATGCCGTCGAGTGGGAGGTATTGCTCGGGCGCCAGCAACACGTCGCCATCGCTGCGCAGGGTGAAGCCCGCCAGCGGGAACGGCGCGCTGCCGGTGTTCTTGATCGTCACCGTCCCTTCCGCCCCGCATTGGAAGGCCGTAATCCGCAGGGGGCCGGGGACCGCGGCTGGCGGTCCCGGGATCGTGATCCGTACCACCACCGGAGTCAGGAAGCTGTTGGTCACCTGGACCCACGCCTGGCACTCGTCCGGCGCCTCCATCGGTTGCGTAATGGCCACGTTCATCGGTAGGCCGGCTTCATCCTGCGTGTCGAAAGTCGTGACGGTCGCGTGCGTGCTCTCGGCGTTCACGACGGAGTACGAACCGCCGGTCGCGATGATCCGTCCAGCCTGGGTCTGGATATCGAAGTCCACCGGCACGCCGAGCATGTTGTTGAACGACAGCGCATCGCAGAAGCCGTCGCGGTCTTTGAGGTGGAGGACGACGTACTTCGCATCCTCCGCGGCCGTGTCGACGACGGTTACTCGCTTGTATCCCGCCCACGTCCAGCGCGTCGTCGCGACGTTTGAACCAACCGGCACCCACTTTCCCGGCAACGGGTAGTACATGGCCGTGGCCACGTAGTTGCTGCGCCCGACGATGTCATCGGGCGCGCAAAGCGGGTTACCGGTCAGCACGTTGGCTGCGCAACCCTCGAACGTCAGGTTGAAGTCGCCGAACGTGTGGATGCGCGCGACGCCGTCGGTGCCCGTCAGGTCCGAGAGGAGCCGAGGACGCTGCGCGCTTCCCAGGGTGCTCGGGAGATGCGTGACCGGGTTGACGTTGTAGTCGAACTCGAAGCCGTCTTCTGGCCGGAACCAGCCGAGGTCGCCCGTGAAGATCTTCAACGGATAGCTGTTGACCACCGCTTCGTTCTTCATCCCGAACGTCACGCGAACCGGCGGCAGCTCGGGAGTCTCAGGCCAGCCCGGCCGCAAGTCGGGGTTGCCCCGCAGCACCAGCCAGTCGGTCGGCAGAATCCACCGGTAGGCTGGCAACTGCCGTCCGTCTGGCTTGGTCTCGGCCGGCCGTGTCGATGGGTTCGTCCCAACGAACCACCCGCGCACCGTCGCGGTCAGGTCCGCCAGGCTCGAAACCACGCTTTCCTCGCTCGCCTCGAGCGTCACGTCTTCGATGTTCAAAAAGAAGATCGGGAAAACCACTTTCGAGAACGGGTTGGTGCTCAAGGTGACCACGACGTCGACCTCGCCCGGGTCCTCGCTGTGGTACTGGACCGCTGCGAAGCAGTCGACGCCGAACAGGGTGGTCGCGTGCCCCGGACCGTTGAGCACGATCCCCTCGCCGGGCAGGAAGTTGCCCGGCTGCTTCTCGCTGCGCAAGAAGTCGACCGTTCCAGCCGCGTCCTTGCAGGTCCCCGACGTCGCGAAGCCGTATTCGATCGTCACTGTCTCGCCCGCCCAGGCGACCTGCGGCGCCGAAACCGGGGACCCCGCCAGCTGGAATACGAGATCCGCAGTCTCGATGCCGAGCACGGTGGTCCCGTTCGACGCCAGCGCGGATAGCTCGAGGTGGATCACGGAACTGAGGTTGCAGCCCTGGTCCCCCAGGACGCTGATCTTGATGTCGTCCGGCAGGCCATCCGGCGGGTCCAGATCGAACCTTCCGTCCGCACTGACCCCCGTCACATCACGTGATACGGCGTTGGGCGGAGCCAGGAGGCCTGGGCCGACGAAGTAGCCGCAGCTCGTCGTCAGGCGCGCCCGCAGGCGAACGCCGTCAATCAGCTGGACCACCCTGCCATTCGAACCGGTGTGCTTCCCGAAGACCCACTCCGTCAGCGTGAACGTCGTCCCGGCGGTCATGACGAAGGTCCCGTCCGCGACATTGAACTGCACAGGGACGGTCACTCTGGAGTCGGTGACGATATCGACCGTTGGGTCCTGCCCAAGCGTGAGCACCGTGTGGTCGAACAGGCTCCACTGCTGGACGAGAGGGCCGAACGAACTGCCCGTGCCATTCCCATCGCCGTTGGTGTCCCACGACACCTGTTGGGAGAGTGCGGGGTTTCCGCCAGGGTTGAAGCGGGCGCTAATGGTCTGCTCTCCGGGGGAAGTCGAAGTCCAGCGGAAGCAAAGCGTCCCGACGGGGAAGCCTCCGAAGGCCGGGCCCGCCGAGCCATTGTGGAATACCTGGGAGCCCGCGGTGTTGGCATGGTCGCCGCCCAGGATCGAGAAGCTGATGTCGCCCGGGTTCATCGTGTCGGTAGCGTCGGTGCCCGTGATGCAGGCGGCGCGAAGGGCCCCGGCGATGGCCGTATTCGCGTCTTCGCTCGCGATCAGGCCCCCGCTGTTACTGACGTGCCGAAGTTCGTAGGGACCGGCCCCGGCTGCGCGCACGGGTACCGGCAAGTGCGCCGGGCTGCCGGCCACAAGCGCTGCGCCAACGATCGCCACGGCTGAAGCGAGGAACCGCCGCCAGGTGCTTTCCATCGAAATCCCGGAGGACTCCTGGACGCACCCCGCCGAACGCCATTTTGAAGTTGCGCGCTCCCACGCGCAGCCTCTCCGGCGGCTCGACCCGCCAGTAGACGTGTTTATTCATACCCTGATTCGCCCTGACAGGCAAGAATTTGGATGTGTTGCGCACTCTCCGGTGATTCCAACCCGGCACTGCGATACGATGACGATCTGCGCGTAGCCCACCTCGCCCTGGAGCCGCTCATCATGACCGAACCCCGCACGACTTCGCAGAAGATCTGGGACAACCACCTCGTCCGCAGCGAGGCCGGCAAACCCGACCTTCTGTACATCGACCTCCACCTTGTCCACGAGGTCACATCGCCCCAGGCCTTCGAAAGCCTGCGTCTGTCCGGCCGGCCGGTCCGCCGTCCCGAACTGACCCTGGCCACCGTGGACCACAATGTCCCGACTGCCGACCGGGACAAGCCCTGGACCGACCCCCTCTCCGTCCAGCAGGTGGAAGTGCTCAGGCGCAACTGCGAGGAGTTCGGCATCCCCCTCTACGGCGTCGGCGATATCCGCCAGGGCATCGTCCACGTCATCGGCCCCGAGCAAGGCCTCACTCAGCCGGGCATGACCATCGTCTGCGGCGATAGCCACACGGCCACCCACGGCGCCCTCGGCGCCCTCGCCTTCGGGATAGGCACGTCCGAAGTCGAACACGTCCTCGCCACCCAGACCCTCCCCCAGGCCCGCCCCCGCACGATGGCCGTCGAGGTCGATGGCCAACTCCACCCCGGCGTCACCGCCAAGGACGTCATCCTCGCCGTGATCCGCCAGATCGGCGTTTCCGGCGGTGTCGGTCACGTCATCGAATACCGCGGCGAAGTGATCCGCTCGCTTTCGATGGAAGGCCGAATGACCATTTGCAACATGTCGATCGAAGGGGGCGCCCGCGCCGGCCTCGTTGCCCCCGATGAGACCACCTTCGCCTACGTCGAAGGCCGGCCCTTCGCCCCCAAGGGCGCCGATTGGGAGCGCGCCCTCGACTCCTGGCGCGCGCTGTCCACCGACGACGGCGCTGTATTCGATACAACCGTCGAGCTGCCCGGCGCCACGATCGAGCCCTGCGTCACCTGGGGCACCACCCCTGCCCAGAGCGTCCCTGTCACCGGTCGCGTCCCCGACCCTGCTTCCGCCGCCTCCCCCCAGGCCGCCGAGCTGGCCGAACGCTCGCTCGCCTACATGGGCCTCGTCCCCGGCACCGCCATCCAGGACATCCCCATCGATCGCGTCTTTCTCGGCTCCTGCACCAACTCCCGCATCGAAGACCTCCGCGCCGCCGCCGCCGTCGTTCGCGGCCGCCAGGTGGCGAAGAGCGTCCAGGCGATGGTCGTACCGGGCTCCGGCCTCGTGAAGCTCCAGGCCGAGCAGGAAGGCCTCGACAAGATATTCAAGGACGCCGGATTCGACTGGCGCGAAGCCGGCTGCTCGATGTGCCTTGGGATGAACCCCGACATCCTTCTCCCAGGCGAACGGTGCGCCTCAACCTCCAACCGCAACTTCGAAGGCCGCCAGGGCACGGGCGGCCGCACGCATCTTGTCAGCCCGCAGATGGCCGCCGCCGCCGCCATCGCCGGTCACTTCGTCGACATCCGCGAGTGGGTGGCCAACTGATGGACAAGTTCAAGACTGTTCGCGGCAACGCCATCCCCCTGAATCGCGCCGACGTCGACACCGAACAGATCATCCCTGCGCAGTACCTCAAACGGATCGAGCGCACGGGCTTCGGCGCATTCGCCTTCGAGACCTGGCGCAAGGACCCCAACTTCGTCGTCAACAACCCTGCCTACAAGGGCGCACCTGTGCTCCTGGCCGGCGCGAACTTCGGCTGTGGTTCTTCGCGTGAGCACGCCCCCTGGGCCCTCGAAGACATGGGCCTGCGCGCCCTCATCGCCCCTTCCTTCGCGGACATCTTTCGCAACAACTGCGCCAAGATTGGCCTCCTCACCGTCACCCTCCCCCAGAAGGACATCGACCATCTGATCGCCCGCGCCGAGGAGCTCCCCTCGTCGGAGATCGTCGTCGACCTCGCCTCCCAGACCGTCTCCAGCGCCGACGGCTCCTTCGTGCGCCACTTCGACATCGACCCCTTCGTCAAGCGCTGCTTGCTCGAAGGCCTGGACGACATCGGCCTCTCCCTCCTCGAAGAGGATCGAATCGAAGCGTTCGAAGCCCAGCGCGCCGATCTCTACCCGCGGACGCTGGCCGCCCGCTGAGGGCATCTGTGGCCGGGCTGATCCTGGTCGAGGTGGCACGCGCCGGGCCGCGCCATCCCCTTCCCCCCTGTCGCTTCGCTTTCCCCGACCCACGCCGCGCGGACTCCACCGGCCTCGTCGCCACAGGCGGCGACTTTGCCCCCGAGACGATCGTCGAGGCTTACCGCCACGGCATCTTCCCATGGCCTCACCCCGGCGAGGAGTACCTCTGGTTCTCCCCCGACCCCCGGGCCGTCATCCCGATCGGCGGCCTCCACGTCTCCCGCCGGCTCGCCCGCACCCTTCGCGCCGGCCGCTTTCGCGCCACCATGGACGCCGCCTTCCCCGCTGTCATCGCCGCCTGCGCCGACCGCCCGGAAGGCACCTGGATCACCCCGGCTATCATCGCCGCCTATTGCCGGCTCTACGAACTGGGCTGGGCACACAGCTTCGAAACCTGGACCGCCGAGGGCAGCCTCGCCGGTGGCCTCTACGGGGTTGCCGTCGGGGCCCTCTTCGGCGCCGAGTCCATGTTCCACCGCACCCCCGACGCCTCGAAGGTCGCGATGGTCGCCATGATGGAAGAGGCGGAACGAACCGGCATGCAGCTCGTCGACGTCCAGCTCCTCACACCCCACCTCGCCGCGATGGGCGCCATCGAGATCCCGCGAGCCGACTACCTCGCGCGGGTGAGCAAGGCTACCGCCTCCGCGGGATGGCCCTCGCCCTGAGCCGCCAGGCCCTGCGCGCGCTGTTCCGTGATGGCCGCCCAAGTGTTCCCCGCGGTGCTTCAGCTGAATTGACGCGGCGACGAGCGAACGTTTCGCCGAGCCAGCATCCCCCGGAGGCTTGAAGGCACGCTCCGCGAGCTTTCTAGGTCCCGGTTGCGGCGTGGCATAATCCGGCTGTGGAATCGCCGCCCGTCCAGTTCGCGCGAACCGTCGACGGGTTGAACATTGCCTACACCGATGCCGGCGACGGCGAGCCGCTGGTCTTACTCCCCCTGGGCCCCTACGGCCACCAGCAAATGCTGTGGGACATTCAGGAGTATCGCGAGTGGCTCCTCGCCATCGGTCGCGGGCGCCGGCTCATAGCGTACGACGGCCGCGGCGCCGGCCAGTCGTCGAGGCCGGTCGACCACAGTACGTTCGAAGACTGGCTCAGTGACCTGGACGCCGTCGTCTCACGGCTGGACGTCGGTGCTCCTCGGAGTAGGCGAGTGCTTGTCGCTGCGCGGCCAGTGCCCGGAGAGGATCGGTCTCGGCGAAAGCCCGGCCATGGGCATACAGGGTGAACGCAACCCAAGTGGGGTTGCCGTGTGCGTCGGTTCGTCCTTGGGGCGATCAACTTCGGCGCGATGCAGGCCGTCCGGTATGCGGCGGAGCATCCAGCGGCTGTCGCGGGGCTGGTGCTCTGGGCCCCAGTCCTCGATGACGCAGCGCACCGCCGCCGTTCCGCGACCACCGCCATGCGGGAGATGGCACGCCTCGATTGGGATGCTTATGCGGAGGTCGCTGGAAGCGCTTTCGGGTTCGCGTCGCCGGACGGTGCGAAGGCCTGGGCCGAGATGGTCCGCCAATCGGGTGATGCCGCCGGGTACATCATGGTGATGGAGTCGGTGTCGGCAATCAACTTGATGCCGGAAGCTGCCCGCCTTCGAGTGCCTGCGCTCATCTTCCACAATCGCCAGAACCGCTTCGTGCGCGTCGAAATGGTGCAAGAAACCGCCGCCACGATCCCCGGCGCACGGCTTGTGGTGCTGGAGCATGGCGTCGGCCACGTGCTCGGGGATCTCGAACGCCAGTGCAGCGCGATCGATGGTCTCTTCAGTGGGGCCTTCGGACGGGCTGCTGTCGATCCTGGCCCATCGCCCACCCCCTTCCGCACCATGCTCTTTACGGACCTCGAAGGGCACACGGCGATGATGTCGCGCCTCGGAGACGCAAAGGGGCGCGAGGTGCTGCGGGAGCACGAGCGAATCACCCGCGAAGCGCTTGCCGCCCACGGCGGGCAGGAAGTGAAGACCATGGGAGACGGCTTCATGGCCAGCTTTGGCTCGGCCCAGAAGGCGATCGAGTGCGCCATCGCCCTGCAGCAGGCGGTTCAGGGCGGCATCGGTGGGCAGCGGCTTCGCATCCGCGCGGGGCTCAACGCGGGCGAACCGATCGCCGAGGACGACGACCTCTTCGGTTCGAGCGTGATCGCGGCGGCGCGGATCGCCGCCAGGGCGACGGGCGGCCAGGTGCTCGTCGCCGACGTGGTCCGCCAGCTGGTCGCGGGCAAAGGTTTCCTCTTCCACGACACGGGCGAACACGACCTCAAGGGGCTGGAAGAGCCGGTCCGCCTGTGGGAGCTGCGGTGGGAGGGCGCCTGATGACTGACTACCACATCAACATCTTCTACAGCACCGAAGACGCCTGCTACGTGGCCGACATCCCGGACCTCGAGTTCTGCTCTGCCTTCGGCGCGACCCCGGAAGAGGCGCTCGCCGAGTTACGCATCGCAAGAGAGGCGTGGCTCGCAGCCGCTCGCCACAAGGGCGATCCCATCCCCGAGCCGCACTACCGCCCGGTCATCTACCAGCTCAGCCAGTAGCCACTCCTACCGCGACACTCGCTTCCCACTCTCCCCTTCTCCCGGCGCCCCGGGAGAAGGGGCCGTGGGATGAGGGTCGGCGCCGATGCCCCCTCGGCATCACCGCCATCACCCTCGAGTCTTAGACACCACACGGTCAGCCGCCGTATCTTCGCCCCACACCACGAAAGGCGTGGACCGGCGGCGCTGTCCCCTGTCCCCTGTAACCTGTCCCCTATGCCCTCGTACAGCATCCTCCTCACCCCCGGCGACGGCATCGGCCCCGAAGTCATGGCCGAAGCCACGAAGGTCCTCGCCCGCGTCGAACGCCGTTTCGGCCACGAGTTCCACTACGACGAAGAGACCATCGGCGGCTCCGCCATTGACCGCTTCGGCACCGCGCTCCGCGATGAGACGCTCACGAAGGCGAAAGCTTCGGCGGCTGTCCTCTTCGGCGCCGTCGGCGGCCCGAAGTGGGACGACCCCCGCGCGAAGGTCCGCCCCGAACAGGCCATCCTCGGCATGCGGAAGGGACTTGGCCTCTTCGCCAACCTTCGACCCGTCAAGATCCACCCCCTCATGCTCGGCGACAGCACTATCCGCCCCGAAGTCCTCGAAGGCACCGATATGGTCGTCATCCGCGAGCTCACCGGCGGGATCTACTTCGGCAAACCCCAGAAACGCTGGTCCAACAGCCGCGGCCGCCAGGCCGTCGACACCCTTCGCTACAGCGAGCGCGAAGTCGTTCGCATCCTCCACGTGGCCTTCCAGTTGGCCCGCACCCGCCGCAAGAAGGTCACGAGCGTGGATAAGGCCAACATCCTTGACACGAGCCGCATGTGGCGGGAGATCGCCACCGAGGTCGGCCGCCAGTACCCCGACGTCGCCCTCGACCACATCCTGGTCGACGCCTGCGCGATGCATCTGCTTCGCCGCCCCGCGAGCTTCGACGTCATCGTCACCGAGAACCTTTTCGGCGACATCCTGACCGACGAAGCCGCCATGCTTGCCGGCTCGATGGGGATGATGCCCTCCGCCAGCCTCGGCAGGCGGCGGAAAGACGGCCGCGGCATCGGACTCTACGAGCCTATCCACGGCAGCGCCCCTGACATCACCGGCCAGCGCAAGGCCAACCCCCTCGCCATGATCCTCAGCGCCGCCATGATGCTCCGCCTCTCCCTTGGTCTCGAAGCCGAAGCCGCCGCCGTCGAATCTGCGGTCGACCAGGTCATTCGCGAAGGCTACCGCACCCCCGACATCGCCGGCCCCGGCAGCACCCCCGTCGATACGGCCAGGATGGGCAGCCTCGTCGCGGAGCGGATCTAGCGCCGCTGTATCCGCGGCGTCACTCTCCCTCGCCCGCAGCAGCGGGAGAGGGGCCAGGGGTGAGGGCCGGCGCCCCCGGGAGAAGGGGCCGGGAGATGAGGGCGCGACGCATGTCTGGGGACCCTCCGGACCGGGATTGTCCACAACCGCACCCGCCACCTATAGTCCGCCCTGACCCGGAGGATCCTCGATGGCTCAGCTCCCGGTGCCTCGTCTCGCCGAACAGATAACGCCCGAGTGGCTCACCGCCATCCTTTCCGAAGGCGGCCACCTTGGCGCGGCGCGCGTGACCGGGGTCACCCTGACCGAGATTGGCGCGGGCCGCGGCTTCGTCGGCCTCACGCTTCGCATCGTCCCCGAATACGATCGCCCGGCACCGGACGCACCGCAGAGCCTGGTCGCCAAGCTCCCCACGCCCGTCGCGTACGACCCTTCGTACGGGCCGCTGATCGCGCTGCTCTATTCCACAGAGATCCAGTGGTACCGCGACATGGCGCCAACCTGCCCCGTACGCGTCCCCCGCTGCTACGGCGGCGTCATGGCTCCGGACGAAGGGTGCTTCGTCCTCCTCCTCGAAGACCTTGGCCACCTTGGCATGCTCGACCAGGCCACGTCCTGCTCAGACGACCAGGCCCGTGTGATCGTGAGGGAGCTTGCTCGCCTCCACGCCCGCTGGTGGGAACACCCCGACCTTCGTACCAGCCCCTGGCTGCCTCAGCCCGAATTCCAGTTGGAGATGGTCGGGGGCCTCATCGACCTCGCCTGGGCGAGCTTCTGGGAGCGGCTGGGGCCGCGCCTCGACCCGCGATTCGAAGAGGTCGGCTTGCGCCTGCGCGCCCAGGTCCGCGAGTTGGTCGCCGATGGCGCCGCTTCGGCGAGCACTCTCGTCCACGGTGACTACCGCATAGAGAACTTCATGTTCGGCGAACCTGGCACGGCCGACGAACTCGTCGTGCTCGACTGGCAGATCGCCGGTCGTGGCTCTGGCGCGCGCGATCTCGCCTACTTCACCGCCCAGAGCCTGACACCGGAAGCCCGCCGCCGTCTCGAACCCGGACTGATCCGCCTCTACCACGAAACGCTCGCTGCCGAAGGCGTCACCGGCTATTCCGTCGATAACCTCGCGCTCGACTACAAACGGGGGCTCCTGATTGCCATGTGGATCCCCGTGAACGGCGTCCGCGCCCTCGACACATCCACTGCCCCGGACGACCCGGTCGAGCTGGAACTGTTCCAAAAGGTGATGGAGGCTGGCGAAGCACTTATCACGATGATCGCCGAGCGCAACGTAGCGGCAGTGTTGGAAAACGACGCCGCAAGCGTCTTGGCCTAGTCTGCACCGACCTCCGCTTCTTCCGGCGCTCCGGGAGAAGGGGCCGGGGGATGAGGGCGCGATGCGGACGAGCCGGGTCTCTGGGGAACACCCCTGACCGGGGTCAGAGCACGCGAGTGTGCACTGTTTCTCCCCCTCCCCCGCAGCGGGACAGGGGCAGGGGTGAGGGCCGGCGCTTCGGGAGAAGGGGCCAGGGGAAAAGGGCCCGACAGGTGCACCGGCGAGCCCTTTACCACAACGTTTGATTCACTCCACCACAATCACAGCAGGAGTACGTTTCACCTGACGGCCGGACGGCGCCGTAACGGTCCATGGGAAGGTTGAACCCCCAATGTCCGATCTATGTGCCCACCCTCAACGAAATCTGATCCGCGCAATCGTCGTTACTGCCGTTATGGCAGCCGTCTTTCTTGCCCAACAATCGGGCGCCTCTGCTGTCTCCATCCCCGTCGTTACCTCTATCAGCCCAACGAGCGGCAGCGTCGGCGCCGGTGTCACGATCCACGGCAGTGGCCTCACTGACGCCAGAAGTGTGACCTTCGACGGCGTCCTGGCGCTCTTCTCGGTTACAAACGACAACCAGGTTTTCGCCACCGCGCCAGCCCATGCTCCTGGACCGGCCCACGTCGTCGTTGCCACACTCGCGGGCACGAGCGTAGCCGGGCCGGCTGACGTCTTCACCTACCTCTTAACCGTGCCAGTGGTCACGGGTGTGGCCCCGCCGACGGGGGTCGCCGGCACGGTTGTGGCCATCACCGGTACCGGCTTCACGGGGGCTACGGTCGTGAGCTTCGGAGGAGTTCCCGTCTTCCCTACGGTGGTGAGTGACACCCAGGTTTTCGCGACCGCACCGGTTCACGCCCTGGGGCCGGTCCATGTGCTGGTCACGGCTCCCGGGGGGACGAGCCCCGCTGTGGCAGCCGACCAGTTCACCTACGTTGTGGGCGGCCCGGTTGTCATCAGCGTCAGCCCTCTCAGCGGCACCACCGGCACGACCGTGGTCATCACCGGGACTGGCTTCGCCGGGGCGACGATCGTCGCGTTCGATGGCATTCCCTCCCTCTTTGTGAACAGCAGCAGCACCCAGATCACCGCGATAGCACCGGCCCACGTCCCCGCGGCGATTCACATCGTCGTCACCACCCCCGTGGGGACGAGCACCGCCGGGCCCGCCGACGTTTTCACCTATGTCGCAGGCGGTCCGGTGGTCACCACCATTAGCCCTTCCAGCGGGGTGGCTGGCACTGTCGTTACGATCATCGGCGTCGGGTTCACTGGCGCGACGAGTGTCAGCTTCGGTACCGTCCTCGTCCTTCCCACTGTCGTCAGTGACACCCAGATCTTCGCCACGGCTCCTATCAACCTGCCGGGGAGCGTCCACGTCCTCGTGACCACCGCCGCCGGGACCAGCATCGCCTCAGCGGCGGACCTGTTCACCTACCCCGGAGCCGGCCCCGTGGTCACGGCGATTAGCCCAACCAGCGGAGTCGCGGGGACGGCCGTCACCATCACCGGTGTGGGTTTTACCGGCGCCACCAGCGTTAGCTTTGGAGGAGTCGTCGCGATCCCGACGGTCCTGAGCGATATCCAGATTACCGTGAGCGCCCCGGTCAACCCGGCTGGTTCCACCGTCCACGTCCTGGTCACGACCCCATCCGGGACGAGCGCCGCGGTTCCCGCAGACCTCTTCACCTACCTCGGCGGGGGCGTCGTGGTGACTAGTCTCAGTCCCACGAGCGGCGGCGCCGGCACCGTCGTGACCATCACCGGCTTCGGCTTCACCGGAGCGACGAGCGTGACCTTCGGTGGCATTGGCGCGACCCCCACCGTGAGCAGCGATGTCCAGATTGTTGTCGTCGCCCCGGCAGGCCCGGTTGGCGCCGTCCACGTCATTGTCGTCGCCCCGCTGGGCGCCAGCGCGGCAGGGCCCGCCGACATCTTTACCTACCTCGGTGGGGGGCCCGTGGTCACGAACGTCAGCCCCTCGAGCGGATCTGCCGGCACGGCTGTCACCATCACCGGCTCCGGCTTTACCGGCGCCACGAGCGTGACCTTCGGCGGCGTCGGCGTGACTCCGACGGTCGTCAGCGACACCCAGATCCTCGCCGTCGCTCCGTCTGGCCCATCCGGGACCGTCGACGTACTGGTCATCACTCCGTCGGGGACAAGTGCGGCCGTCGCAGCTGACCAGTTCACCTACCCCGCCGGGGCCGTGGTCTACGCGCTCTCCTTCCGCTGGAGCCTCATAGCCTGGGGTGGTCCCGACGGGATGGGGATTGACGTGGCGCTCCGGGGTCAGGGCGGCGCCGCCGGCGGCGTCAACGACATCACCAGCCTGGTCACAGCCATCTTCCGTTGGAACGCCGGGGCCCAGGTCTGGCTGGCTTACTTTCCGGGCGCGACCGGAGTGCCCGGGGCCAACGACTTTGCAGTCTTCACTCAGGGCGGGGTCTACTGGATCGCGATCGTCGGCCCGGCGCAGGTGACCTGGCACGTCTCCTGACAGCCAACGCCCGGGGATAGAACTGCTCCCCTTCTCCCGCGCTGGGGTATATGGGGCGGGGGGATGTGGGCGAAAGGCCCCCCCGGCGTCGCCCTGGACCCTCCACGTAGCCTCGCTCGATGGTAGAATTGCGCGGCTGTATACAATCGCCGGAGGATCCACCATGACCGAAATCGCTACCCATGGCACTGAAACCGTCGCCCGCGGCCTCGAAGGCATCAACGTCACGGCCACCAAGCTCTGCCGCATCGATGGCATCAAGGGTGAACTCGTCTACTCCGGCTACGACATCTACGACCTTGCAGACCACTCGACGTTCGAAGAAGTCGCATTTCTCCTCTGGAACCAGCGGCTCCCGAACCGCGCTGAGCTCGCTGACCTCAACAGCAAGCTTGTCTCCGAGCGTGGCCTCGACGAAATCGTCGCGCGCCTCATTCGCGAGCTCTACGGCGTCGTCCGTCCGATGCGCACCCTCGAAATCGCCGTCGAAGTCCTCGGTGCCATTGATCGCCAGTCCAGCGACCTGACCAGCCAGCAGCTCAAACAGACCGCCGCCAGGCTCACCGCCAAGATGGCGACCGTCATTGCTGCCTACCACCGCCTGCGCACGGACCAGGAGGTCGTCGCGCCGCGTGACGACCTCAGCCACGCCGCCAACTTCCTCTACATGCTCAACGGCCGCGAGCCGAACGCCCTCGAAGCTCGCGTCTTCGACGTCGCCCTCATCCTCCACGCCGAGCACGAGATGAACGCCTCGACCTTCTCAGCGATCGTCACGGCTTCCACCCTCAGCGACATGTACTCGGCGATCGCTTCCGCCATCGGAACCCTGAAGGGTCCGCTCCACGGCGGCGCTAACGAAGCCGTATTCAAGCTCGTCGAAGCGATCGGCGACGAACAGAACATCGCCCCCCACGTCGAGGCCATGCTCGGCCGCGGCGAGCGCGTCATGGGCATTGGCCACCGCGTCTATAAGACGACCGACCCCCGTGCCATCATCCTCGAACGCCTCGGGCACGAAGTCGCAAAGCAGTCCCCCGACCGCCACTACTTCGACCTCTCGCTGAAGCTCCGGGACTACCTCGCACGCAAGCTCGAAGGCCGCCCCCTCTACCCGAACGTCGACTTCTTCAGCGCCTCGGTCTACAAGATGCTCGGCATCCCCAGCGACCTCTACACGCCGATCTTCGCGCTCGCCCGGATCACCGGCTGGACCGCCCACCTGCTCGAACAGTACGCCGACAACCGCCTCGTCCGCCCGAACGCCCTCTACGAAGGCGCCTCGAATCGCCAGTACGTCCCCCTCGCCAGCCGTTAGGCGCACGCTCAATCGCTCCCCTTCTCACGCGCATCGGGAGAAGGGGCCGGGGGATGAGGGCACCGCCGCCAGGGCGCGGGTTCTCGCGGCCCGAGAGAAGGGGCCGGGGGATGAGCGCCCTACGCCCGCGACTCCATCTCCTCGAACCCCTCATCGCCCTCCGCCTCGCGGAGCTCGCGCGCTTGCGCCTCTTCCTCCTCGCGCTGCTCCCGCTCCTCCGCTTTCTCGATGACCAGCCCGCCGCTCACGTCGACCTCTACCACCGCCTCCAGGGGGTCGCCGATCACCGCGTACTTCGTCCCCCCGATGTAGGTCAGCGGGCTGTAGCGCCGCTCCTCGAGCTTCCAGACCTGGGCATACGCCTCGTCGAGCGCCTGCACCCGCACCACCTTCCCCACAAACAAGGTGTGGTCGCCGATCCGGATGACGTCGTGCAGGCCGCATTCGATCCAGGCCAGGCAGCCTTCGATCAGCGGCGCCTCGATCCGTTGCCCGGAAAAGAGTTCGAGCCCCGCCGACTCCAGCTTATTGTTGTTCAGGCCGCTCTGGCTCCCCAGGAACGCCGTCTGCTTCAGCAGCGACGGGCCGGGAATGTTGATCGCGAACTCCTCGCTGAACCGGATCATGTCCGACGTGTGCCGGTGGGGGTGGATCACCACACCGACCAGCGGAGGCTCCATCGAGAGCGGCGCAGTCCAGGCTACCGGGGCCGCGTTCGCCATCCCCCGCCAGTGCGTGGTCACGATAGCCACCGGTCCGGGGTTCAACAGGCGCCGGGCATCGGTGTCGTCGCAGAGCCGGCGTACCACAGTCAGCCCTCCCGGAGAGTTCCCAGATTCTACGGCCATCCTGCCGGGTACCGCGTGAGACTCGCCCCGGCGCCGCCGCCCGCGGCAGCCCAGTCAGGCCCGCTCCGCTTGGCCCTACCCCTGGTAGCGCCCGTTCAACCCCGCCCGGCGCCAGCGCAGGAACTGCCAGTAGGCCAGCAGTTCAGGCAGGTCTTCAGGGTGTCGCTCCAGCTCCGAGATGAGCTCCGCGATGTCGCTGTCCTTCACGTACAGCATGTCGCCGTCTTCACCGAGGAAGTAATGAAGCGGCCGGTTGAGGATCCGCGCCACGTTCAGCAGCATGTCGATCCCGACTGAACGCTGCCCCGCTTCGTAGAGGCTGATCGCGCTCTGGGTGGTGTTCAAGGCCGTGGCCAGCTGGCCCTGGCTCATCGATGCGTCTCGCCGCGCGGTGCGGATCCGGAGGCCCAACCCAGCAGACACTGGGACTTTGCCGTTTTCGACGAGGGCTTTAGGCATGGCGTGCTACTCCAGAGAAGACCACCGCGGCCCGCTCGCGCCGTGGAAGTATGCGAATGTGCAATCAGGCTACGAAGACGATTGCTTCGAGTCAAACGAACAATCAGTACCCGAGCTGGGCGCTGACGACGTTTTCCAGCGCCTCGCCCGCGATGTACCTGCGGAGGTTCTGGATGAACATCTCGACCGCTCGGGCCACGTAGCGATCGATCCCGCCGGAGATGTGTGGAGTCAGGATGACGTTCGGCAGGTCCCACAACGGGCTCTCCGGCGGCAGCGGCTCCGGGTCGGTGACGTCGAGCGCCGCCCCCGCGATTGTGCCTTCGCGCAGCGCCCGGATCAGTGCCTCCTGGTCGATCACCGGCCCCCGCGCGATGTTCACGATGCAGGCCGTCGGCTTCATCGCCTTGAGCTCCTTCTCCCCGATCAGGTGGTGCGTCTCCGGCGTCAGCGGCACGCACAGCGCGAGGTAGTCCGAGACCCCCAGCAGCCGGTCGAGGTCCGAGTACGGGAGCAGATCGTCGCAATCCGGGTCCCGGTCGCCCCGCGAAACGGTCCGCCGCGTCGCGACTACCCGCATGTTGAAGGCCCGCGCCCTGCGCGCAGTCTCCCGTCCGATCGCGCCCATGCCGGCGATCCCGAGCGTCTTGCCGGCCAGCTCCCCGACCGGGTGCCGGGCCCAGCGGTGCTCCGCCTGTTCGCGCACGGAGAAATGCAACCCCTTCGCCATCATCACCATCGTCCCGATGACGTATTCCGCGATCGCCGGGGCGGTCAGGCCGCTGACGTTCGTCACCGCGAAGCCCCGCGACAGCAGCCCCTCCTTCGCCATCCGGTCGACGCCGGCGTTGATCACCTGGAACCACTTCAGGTTCCCAGCGGCCAGGAGATACTCCGGCGAGACGCTGGACTGGCCAATCAGGATCTCGACCTCCTCCATGAGGGCGAGGAGCTTCGCCTTCGTTTCGGCGTCAGGCGTGTTCTGGGATCCGATCTGAGGGAGCTGCACGACACGGACAGCGGGGTCGACGGCCTCGATTTGCGCCACCGTCTCCTCGTCCATCCGGAACCCTGAAGCGATCGTTATGGTCACCCGCCTGTCTCCTTGTCAGCGGCCCCGTGCGAGCCGCGCTGCGAGCTGTTCGGGGAGCCCCAGCTCGCGCATCCGTCGTTGTGTGGCCCGGACATCGTACGGGACGCGGTGGAACGTGACCGTGGTGGCCGCCGTGTCGAGAATGGCGTACGACGAGCGCGGGTCACCGTCGCGCGGCTGGCCGACGCTGCCCGGGTTGATGCACACTCGCTCTTCGCCCAGGTCCACCACCGCCCCATCGTCGCTCGCGAGCACGTCAAAGCGCCCTGTCGCCAGTTCCGTGATCACCAGCGGGATGTGGGTGTGGCCGACGAAGCTGTAGGGCGTTTCCTGGGCGGCGAAGTGGGCTGCCGCCGCCTCGACCGTCACGAGGTACTCCCAGAGCGGCGACCGCAGCGTGCCGTGCACACGCGTGTAGAGCCCCTTGCGTTCGATGTGAGGCAGCCCCATCAGGAACGATTTGCTCTCTTCGTTGATGCGCTCCGCCGTCCAGGCGTTTGCCTTCGCCGCAAGTGGGTTGAACTCGTCCCTGGGAATGAGACCGACCGCCGCTGCGTCGTGGTTGCCCATCACGCTGGCTGCCGCTGTCTCCACCATTCTCTGGATCACCGCATCGGGGTCCGGGCCATAGCCGACGCCGTCACCGAGGTGCCAGATTTGCTCGACACCCTGGGTCTCCGCATGGCTGAGTACCGCATCGAGGGCCGCCAGGTT
Organism: Tepidiformaceae bacterium; assembly: GCA_041488155.1. Lineage (GTDB taxonomy): Bacteria > Chloroflexota > Dehalococcoidia > Tepidiformales > Tepidiformaceae > JBGPOS01. The sequence continues at coordinate 29,974 of JBGPOS010000016.1, forward strand.
CGAGTGCACGTCGGAGATCACTGCCACCCGCATGGACGGCAAGCCTACCATGCCGGCCCTCCACACTCGCCGCGCTCCTGATTCCTTTGCGCCTTCGCAGCCCTCGCGCTATGGTGATCGTTCGAGCAGTTGGCTCCTTTGAGGTTGGTAGGCTCAGTGGCGAACAACAAGTCCGCGATCAAACGGTGGCACCAGTCCCTGAGGCGCCGTGATCGCAATCGCTCCACCCGCACCCTCGCCCGCAGCGCCGTCCGCAGCGTGCGCGAAGCCGCCGCCAACGGCGACGCCGATGCTGCCAAAGCAGCCCTCGTCTCGGCCTACTCCGCCCTCGATCGAGCTGCCAAGAAGGGCGCTATCCACACCGGTAAGGCCGACCGCCAGAAGAGCCGCCTCGCCGCCCTCATCGCCCGAGGCTGACAGCAAACGGCCGCTGGCCACTAACCTGTTCCCCACATGACCTCCGCCCCCGCAGCCCGCAAGCGCGTTGATGTCGTCATCCCCTGCTACAACGAAATCGCGGTCCTGCAGGCGAGCATCGAACGCACCCTCGCCCTCTTCGCCGCCCAGCCACGGTACGACTGGGGCGTCGTCATCGCCGACAACGGTTCGAGCGACGGCACTGGCAATCTCGCGCGCGAGCTCGAAGACCGGCATCCCCAGGTCAAGGCTCTTGTCCTCACCGTCAAGGGACGGGGCCTCGCCCTTCGCCAGGCCTGGATGGAGAGCGACGCCGCCGTCGTCGCCTACATGGACGTGGACCTCAGCACCGACATCGAACACCTGCCGGCGCTTGTCGACATGGTGGCGAACGAAGGCTGCGACGTGGCCATTGGCTCGCGGCTCGCCGGCGGGGCTCGCACGCGGCGTTCCCTGAAACGTGAAATAACCTCGCGCGGCTACGTCTTTCTCGTCCGTGCCACCTTCCCCGGCCTGCGCATTACCGACGCCCAATGCGGGTTCAAGGCCCTCAGCCGCCGCGCCGTCACGGAAGTTGTCCCCCACATCGAAAACCGCATGTGGTTCTTCGACACAGAGTTGCTCATCCTCGCCCACCGAAGGGGACTCCGCATCTGCGAGCTCCCGGTCCGCTGGGACGAAGACCCCGACAGCAAGGTGAACATCCTGAAGACCGCCGCTGAGGACATCCGGGGTCTCGTGCGCATGCGTTTTCGGCGCCACTGACCGCCGACCGAAGGCTGACCAGGGCACGCCGGGCACGCCCGGATCACCCCGCCGTCAGGACTCCCCGCCTCTCGTTTGACCCCCCGGAAGCGCCGATGGTATAACTCACTTCGCGACAGGATTCACAAAGTCCTGCTGTGGCAGGCGGGTGGCCCGCCGCGCGATTTTGAGGGGAGGCCCGTCGAGTTGGAAGTTGGCGAGACCCTCGAACTCCTCTTCGTTTTCATCATGATCGGTATCTCAATGGCAATCCTCGTGGCCTTCGGCCACTGGTGGCAGCGCTAGGTCCGGGAGCAAGGGAGCATATGGCCGTCGAACAGCCAGCCAAACCGACGATCGCAGACAAGCTCTACGACCGGATGTTCCACAACTACGTCTGGAAATCCATCTTCCGGACTGGCTACCCCAACACCCCCCGCAACCAGATGCTCGTGGTCGCCACCAACGTCTTCCTCCACCTGCACCCCACCCGGATCCACCGCACCCACGTCAAGATCACCCACACCTACTGCCTCGGTGGTCTCTCCTTCTTCATGTTCCTGGGGCTGACCATCACCGGCATTCTCCTGATGTTCTACTACGTCCCCAGCGTCGACCGCGCCTACCTCGATATCCAGAACATCCAAACGACTGTCCAGTTCGGCCAGCTCATGCGGAACATGCACCGCTGGATGGCCCACGCCATGGTCATCCTCGTCTTCCTCCACATGATGCGTGTCTTCTACACAGGCGCGTACAAGCCCCCACGTGAATTCAACTGGGTCGTCGGTGTCGTCCTCCTCGTACTCACCTTCCTCCTCAGCTTCACCGGCTACCTCCTCCCCTGGGATCAGCTCGCCTTCTGGGCCATCACCGTCGGAACCAACATCGCCGGCGCCGCTCCCGTGCTAGGCCCCAAGAGCCGGTTCTGGCTTCTCGGCGGGTTCGAAGTCGGCCCCGACGCCCTCATCCGCTTCTACACCTTGCACGTCATCGGCCTGCCTCTGCTGGCCGCTGTGTTCATGGCCATCCACTTCTGGCGGATCCGCCGAGATGGTGGGCTGGCCAGGCCGCTCTAAGCAAGGACATCTGGACGCTGGGATAGGAACGCTATGGCCACCGCAGTAGTCGCCCGACCGGTTGCCCGCCCGCAGCCACGCGCCCGAGACGAGGAGGTCCTCGTCTGGCCCGACCTCGTCTTCGTCGAATTCATCGCGGCGATGCTCTTCACCGTCACCATCTTCGCGCTCTCGTTCCTCGTCAACGCACCCTTGCTCGATCAGGCCAACGCCGACGTCACCCCCAACCCCTCGAAAGCCCCCTGGTACCTCCTCAACCTGCAGGAATTGCTCCTCCACATGAATGGCGCCATGGCGGGCGTCATCATCCCCACCATCTGGCTCGGCATCATGGCGGCGTTCCCCTACTTCGACCGTGAAACCGAAGGCCAGGGCTCCTGGTTCGGCACCGATAAGGCCGTCCGCCTGACCGTCGTCTCCGGCCTGGTCGGTATCGTGGGCACGTGGCTCCTCATCCTCTGGGACTCTGGCAAGATCGCGGAGTTCCTGAACAGCTGGTTTGGCCTCTCCGGCGGCGACCGCTGGCGCTTTCTCGAAAACGTGCGCTCCATCCAGACACAGATTCCGTGGCCCGACTGGTCGCGCCACATCACCTACCTGCCGTTCAACCTACGCATCCTCGATGAAGGGCCAGGCGCAGGGCCGACGACCTTCCAGAAGCTCGACTTCGTGGCCTGGCTGGTCGAGCAGGCGATCCCGACCGTCGCCCTCGTCGGGCTCGCCTCCATGCTCGTCTACCTGCAATGGCGCATTGGCTGGGTGGTCACCCGCCGCGATGCCCTCATCGTCCTCTTCAGTGGCTTCGTCGGCGCCTACGGGGTCCTCACGATGTCCGGCACGGCCTTCCGAGGCCAGGGCCAGGAGCTCGTCTGGCCCTGGGAGGTCAAGATCAGCGAAGGCATACCGGGGCAGGAGTAGGCAGCCGCTATGACACAGGTCGAACAGGCTTCATCCGGCGCCCGCACGACCGCGCGCCGCGTCGAACACGCCCGGCAAGCCGAAGCGCGCAAGATCGCTCGCCGTTCGTTCCTCCGCGTCAGCATCTTCGCCGGCCTCACGGTCAGCGTTGGGGCAATGGTGGCCGGCACCCTCGCCTTCTTCAACCTTCGCAAGCCCACTGGCTTTGGCCGCCCGGTGACCGTCCCGAAGAACCTCATCCCGAAGGCTGGCAACGACCCTATCCGCATCTCCGAAGGCAAGTTCTGGCTCGTGAACCTCGCCGGCGCCCAGGGCGACGTCCTCGGCGCGGGCGGCACCGGTGGCCTCCTCGCCCTCTACTGGAAGTGTCCCCACCTCGGCTGCACCGTGCCCTGGCGCCCCGACTTCAATGGCGGCTCGGTGAACTTCCCCGGCATCGTCGGCTGGTTCCGCTGTCCCTGCCACGGCTCCACGTACTCCCGCGCCGGCATCCGCGTCTTCGGCCCGGCTCCCCGGCCTATGGATACGTTCCTGGTCACCATCAATGGCGATGGCTCAATCACCGTCAACACCCGCGCTATCACCAGCGGGGCCGCCACACCAGCAAACCCGCTGCGCGCGGTCCCTTACAACGGCTAGCCGGAGGATCGGTTGAATACCCAGAAACAGGTCTTCCTGATCGTCGCGCTCTTCTTCCTCTTCATCGCGAGCTGCGCGGCCTACAGCGCGATCGACCTGCCCGTCCGTGCCGGCCGCCAGGAAGTGTTCTTCCAGTCCGAATCAGTCGAGCGCGGCGCCCTGCTGTTTGCCAACAACTGCCGCACCTGCCATGGCATCCAGGGCCAGGGCGGTGTCGGCCTCCCGCTGAACAAGCCCGAGTTCCAGGACCAGGACCCTCTCATCCTCAAGGCCAACAAAGACCTCATTCGCCGCACCCTCTCTTGCGGCCGCGCTGGGACTCTCATGCCCGCCTGGCTCAATACCAATGGCGGTTCGCTCAATTCCCGGCAGATCGAACACATCATCGACCTCCTCACTTCGCCGGTCGACGAAAAGAACAAGGACGAAGAGGGCAATGCCACGAGCAAGGGCTGGCTCCAGGCGGTGGAGTTCGCCCACAACCTCAACCGCGCCTCCGCGGCCATTGTCGGGGGCGATACCCTCGATGGCATCGCCAAAAGCCATCAGATCGGCCTCAAGCCGCTCTCGGCCCTCAACGGCAACGTGTCGCCCACGGAGCTCCTCGCCCAGGGCTCGAAGGTGACCCTGCCGCCCTCGAAGCAGTTCCCCAACGGGAGAACCCACGACGTCCTCAAAGACAACGAAACCCTCGCCAAGATCGCCGATACCGAGCACGTCGGCGCCGCGATCCTCGCCGACCTCAACAACATCCTCTCCGACATCGACAAGAAGGGGAATTTCAACCTCCTCGATGGCAAGACCAAGACCCCCGTCACCGGACTCTTCCCCGGCGATATTCTGGCCCTCCTCGCTGATAGCCCCTACGTCGTGCGTTCCGGCGACACGATCGATTCCATCGCCGCCCATCATGGGATCACCGCCACGCAGCTGAAGAGCCTCAACACCGCCCTCGGGAGCGCCGCCAACGCCGACCCGATCGACTTCGAACGCAAGCTCAAGCTGCCCTCTGGCGCCGGCGTCGTTGTCCAGGCCGGCCAGACCCTCGGCGTCATCGCCACCCAGCACGGGCTCAAGCTCGATGACCTGGCGAAGCTGAACAACCTCGCCGGCGACGCGGTCGTGGCCGAAGGGCAACAGCTTTCGCTTCCTTCCGGGACGCTGTACACGATCCAGGCCGGGGACACCCTCCAGAAGATCTCCGCCAGCCACGGCGGGGCCGACATCGCAGGCGCCAACGGCCTCAAAGCCGGGGATGCCATCAGCCCCGAGGTCATCCTCCAGCTCCCGAAGATCGACAAGTTCGTCATCCAGGGCCAGAACCTCGAACAGATTGCGACCGGCTACTCCAACGTGACCGCCGACTCCCTCGGCAAGGCCAACGGCGTCCCCGCCAACGCGGTCCTGCGCGTTGGCCAGTCGCTCAAGCTGCCGGCCGACGCCTGGGGCAGCGCGCCGCCCGATAGCAAGAACCCCGGCACCGCCTGCGTCCAGTACGCCGTCCCTAAGAGCGTGATCGACACGCTTCCCGGCGTCGGCACAGCCGTGGCCATCCAGCAGCCCACCACCGAGTCGAAGGACGTGACGATCACCTCACACAGCACCGACTGGCAGATCACGGCCGACGGCAAGGACCAGGACATCAACAAGGGCGCCGTCCTCGTGCGCAAGGGGACGGCCGTCAAGTTCGCCGACAAGATCGGTCTCCACACCATCTCCATCAACGCGAAGAAGGACGGGGCGAACTTCAACACCGGCGACACGCGTACGATCACCTTCAACGACGCAGGCACCTTCAAGATCACCTGCGAGTTCCACCCGGAAATGCTCGCCTACGTCTACGTCCAGTAGGCGCGCGCAAGGTCGTCTGGCGGCTTCGCGAGTTTGACGCTCCGCGGACCGCTGGCTACGATCCCAGACTACATAGAGAAGCGTGCCCCCTGCCGGGGCCGCGTTTGTTGAGAGGAACAGGGGAGGCAATGCCCGCACAGACCGGAAAGCGCTACTTCTGCCCGAAGTGTGGCTCCGAATTCATCGTCACGAAGGGCGGCGATGGCGAACTCAGCTGCGGCGGCACGCCGCTCGAACTCAAGAAATAGCCGGGAGGCACACGCGTGGCCGTACAGCTAGGCAAGCGCTACAAGGACGAACAGACGGGGATCGAGCTCCTCGTGATCAAGCCCGGCAACTGCGAGCTCCAGGTCGGCGGACGCCCCATGGACCTGATGCAGCCCAAGGTCCTTCCCTCAGCCGACTAGACGGAGGAGCCGGCGGTACGCTCAACGGGGCCTTTGGGCCCCGTTCTGGTTGCCAGCGCGGGACCAAGGCCGAAAAATAGAGTTGTGAACGTCGACCAGCTCATCGAATCGAAGATCCAGGAGGCCATTGCGGCCGGCGAGTTCGACGACCTCCCCGGCGCCGGTAAGCCCCTCCCTGTGGTCGAAGGCGAACAGTACGCCGGCGACCTCTGGCTCGGCTTCAAGGTTCTCCGCCAGGGCGGGCTCCTGCCCGAATGGCTCAGCCTGGCGCGCGACATCGAAGTCGCCGAGACGCGCCTTCGCGAACTCGACGAACGTCACGCTTCAGTAGTCGCGCTCGCAGCCCAGACCGGCGATTGGCCTGCCTGCGCCTCCCCGATTCAGCACTATCGACATGCCTTCGAAGCCGCCGCCCGCGCCCTCCGGAGCAAGCAGGACAGGTTCAACATCAGCGCACCCGGCCCTCGCACCCAGCGTCCCGCGATTTGGGTCGAACATCACCTCGAGCGCCTGGACCGCCGGGCCGCCGCCGCCATGGGCCCGCCAGAGGCCCCACAAGCTTCCGTTTAGCCCCCCGCAGTGCTACCGTCGTAACCCTGCGGCCCGTTGGGAAGTCCCTTCGCAGGAAGGCGGGGTGATCCCCTCACTTGTCAGAAGTCATCATCGGCGACAACGAGTCGTTCGAAGGCGCCCTCAAGCGCTTTAACAAGCGCGTCCAGCAGGACGGCATCCTTGCCGAAGCCCGGCGCCGCGAACACTACGAAAAGCCGAGCGTCAAACGAAAGAAGAAGGAAGCGGCCCGCCTTCGCAAGTTGCGCAAGAAGCAGCTTCGCAGCGAAGCCCGAGCCCTCACCCGGCGCTAACGGCGCGCCAGCGAGCGATCCGCCAGGCCCGGCTCAGCCGGGCCTCTCAGTTAGCCGGAGGAGCCATGCCCACCCTCCAGGAACGCATCCAGTCCGAGCTCCACGAAGCTCTCCGCGCCCGTGACGAAACGCGCAAGAGCACCCTTCGCATGCTCACCGCCGCAATTCACAACGCCGCGATCGAAGCGCGCAAGCCCCTTGATGACGACGGTGTCATCGCGGTCATCCAGAAGCAGGTCAAGCAACGCCGCGAAAGCATCGTCGAATTCCGCAAAGGCGGGCGCGAAGACCTCGTTCAAAAGGAGGAGGCCGAGATGGTCATCCTCGAGGCCTACCTCCCACAGCAGGCCGAGCGGTCCGAGATCGAAGCGGCAGCCCGCAAGCTCATCGCCGATACCGGCGCATCGGGCCCGCGCGACATCGGCAAGGTCATGCCCCCGCTTGTCAGGCAGTTCGCGGGTCGCGCCGACGGCCGCGCTATCAGCGAGGTCGTCCGCGAGCTGCTCGGCCCCTGACGTGACCGTGCGTGCGGTCCCTCTTCGAATGGGATGGCACCCTCGTCCGCTCCCGGCCAACCCCTTTGGTATGATCCCGCCAGGTCCCCCATGTTCCGACGACGCCCCGCGCCCATCGTCTCGCGCACCCACGCTGCGCTTTTCGGCCTCGGCCTTGCTGTAGCGACGCTGCCGCTGGTCGTCCCCTTCATCCCCGTTCGCCAGGCCCTCCGGGAGGGCGATCGTGCTCCCCATACCCTCGAAGCCGCGCAGGATGCGCAGTACGAGTCGGTCGCCCTCACCCGCCAGGCCCAGGACGAAGCGGCCAGCCGCGTCGCCGATGTCCCCCTGCCAGTCGACCCCAACATCCGTGTGCAGCAGGCCGCGGCCCTCGACAAGCTGCTCGAGGCGGTCCGCACCATCCGCCAACGCCGGGAATTGGGCGCCCAGCAGCAGCTGACCGAAGTGGGCAACATCCCCTCGGCGGCGAACCTTAGCGCCGCCGGGCGCGCCAGCCTGCTCGCCCTCGACCCCGTTGCCTTCGACGCCCTCCAGGTCTCGGCCCAGAAGGCACTCACCGAGCTCTTCCAGCGGCCCCTGCCCCAGAACGAAGTCGCGACTCGGATCAGCGCTTACGTCGAACTGCCAGCGAACGCACCGAAAACAGCCATCGAACTGACCGCCCTCCGCGAGATCCTCCGAGTGTTCGTGATCCCCAACTTCCAGATAGATACCGACGCCACCGAGCGCAAGCGCGCCGACGCCCGCGCCAACGTTGCTTCGGTCGTCGTGAGTTACACGCACGGACAGGTGATCGCTGGCGAAGGACAGGAACTCCGGCCCCCCGACATCGAAGCGCTCAAAGCCACAGGAGTCATCTCGAACGGCTTCGACTTCTACAAGGCCGTGGCCGGCGCGCTCTTTGCCCTCGCCCTGGGCGGCCTGGTCGCGGCCTACGTCTACCAGTTGCAGCCGTTCAGCCGCCCCCCCGGGCGGCGCATGCTGCTCACCGGCGCGACGATGCTGGTCGCCCTCGCCGGAGCTCGCGTCGCCCTCCCCGGCCTCACGCCAGATCGCGATCAGCACTACTTCGCCTTCGCCCTGCCCATGGCCGTAGCGGCGATGGTTGCGGCCTCGTTCGCTGAGCTCCGCTTCGCCGCCGTGGTCGCTGTGGCCGTCGGCCTGGCCGCCACGTTCATTGGGGCGGCCTCGCCCGAGCTCGCGGGCGCTTCGTTTGTGGGCTCGCTCGAATCCTTCGAACTGGCGATGGCGTACACGGCCGGCGGTCTCGCTGGCGCCCTCGTCATCTACCGTGCCGAACGCCTCAGCCGCTTCGCCCTTTCGGCCATTGCTGTCACCATTGCCACCGGCGCGGTCCTCGTGACCTTCTGGCTCATCGGCGAACCGCGGTCGAACACGAGCCTCGGCTGGATCGCGCTCGCCTCCGGCATCAACGGCGCAGCTTCGGCCGTGCTTACCGTTGGCATCTTCGTCGTCCTCTCGCTTGCCTTCGGAGTCACCACCCGGCTCCAACTGATGGAGCTGGCGCACAGCGGTCACCCCCTCCTCCGCCGGCTCCAGGACGAAGCGCCCGGCACCTACCACCACAGCCAGCTCGTGGGCGCGCTTGCCGAACGGGCCGCCGACCGTATCGGCGCCGATGCTCTCGTCGTCCGTGTCGGCGCCTACTACCACGACATCGGCAAGCTCGCCCAACCCCATAGCTACATTGAAAACATGCTCGATGGCGAGCCAAACCCCCATGACGGCCTCCCCCCCACCGTCAGCGCTGCCATCATCCGCGAGCACGTGCTCAACGGCCTCGACATCGCCCGGCGCCACCACCTCCCGGCCGTCATCCGCGACTTCATACCCCAGCACCACGGCACCCGGCTCGTCAGCTACTTCTATCGCCGCGCCGTGCAACGAGGCGACTCCGTCGACCCCGCCCCGTTTCGCTACGCCGGGCCGAGGCCCCAGTCCAAGGAGACTGCGATCGTCATGCTGGCCGACTCCTGCGAGGCCGTTGTCCGCGCCCGCGAAGCCGGCGAAAGGCCGGTCATCGACGAACTCGTCGACAGCATCTTCGCCGAGCGGCTCGCCGAAGGTCAGCTCGACGAATGCGACATCACGATGCGTGAACTCCAAGAAGTCGCAACCAGCTTCAAGGCCACCCTCCGGGCGCTCTACCACCCCCGCATCGCCTACCCCGAAGCAGGTCCGGAAGAGCTCGCGCGGCTCGCATCGAGCTAAATCGTCATGGGCGAAACCGCTAGGGCGGATGATCACATCTTGTGGTATACTCCGCCCGACACAACCAGCTGCCCGGAGCCGTCATGCGTTTCGCCATCATCCGTTTCCCCGGCACCTGGAGCGACCGCGACTGCTACCACGTCCTCCACAACGTGCTCGAACAGCAGGCCGATATCCTCTGGCACCGCGAGACCGACCTCAGCGGCTACGATGCGGTCGTCCTCCCCGGCGGCTTCTCCTACGGCGACTACCTCCGCTGTGGAGCCATCGCCCGCTTCTCTCCCGCGATGGAATCGGTTATGGAATTCGCCGCCAGTGGCCGACCCGTGATCGGGATTTGCAATGGCTTCCAGGTGCTTTGCGAAAGTGGCCTCCTGCCGGGCGCGCTCATTCGCAACCAGAGCCTCGAATTCCGCTGCGAATGGGTCTACCTCCGCCGCGAAGGCGGGGCCACTCCCTGGGCTGCCGGTATCCGCGAAGGCGACGTGCTCCACGTGCCCATCAGCCACGGCGAAGGCAACTACTACGCCGACCCCGAAACCCTCGACGCGCTCGAATCAACCGGCCGCGTCGTCTTCCGCTACTGCGATGCCTCGGGCATGGTCACTCCCGAGTCGAACCCCAACGGGAGCGCCAGGAACATCGCCGGTATCATCAACCCCCGCGGCAACGTCCTCGGGATGATGCCCCACCCGGAGCGCGCTGGAGAGCAGCTCGTCGGGGGCACCGATGGCAACCGCGTCTGGGAATCGTTCATCTCCGCCGCGCTGGCCGTGGTCGGCTGATCCGCCGCTGCCTGCCCGTGTCTTTGTGGAATAGGTACAGCACGTGCTGCCTACCCACCTCGATCAGCGTTAACCGGAATCGCGGACATCGCCACATCGCGCGAACCCATCGCGGAGGTAAGAGTATCTGCACAATTCGCCAAAGCTGCCTCGGCGGAACTCAGTTCCGACTCTCTCTTAGAGAGTTCCTTCTTCGCGTCTTCGAGCCGTCGCTCCAACCCGGACACCTTGCCTGGCGCGGCGGCAGCGAGGGCGTTCCTAGCCGCCTCGACGTTCCGGCCGGCTGCATCTCGCTTGCCATCGAAGTCACGGACCCGCTCGTGCGCCCGAAAGTAGTCCTTGGCGCGCGTTTCTACCGTTAGAAGCGACGGCAAGGCAGATTTCTCAGTGTCCACCAACGCCCGTCGCCGGACTTGCGTTTCGGCCAACGCCTCCAAGCGATCGACATTTCTCAACATGTCATCCACGACAGTCTCTCCGAGAGATGAGGCGGCAGCCCGGCAGTCCTTCACCACTAAACCGGCGGAAAGAAACTGGTCTCGCGCGATGATCGCGGCCGACCGCCGCTTCGAAAGCTCTTGCAATGCCTCCCGGAGGCCCTTCTCTCCGCGCTCACGAAGGAGACCAGCGAATCCACGAATCTCGGCCCACCTGGACACGAATACAGCAGCCGCCGCATCCTCTTCCAGCTCTGCCGTAGCCAGCCGTTCATAGAATCCCTTCGCGGACACGATGGATTGCTCGAGCCGCTGCTTCGCGATGTACGCTTCGTCACGCACGAAGACCAGCGTGTGGCCCCCCTTTGAGCGGCTCCCGCCGATCAGCAGACTGAGGCCACCCGTCAGGACCGCGCCCGTAGCTGTCCGGCCCAGGTTGAGGTGGCCGCCATCAGTCGTCGTGTCCTGAAGCTTCCAACCCCTCCTAATCGCCTGTTCCAGCTCCTTGCGCATGTCTTTGTCATTCTTGTAGATTCCGATGTACGACACTCTATCTTTCTCGTCATACCAAGCCATGGTTCGCGCCCCCGTGCTCTGCGATATGCCAGACTTTACACCTATCGGCGAACTGCCTCCAGCTGGGCGCTCCTCGTTCCACGCGCCGGCCGAAAGTAAATCGCCAAAACCACTACCCGCGCCTCTATCTCTTCTGGTATAAGTGCGTCGTCTCGGGGCGGCGAGCAGATCGAGGCTGGCGCAGGGCGCGACAAGACGCCCGGCCTGGCGAAGGGATCACCCGATGACGACCATGTCCGCCCCCATGTCCGGTGGAGCCTACCCGGTCACACTCGAGGTAGACCAGGCTGCGCCCCAGGACCGCCTCTCGGTCCTCCTTCGCCTCATCTACGCCATCCCCCAGTTCATCGCACTGATCCTTGTTGGTATCGGGCTTGGCATCGTCACGCTGATTGCCTGGATCGTGATCCTGATCAACGGCAGCTACCCCGAAGGGATGCTCCGCTTCGCCATCGGCGCCAATCGCTTGTCGAACCGGGTCATTGGCTACATCTTCCTGCTCACGGACAAGTACCCCCCGTTCTCGCTCGACGACGATCCCGCCTACCCGGTTCGATTCGCCGCAGTCGAACAGGTCGCAGGCCGTAATCGCCTCACGACCCTCTTGCGGATTATCATGGCCATCCCGCAGCTCATCATTATCGGAGTCCTTCGGTACGCCGCCGGCGTGGTCGTTCTCATTGCCTGGGTCGCCGCCCTGTTCACAGGCTCGGTGCCGGAAGGGCTTCACAGCTTTCTCGCCGGCTTTTGCCGCTGGCAGGCGCGAGTTAGCGCCTACGTCATGCTCCTCACTGACGAGTACCCGCCGTTCAGCCTGACGTAGGGCTTCCAGAACTCCTGGAAGGGTCTTAGAGCCCGCTCAGAGCGGGAACCACAGAAAAAACGCGCGGGGCGCCACGAGAGCCCGGCCCGGCGAAAGGATCACCCGATGACGACGGTGCCGGCAGGCTCAGCGGAGGTCGAATACCCGGTGCGGTTCGATGTCGATTATCCGGAACAGCTGAACAGGGTGACGACGGCGTTCCGTGTGATTTGGATCATCCCGATAGCCATCATCGTCGGGGCCATTACGCCCGGATCACTCACATTCGTTGGCAACACCGAGGTGATTCGGGGCGCGGCAGGAGGCGTGGGGTTCCTGTTTCTCCCCGTGGTGCTGATGCTGGTGTTCCGCCGGAAGTACCCCGCCTGGTGGTTCGACTGGAACCTCCAGCTCAACCGTTTCACCGCACGCCTCACTTCATATCTCCTGCTCCTGCGCGACGAATACCCATCGACGGATGAAGAACAGGCCGTCCACCTCCAGATCGATGCCCCGCGAGCCGAAGAGTTGAACCGCTGGCTGCCGCTGGTGAAGTGGCTCCTGGCGATCCCGCACCTGATCATCCTCGTCTTCCTGTGGATCGCCGTCTTCGTTGTCACGATCCTGGCCTGGTTCGCCATCTTGTTCACTGGCCGGTACCCGCCGGGTCTGTTCGCCTTCGTGGTCGGCGTCGGCAGGTGGGGATATCGAGTGAGCGCGTACGCGTTCCTCCTCACGACTGACCGGTATCCGCCATTCGCGCTGAAATAACACCGGCGCTGCCGAGTCGTGAGCGATCGTTTGCGGCCAGCGCCGCTGAATTCCAGGGGAAGAAGGCACGACTATGAGCGACTCTAGCGGCACGCCTCCGAACATCTTCCCCGGCGATGAAATTGCGCCCGGCATTCCCGAGGCCGCCCCCTCCGGGATCGCCGTCGCCGATACGCCGCCGCCGGCTCCACCGTCCGCACCCCCTGCGGCCCCTGACGTCCCCCGCCCACCGGGCCAGCCCTACCCGATGCGCTACGACATCGCCTACCCCGAGCGCTTGAGCCGCTGGAAGACGCTCCTTCGCGGAATCCTCATCATCCCCGCCTGGCTGGTGCTCGACCTGCTCCAGTGGCTCCTCTTCGTCGCCCTCTTGCTCGGCTGGACCACCGTCTTCTGGCGCAAGAAGTACCCAACCTGGCTCTTCTCCGCCGCTTCGGGTGGGCTCGGCTACACCGCGCGCGTGATGGCGTACACCTCCCTTCAGACCGATAAGTACCCCAGCTTCGACCGCGAAGCGAGCCCAGTGACGCTCGAATACGACGACCCGCCCCAGGGCCTGCTCAGCCGCTGGCGCGTGCTCTTCTGGAAGCTGATGCTGCTGATCCCCCACCTCTTCGTCCTCTACTTCCTCAGCCTCGGTGTCCTCGTCGTAACGATCCTCGCCTGGTTCGCCATCCTCTTCACCGGCCACTACCCGCGCGGCATGTTCGCCTTCGTCACAGGCGTCCAACGCTGGCAGTTCCGTGTCGCCGGGTACTTCGCTTCCTTCAACGATCGCTTTCCGCCCTTCGCCCTCAGCGCCGAAGCCGGCCCCGGCGCGAAATCGAGCGCGGTGATCTGCGGCGTGGTCGGCCTGCTCGCCGGCGGCGCCTGCACCGGCGGGATCACCGCAGCCGTGATTCTTTCGAACAATCCGGCCACCGCCCAGGTGAGCTACGCCAACCTCAAGCAAGGCCGCGGCTTCACCTTCTACCTCCCCGATCGCGAACGCTCCCGCGAAGTCATCGCCCTGCAGCGAGTCGTCGATCCCGGCGCAGACCAGGTAGCAGTGCTGAAGCCACCCGCGGATTCTCGAATCGTCGTCTTCGAATGGACCCTCCAGGTTCTCTCCGGGGCAGAGGACTGCGTTGGCCGCAGTGCCGCGCGGCTGAAGGTCCGCAATGCCAGCAACACCGAAAGCTTCGACGCCGAGATCATCACCGTCGGCGGGCACAGCGCGCGTGCCTGCGCCCGGGGCGCTGTCCCCGTACACGCCGTGTTCGTCATCCCCGCGAACGCCGTCCCGCTCGAACTTCGGTTCTCACCCGAGTCCGCCGGCCTCGGAGGCCTCAAATACATCTTCGACTGAGCCGCACGCGCGAATGGGCGAATGGGCGAATGGGCGACGGGGCGAACCCTCCCACGCCCATCCCGGTCAGCCGGGGCGGAGGCGAGGGACTCATCGCTCATCCCTCGTCCCTCGTTCCTGCCCCCCGTCGCCTGTACCCTTAACCCGTGCCCGCCGACCAGGACGCCCTCGACGCCGTCGCCCTCAGCCGCGCTGAGTACGACCTCCTCGTAAGCCGCCTCGGTCGCGAGCCCAACGAAGTCGAACTCGGCATGTTCGGTTCCCTGTGGAGCGAACACTGCGGCTACAAGAACAGCAAACCCCTCCTCCGCCTCTTCCCCACCGGCGGCGACCGCGTCCTCACGAAGGCCGGCGCCGAGAACGCCGGGGCCATCGACATCGGCGGCGGCAAGTGCATCGTCTTCAAGATCGAGTCCCACAACCACCCCTCGGCGATTGAGCCCTTTCAGGGAGCAGCCACCGGCGTCGGCGGCATCGTCCGCGACATCTTCGCCATGGGCGCCTACCCCATCGCCATCCTCGATTCCCTCCGCTTCGGCCCCCCTTCTGACCCCCAGAACCGCTACCTCTTCGAAGGCGTCGTTGATGGTGTCGGGAGTTACGGAAACTGCCTTGGCATCCCCAACGTAGGCGGCGAAACCTGGTTCGCCAGCTCCTACAACGGCAACCCGCTCGTCAATGCCATGTGCGTCGGCCTCGCCGACACGGCGAAGCTGATGAGCGCCCGCGCCACCGGCCCCGGCAACGCCCTCCTGCTCGTCGGCGCCGACACCGGCCGCGATGGCATCCACGGCGCCAGCGGCCTCGCCAGCCGCACCGACCCGGAGGCCCGCTTCGAAGAGATGCGCCCCGCCGTCCAGGTCGGCAACCCGTTCCTCGAGAAGCTCCTCATGGAAGCTTGCTACGAGCTCGCCTCCGAGCACGGCGACTGGATCGTTGGGCTCCAGGACCTCGGCGCAGCGGGCCTGACCAGCGCAGTCGTCGAATGCTGTGCCAAGGGCAGCTCGGGAGCTGTGCTCGAACTGTCGAAGGTTCCGCGCCGCGAGGAAGGGATGACCCCCTACGAGGTCATGCTCAGCGAGAGCCAGGAACGCATGCTCGTCATCGCGAAGCGAGGTCATGTGGCCGACGTACGTCGCCTCTTCGAGCACTGGGAGCTGCACTGCGAAGAGATCGGCAAGGTCACCGCCGGCCACGAGGTGGTCATCCGCGATGGCGGCCGCGAAGTCGGCCGGGTACCCGTCGAGCTGGCCACGGATCCGCCCCAATACCGCCGCCAGGGCGTGCGTCCCCCCGAGCTGCGCGAGCTCAACGAGTTCAACCCCGCCTCCCTGCCCGACCTGGCCCCCTCCGAGGCGTCAGCGGCCCTCCTCTCGATGCTCGCCCGCCCCAACATCACGAGTAAGCGCGGCATCTTCCGCCAGTACGATCAGCAGGTGCTCGCCAACACCGTCGTGGCCCCCGGTGGCGACGCGGCCGTCCTCCGCGTCTGGGGCACCAACCACGGCATCGCGGTCACCACCGATTGCAACGCTCGCCTCTGCTACCTCGACCCCTACACCGGCGGCGCCGCTGCCGTCGCCGAAGCCGCTCGCAACATCGTCTGCACGGGCGCCACCCCGGTCGCGGTCACCGACTGCCTGAACTTCGGCAACCCCGAGAAGCTCGAGGTCTATTACACCCTTTCCCAGGCCGTCCACGGCATCGCCGAAGCCTGCTCCGTCTTCTCGACCCCCGTCGTGAGCGGCAACGTCAGCCTATTCAACGAGACGGCAGGCCGCCCGGTCTACCCGACGCCGGTCATCGGCATGCTCGGCGTCCTCGACGACGTCTCGAAGCACCTTCGCGCCGCCTTCGACCGCCCCGGCGCCCCGGTCTGGCTGCTCGTGGCCACTGTCCGCCAGCCGGCCCAGTCCCTCGCCGGAAGCGAGTACCTCGAAGCCCGGCACGGCCTCGTCGCCGGCCTCCCTCGCGTCGACCTCGCGGCCGAGCTTCGCCTCCAGCAGCTCGTCCTCCAGCTCAACACCGAAGGCATCCTGCTCAGCGCCCACGACTGTGCGGAAGGCGGTCTCGCGGTCACCCTCGCCGAGAGCGCCATCCTCGGAAACCAGGCCTTCGAGGGCGACGTAGCGATCGACGGCCGCCTCGACGCTTCGCTTTTCGGGGAGGCCCAGGGCCGTATCGTCGTCAGCCTCGTCCCGGACGTCTTCCGACAGGCCGGCGCTGCCCCGCGCCTCACCGACCTCGCGACCGAGCTCGGGGTCCCCGCCGTCCGCCTCGGCCGCACGGTCGAAGGCGACCGCTTCTCGCTCGGCCCCATCGACAGCACGGTCACCGCCCTCCGCGACGCCTACGAGACTGGGATCTAGTTGTTAGAGCGCCAGGCCGCGTATTCGAGAGCGGCCGCGATGTCCTCTCGTTCCAGGTAGGGATAGTGTTCCAGCACTTCATCCACCGAATGTCCCGCCGCGAGCAGGCCAACAATCGCCCCCACGGTCACACGCATTCCGCGGATGCAAGGCTTCCCGCCCATAACTGCTGGGTCCTGCGTGACGCGCGCTGAAACGCCCAAATCGGCTTCCAGTGTAGTTGAAGCAGCCCCCGCGTAGAATCGTCTCAGCTCGCGGAGGTCCGCATGCCTCTCCCTCGCCTCTACTCCGAGTTCGCCCCGTGGTTCCACCTTCTCACCGCTCCCGCCAGCTACGCAGAGGAAGCCACGCTCTACCACCGCCTCATCGTCGAGAACTGTGACGCGCCGCCCCGCGCTCTCCTCGAACTCGGCAGCGGCGGGGGCAACAACGCCTCCCACCTCAAGGCCCACTTCGACCTCATCCTCGTCGACCTCTCGCCGGCGATGCTCGAGATGAGCCGCTCGATCAATCCCGAGTGCGAGCATCTCGAAGGCGACATGCGCACCGCCCGCCTCGGCCGCCAGTTCGACGCTGTGTTCGTCCACGACGCCATCGCCTACATCACGACCGAGCCCGACCTCCGCGCGACGATCGAGACGGCCTTCCTGCACACCCGCCCGGGCGGCGTCGCGCTGTTCGTGCCCGACGAAGTCCGCGAGACCTTCCGGCCGGCCACCCACCACGGCGGGCACGACGGCCCGGACGGCCGCGGTCTCCGCTACGTCGAATGGAGCTGGGACCCGGATCCTTCCGACACGACCTACGTCGCCGACTTCGCGATGCTGCTCCACGAACCCGACGGTTCGGTCCGCACGGAGTACGACCGGCACGTCTGTGGCGTCTTCCCCCGGGCCACGTGGCTGAGGCTGCTCAGCGACGCCGGCTTCGAAGCCAGCTCGGTCTTCCGCGACCACAGCAAGCTCGACCCAGAGAAGATAGAGATCCTGGTGGGCAAGCGCCCGCCCGCCTGAAGCTCCTACCCGATCGTGAGCCGTTCGCCGCCGTAAACGTGCCAGTGCAGATGCTTCGACTCCTGGTAGGCGCCAACGTTCGTCACAATGTGGCAGCCGCCCTGTTCACTCTGAACCATCGCCGCGACACGCTTGATGACTCCGAACATCTCGTTCAGCAGCCCTTCGTCGGCATCGGTCAGCGCCAGCAGCGATTCGACGTGCCGCTTCGGCGTCACCACGATGTGAGCCGGCCACATCGGCCTCGTGTGGTGGAACGCCAGCACGTTCGTGGTCTCTACGACCACGTCGACGCGCACCCGACCTGTCAGGAGATCGTCGCAACAGAAGTCGCCCGGCGTCGCTGAATAAGCCTCCGCGAACGCCGCATACTTGTTCTCGGACAACCCCGCGGCTCTGGGCGAACTCGCGATCCCAATGATCCTGAACAGCGCATCATCAGGCCGAAGCGGCTCAATCTGCAGTTCGACCGGCCCGTCGCCGGGTGCCAAGTACTCTTCGAAGTCCTCCCGCCGCACTCGCACAGATTTGCCAACTCTCACTGCCCGCAACCGGCCCTGCAGGATATGGCGGCGCACGGTCACCTCGTGCACCCGGCAGAGCCGCGCCACGTCGCGGACGGTGAGCAACTCAGAGGGTGCTCCGGGATAGGCGGAAGCGTTCATACGTGTACTTATCGTAGCACGCGGCTCTAACCCAGCGCCGCTGCGATCTCGTCCTCGTCGAGTTTCGGCCCAACAACAGCACAGTGGAGGCCCTGCTTCTGAAGGATCCGCTGGGCCACCAACAACACCTCGTCCGTCGTCACGGACTCGATCTGCTCCACCACCTGGTCGATGCTCTCGATTTCGCCCTTCGTCAGCAGCAGCTCACCGTGCCGTTGCGCCACCGCGTGGGCTGTCTCCTGCGACAGCCGAAAGCGGCCGATGTTGTGGTCCTTCGCCTTCCGTAACTCCTCCGGGGGCACCGGCTCGCCGCACAGCTTCATCGCCTCTTCGAGGCAGACCTGGATCGTCTCCGCCAGCCGGTTGCGATCTACCCCGGCGGAGATCGTGAACACCCCCGCGTCAGCGAGGTATCCGTAGCCCGAGCTCACCGAGTAGGCCAGCCCCCGTCGCTCCCGCACTTCCGCGAAGAGCCGTGACGACATGCCGGCGCCAAGCACGTCGTTCATCACCCGCAAGGCGAAGCGGTCCGGGTCGTCCCTGCCGAAGATCGGCAGCCCAAGGAACATGCTGCACTGGTCGATGTCCCGCGAATCGGTCTCCACCCGCGGCCCGGTCACGGCGGGGTCGTAGTTCGTGACGCGAGGCAGCGCACCGTTGGTCATCTCCCGGAAGAGTGGCTCAGCCTGGGCGACCACCTGTTCGTGCGCGACGTTCCCTGCCACTGACAGGACGATGTTCGAAGGCCGGTACCACGCCTCGATGTGCTCGATGAAGTCCGGCCGCTGCATCTCCTGCACCAGCTCCACGCTCCCGCCCACGTCCCAGCCCGGCGGTTGTTGCCCGTAGACGGCCGTGCCGATCAGCCGCCCGGCCCACGACCCGGGGTTGTCGTGGTTTCGCTTCAGTTCCTGCTGCACAACCGTCCGCTCCCGGTCGATCTCTGTCTGTTCCAGCTTCGAATGGAGGAGCATGTCGACCACTACGTCGAGAGCTGTCTCAAAGCGGTCGAAAGGCACAATGTTCCAGTAGCAGGTGAACTCCTTATTCGTGTAGGCGTTCAGCGTGCCGCCTGCGCCCTCAATCTCCTGGGCGATGATCATCGCGTCCGGGCGCCGCTGGGTGCCCTTGAACACCATGTGTTCCAGGAAATGCGTGATGCCGTTCAGACGCTGCGGCTCAGAGCGCGATCCCACGCCCACGAAGAGGTTCACCGACACAGCCTGCGTCGACGGCATCGGCGTCGTGACGATGCGCAGCCCGTTCGACAGCGTCGAGACTTCCCAGGTGGTTCCCACGCAACCCTCCGCGGCGGAGTGAAGCCGTATTCTACGGATCCTCGCCCCAACCGGAAGCCCCGCTGACACTCCCCGGTTAAGCGCCCCCAAACCCTACACTCTTCCCATGCCCGAACTGGCAGGCGTCCGCCTTGCCCCGAATTGGACCAGCGCCGCCGGCGCGCTCGAAGGAATCCTCACCTTCCTCGGCGCCGACCTCCCTCGCCACGCGGTAATGGGACTCACCGGCCACGCCTGGCACACTTGCCTCGGCTCTCGCGAGGGCATTGTCGCCCTGCCCTCCGGTCCTTCCGACCTCGACTGGGAAGCGATGGCCCGCTCCTATGCCCGCACCGGCTACGCGTGGCAGCGATTCGGCGCCACACTCCCGCCCGGCGAGGACTGGGCCGACATGCGTACCGCTGCCGTCGAATGGGCCATCGCCCACCTCGACTCCGGGCGCCCGCTCGTCGGCTGGGACTTCCACCTCCACGAGTTCGCGGTCGTCTACGGCTACGACGAAGTTCGCGCCGGCTTCCTCGTCGATGACGTCCTCAGCGAGGAAGCCGGTCCGCTCGTTCTCTGGCGCGACTGGCCCTCCACTCTCGGGCGCATCGAGCTCTTCGCCCCCATCGAGCCGGTCGAGGTCGATCCCGCCGAGGCGATCGAAGGCGCCCTCGCCACCGCGCTCAGTTGCTTCGCCGGCCAGGACGGCCCCGGCGATGGCCAGCCCCGCGGCACCGCCGCCCTTGATGCCTGGGCCGACGCCCTCGAAGGCGACGTCGAAGTCGACCGCTCCGGCAATGCCTACACCCTCGCAGTCCTCCAGGCCGCCCGCCTCGACGGCGCCGCCTTTCTCGCCGACCTCGGAGCGGCCCTGCCCGAACTCGCCGACCCGCTCTTTCGCGCCGAACGCGCGATCCGCGACGAAGCCAAAGCCCTCTCGCCGCTCATCACGCTCTTCCCCTTCCCGACCGGTGGCCACGGCAACGTCAACAACCCGGGCCTGCGTCGTGCAGCCGCAACGGCCCTCCGCCGCGCCGCCGCCCACGAGCGCACGGCCGGCTCCCACATAGCCGCCGCCCTCGGCGAACGCCGGTAAGGGAGAGGCGTACGCCGTGCTCGGCGACGTGTGCAGCTTATCTGGAGGAGATAGATGCGGCTGGATCGATTGCACCTATTCCTTTGGACAGGTGTATCTGGTCGTTTTGGCAGGTGAATCTCACCACGCCACCCTCTAGTCTCTTCGCGCCGTCACTGGTCGCACCCGCGTCAGACGATCCCGGGCAGCCCGGCTGCACCGTGCCAATCCAACTACGGCCTGGCGCTGAGGAGGCTTCGGGCCGAGTAGAGCCCGCGCAGGAGTCATCACATCGTTTGCAGTGGCTGGACTACTTTTGAGTCTATGAAGCGACTTCCGTGGCTTCTCGCTCCCTTCGTCGTCGTGCTTGTCGCCTGCTCCGATAGCGGCTCCCCGCCGAGCGCGTCCCCCACCGGCACGAGCGCGACGACCATTCCTTCGCCAACTTCCGTCGAGGTCACGCCCTCCCCGACTCAACCGCCACTGCCGGGGCACCCCGCAGACGTGAGGACGGGCATCCCAGACGTGGATGTCGTCATCGATGCATTGTTGAGCTATGACGGAGACCGCATTGCGTCGTTAGCTGAGCTGTCTCTAGTGGCCTGCGGGCCGAGATCTGATCAATCGGGGGGACCGCCGGTATGCCCGCCAGGCGTCGCCGTGGGCATGCCTGTTCGAGTGTTCCCTTCGAGTCAGTGTGAGGGATTTTGGGTAAGTGAGTCCGGCGTTCGTCACGACCTGGGCTCTATTTCCCCACCAGGCAGTCGAATCTACGCGGTCGCCGCTAACCCACACCCGGTCGACCCTCGGAATCCAGCGGGTGACTACCTGATCATTCTCGCATTTCCTTCTCCGCCGGAGATCGCTAAAGTTTTCGCAAACGTGGTGCATGTGACGCACGGAAGAATCGTGAGGCTTACAGGCTCCTGCGCAGCGTCCCCAGAGGCCTGGCTGGCTAACCTGATGCCGCGGGCGCTGGTGCTTCCGCCTCCCTGAGTAACGACCGCGTCGCGTACGGCCCATCGGCGAACGACTCCGGAAATCACCACACCCCCTGGCCTCCAAGAGCGTCCCCAGGAGCCGCGACCGTGCCCCAAGGGCTGGCGCAGCGCTAAGCTTAGACAATGCCTAACTGGGTGATCGATGGCCTGCTTGCAACCAGCCCCCGGCCCGGCTATCGCCCCGGCCCCGAGCACGCGGTGCCGTTTCACGTCGTCGAGGCCTGGGTCCGCGACGCTCGCGACTTTGGCATCGCCTCGATCATCTGCCTGATCTCAGACGACCAGCTCCCCCTGTACCGCCGCTCGGTTCCTGGCGGCCTGCTTGCGTACTACCGCGAACGCGGGTTCACCGTCGCCCACGTCCCCACGTACGACGGCTTGACCGTCCCCTTCTCGGAAGAACAGTACGAGCAGGCCTGGGAGGCGTTCCTTGGCTTGCCGAAGCCTGTGCTCGTGCACTGCAGCGCCGGCATGGACCGCACCGGGCGCATCGTCGGCCACATCGTTGAGCGTCTGCAGGAATTCGACGCGAACGGTGCCTCCGAGGCCTCTGGCTAGGCGCTACCCTCCGGTCCCCGGCCCGCCTGCGACAGCCTCCTCCGCCTCCTTCGCCCGAAACCGAAAGTACGCCCAGAGCCCGACGGTGAGCGCCGTGTACGCGACGAACACCGCCACGACCGTCATCGAGCCCGTCTCTCGCACGCTCGAGAAGGAACCCCGCTCCTGGCCGAACAGGACGTGCCACAGGAGGAATGCCCCCACGATCGTCAGCAGGCCCCAGACGACGTGATTCCAACGGAAGATCTTCCCTCCGTCGGTGGCCGCAATGGGGATCATGCTGAAGAACAGACCCTCGATGCCGCCCACGAAGAGGATCACCAGCACCGACTCCACCACCGCCACCGGCCAGCCGCCCCCGTCGCCGGCGAGGGAACGGACCGGGGCGATCGCAAGCCATGCCGCGATTGTCACAACAAGACCCGCTATCACCGGCACCAGGGCGATTCGTGCCTTCTCGCGTGCCCCTGACGTTATCGGAGTGAGGACCACGCAGGAGGCGACGAAGCCGTACATCACGCCAGGCTGAAAGTCGATCGCCCGCGAAATCGCGACCGACACGATGGCGATCGCAATCGTCGCCGGGTACGCTCGAACAGCAGCGCCGGCGCCTGTCGTGCGAGTGGTGGCGAAGGCTTCCAGGCCGGAGAACACGTACGTGAACAGGCCAACGCCTATGGTCACGCTCAGAAACAGCACGGCCGTCGCCTGGTTCCAACCGAAGCCGGGCTCGAGCAGGCTGTAAATCCCCCCCGTAACAACGAGCACGCCGGCCACGGCTGCAAGAGACTCGATGCGTCTCTTCCGCGATGGCTCAGCGCTCCCGGGGCGGAACGTGGCAGCCCGCCGTATCCAACGGGCCGGAGCCGTCAGCCATCGCGTCCTGCGTTCCACCTCGTCGCGGTTGTCCTGCAGCACCTGGCTGAGGAGCACCGTCGTGAAAAGCACCCACACGGTCGCCCCGGCGAGCACAACGTTCGTGGCAGCCACCCCCGGATCGGTTGAAACCTCCCCGGCGTCTCGCAACGCCCGGACGACCTCGGGGCGGCTTCCGATCTCTTCCACAGGAGTGGACGACGGCGAACCGGCCGACGGGGTCGTGACACCAACCGCCACCGGACTCCGGCCCGGCGTCGCGGTTGCGGCAGCCGGCGTCGTGGCCGCGGCGCTCGTCCCGGTCGCCGAAGCCAGCGCCGTCCCGGAGGTCGAGGGTGTCTGCTGTGCGGGCGTGGTCGCGCCCCCTCCCGTAGGCGATGCGCCGGGCGTGGCGGGTGGTACCGCCGTGGCGGTGCCAGCGGGTGCTGCCGTTGGCGTCGGCGCAGCGGGCGTCGCGGTTGGCGTGGGCGCAACCGGCGTTGCCGCGGCCGTCGTTACCACCGACGCCAGTGGCACATCGAGGACAATTTGGGCCAGCGCGATGTGCCAGGTGACGAAGTAGAGTCCCGTCGAACCGTAGGTGTGCGAGAGAGTCTGCTGCGGCCACACCGCGCTCTCCCCATCCGGGCAGGGCTCCGATGCGAGCTGCTGCGCTGCGCCGTCGCCCCACCCGATCTGGCTTGCCACAAACCCCGAAGGGAAGACGATGACGCCCCCTCGAATCGTGACGGTGACCGTGAGGGGCGCGTTCCCGATGATGCTTCCGGTCGGCCCTGGCGTCGGAACTACCGTGAATAGGTCAGGGACGTTGTCCGGGACATCGCCGCACTGCGCCGCCCTGGCGGTCCGCATCGACGCTGGCCCCAGTGCCGCCAGTAGCGAGACAAGCAGCGCCGCACCGCTCAGCCAGATGCCGGTTCCCGACGGCAAACGCGCTTCCTTTAGCTGCCCCGCTGCCGGCCCGGAAGTCTAGATCGGCGCGGACGCGCGCGGCAAACACGGGACTCGGGTCGAACACCCGGTCTCGCCTCAGCGACTGCCGCGCTTGCGTAGCACAGCCAGCGTTAACTCTTCCACGCTCGCCAGCTCCGGGTCCGCTTCCAGCGCCTCTTCGACCCAACGCTTGGCCTCGGCTCGCGAGTAACCGAGAGCGCCGATCGTGTCGGTGGCGTCTGCCACGATCCGCCGCGCCTCCAGCTCTTTGACGTCGACTGGCTGCGAGATCGCCCCGTCGTGCAGCGCGGCTTCTGCGATCACCCGCCCACGCAGAGTCGCGATGATCTTGTCCGCCCCCCGTACGCCGATACCAGGCAGGCGGGTCAGGGTCGCCCGGTCCTCCTGCTGGATCGCTCTCGCGATGGTGCTCACCGAAACGTTCATCGACTTGACCGCCTTCGCGGGCCCGATCCCCTCCACCGTAATGAACTTGCGAAAGAAGTCGCGCTCCGGCCGCCGCAGGAATCCGACAAGCACCGGCACTGGCTGGTTCGCCGTCGCCGAGTAGAAGATGTGCAGGCCAATGTCCGGGCGGTCAGATCCTTCGTCCAACGGCCCCTGCCCCGCCAGCGCCTGTAACTCCGGCCAGAGGAACAACGGCACCAGCACCTCGTAGCGCACTCCTCCGACTTCCACCTCGACCAACGGCCCCCCCGGGTCCATCCGGGCGAGCGTCCCCTGCAAATGCGTAATCACGCTCGCAGTATCTCTCTGTAACCTGTTCCCTGTCCCCTGTAACCTCATCGAAAGGTCTCTCCGTAACCTCATCGCAGCAATCTGTCTGTAACCTGTTCCCTGTCCCCTGTAACCTCATCCCGTGCCAGAGCTCCCCGAAGTCGAGACCATCCGTCGTGACCTCGCGCCCCTCCTCACCGGTCGCCGCATCGCAGCGGTCGAGGTCGACCCCGCCACCCTTCCCCTTCTTGCCGCTGCGCCGATCGAAGCCCTTCGCTCCAGCCTCGTTGGCCGCACCTTCACGGCCGCCGGCCGCCGCGGAAAGTACCTCCTCTTCGGCCTTGACGACGGTCGCACCCTGGTAGTCCATCTGCGCATGACCGGCCGCCTCATCTGGCGAGACTCCTCCGCCCCCGAGGAGCCCTACGAGCGCGCCCGGCTCGTCCTTGATGACGGCCACGACCTGCGCTGGTGCGACCTCCGCAAGTTCGGCACCTGGCGAATCGTCGATGACCCGGCGCAACTCCTTTCCAGGCTCGGCCCTGAACCGATCGACGAGGACTTTTCCCTCGCCCAATTCACAGCCGCCCTCGCCGGCCGTTTTGCCCCCGTGAAAGCGGTCCTCCTCGATCAGCGCCGCCTCGCCGGTCTTGGCAACATCTACGTCGATGAGGCCCTCTTCGAAGCTCGCGTGAGGCCCGACACCCCGGCGGCCAGCCTCTCCCCCGCCAGCCGGAAGCGCCTCTTCGCCGCTTGCCGCTTGGTCCTCGAACGCGGCATCGCCAACCGCGGCGCCAGCTTCCGGGACTACGTCGACGGGCAGGGCAACGCGGGCACGCAGCACATGCACGTCCAGGTGTTTCGCCGCACCGGCAAACCCTGCTACACCTGCGGCTCGCTCATCCAGCGCTCGATCGTCGGTGGCCGCAGCACCCACTTCTGCCCGAAGTGTCAGCCCAGGAGCCGAACCCGCAAAGCCAACCCCCGTGCTCGTTGACCCGCAATCGCTCCTGGCCGCCCTCCATCTCCCGGCCAACACCCGGGTCGAAGTCGAGCCTCTCGACGAGAGCGGTCACGGCCCGGAACGCGTCACCGTCTTCCCGGCAGATGGCGAGTCAAAGGTCGTCCTCGTGCGCCGCTCGCCCGATCCCGTCCACGTGGCGAACAACGTAGCGATCCTGCAGCGCCTGGCAGCAGAAAGCTTCCGGCAGGCGCCCCGCTTCATCGCCGCGATTGGCAATGCCGCCGTCGAAGAGTGGGTCGATGGCCTCTCTGCGCTTGCCGTCGTCCCTCCACCCGGCGCCTGCGAAGCGGCGATGGAGGCGTTCGCGGCGCTCCACTCCCTCCCCATCCGCGACGGCCTCCGATGGGAGCTCGCCGCCGAGGCCATCCTCCCCGGTGAAGAGATCCCCCTCCACCGGCTCGGCTTCGCCCACTTCGAACGCGACGCCGCTCGCGCGCCCCTCGCCGCCGTTCGCAACGCGCTTCTCGAGAGCCCCTTTGGCTTCTGCCACGGCAACGCGACCGCCGCTCACCTTCTCCTGCGGCCTGGCGCCGCCACCATCTGCAACTTCGAACGGGCTGGCTTCGGCCCCCAGTTCTTCGACGTGGCCGCGTTCCTCCTCACCAGCGGGTTCGAAGCCTCGGCCCGGCGCGAACTCGCCGGCGCCTATGCCCGCGCCCGCTCGCTGCCTCCCGCCTCTACAGCGCGCCTCATCGACCAGGCCGGGATCTCATGGGGCCTGGCGGAGCTTCTTTCCCTCCCTCATCGCTTCATCGCTGCGTTCGGCGACGATGCGGCCGTTGAAGCGCTTCGCACCGCCGCCGGCCGGGTCGAGCGTGAGATTCGATCTCCGGCTGGCGATGCTCCCGAAGCTGCCGCCGTCCGCGCCGCTCTCTGGGGGTAGAATCGCCACATGCCCGACGCGGTCTTTCCCGGCGGCTTCTCCGAACTCGAGTTTGTCGAGGCCTATCTGAATTCCGCCCTGCGCAAACCGCAGGTCGTCGTCGACTCTGCGCTCCGCTCGCTCGTCCTCGCCAGCGCAGGCGACCGCATCATGCTTAGCGGCCTCATCGCCGAGCAGCTCATCGAAGCCTGCCGGCGCCTCGTCGCTGTCTACGACGCCCTTTCCGACCGCACCCATTCCGTCGCCCGATCCCTCCTGCGACCTCTGCCCGGCGCCGGGCCCTGGCGAAAGTTCGTCAAGCAGGCCGCGGCGTTCACCCCCGAACAGACCTTGCGCGAGCTCGGTCTCGGCGAGGAAGCCCTCGACAGCGCGAACCGCCTGCGCGCTCAGCCGGACCTCGGCGGCCTCACTCCGCTCCTCGAAGCGAGCGAGACCGGCGGGGCCATGCTCCTTGTCCCGGGCTTCGACACGCACAAGGCACCGACCGAGTTCTGGATAGCCGGGCCCGCCCGCGAGGGACCGCCCCTCGCGGCACGCCTGGACGCCGGTGAACAGGAGGCCGCCGCTCTCGCCGACATCACCGCAGACCTCGTCTCGATCGCCCGCGGCTTCCTCGCCGCCTACCTGGGCGCGCGCCGTTCCGCTGGCCGGAGGGATTGATGCCGTCGCACCCCCACCACAACGCGCTCGTCCGCAGCGTCGTCACTCCCCTCTCCCGGCGGGCCGGGGGTGAGGGCTAACGATGTCCGAAGAGTTCGCCTGGCAGACCGGCCCCCGCGACGCCATCACCGACATCCCCGGCATCCGCGTCGGTCACTGGACTTCGCGCGCCGCCGCCACCGGATGCACCGTTATCCTCTGCAACGCCAGCACCGTGGCCGCCGTTGACGTCCGCGGTGGCGCCCCGGGCACTCGCGAAACCGACGTCCTGGGGCCTGCGAACGTAGTCCGGCGCTGCGATGCGGTGGTCTTCGCCGGCGGCAGCGCCTTCGGCCTGGCCGCCGCCACGGGCGTGATGCGCTGGTGCGCCGAGCACGACATCGGGTTTCCTTCAGCTGCCGGGAAAGTGCCGATCGTCTCCGCCGCCAACCTCTTCGACCTCGGGCTCGGGACCCCGAATGCCTTCCCGGGCGAGGCAGAAGGCTACCGCGCCGCGCGCGCGGCGACCGGCGGCCGCGTCACCCAGGGCTCGGTCGGGGCCGGAACGGGCGCCACAGTCGCCAAGCTGCTCGGCAAAGAGCGTTGCCTCAAGGGTGGCCTGGGCACGGCCAGCGTCGCGGGACCCCGCGGTCTGCTCGCCGGCGCTATCGCCGCCACCAACGCCGCCGGTCACATCGTCGATCCGGACAGCGGCGCCCTGGTCGCCGGTCCTCGCGGCGATGATGGCGCATTCGTCTCGGTGCCCGAGGCGATGACCCGTCGAACGGCCGGCATGGATGCCCTGATGGAGAACACCACGCTCGTCTGTGTCGCGACGAACGCGACCCTCGACCACCACCAGGTCCAGCGCATCGCCTATCAGGCCCACGATGGCCTCGCCCGCGCCGTCTTCCCCGCTCACACCTTCGCTGACGGCGACGTGGCCTTCGCCATCGCTATGGGGCTTGTGCCGGTCGAACCCGACGACGCCACGACGATCGGACTCATGACCGTCCGCGCCGTGGAACGCGCCATCCTCAAGAGCGTCCGCCTCGCCACAGGCCTTCACGCCGTCCCCTCCGCCGCCGAATGGCTGTCGGCTTCGCACTCCCGCTGACCAATTGTCATTCGGATTTCATTCATCGCCTGTAGACCCTGGCGCGCGGCGGGCGTACAAGTAGGCCCCGTATGAACAACTGTCTATGGATCAACCAAGCGGAGGACCATCTCGGATGAAACGCGCCTTCTTACTCCCGTTCGCGGTCGCGCTAATCGCAGCCTCGCTGTTGTTCGCTGGCTCAGGGGCCGCAGCGGCCGATGCAACGATCAATGCCAAAGCAGGCGGAGGCGAAGCTGGCTTCAACGTAAACTCGTTCATTCCGGCCGCGCTTACCGTTACCACCGGTACGACGATCCACTGGGACGTCCCCTGGTTCGAACCCCACTCTGTGACGTTCGGTACTCCCCAGGGCGACCCCACCGTCCCGAGCAGCCCCGGCCAGGCGGTCGTGAACTATGACGGCACCGGCGTGGCGAATTCGGGGCTCGTCTTCGGCCCGACCGGGAAGTTCGAAGTCAAGTTCACAAAGGCAGGGAGCTACACCTACATCTGCGTCATCCATCCGCTCATGAAGGGCACTGTCGCTGTGGTCGACTCGGGCGGCACGCCCGACACCCAGGCCTCAGCCGACACGCGCGGCGCCGGCGAGTACACCGCCGCATTAACCGGCCTCAAAGGCGTTGCCGCGGGACTCGGAGCCAAACAGGCGGCCGTCACGCCCAAAGCAGGCGGCGGCAACAAGTACAGCCTCGTCGTCGCCGGCGCCACCGATAAAGGCGATGTCCAACAGTACTTCCCGGCCAGCGTCAACATCCATGGCCAACGACACGATTGAGTGGACGAGCTCGGTCCCAACACCTCACACCGTCACCTTCGGCGCGTTGCCCGGGGGCCCGCCTATCCCCGACAACCCCCTCGTCGGCAACAAGTCGACCCCAGCCGCCACGTACGACGGCACGGGCTACTGGAACAGCGGTGTCATTGGCGTCAACTGGCCTGCCGGCCTGACGTTCTCAATGACGTTTAGCAAGGCGGGGTCATACACCTACTACTGCGTTCTCCACCAACCCCAGGGAATGGTCGGCACGGTCAACGTCGCGGCGCTCCCGGTGCCCCCGGCTCCGCCGAAGGTGGGCGATAGTCCAAGCGCGGACCAATCGGGCGGCCTCACCGGCCTCTTCCTGGTCCTCGGCGCCGTGGTCCTGACGACCCTCGCCGGCGGTGCGGCCGTCGTCGTAGCGCGGCGCTAGCCTGCGGGTGACCGGGGCGGCTCCGTTGCCGCCACTGCGCCGGTTCGTCGCCCGGATCGTCCGCGCAGCGACGCCGGGGGGCGTGGCCGCGGTCTGCCTCGCCCTCGCCGCCTCCTTGGCGTGCGGTGGAGGCGGGCCCCCATCGGGCGTTACGCCGACCGTCGTCGCGGGGGTCGCTACCCGGCCGCAATCGACTGCCAGTCCAGCCGAGACACCCCCGACGGCGGCGGCGACGCCCAACCCCTCCCCATCGCCCGCTACCGCCTCCGCGACTGCGACTCAGCTCCCCGCCGCAACCTCCACCCCCAGTCCCCCGCCCCCAACCGCCACTCCCGCCCTTCCCGTCGCCGCCACGGTCGACGTGTTGGACTCCAACCACTTCGTTCCAGCGAACGTCACCATCGCCGCGGGCGGCACGGTCACCTGGATCTGGGAAGGCAACGGTCTCCACGACCTCACCAGCGCGCAGTTCCCCTCCGACCCCGCTGGGGCGAAGTTCACCGGCCAGTACTCATTTCGCTTCGCACAAGCCGGGACCTACAACTATTCCTGCGCGGTCCACGAATACCTGGGAATGCGCGGCACGGTGGTCGTCCGCTAGCCCTACCCCTGCTTCTCGACCACTTCCGTCTCGCACGGAGGCAGGATCGAAAGATGGGCCATCGAGGCGCCCGGCGCCGCTCCATGCCAGTGGACCTCGCCCGCCGCAACGTGGACGATGTCGCCCGCCGTGACCAGGTTCTCGCGCTCTTCGCTCGCGACGATCCCCATGCCCTCCGTGATGTACAGGATCTGGTCGGCGGAGTGGACGTGGCGAAGATTCCGCGCCCCATCCACGAAGCTCACCAGCGTCACCGTCATTGCCGGGCTCGTCGCCGCATCGATGAGCGATCGCCGGTAGACCGTCCCAACGAAAATCGGCGCAGTCGCCACCTCATCGCTCGTATCTGACCGCCGGACTACTTTCATCCTCGGCCTCCCAGGTCCTGGAGGGAGCACTATAGCCGAAGCCCGGCCCTATAGCTTCCGCGTCTTCACGGCTGTCCCGTAGGCGCAGACTTCCGTCCACATCCCGCCGATCTCCGACGTGTCGAAGCGCATCGCCAGGATTGCGTCGGCGCCCTTTCCCTGCGCCTCGGTGACCATCCGCTCCAGCACCTGCTGGCGGCTGTCGGTGAGCGCCTGGGTCATCCCCTTCAGCTCTCCCCCGAACATCGAGCGCACCCCTGACCCGATCTGCGACCCGATATTGCGCGAACGGACGGTCAGCCCGAAGACCTCTCCCAGCACCTCCGTCACTTCGTACCCCGGGAGGTCGTTCATCGTCGAAATCAGCATCAGTCCTGCCCTCATTCCTTTGCCGACGCCCGCGCCCGGGAGCCGTGGCACGGCCGAACAGCATAGTATTCGGCCAAGCGTAGGTCTGCGACCCCGGGGCGATACGCGCGATCCGTCGAGGCTAGCCCACTACCACCGGCTGCCGCGAACGCTGCTTCGCAGGCGTCCGATGCATTGACCCGTTCCAGCCTGCGGCGCCTGCGAGTACCGCGTTCACATACGAGTTGAGGCTAACACTGTCGGCGCGGGCGAGCTCCTCCAGGGCGGCGTGAAGCCCCCTTGGCACCCGGACGAGGAACTTGCCACTGTGGGTGCTCTCTGCCCGCGGCAATGGGATCGGGTCGCCGTGGTCGAGCGCTACGTGGAGCCAGGCCTCCATTGCCTCGCTGATCATCGTGGCAGCCTCGGCAGGCGTGTCACCCTGGGACAGGCAACCTCTCAGCTCCTCGACCGAAGCGACCCAGCCGACATTCCCGTCCTCGTCCTCGTCTCGAACGAGTCCGATGTGATAAGGCAGCGCGAGGTAGTCTTCCAGTTTCAATTTCATCTCTGTTCCCCTTGGCCGATGACTTGGTCGATGGCGTCGAGCGCCCTCCGGACGTACACCGGCAGGACTGGCTTTCGAGACGGGATGCTCAGGTTCTGCCGGAGTGCCGCATGCCGGTAAACGTGGTGACTGCCCAACACATGAACGAGCTCGAAGCCGTGGTCACGAAGAACCTGATCGAGCTCACTTAGGGAGACGCTCCTGAAACTCCGGCGGAGGGCTCCCAGGCGTTTGTCTCGCTTCACGCAGAAACGATACCACATCTGGTATTACGCTGTTGTCAGCAGCCGGGCGGCCCCGCACCGGAAGCAGTAGCGTTCCGTTAGTTCATGGAAGAGCGTTTGCAAGCAACGAGCGGAGTCCATGTTAGGGCAGGATCTCGGTGAGGTAATCGCGGCCGTTGGCCCGGGCGTTCTCCTTCAGCATCCAGAG
>JBGPOS010000017.1:0-60158 GCA_041488155.1 Tepidiformaceae bacterium
CAGGGAACGAGGTGCCCGCATGGGCCAGGCAATAGACGCTCTCGGCATAAACCTGCCCCAGCTGATCGCCCAGGTGGCGAACTTTGCCGTGCTGCTCATCATCCTGCGGCTGACGCTTTACCGGCCCGTGCTGCGGATGCTGGACGAGCGGAAGAGGAAGATCGCGGAAGGGCTGAACGCCTCCGAGGCCGCCCGGGCGGAGGCAGCGGCTGCGCAGGCGAACATCCAGGGGCAGTTGGATGCGGCGCGCAAGGAAGGGCAAGACCTTGTCGCCAACGCGCAGACCATCGCCGGCCGCATCCAGGCTGAGGCACGTGAACAATCGGCGCGAGACCGCGAGGCCGCCCTCGCACGGGCCCGGACGGAGATCCAGCTGGAACGCGACCGGGCGATTGCCGAACTTCGAACCGAATTCGCCGATATCACTGTTTCGGCGGCCGAGAAAGTCATCGGGCAGGCCCTCGACCGGCAGGCTCACCAGCGGATCATCGATGAGACGCTGGCCGAGTCGTCGTTCAGCGGGAACTAGCTAATGGCCGACCTGCAGGCAGCGAAACGCTACGCACAGGCTGCCTTCGACATCGCTGTCGAAGCGAACGCTGTCGCGCAGTGGCGCGTCGACCTGGACGAGATCGCTCAGGTCCTCGCCGAATCTGCGGCCGCCCCGGTGTTCGCCGACGGCCGCATCCCGCTGGAGCGACGGATCGCGATGGTCGAACGGGCGCTGGCGCTGCAGCCGCTCGCACTCAACCTGGCGAGGCTGCTGGTGTCCAAGAGCCGTTCAGGCGAGGCCCGCGCGGTCGCCAATGCGTTCAACCGCATCGCCGACGCGCACGAGGGGATCGTGCACGCGGTGGTGACCACGGCCGTCGAACTCTCGCCGGGTCAACTGCAAGGCATCGAACGGCGAATGAGCACGACGCTCGGCAAGAGCGTGCAGGCAACGTCGATAGTCGACCCGTCGGTCATTGGAGGGGTCGTGGTGAAGGTTGGCGACCGGCTGGTGGATGGCAGCGTGCGGACGCGGCTGAAGCGGCTGCGACGTGAACTCGAGGGCGCCCGCTAAGGGCGGCGGGCCAGGAGACAGAGCAGGGACAGGAAAGAGGGTCGGAATGGCAGTACGCGCTGAAGAGATCGCCTCCATCCTGCGAGAGCAGATTGAGGGCTTTGGGACGTCGGTGGTTGCGACCGACGTGGGCACCGTCATCGACGCGGGCGACGGCGTCGCCCGGATTCACGGCCTCTCGGGCGCCATGTACTCCGAACTGCTCGAGTTCTCCAACGGGAGTATGGGCATCGCCCTGAACCTCGAAGAGGAGTCGGTTAGCGCGGTCGTGCTCGGCGACTACGCCGACATTAAAGAGGGCGATGAGGTTCGCTCGACCGGCAGGATCATCGAGGTGCCGGTTGGTGACGCTCTGATCGGCCGGGTGGTCGACGCGCTGGGGAACCCGATCGACGGCAAGGGACCGATCAATACGACGAAGACCCGCGCCGTGGAGCGAATCGCCCCCGGCGTGACGCTCCGCAAGAGCGTGAACGCGCCCGTCCAGACGGGGATCAAGTCGATCGACTCGATGTTCGCAATCGGCCGGGGGCAGCGCGAGCTCATCATCGGCGACAAGTCGACGGGCAAGAGCGCAATCGCGATCGACACGATCATCAATCAGAAGGGCGGCGACCTGACCTGCATCTACGTCGCCATCGGCCAGAAGGCCTCGAAGGTCGCGCAGGTCGTGGGTACCCTCGAAGAGTACGGCGCGATGGAGCACACGATCGTCGTGGCCGCCAACGCCTCGGACTCGGCGGCCCTGCAGTACCTCGCCCCCTACGCTGGCTGCGCGATGGGCGAGGAGATCATGGAGAGCGGGCGAGACGCGCTCATCGTCTACGACGATCTGAGCAAACATGCGTGGGCGTACCGCGAGATTTCGCTCCTTCTTCGCCGGCCGCCGGGCCGGGAAGCCTACCCGGGCGACGTGTTCTACCTGCACAGCCGCCTGCTCGAGCGGGCTGCGAAGCTGGAAGCAGGGGGCTCGCTCACGGCACTGCCGGTCATTGAGACGCAGGCCAACGACGTGTCGGCCTACATCCCGACGAACGTGATCTCGATTACGGACGGACAGATCTACCTGGAAACCGACCTCTTCAACGCGGGCATCCGGCCGGCAATAAACGTGGGCCTTTCGGTGAGTCGGGTAGGCTCCGCCGCGCAGACGCGGGCCATGAAGACTGTGTCCGGCAGCCTCAAGATCGACCTCTCGCAGTTCCGCGAGCTCCAGGCGTTTGCCCAATTCGGGACGAGCGACCTCGACGCTTCGACGCGCCGCCAGCTGGAGCGGGGCCAGCGCGCGACAGAGCTGCTCAAGCAGGGTCAGTTCGCGCCGCCGAGCCTGTCAGAGGAAGTGGCGGCGATCTTCTCCTTGAGCCAGGGGCTCCTGGATGACGTGCCGATCGCCCGTGTGCGCGCCTTCGAAGAAGGATTGAAGCGGTTCCTGGCCAGCAACCACCCTGAGCTGATGGCCGACATCGCCCAGAAGCGAGAGATGACTCCTGAGATCAGCGACGGACTGCGGGCTGCTATCACGACCTTCAAGGAGACGGTCCCTTACTAGGACGAAGAATGTCGCGAGGCTGGGCCCCGCGTTGACCCTCGGGCGGGGCTGAGCCTCGCCACCAGGACAAGCACGGTTCGAGAAGGAATCAATGCCGACCATCCGCCAACTCAAGCGACGCATAACGAGCATCAAGAACACGGCGAAGATCACGAATGCCCTGCAACTTGTGGCTGCTTCGAAGATGCGCCGGGCGCAGGACAGGGCGATCCAGTCCCGGCCGTACGCGGAGAAGCTGAGGACCGTGCTGGCCGGGCTTGCCTCAGCCGGTGGTTCGGAGGAGGACGCGCCCCATCCGCTGCTCGTCAAGCGGCCGGCCAAGAACATTGCCCTACTTCACGTCACCCCGGATCGCGGCCTGTGCGGAGGATTGAATTCGAACCTCAACCGCAGCGCAGGCTCGTTCGTTGCGCTGCAACACGAACCCGTCGGCGTCGTCGCTGTAGGCAAGAAGGGGGGAGATTTCTTCGTCCGGGCGCACGCTCACCTGATCGCCGAATTCAGCGACCTCGGCGACTATCCGACGCAGGGAGACACCCTCGGCATCGCCCGGGTGGTCATCCAGGACTACCTCGCCGCGACGGTCGACCGTGTCTACCTGAGTTACTCGCAGTTCGTCTCGACTGCCAACCAGCGCCCGGTGATTCGCCAGCTGCTGCCTATCGAACCACCAGCAACGGAAGGCGAAGGGGATGGGGCCGAGTCGATTCGACACGACTACATCTTCGAGCCATCGCCCGAGATAGTCCTCGAGCGCATTCTTCCGCGGTACATCGAGATGCAGATCTACGAAGCGATCCTGGAGTCGGCGGCGAGCGAGCAATCGGCGAAGATGGTGGCAATGAAGAACGCCACGGACAATGCCAACGATATTCAGCGCGAACTCACCCTCACCTACAACAAGGCGCGGCAGGAACAGATCACCAAGGAGCTGCTCGACATCGTGGGCGGCGCCGCGGCCCTGGAGGACTGAACTGGCACACTTCGCCGGAGTCATCTTCGACATGGACGGCGTCTTGGTGGACGGCGAGCCACTGCACTTCGAAGCCGTAAACGACCTGCTCCGCGAGGAGGGCCGGTCGATGAGCTTCGAAGAATACCGGCCCCACATGGGAACGAAGTACGGCTGGACCGAGATGATCCGGGAGTTCGGGCTCTCCCGGCCTCACAGCTACTACACGACTCGCTTCAAAGCCGAGATGGTCGAGCGCTATCGCGAACGCAGCGAGCCGCTGCCGGGAGCGGTGGAGCTGGTCGGCGCCCTGCGAGCGGAGGGTGTACCGCTGGCGATCGCGTCGTCGTCCATCCTGCCATGGGTCGAAGCCTGCCTTGGACGAATTGGATTGCTCGATTCCTTCGATCAGTTCGTAACGGGTAGCGATGTGGAACGCGGGAAGCCGGCCCCCGATGTGTACTTGCTGGCGGCGCGGAGGCTCGGTCTGGCGCCGGAGACCTGTCTCGCGATCGAAGACGCGCCAGCCGGTATCCTCGCCGCGAAGGCGGCCGGGATGGTCTGTTGGGCGGTGCGGACAGAGTACACGCGCGGCCTTTCGCTCCCCGGCCCGGACCGCGACCTCGAAAGCCTCCTGGACATCTCCCCTCACGACATCATTGGGGTACCGGCATGACCGAACTTGTGGTCCGTTCCGATACCGATGGGATTGCGACCCTCACACTCAACCGGCCCGAGTCGCTCAACGCGCTCAGCCCCGCCCTTTTCATCGAGCTCCGGGCGCACCTTGATTCAATCGCCGCGCAGACGGACACGGTTGGCTGCGTGATCCTCACCGGCGCCGGGCGGTCGTTTTCGGCGGGCAACGACATCCGGGCCATCCAGGCGGGGGAACGCGCTCCCTCACCGTATTTCCAGGCGGAGACGATCGACGCGATCGAGAGTCTGCCCCAGCCGGTCATCGCTTCCGTCCGCGGACACTGCTACACGGGGGCACTCGAAGTGGCGCTCGCCTGCGACCTCTGCATCGCATCGGAATCTGCCCGCTTCGCCGACACGCACGGGAAGTGGGCGATGACCCCAACCTGGGGGATGAGCCAGCGCTTGCCAAGGCGCATCGGCGCTCTAAGAGCGAAGGAGATGATGCTCACCGGTCGCATCGTACAGGGGCCGGAAGCCTTCGCCCTCGGGCTGGTCAACGCCTGCGTGCCAGACAGCGAGCTCGAGCCGGCGACGCGCCAACTGGCGCAGAGCATCGTCGCGAACTCGTGGCACACCGTCCGCGCCGACAAGCGGCTTGTGAACGAGGGCCAGCGTTTCACCCTCGCCGACGCGCTCCAGTACGAACGGAAATCAAGCCCCGGGGCAGGCCCCGACATGGCCGAACGTCTCAAGGCGTTCGGGTCCAGGAACCAGTAACGTGAATACGGTGGAGGTCTTGCTATGGTCATGACGGCAGCAGCCCAAGGACACGTCGTCCAGGTGATCGGGACGGTGATTGATATCGAGTTCCCGCCAGACCGTCTCCCGGCGATCTACCACGCCGTGAACATCACACGTGACGACGGCACGGCCCTTGTTACCGAGGTCCAGCAGCACCTGGGGAACAACTGGGTGCGCTGCCTGGCGATGGATACCACCGATGGTCTGCGCCGCCAGGCGGTCGCAGTCGATACGGGGGCAGCGATTTCGGTGCCCGTAGGGGAGCTGTCGCTCGGGAGGATGTTCAACGTGTTGGGCAACCCGATCGACAATCTGCCGGCGCCCACCGAGGCGCCCCGCTGGGTGATTCACCGCAAGCCGCCGAAGTTCGAAGAGCAGGAGACGACGCCTTCGGTGCTCGAGACGGGAATCAAAGTCATCGACCTGATTTCTCCGCTCGTGCGAGGGGGCAAGGTCGGCCTCTATGGCGGCGCGGGCGTCGGCAAGACGATCATCATCCAGGAGTTGATCACGAACATCGCTCGCGAGCACGGCGGGTACTCCGTGTTCGCAGGCGTCGGGGAACGCTCGCGCGAAGGGAACGACCTCTGGCACGAGATGAAGGAATCGGGCGTGCTCCCGAAGATGGCCATGGTCTTCGGTCAGATGAACGAACCGCCCGGGGTGCGACTTCGGGTGGCGCTCACCGGCCTCACGATGGCCGAGTATTTCCGCGACGAAGAAGGGCGCGACATGCTCTTCTTCGTCGACAACATCTACCGTTACACGCTGGCAGGCATGGAGGTCTCGGCGTTGCTGGGACGCATGCCTTCGGCCGTCGGGTACCAGCCGACGTTGGCAACGGAGATGGGCGATCTTCAGGAGAGGATCACCTCAACGAAGAAGGGCTCGATCACATCGTTCCAGGCGATATACGTGCCGGCCGATGACTACACCGACCCGGGAGTGGCGACGACCTTCGGCCACCTCGACGCGGTGGTCGCGCTCGAGCGGTCGCTCGCCGAGCAGGGGCTCTACCCGGCGATGGACCCCCTCACCTCGTTCTCCCGCGCACTCGAACCGCGCATCGTCGGACAGGAGCACTACGACGCTGCGCGAGCGGTGCAGAGCGTGCTCCAGCGCTACCGGGACCTCCAGGACATCATCGCCATTCTGGGCATCGACGAGCTCTCGGACGACGACAAGCTCACCGTGGCGCGAGCTCGCAAGCTACAGCGCTTCCTGACCCAGCCGTTCTTCGTCGGGGAAGTCTTCACGGGCGTCCCCGGCCAGTACGTGCCGGCGCGCGAGACGATCCGCGGGTTCCAGGAGATCCTCGATGGCAAACACGATGGTCTGCCGGAGCAGGCGTTCTTCAACGTCGGGACCATCGACCAGGCGGTCGAAAAGGGCCGCCAGCTCAACGAGGCCTAGGAATGCCGCTCACTGTGGAAATAGTCACCGCGGAGCGCGTCGTGCGCATTGAGCAGGGCGTTGACGTCCTCATCGCCCCCGGCACGGAGGGTCAACTCGCCATCCTGCCGCGCCACGCCGCCCTCATGACAACGCTCGACGCCGGCGCCCTGACGTTTCGGCGGGCCGGAGAAGAATCGGACTTCGCGATCAGCGGCGGCTTCATGGAGGTTCGAAACAACCGTGTGACTATCCTCGCGGACGCCGCCGAGGCTGCCGAAGAAATCGACCTGGCACGAGCGGAGGCTGCGAGGGCGAGGGCCGAAGAACGCCTCCTGCGCGCGCGAGAACAATCGGCGCGCGACGTAGACATGGCCCGCGCCCAGGCCGCGCTTGAGCGGTCACTCATCCGCTTGCGGGTGGTGATGCGGCGGCGCCGGCCGGGTCCGCCTCGGCCCGGGTAGGGAGCGGAGGGCGACCTTAGACGGCCAGGCGCCCGGTTCGGACTCGTTTGCCCGAATTCGTGGCCAGCGCCTATTCTGGGCTTAGCCAATGAGTCCCCAGCGCTTAGCGAACTCCCGGTACACCGTACAGGGCGGCGCTGTGCTCAGGGGGACGGTGCGGACATCTGGGGCGAAGAACGCGGCGCTGGCGGCGATGTGTGCATCGCTGCTCACCGATGAGGACGTCACTCTGACCAACGTTCCCGAAATTACAGACGCCGATACGCTCGGCGAGTTGCTCGTGAGCCTGGGCGCGGTCGTCCAACGCCAACGGGGCGGGCGGATGAGGCTGAACGGAGCGACGATAAACACCCTCGAAGCTCCTACCGAGCTCATGACCGAGAACCGGGCGTCGTTCCAGATCATGGGCCCGCTGCTGGCGCGCCACGGGTTTGCGGCATCGGCCCCGCCTGGAGGCGACGTGATCGGGCAGCGGCCGATCGACGTCCACCTGGCCGGCTTCGAAGCGATGGGCGCGACGGTGACTCGCGAAGGGGAACGATTCGTCGCGCGCGCTCCGGACGGTCCGGGGAGCCTCCGAGGCGCGCGTGTGTTCATGGACTACCCGTCGGTTTCAGGCACGCAGAACGTCTTGATGGCGGCGACCCTGGCCCGAGGCCATACGACGATCGTCAACGCCGCGACTGAACCCGAGGTGCAGGAGCTGGCGCACCTGCTGAACGCGATGGGCGCAAGGATCAGCGCCATCGGGAGCCAGGAGATGGAAGTCGAAGGGGTCTCCGGCTTGCACGGCGTTGACCACCGGATCATGCCGGACCGAATCGAGGCAGGTACTTTCGCGATAGCGGCGGCGATGGCGGGAGGGCAGGTTGAGATCGAAGACTGCCCCGTGGGAGTGATGGACGCGCTGATCGCCAAGCTTCGCGCGATGGGGACGACGATCGAGCAGACGGAGGGCAGCCTGAGAGTCTGCAGCGAAGGCCGGATGAAAGCTGTCAGCTTCCAGGCGCTTCCCTACCCTGGGCTGCCCACCGACCTCCATGCGCCGATGGCGGCAGCGCTGACACAGGCGCACGGGGTTTCGATCATCCATGAGCGCGTATTCGACAACCGCATGCTCTACGTGAGCGAGCTGCGAAAGATGGGCGCGGAAATCGTGAGCACCGGGTCTTCCGCGATCGTCAGCGGACCAACCCCGCTCCATGGAGCGAGGGTGCGTGCGCTTGACGTGCGGGCCGGCGCAGCAGTGCTGTTGGCGGCCCTGGTAGCCCAGGGCTCTACGGTGATCGAAGAAGTATCACACCTCGACCGGGGCTACGAACGGCTCGACGAGAAGATGCGCGCCCTGGGCG
Source organism: Tepidiformaceae bacterium (assembly GCA_041488155.1). Classification (GTDB taxonomy): domain Bacteria; phylum Chloroflexota; class Dehalococcoidia; order Tepidiformales; family Tepidiformaceae; genus JBGPOS01. Next base: position 8,219 of record JBGPOS010000017.1, read on the forward strand.
TGCAGATAGAGCGGGACTGAATGGCCCTGGACTTCCTGTCTTCGAAGAAGGCCGGGATCGATCTTGGTACTGCCAACATCCTTGTCTATGTGAAAGGGCAGGGGATCGTCGTCAACGAACCGTCGGTGGTGGCACGACATAACCGCGACAACGCAATCGTCGCCGTCGGCAGCGAAGCACGAGCGATGCAGGGCCGGACACCGGGCTCGATCAGCGTCATCCGGCCGATGCGCGACGGGGTGATCGCAGACTACCTCACAACCGAGGCGATGCTGCGTTACTTCATCAGCATCATCACCGGGCGATTCAACCTGATACGCCCGGAGGTGATGGTCACCGTGCCAGCCGGAGTCACCAGCGTGGAACAGCGGGCAGTGCGCGACGCCGCCGAGCAAGCCGGCGGCCGCAAACCTGCGCACCTTGTGCCGGAGCCGCTGGCGGCGGCGATCGGGGCGCGCATTCCGATCGGTACCGCGCGCGGCAACATGATCGTGAACATCGGTGGCGGCCGGACCGAAGCGGCGGTCATATCGTTGTACGGGATCGTCGTGAGCGAATCCGTCCGGATGGCCGGTGACCGGATCGACGAGGCCGTGATGGCGTACGTGCGCCGCCGCCACAACCTGATAATCGGAGAGAAGACCGCGGAGGAGATCAAGATAGCGATCGGCAGCGCTCTGCCCATAGACGAGGGGTTGAACACCCAGGTGAGGGGTCGCGACCAGCTGAGCGGGCTGCCGAAGACGATTACGTTGAACAGCCTGGAGGTAGCACAGTCCATCCAGGACTGCCTTGGGACCATCATCCAGACGGTGCGCGCGGTGCTCGAAAAGACTCCTCCCGAGCTCGCCGCGGACGTGATCGACCGGGGGATTGTGCTCACGGGCGGAGGCGCCTTGCTTCGCCACATGGACGAACTGCTCACGCAGGAGACCGGCGTCCCCTGCTACGTGGCCGACAACCCGCTGGAATGCGTGGCTATCGGTGCAGGCATCGCCCTGGACCACCTCGAGGTTATCAAGCGCAGCCTGCCGACGGAGGAAGAGAACCTCGTCGGGCTATTCCCGCAGCCGGAGCGCTGAGCCGAGCCGACGGCTGAGCCCGGGCGCCTCAGCCTCACGGGACTGGCACGACGGTCAGATCGGAACAGTTTCGGGACCGTCGGCCGCTGGTGCGACGGCGGGCGGCCGGGGGCGGGCAAGCGCAATTGCGGCGAGCGCGACAGCGGGGCTCACAAGCAGCCCCACGACGATCCCAATCTGGTCACCGGTGGAGTACAGATCGAGATGGAACAGGTGGTATAGCAGGTGCGGGATCGCGTACGTGATGAACGCGAGCCCACAGGCCACGATTAGCGGGCGCATGAGCCAAACCGCCGCACATACGGCGACAACGCCCAGCGCCACGTTCAGCGCTCCATAGTCGCGCATCAGATGCTGATTGTACGGGCCATCGGGAGCGACCCAGGCTCGGCCCCCGCCGGGAAACTCGTCGAAGTAATTGCGAGGCGCGATGGTGGCCCAAAACCCGAGGAGGAGCGCGTTGAGGGCCAGCGCTCCCAGAAGTACCCGGACAACACGGTCCTGCATGACACACTCCTGGGCGCGATTCGATCCTTCGAACCCTGCCTCCGGCGCACTCTACGCACTTCTGGTTGGTCGGTCTCATCGACGATCAGCGCCGGGATAGCAGTAGATCACCTTGACGTGAAAAAGGAGAGTCTGCCGTCGAAGGAAGAGAACCTCGTCGGGCTGTTCCCCACAGCCAGAGCGGTGAAGCCAGTTCGAGGCTGAGGTCAGGGACTGGATTCTGCGGGTTGCGCGCCGGCCGGGGCAGGCGCGGCTGTGCGGGTTTCGACGCGCCACGGGGGTCTCGGCGGGCGCGCGAGGAGGATGAGGAAGAAGCCAATTACCGAGAAGACGGCGAACATCAAGAACGCCGAGATGTAGTTGCCGCTGCGGTCGTAGAGGATCCCGGCGACGAGCGGGCCCCCGGCGCCGAAGATAATCGAGAAGGGCATGGCGACGGAGCGGATCTTGCCCAGGTGGGTGCGTCCGAAGTAGCTCGCCCAAACCGTTTCCTGGAGAGGCACGCTGCCACCGATCCCGAAGCCGTAAAAGACAAGCACCAGCAGGACGAGTGGCTCAGAGCCGGCCCGTGCGGCGAAGAGGAGGCCCACGATGCAAATGGCGGCGATGATGAAGCCGACTGCGCTGAGAAATCGTGCGTGGAAGCGGTCCATCAGCATGCCCCAGACTGGCTTCGAGAGGAGCGCGGCCCAGGCCTGGACGCTGAACAGCAGGGCGGCGGTGCCGCGGCTGAAGCCGTTGTCGGTGAGAAAGGGGATCATGTGGAGGAGCATGGCGCCGAGGCCGATGTTCGCCGTGCCGTAAGCGAAGATCACGAACCAGATGGTCTTCGTGCGGATTGCTTCGGGGCGGGTCCATTGCGTTTCGGACGTGGCGGAAGCGCGTTTGCGCAGGGCGCTGTACGCGGTCGCTTGCTCGACAGTCATGCCATCGGGCATGAGGCCGGAGTCTTCGGGCGTGCGGCGGATGATGAAGGCTGCGGGCAGGACGAGCAGCCAGACGACGAAGCCAAGGATGACCCAGGACATCCGCCAGCCGTAGGCATCGGTCCAGACGGCGACCAACGGCGCCATCAGGACGCCGCCCAGTGACACGCCCGCCGAGGCGATTGAGACGGCCATCCCGCGCCGCGCGACGAACCACTTCGCCACCGTCACGTTCACGACGAGGCTGCCCAGCATCGCGTTGCCGATGGTCTGGGCGACGCCACGCAGGAGGTAGAACTGCCAGAGTTCCTGGACGAGGCTCGTGCAAACAAGGGCGCCGCCAGCGATGATCCCGCCGAAGAACATGAGCAGCCGTGGCCCGCGTCGGTCGATCAGCCCGCCGATCACGAGCCCAAATCCGCCCATCACGACCGTGGACACGGTCTGGACGGCAGAGAAGCTTTCACGCGACCAGCCTAGGTCCTCGGTCATCGGCTTGAGGAAGACGCCGATGGCGTAGGCCTGCGTGCCGGCCGCGACGAACTGCGCGACAAGCGCCACTCCAACGATGTACCAGCCGTAGAAGAAGCGCGGCTGGCGGCGGGTTGATTCGATGGTCATGAACGTTTCCGGGGCCTGGCTGAATTCTGCCGCCCCGCCCGGATTTGTCCAGTCAGCGTGTTTCGGTCACAGCTGGACCTGACCTGGCCTGAAGAAGAAGAAAAACAAGAAGTAGAAGCGATCTGACTCGAGGGCGGAAGGGGGCCTCGTGCGCCGGCTCCGTCGCCAACTTGACCAACCGGCTACTTCGCGGCGGAATCCCGGAGTTTGATGTAGAACGTCATACTCTGCATCGCGAGGACGGGGTCGATGTGACGGATACTGACCTCGGGCGGGACGTGGGCGGTGATCGGGGCGTAGTTCAGGATCGCGCGGATGCCGGCGTCGACGAGGCTGTCCACGACCTGCTGGGCGGTCCTGGCGGGGACCGCGACAACGCCAATATCAACCTGGTTCGAGCGCAGGAACGAGTCGAGTTGGTCCGAATGCCGGACCTGGACGTGGCCGATCCTGGTCCCCACGAGCCTGGCGTCGCTGTCGAAGGCGGCGACGATCTGGAACCCCTGCGGTTCGAAGCCGCCATATTCCGCAATTGCCTGGCCAAGGCGGCCGACACCGACGAGGCAGACGTGCCACTGGCGGTCGAGGCCGAGTATTTCGCGAAGCTTGCTGAGGAGGCTGTAGACGTTGTAGCCGCGGCCCTGCTTGCCGAACCTTCCGAAGTAGCTCAGATCCTTCCGGATCTGGGCCGGTGTGACGTCGAGCTGTTCGCCGAGGGCCTGGGAACTGACTACCGTCTCTCCTCGATCCGCGAGCACAGCGAGGGCACGGGCGTATATCGGGAGACGATTGATGACAACTTCGGGGATTTCAAGCGTCATGGAGCATTAGCGAGGGAGGTTGTGAAATCCGTAACTTGTCAAACTATACTTCCGCGCTTTCGGAACGGTCAATGAGACTTCACTCGTTCGTCACTGCCTTTCGGTCGCTGTAACGCGACCTTAATCGCGGCTTCGACAATCCGATCGTCGGACCTGGCGACGGTGCGCGGGTCAAATAGGACCGCGCCGTCTTCGATTCGGCCGATGACGGGGGGGTCGTTCCCCCGCAGGCGTTCCAGGAAGCTCGACGCTGGCTCTGGCGGACGGATGGCTGTGCACCACGTGGCTACGCCTTCACCGGGCAGCGAGCCGCCCCCAACCATCGAGCGGGACGACACGACCGTCGTCGCGGGGCCTGCCGCTGTCGCCCAGCGCCGGGCGCGACGCCGGATCGACGTCAACGGCGTGGCGAGCATCTGCCAGACGGGGATCTCCTCGATTTCGCGCCCCTCAACGTAAGATTGGAGGGTCGCGTTCAGGGCGGCGATCGTGAGCTTGTCGACGCGCAGGGCGCGGGCCAGGGGGTGCTGGCGGAGCCGGGACACCAGCTCCGCGCGGCCGGCGATGATGCCGCACTGGGGCCCCCCGAGGAGCTTGTCCCCGCTGAAGAGGGCGAGGTCGACACCGGCAGCGAGACTGGCCTGAACGGTCGGCTCGCGGGCCATGCCGAAGCGCGAAGTGTCGACCAGACAACCACTGCCGAGGTCGTCGAACAGGAGCAGGTTGCGCCCCGCGGCGACGGCCGCCAGTTCCGCCAGTGCCGGTTCAGCGGTAAAGCCGACGACGCGGAAGTTGGAGGTGTGGACGCGGAGGATAGCCGCCGTCTGCGGAGTGATCGCTTCTTCGTAGTCCCGGGCGTAGGTGCGGTTGGTCGTGCCGACCTCAACGAGTTGGGCGCCGCTTTGCCGGAGCACGTCGGGGATGCGGAAGCCGCCGCCAATTTCGACGGCCTGACCGCGCGAGACGATCACTTCGCGGCCGCTGGCCAGGACGTGCAACGCCATAAAGAGGGCGGCGGCGTTGTTGTTGACGACGAGCCCATCTTCGGCGCCGGTGGCCTGGCGCAGGAGGGCCCGCACGTGGTCGTGGCGGCTGCCGCGATCGCCGGAGGTGAGATCGAACTCGAGGTTGCTGTAGCCGGCGACGGCCTGCATAGCAGCGAGGGCCCGGGCGCTGAGGGGAGCGCGACCAAGGTTCGTCTGGAGGATAACGCCGCTCGCGTTGATCACCGGCCGGAGCGAGGGCCTCGCCGCGAGGGCGATGCCGGATTCGCTGCGAAGGGCCAGGGCCTCGAGCGTCGGAGCGTCGCCGCCAGCGCTCATCGCCGCCCGCGCCTCGTCGAGAGCGGCGCGCACGGCCGCGAGCGCCACGGGATGGGCAACGTCGCCATCGCGTTGGCGGAGCTGGTCGAGGACCGCCTCGACGCTGGGCAGTCGGCGGAAATCAGGCGCGGCCACGAAGCGATTGTAAGCCCGCCGCGCATGCGGGTTTCAGGTGCTGACGGTCCGTATTCGAGTAGCGCTGGCTATAGCTGGCATCGAAGTCTCCGGACTGCCCCCTATGGCACCTCCAATTGGTTGACCGGGCTACGTTTAGGACTGACCATAAAGCGACCCCCTTCCCGGAGTTTCCCTTGAACCTGCGTATCCCTGGACCGACGCCCTGCCCGGACGAGGTCCTCGAAGCGGGGGCGCGGCAGATGATGAATCACCGCGGCCCGGAATTCGCCCGCATCCTGCGCAACGTCACCGACGGCCTGAACTGGGTCTTCGGCTCTTCGTCCGACGTGCTTTCGTTCACCACTTCCGGGACCGGTGGGATGGAAGCGGCGGTCGTGAACACGCTCAGCCCGGGCGATCGTGTGCTGTCGGTCTCTGTCGGCGTCTTCGGGGACCGGTTCAAGAGCATAGCGCAGGCCTATGGCGCGGAGGTCGTGAGTTATGCCCCGGAATGGGGCGAAGCGGCTGACCCCGCAGTTGTCGGCCGTCTCCTCGACGAGGATCGCACAATCAAGGCTGTCCTCGTCACGCACAACGAGACCTCGACCGGAGTGACGAACCCGCTCGAAGCAATTGCCCGCGAGGTGCGGTCGCGAGGGCGTCTGATCATCGTCGACGCGGTGAGCAGCCTGAGTTCAATCCCCTGCCCGGTCGAGCGCTGGGGCCTCGACGTGGTTGTGAGCGGGTCGCAGAAGGGCTGGATGGTCCCGCCTGGGCTAGCGTTCGTCTACATGAGCGAGCGGGCCTGGGCTGCCAACGCCGAGGCGAGGATGCCTCGCTTCTATCTCGATGCCGCGAAGACCCGCGACTCAATCGCCAAAGAGCAGACCCCCTGGACGCCGGCGATGTCGATCTATTACGCCCTCGACAAGGCATTCGAGATGATGCGGGCGGAAGGCCTGGAGGGCATCTTCACTCGTCACGAGGCGATCGCCGGCTACACGCGGGCGCGCGTCAAGGCGATGGGCCTTCGGCTTGTACCGGTCGATGAGCGGTTCGCTTCGAACACCGTGACGGCCGTCTGGTGGCCAGAAGGCGTGGACGGCAAGTCGATCGGCCGGCGCGCGCGCGAAGACTTCGGCGTGGTCCTCGGTGGAGGCCAGGGCAAACTCGACGGCAGGATCTTCCGCGTGGGTCACCTCGGCTGGGTCACCCAGCAGGATGTCGAACAGGCGCTCGATGTAGTGGAGCGCCTCTTGCAGGAAGCCCGGGTCACCGTCTGAGCGATGGTTGAGGTTCGCCCCCGAATCCTCGTCGCCGACCCAATCGCGCCCGAAGGGATAGCGCTGCTGCGCTCGGTCGGCGATGTCGACGTCCGCACCGGGCTCACGCCGGACGCGCTGATAGACGCCATCGGGGACTACGAGGCGTTGGTTGTCCGCAGCGAGACACAGGTCACGCGCGAGGTCATCGACGCAGCGCCAAAGCTCGTCGCGGTCGGACGTGCCGGCGTCGGCGTCGACAACATCGATCTGGCGGCTACGACCGAACGTGGCGTGATCGTTGTCAACGCTCCTCAAGGCAACACTATCGCGGCTGCCGAGCATACGCTCGCCCTCCTGATGGCGGTGGCGCGGCACATCCCCCAGGCAGACGCTTCGACGCGCGCCGGCGAGTGGCGCCGGAAGGAGTTCGTTGGGACCGAGATCCGGGGGAAAGTGCTTGGCATCGTGGGCCTGGGCAACGTTGGGTCCGAGGTCGCGCGGCGGGGGCTGGCGATGGAGATGCGCGTAGTCGCACACGATCCGTTCGTGCCGGCCGAACGTGCGACAGCCCTCGGGCTGGAGTCGGTCGAGTTCGAACAGCTGCTCGAGCTTTCGGACTTCATCACTGTGCATCTGCCCCTTACGCCGAGCACGGCGGGCAAGATCGGCGCCGCCGAACTGGCGAAGTGCAAAGACGGCGTGCGCATCATCAACGTCGCGCGCGGTGGCGTGGTCGACGAGACGGCGCTCGCCGACGCCGTGCGCTCCGGGAAGGTTGCGGGCGCGGCGGTCGACGTCTTCACGTCGGAGCCCCCGGGGGAGAACCCCTTGTTGGGGGACCCACGGATCATCGTTACGCCACACCTGGGTGCGTCGACGGCCGAGGCCCAGGAACGGGTGGCGCTCGATGTTGCCGAGCAGATCGTCGACATCCTCTCGGGTCGGCCGGCGCGTTACGCCGTGAACGCACCGATGCTGCCGCCCGAGGCCCTCCAGGTCGTGGGCCCCTACCTCGCTGTTGCAGAGACGGTTGGGGCTATTGCCACCCAGCTCGTGACCGGGAAGCTCACTTCGATCGAGATCGACTACTACGGGGAGATCGCCGAACACGACGTGACGCCGCTGCGCGCCTCCGTTATCAAGGGCCTGCTCCGCCCAATCAGCGAAGAACACGTCAACATCGTGAACGCGAACCTTGTTGCGCAGTCACGCGGCTGGAAGATAGAGGAGCGCCTGCGGTCGTCGCACGAGGTGTTCCACAACCTTGTGCATCTCAAGGTCGGCACCAGCGAAAGCGAAGTCAGCGTTGGCGGCACGATCGAGCACGGGCAGCCGCACATCGTGATCTTGAACGGCCTCGACGTCGACCTGATGCCGGAGCCGGGTTCGTTCCTCGTCGCCTGCGACAACGAAGACAGGCCTGGCATGATCGGCAAGGTCGGGTCACTGCTGGGGATGTTCGACATCAACATCAGCTCGATGCAGGTCGGGCGGCGGGGGCGTCGCGGGCGAGCGTTGATGTTGATCGCTGTCGACGAAGCGCCCACCGATGAGCAGGCCCGCCGAATCGAGGCAATCGACGGCATCTATAACGTGCGGGTAGTGGGATTCTAGGGGCTCCGTATTAGAATTCCGGCGAGCGGCCGATGGAGGACTCCCATGCCGCCGACTCTTTTCCGAGTCATCCTCCCGGTCGACGACCTGGCACGGGCCGTTGCGTTCTACAGCGCGGCCCTGGGGATACGCGGCCACCAGGTTGCGCCCAACCGCCACTACTTCCCCTGTGGCTCCACGATCCTCGCCTGCGTCGACCCGGCCGGACACGGGGGGAAACTGCGGCCCAACCCCGACTACGTCTACATCGCGGTCGACGACCTCGAAGCCACGCTCGTTGCCGCGCGAGCGGCCGGTGCGACGGACTTCGACGCCCGCGATCAGGAGCCGGGCATTGCCCTCCGGCCTTGGGGGGAGCGCTCGTTCTACGTTCGCGATCCGTTCGGGAACCCCCTCTGTTTCGTGCAGGCCGGGACGGAGTTCACGGGAACGTGACCGATCGCGGGCAGGAGATCGAGCTCGAAGGAAGCACCCAAGGGCCAGTCGTTCGAATCGGTGATACGGTCCGGCGGTTGGCGCGGGAACAGACGCCCGCAGTCCAGGCGCTGCTTCGGCATTTCGAGGCAGTCGGGTTCGACGGAGCCCCGGGAGCGCTGGGAATTGACGGCCAGGGTCGCGAGAAGCAGAGCTTCGTCCCGGGAGAAGTGGGTGTGAGGACTGCCTCTCGCCGGCCGCCGGGCTACATACGAACCGACGCCTACCTCCAAGGCGTCGGCCGTCTTCTGAGACGGATGCACGACGCTACAAGAGGATTCGTTCCTCCGCCGGAGCCATCATGGGTTCAGCTGATTGGGCAGCCCGCCGATGGAGAGGTCATATGTCACAACGACGTGGGGCCATACAACATCGTCTGTCGCGGGCAGGTCCCGGTGGCCTTCATCGATTGGGACGAGTCGGCGCCAGGGCCACGAGAGTGGGATATCGCCTATGCCCTGTATCGATGTGTGCCCTTCTATCCGGACGAGATCTGCGTCCACGTGCTCGACTGGCCCGGCGCCCCGGACCGGCACCGACGGACACGGCTTTTTCTCGACGCCTACGGTTGGCAGGAGAAAGTAGCCCTCTTCGAAGTGATGGAGCGGCGCATAGCGGCGATGATCTCGACCGGAACTCAGCGACACGCAGCCGGGCATCCGATCTACGACGATCGATGGGAGGCGGTGATCCTACCCCGGCTTCACCGTGACCTTGAGTTCGTGCGGTGCCAATAGCTCACAGCCAATAGCCAACAGCCTTACGGGTACAGCGGGTGGAAGACGAGGCCGGTGCCGAGCTTCGGATGGAAGAACGTTGACTTCTGGGGCATCCGCTCGCCCTGGTCGGCGAGGGTCATCACTTCGTTGATGTCGACCGGGTTGAGGAGAAAGCCCGCTGCTCCTCGTTGGACACGCTCAATCACCTCGCCCGCGTCGTGGGTGTAGTCGACCGCACCGGCTCGCAGGTCGTCGTCGGTGATGCCCCATAGCGGTTCGAGGACGCCGTAGCGCAGGACATTGGGTGCAATCCCTGCCCAGCGGTCGCTGTGGCCTGGCGGGATGCGATTCACGAAGCCGGGAGCTTCGAGCGGCCGCAAGAGGTGAGCGGCGCCCGGCGCCAGGTTGAGCGCGACGATCGCGCCTGCCGCGCTCGCCAGCGCTTCCTCGAGCCGTTCGACGTCGAACGCAGAGTCTGACGACATTGTGGCAACCGCGAACGACGCTTCGAGCAGGGGTTGCCAATCGATCGGGGCCGGGCGGGCAACTACCCGGTGGATCGGGCGGATGACGAGGCCGGGATCGGCGGCCGGGACGATGGCCGTCAGCGCAAAACGGGCCGGGTGGTCGCGCGACAGCCGGCCTTCGCGCTCGGAGAGGCGCTGCTGGTAGGTCACCGCCGTCTCGTATCGGTGGTGGCCGTCGGCGATGTAGAAGCTTTCTGAAAGGAGCGGAGCAAGCTGGCGCATCTCGTAGCTGCTGGCCTCGACGACCCAGAGGCGATGGTCGTCCCCTTCGAGACTGGTCGCAGTCGAGTCCGGGTCACGGCTGGCGATGGTGCTGTCAAGAAATTGCCGGAGCTGGCCGGCGCGATCACGGGCGATCATGAAGATCGGGCTGAACTGGATTCGAGTAACTTCGAGGAGGCGTAGGCGGTCCTCCTTGGGACCCGACATGGTGAATTCGTGGGGCTTCACCGCCCCGTCTTCCCAGGGCCGAGCTTCGACCCCAGCGATGAGTGCCCTCCGCGCGTAGGCGTGGCCGGCTTCTTCGAAACGTTGCTCGTAGACGTAGAGCGTGGGTTCCTCATCGCGGTGGAGCGCGCCATCGTCCTGCCAGCGCCTCACCAGAGCGGCGACGGCCTCGTAGCGCTCGGGACCGCCTGCGGCGAGCTCGAGGTGGACCGCGTTGTAGGGGTTTCGCTGCGCCAGCGCGCGTTGCTGGGCAGGGGTGATGACGTCGTAGGGAGGGGAGAGGAGTTCGCTGAGTGGGCCGGCCGCGGCTGCGTACCGAAGACCGCGGATAGGCAGGATTTGGGGCATCGAGTCAGCGCCGTTCCAGCAGGTTTTCCGGGCCGAGCGCGGCTACCCTCGTGCCCCGCGGTTTGAGCCAGTGGGGCTCCGAACCTAGAATCAGGGAGCCCCCATGCGTTCGTACTGCGTCTTCTGCAACATCGTCGCCGGCCGCGAGCCGGCCAACGTCATCTACGAAGACGATGAGGTCATCGTCATCCAGAACCTGTTGCGCTGGGTGCCGATCATGCTGTTGGCCATGACCAAGGAGCACCGTTCCCAGAACGAGCTCTGGCAGGACATGGGCAGGGTCGCCCAGGTGGCGGCCGAGATAGGCGCCCAGTACTGCCCGGGCGGCTACCGGTTGCTGTCGAACTTCGGGTACGACGCGATGCAGAGCCAGGATCATGGTCATGTGCACATCGTTGGGGGGACGCATCTCGGCCCCTACGCCTGAGCGGCGTCCGCGAGGGCGGCCTCCTGGGCTGCGAAGAGCCGCAGGATGCCATCACGCGCGAGATCGATCAGACCGTCCATGGCTGAGCGGCTGAACGCCTTGCCTTCGGCGGTGCCCTGGACTTCGACGAAGGCGTCCGCGCCGGTCATCACGACGTTGAAATCGACCTCGGCGGTCGAATCCTCCTCGTAGCAGAGGTCGAGCATAGCAACGCCCTTGACTATCCCCACAGAGACGGCCGCGACGGGACTGGTGATGGCCGCCGGGGCCACGGTCCCCGCCTTGATCAGCCTGTTGACCGCCAGGCGAAGGGCCACGTAGCCGCCGGTTATTGAGGCGGTGCGGGTGCCGCCGTCTGCCTGGAGCACGTCGCAGTCAACGGTGATGGTGCGCTGACCGAGGAGTTCGAGGTTGACCACCCCGCGAAGCGAGCGGCCGATGAGGCGCTGGATCTCCTGCGTGCGACCGCCCGGGCGCCCGCGCTCGACCTCCCGTTGCGTACGGGTGTGAGTAGCACGGGGGAGCATCGCGTATTCACCGGTGACCCAGCCACTCTGGGTGCCGCGCAGGAACGGCGGTTGGCGATCCTCGATGCTGGCGGCACAAAGGACGCGCGTACGCCCGAACTCGACGATGCAGCTCCCTTCGGCGAAGTCGAGGATGTTAGGGGCAATCTTGACGGGCCGTAGGTCTTCGGGCCGGCGTCCGTCGATTCGCAGGGTCAAGTGGGCTGTCTCCGTCCGTTTAGCGGCGCCTCCGGCGCCTCTCTTTACCGTACTTCGGGCGCTTCGCAGGGGCAAAGCCGGTTAGGTGATGCCCTGTTCCTTGAGGAAGTCGAGGATGTCCTGGACGGTGTGGATGTTCTCGGCGTCTTCGTCGCGGATCTCGAACTCGGCTTCGTCGGCGAACGCTTCTTCGATGGCGATAGTGAGGTCGACGATATCAAGCGAGTCGGCGCGGAGGTCGTCGATGAGGTTTGCTTCAGGGGTGACTTCGTCAGCCTGGACTTTCAGCTGGCGTACGACGACCTCGCGGACCCGCTCGAAAGCGTTGGGCATCTCCGAATCTCCTGCCTTACGGGCGTCGCCCCGGCGTCCGGGTGTAGTTCGGCGTCGGCGGCCGAATCCTCCGGGATGCTACGTCACGGCCGGTATTTGCGGAAGATCACGCAGCCGTTCTGGCCGCCGAATCCGAAGCCGTTCGCGGCTGCGGCCCGGATGGTCATTGGCCGCGCGTGAAGCGGGACGTAGTCGAGGTCGCAGCCAGGATCCGGCGTTTCGAGGTTGATCGTCGGCGGCGCAACATCGTCGTGGATCGCGAGGACGGCGGCCAGCGCTCCCACAGCGCCCGCCGCGCCCAGCAGGTGGCCGACCATCGACTTTGGCGAACTGATGGCCAGCCGGCCGGCGGCTTCGCCGAACGCGAGCTTGATCGCGACGGTCTCCGCCGCGTCGTTCAGGGGTGTGCCTGTGCCGTGGGCGGCGATGTAGTCGATGTCCACCGGCCGCATGCCAGCCGCGGTAAGGGCTGCCGTCATGGCCTCCGCGGCGCCCGTGCCGTCGTCGCGGGGGGCTGTGATGTGATAGGCGTCGCAGCTCAGGCCGCCCCCCATCAGCTCGGCGTAGATGCGAGCGCCCCGGGCCGCCGCCCGTGCTTCCGACTCGACGACCATCACGACGGCGCCCTCGCCGAAGACGAATCCGTCGCGGTCGGCGTCGAAGGGGCGGCTGGCTCGCTCCGGCTCGTCGTTGCGGCGGCTGAGGGCCTTCATGTTGGCGAGGGCGGCGATCGGGAGGGGATGCAACGCGGCTTCCGTCCCACCGGCGAGCACAACGTCGGCGAGGCCGCTGGCAATCAAAGCCTTGGCTTCGATGTAGGAGTAGAGCCCGCTCGCGCAGGCAGCGACGCTCGCGAGGGCAGGTCCGCGCAGGCCGAGGTGCATCGAAACCTGGCAGGCGCCCATGTTCGGGGCCATGGTGGGCACGTAGAACGGGCTTACACGGGAAGGGCCTCTCTCTATGAGGACCTGCATCTCTTCCATGGTGTCGATCGCACCGCCTGCGCCCGTGGCGATGCAGGAAGCTGCGCGGGAGCGTTCGCTGTCGGCGAGTTCGAGCCGGGCGTCGGCGGCGGCGAGCTTCGCGGCGGCCACGGCGAACTGGGCGAAGCGCGACATGCGCCGGGCGCCTTTCGCGTCCATGTACCTTGAGGGGTCGAAGTCCTTGACTTCGGCCGCGATCTTCACAGACATGTCGGTGGTATCGAAGCGGGTGGTGCGGGAGACGCCGGAGACTCCGGCGACGAGGTTCTTCCAGAAGTCCTGCGCGGTGAGCCCGATCGGCGTGATCGCCCCCAGGCCGGTCACGACAGCGCGACTCACAGGGAGGATTCCAGGGCTAAGTGGCCTCGCGGAAGATGAGGCAGGAGTTGTGGCCGCCCAGCCCGACGGAGGTGCTCATGGCGATCTTCACTGAGCGAGCACGCGCGACGTTCGGGACATAATCGAGGTCGCACTCTGGGTCGGGCGTCGTGTAGTTGATGGTTGGGGGTACCTTCTGGTCGCGAATCGCCATCACGCAGGCGAGTGCTTCGACGGAACCGGAAGCGCCCATGCAGTGCCCGGTGATGGGCTTCACGGAGCTGATTGCCACTCCGTACGCCGCTTCGCCCATCACTTCCTTGAACACCATCGTTTCGACACGGTCGTTCAGCGGAGTGCCGCTGCCGTGGGGGTTGATGTAGTCGATGATGGCCGGGTCGATCCCGGCCTTGCGGACGGCGGCGTTGACGGCGCGTTTGAGGCCGCGGCCGGTTTCGTGAAGGGCGATCATGTCGTAGGCGTCGTTGGAGCTGCCGTAGCCGATGACCTCACAGAGGATGCGGGCGCCGCGAGCTCTCGCGTGGTCGTAGTCCTCGATGATCATGGCTGCGCCGCCTTCGCCGGCGATGAATCCGTCGCGGTTCAGGTCGAAAGGCTTGAGGGCCTTCTCCGGGTGCTCGTTGTCCCCGGCGAGGGCGCGCATGGAGCACCAGGTTGCGTGATACAGCGGCAGGAGCACCGCCTCCGAACTGCCGGCAATGATCGCCGTGGCGTCGCCCCTGCGGACCGTTTCGAAAGCTTCTCCGATGGATCCGCCGCCTGTGGCACAGGCGCTGACGACGGCCATGTTTGGCCCGCGCGCGCCGGTCGCGATCGCGATGTGACCGCTCACAGCGTCGGGGATGAAATTCGCCACCAGGAAGGGCGTTATCCTCCGCGGGCCTTTCTCATCGAGGATGCGCTGGTATTCGATGACGAGATCGGTGCCTCCACCGCCCGCGCCGAAGATGACGCCAACCATGTCCGCGTTCTCTTCAGTGATCGCGAGGCCGCTGTCGGCGAGGGCCTCGTGCGCGGCCGCGACACCGAAGGTGACCCCCCGGTTCATGTAGCGCTGCTGTTTGGCGTCGGCGCGGTCACCCAACTCGAAGTTCTTGACTTCGGCCTGGATGCGGACGGGATAGGGCTCCGGGTCGAAGAGCGTGATCGGACCGATGCCGCTGCGGCCAGCGAGCATGGCCTGCCAGGTCTCTTCCGCGCTGTGGCCGACGGCGGTGACAGCTCCGAGGCCAGTCACCACGACCCGCGAAGTCATCGCGCCGCGGCCTCGACGAGCTTGAAGTTTTCGCTCAGCAGACCCTCGTAGTCATCGCTGAGGCTGAGGCTGTTCGCGTTGTAGTCGATACGTCGGACGAGGCGGGTGAGCACGTTGCCGGGGCCCACTTCGACGAACAGGTCGACGCCGTGCGAGCGCATTTCCTCGACGGACTTCTGCCAGCGGACGCCGTGGGTGAGCTGGTCGCGGAGCTCTTCGTAGACTTCGGGGGTGGTTTCGAGCAGTTCGGCGTTCACGTTGCCGACGAGTGGTTGGAGGGGGTCGCGGATTTGCAGCTTGCGGAGCGCGCGGTTCATCCCTTCGCTCGCCCGGCTCATGAGAGGGGAATGCGAGGCGATCGTGATGGGTAGACGGACGACGCGGCGGGCACCAGCCTTCTCCGCGAGCTCCATCGCCCTGCGCAGAGGCCCGAGGGCGCCGGAGATGACGTTCTGTCCCTCGCAGTTGGCTGTCGCCAGGCCGACGTAGCCATCACTGGCGGCTTCGGCGCAGATCTCTGCCACCCGCTCTTCGGGAAGCCCGAGGATGGACGCCATGCCTCCTGGGAACTCTTTGCCCGCTTCGTCCATGAGGATGCCCCGCTCCTTCACGAGGAGGAGTCCGTCTTCGAAGCTGAGCGAGCCCGCTGCCACCGCCGCGGTGAATTCCCCCATCGAATGGCCGGCGATCAGATGGGGCTCGATCTTGCGGTCGAGGGCGGCCCAGCGTTCTTGCAGGGCGCGCAGCCAGGCGATCGACGTGACGAACGTTGCGGGCTGCTGGTTGACAGTCCGTTCGAGCTCTTCGGCGGGTCCCTCGAAACAGAGGCGCGAGAGGTGCATTTCGAGCACTTCATCCGCCCTCTTGAAGGCGCCGCGGGCGGCTTGAGAGACCTTGGCGAGCCGTTCGCCCATGCCAACGTTGTGCGACCCCTGGCCTGGGAAGATGAGCGCCAGCTTGCGCCAGGGCTTGATGTCCTGGTCCATACGAGTGGGCTCCCTCCCCCTGCACCACGCCTGCGGGGCGCATTGGTGTGATTTCAGGATACCAGAGCCCTGCAACTGGAAACAGGACGGCACAGGGTCAAAGCAGGCTGGCCGGGTCCACGTCGACGGACCAGCGGTCGCCGAGACGCACCTGTGAAACCAGTTCGGCCGGCCGCCTTCCACGGAGGAGGATCTGCCAACGGTATTCGCCGCGAACCCGGGCGATGTAGGGAGGGGTGGGTCCCAGTACATCCGGTTCGGC
This sequence comes from Tepidiformaceae bacterium, assembly GCA_041488155.1. Lineage (GTDB taxonomy): Bacteria > Chloroflexota > Dehalococcoidia > Tepidiformales > Tepidiformaceae > JBGPOS01. The sequence goes on from JBGPOS010000017.1 coordinate 24,319, forward strand.
CCGCCCGGCGGCGTCGCGCTGGAGGCGGAGTTCGGACGCCACGCGAGAAGCCTCCATCAGGCCATGCTCGCGGTTGTGGTCGCGATGGAGGAGCCGTACGAGGCGGGTGAAGGGTGGATAGCCCGCGCGACGGCGATGGGCGATCTCGTGTTCGTAAAAACCCCGGTAGTCGTGGGCGGCGGCGCACTCAATCGGCGGCGCCTCAGGTTGGTAGGTCTGGAAATAGACCCAGCCCGGACGGTCGCGCCGCCCGGCGCGCCCCGCGACCTGGGAGAGGAGTTGGAAGGCGCGCTCGTGGGCGTGGAAGTCGGGGAGGCTCAGGCCAACGTCCGCGTCGACGACGCCGACGACCGTCATTTGTGGCAGGTCGAGGCCTTTGGCGAGCATCTGCGTACCGACAAGGATGTCGATCTCGCCAGCTTCGAGGGCAGCGACGATGCGCTCGTGGCTGCCCTTGCGGCCGGCCACATCGCTGTCCCAGCGGGCCACGCGCGCTTCGCCGAATTCGCGCCTCGCTTCGAGCTCGATCCGCTGCGTGCCAACACCGAACGGTCGGTATTTCGCACTGTCGCACTTCGGGCAGCGTGTCTCCAGGCGTTTGGAACGGCCACAGTGGTGGCAAACGATGCGGGGGTCGATCGGGTCGTGGAGGTCGAGGCTCATGGCCACTTCGCAGGTGGGGCAGAGGGGCAGGTGGCCGCAGTCGCGACAGAGCATGAAGCGGGCGGAGCCCCTGCGGTTGACGAAGAGAATGGACTGCTCGCCCGCGCGGAGGGCGCGCCGGATGGCCCGCGTGAGAGGGAGGCTGAAAACGCTCCGGTTGCCAGTCTTAAGCTCTTCGCGCATGTCGACGACGGTGATGATGGGCAGCTGTCCTTCCGTCGTAGCCCCGTCGTCGCCGGGGGCGACTCGCTGCCGCAGCTCCGTGCGGTGCACCTGGCCCACTTCGGAGCGATAGAAGGTAACGATGTCGGGCGTAGCGCTGCCGAGCACGAGCGTAGCGCCGCTCAGGCGGCACAACTCCGCGGCGGCCTCGCGGGCATGATAGCGGGGCGCCGGGTCGACCTGCTTATAGGTCCATTCGTGCTCCTCGTCGATGATCACCAGCCCCAGGTTGCGGACGGGCGCGAAGAGGGCGCTGCGGGAGCCCACGACGAGCCGAGCGTCGCCGCGCTGGATCCGGTACCACTGGTCGAACAGCTCCCCAACTCCGAGGCCGGAGTGGACGACCGCGAGCGTTTCGCCGAAACGCTCCCCGTAGCGCCGGATCGCCTGGGGTGTGAGGGCGATCTCGGGCACGAGCACGATCGCCGATCGCCCGGCCTCGAAGTTCCGGCGCACCAGGTCGAGGTAGACCTCGGTCTTGCCCGAACCCGTTACCCCGTGGAGGAGGTGGATGCCGGGCAGGGTGGCGATGGTGTCCGCGGCGGTCTGCTGCTCCGCCGTGAGCACGAGCGGAGGTCGAGCTTCGTAGTTGCGGCCGGCGAGGGGGTCGCGCTCGACTCGAGCTTCGTAGAGATGCAGCCAGCCGGCGTCCTGGAGTCGCCGAAAGTGGCCGGGGAGGGCGCCGGTTTCGCGCGCCCTGGTGTAGGAGAGGTCATTTTGGGCGGCTAGGAGGCGCAGAAGCCGCGCCTCTATCGCACGAGGCGACCGTTGTTCGATCTCCCCGGCGCGTGTCTTGGCCTCTTCGACCGTACGGGTAAGGGCCACGCGCCGTTCGAATCGGGCGTGCCCGGCCGGTCGCGCGAGGCCTTGCGCGACCGTGAGGTGCCCTTCCGCCTGGAGGCGCTGAAGACGGGCTAGCGTGACTCCGCCGATGGCCTCACGGAGCGCCTCCGTCGTGACGCGCCCATGCTCGGCCAGATAGCGAAGGATCCTCTGGTCGGCGGGGTAAATGGGCAGCAGCAGCGGGATGTCGACCGGTGAGACCATCGTCACGGACTTCTGGCCGAAGCCTGGGGGGAGGCAGGTCGCGATACAGTCCCAGAGCGGCGCCAGGTATGTCTCACTGAGCCAGCGGGCGAGGGCGATGTGGGGCGCGTCGAGGACGGGCTGCGGCTCGGCCACGGCAGAGATCGGGCGCACCTCGGCGAGCTCCGTCTGGTCGCTCAGGGAGACGACAATCCCCTGGAGGACGCGTGGGCCGAACGGCACGAAGACCGTCTGGCCAGGCGAGACGTCCATTCCCTCCGGGACGGCGTAGGTGAACGGCGTACGACCGGGCTGCGCGGCGTTGACCGCCACCTCGGCGAGACGCGTTCGGACACCCGCTTTGAGGGTGACTCTGTCCTCCTCGTTAGGGAGCTTGCTCACCACCCTATCGTGCGCCCGGAACGAGGCCTCGGGAAGCGAAAGCCGGCGACCCGGCGCCGCTAGGCGCCCCCAGCCGGCTCGCCGGCCAATTCGGGGCCCGCGCGCGCCAGCACTTCCGGGCTCGTAGTCGCCACGCCCCGCGTGAGGGCCACGAACACCGCCGCGCCCGCCGTGGCGACGATGCCGCCGAAAAGGAAGGCAGCGCCGATGCTGAAACGGTCGATCAGCAGGCCGCCGACCACGGAGCCGGTCACGATTCCGATCCCGTTCCCGGCCGAACCAAGTCCAAGCATCGTCCCCATTCCGACATGCCGGCCGGCGACGACCTGCAGCGCTCCCGCCGAGACGGCGGAGATCGCCCCCGTCGCGCCCATGCAGAGCAGGATGAACACGACAAGGCCGTAGGTGTGGGCAAGAGCCAGGCTCGCGACCAGTGCGCCGTTCACTGCCAGCCCTCCGGCCACGAGAAAGCGGCGATTGTACCGGTCGGCCAGGCGCCCGAAGAACGGCTGGCAGGCCCCGCCCGTAATGTCCTGCGTCGCGAAGGCGAGTCCGATCAGCAGAGGCTCGACGTGGAGGTCGTTTTCGAGGCGAAGCGCGAGGAAGCTGAACGAGGCGCCCGACCCGAGGGAGATCAATGCCATGTAGGCGGTCAGGGCGAGGACGAGCCGGTGCGACAGCGCTTCGCGGAACCCGGTGGCGAGCCGCGGGCGGTCGACGGTACCCGCGCGCAGCTGTTGGACGATGTGGGCAGGGAGCCAGGCGGCGACGATCGTGGCCGAAAGCGCCATCAGGACGGCCATCGCAATGAACACGGAATGGAAACCGAGGGTCTGGCGAAGCAGGCCGGCGATCAGCGGACCCGTCCCGAATCCAATGATGTCGGCAGTGGCAAATACCCCCGCCCAACGCCCCTCCTGTCCGCGGGGCGTGAGGTCGCCGATGTATGCGCGTGCGACCGAGAACACGAGGCTTGTCCCGACGCCGCTGAACAGCCGAAACGCAATCACCTGGGCGAAGCTCTGGGCCGTGAGGTAGCCGATGGCCGCAGTCATGTAAACGAGTAGGCCGGCCACGATGAAGGGCTTCCGGCCGTGACGGTCCGAGAGCCGGCCCGCGAAGGGTCCGATCAGCCCCTGGCTGATGGCGAACGCAGAAAACGTCAGGCCGAGCCAGACACCCGAAGCGCCCAGGTCCTTCGCGTAGATTGGAAGCAACGGGCTGACCATCGAGATGCCCATCGTCGCCACAAAGACAGAGATGTAGAGGGCGATGAATGGCCTGGAGAGCACGTTCCGAGCCTACGCGATCGGTAGACATCGCTCACCCGCGGGCAGGGCTGGGTGGCCGGTGCGCGGGTGCATGCTACACTCGACCCACTCCTCCACCTGAGCCGATCCTGGGGTCCGAATGAGAATCTTCGACGTCCATATCCACTTCCCGCGCAACTGGGAGAAGCCAGACGAAGACCAGGCGCCCATGCTCGACAGACTGGCCCAGATCGCCGCGGCAGCTGGTGTCACCAGAGCCGCGGTGCTGACGGGCGGCCGCTTCGGACCCGGTTACGAACGGGGCATGGAGATCCTCCAGGGCTACCGCGAGCTGTTCATCCCGGTGGCTGTGATCGACCCGGAGGAGGTCGACGGCGAGGGCGTGCAACGACTCCATGACATGGGCTACCGGGGGCTCAAGCTGATCGGCGTGGCCCGCGATTACGACGAGCCGGACTATCTGCCCGCCTACGCGAAGGCCCAGGCGCTGGACATGCCGGTCCTCTTCCACATGGGGGTCATTGGCGGCGGGCTCGACTATTCGATCACGCATCCGCGCCGCGACGCCGCGGCCGCGCAGGCCTTCCAGCGCATGCTCGCCCAGCAGGACCGAATGCCGCCCCGCAACGTGTCAGCCGCCCGAATGAGTCCGCTTCACCTCGACACGATCGCGAACCGTTTCCCGCGGCTCAAGATCATCGGCGCCCATCTCGGCAACCAGGGCAACTATGAGTTCGCCGCTTCGGTTGCGCGCTGGCGACATAACGTGTGGTTCGACATGAGTGGAGGCGAGACCATCGAGCGCCACGCCATCGAGCGAAAGCTCATTGGCGGCGAGTTTGGAGTGGAAAAGCTCCTTTTTGGCAGTGACTGTGGGATGGACGACATCCGCACCCACATCGATCGGTTTGAAATGATGTACGACCTCCTCGAGCTCAGCGAAGACGAGCGCGAACGGCTCTGGTGGCGTAACGCAGCCGAAATCTACGGGCTCGAAACACCGGCCTTCGCAGGAGAGTAGCGGCTGACTGCTGAGGTTCGTCCGCAGATCCCCGCTGTCAGCGGTCCCGGACGCGTCGTGCTCGTCACAGGGGTGGCGGCGGTGGGTCTCGTCGCCTACCTGACGATGCGTCCGACTCAATCTTGGATTCTCTGGATGACCGCGGCGCTCGTGGCGCTAGCGGTGGACGGGATCGTGCGAAGCAGCCCGCGATGGGAAGGTTCGGCGCCACTGGCTTCCGGGGTCTACCTGTTGCTGCCGGCCCTCGCCGCGCTGGGTGCAGGCCTGTTCATCGATCACGCGGTTGAAGGGTACGGCCGCCCGATCTCGGCGCTCGCGGGGGCGCTGGCCGTCGGCACCGTGGCCTACGGAGAGTACGAAACGGTGAACTTCGGCTCGCGCCTCTATGGGCCGATGCGGCTTGTCCTTGCTGTGGCGACCTACCTCACGGCGTTCGCGCTCTTCACCGTCATCTTCACCCGCGACATGGATCTGCCCCTCGCCGGGTTCTTCATCGGCATCGTGAGCATGGCTCTTTCGACAGAGCTCCTGCGGGAGAGCCGGCTGCTCGGTCCGAGCTCCCTTCTCGTCGGGCTGGCGATCGGTGTGTCGCTGGCCGAGCTGCGTCTGGCGCTGTACTTTTTCCCCCTCGACGGATTGTTGGCCGGGGCGCTGCTCATCATTGGCTTCTACCTCGCCACCGGCCTTGTGCACCACCTGCTCGACCACGATCTCGAATGGGGGACCACCGCGGAGTACCTTCTGGTAGCGGCGGTCGGCACGGCCGCGGTCGTAGTGACTCGGGTCTTTGTGTGAGTGAGCGATGGCGACGCTGAAGATCTGTTCGTGGAACGTCAACGGCCTGCGAGCGGCCGTGCGCACGGGCGACTTCCAGGGCTGGCTCGCCAGTTCCGCCCCGGACATCATCGGCATACAAGAAGTGAAAGCACTTCCCGGGCAGGTGGACAGCGCCAGCTGGGAGGGGGATGGCTACCGCGCCTACTGGCATCCGGCCGACCGTCCGGGATACAGCGGCGCCCTCCTCCTGACGAAGCAAGAACCACTTGGGGTCCGGCTCGGGCTTGGGGTTGCACAGTTCGACGGCGAAGGCAGGGTCATCGAGGCTGAGTTCCCGGGGTTCACGCTGCTAACCTCCTACTTTCCGAATGGTGGCAAGGGCGAGCGCCTGCCGTTCAAGTTCGAGTTCTACGGGGCCTTCCTCGAACACGTGGACGCGCTACGGGCGTCCGGGAAAAGTGTCGTCTTCATGGGCGACCTGAACGTGGCGCACACCGAAATCGACCTCGCCCGCCCGAAGGAAGCTGAGAAGGGCACAGGCTTTCAGCCGGAAGAGCGAGCGTGGATCGACCGCCTCATCGCGCACGGATACGTCGACACGTTTCGAGCCCTGAATCCCGGGCTGGAAGAGGTCTACACCTACTGGGACGCCTGGCGGGAGCGGCGCGCCCGCAACGTTGGCTGGCGGATCGACTACGTATTCGTAAGCGACGACCTGATGCCGCGTGTGAAGCGCGCGTTCACTGAGCCTTCGGTCATGGGCTCCGATCATTGCCCCGTGGGGATCGAGCTCGATGTCACCGGGTTCGCCTCGTAGGGCACCGGCGCGGAACAAATCTGCCTGGGACTAAAGCGGGACTGGGCCGCAGAAGGCCTGTTTAATACGCCCGGTTGGATTCGAACCAACGGCCTCTACCTCCGCAGGGTAGCGCTCTATCCACTGAGCTACGGGCGCAATTCACCTGGTGCCGAAGGTGAGATTTGAACTCACACGCCCGTGAAGGACACTACGCCCTGAACGTAGCGCGTCTGCCATTCCGCCACTTCGGCACCCGGAGCCATTATCAGCGCCGGGCACCGCCCGTTCAAGAATCGAGGTTGAATGGCCGCCCTGCGAACCCTAGACTGCGAGATCCGGGCGGTTAGCTCAGACGGTTAGAGCGCGTCGTTCACACCGACGAGGTCACTGGTTCGAGTCCAGTACCGCCCACCAGCTTCTCCGCCAGCGGCCCCTGCGGCTCGCCCCGGACGAAGCGATCTCGCTCCAGTGTCACTCTCGACGCCGCCGAGACCGCCCTTCGCCTAAACTCCTCGATCGAAGGTCGGGTCGCCCGATGAGGAGAAGGCTCTGGACGTTATCGATCCGATGAGCTCGAACCCGGGCAGGGCGGCGCCTCTCATTGTTGGATAGGTCGTGTTTTTCTCGTTCGACTTGCTCAAGGTACATCTGACGAGCCTTCTTTGCGTAGTAGTACAGCACAACAAACACACTGACTCCGATCCATCCCCACGGCCACATCGCAAGAGCTACTGCTATGAGAACCAGGATGGCGATCACGAACAAGCATCCGGTCGCAAGCGGGTAGCGAATGGCGTTATAGATTATCCCCGCTATGAAGCCTATCGCCGCCCACCTAAAGAATGACTTCATCACTTTTCGGACTCCGTCCTACACGAACTATGCGCGTTTGCTGGTTTCACCCAGCCGGGTCGTCCACCACTCCTACCATTCGAACCGGTTCGGAGCGGCGGCGAAAACTTGGGTCGGGAGCGAATCCGTGCCAGGAGAGGCCGTCGCTCTGCGCAGCCAGGCGCGGTCCTGCCACAGAAAAGGCGCGAACGGACCCACCAGCAACACGTGGGAGCCCGGCAAGGGCAATGCGAACCGGCGCACGGAAACCCTCCGCTGGAATTCGGTTCAGCCCGTGGTGCGGCGTACTATTTCGACCGAAACGCCCCGGCTTCGGCGAGACTCCACCACTCCGCGGCATTGTTCGGTTCCCGCCTGAAGAATCTAGCTCCAAGACACGACAACTGTTGTCGTCTGTGAGTTGATTCGGGTGGCGGCATAGCTGAACTTGCGTTCATGCCGACGAGAGCACTGGTTCGAGTCCCGTACCGTCGACCAGGTGCTCTCTCGCCGCGGCCGGCCCTCACCCCCGGTGCGTGAGAAGCCTCCCGCGCGGAAGTATGCCCGCCCGCCATCTGACATCTGCGGCATGCCTGTATCAGCACTTCCCACGGTGCGGGGTTAGACGCCCTATACTTCGCCCCAGCATCCCGCGCCGAGCCGGGAGCGAGGAGGAGTATCCATGCGCCGAATCTGGCTTCTTGGCGTCGTGGCCCTGGTCGCAGTTGGGGGCCTGGCCGCAAGTTTGGCCGTCGTCCTTGGCGACGAGCCTGACCATTCGGGGACCGTCACAGCCGCTGCCGCCCTCGGCAACGGCTTCACCTACCAGGGCCGGCTGACCGACGGAGGCAGTCCGCCGACTGGCACCTACGACTTCGAATTCAAGCTGTTCGACTCTCTGACAGGCGGCATCCAGGTTGGTGTCGCCCAAACGGCGAACGATGTTGTGGTGACAGCGGGCCTGTTCACGACGCAGCTCGACTTCGGGGCCGCCGCATTCGCCGGCGATGCCCGCTGGATCGAGATCGGGGTGCGTGCGGGCACCAGCACGGGCGGATATCAACAACTCCTCCCAAGGCAACCGATCACGCCTGCGCCTCACTCGCTGTTCGCCAAGCTCGCGGCGGCGCTCGCCCTCCCCTTCGCAGGGAGCGTGAACAGCACGGGCAACGCTCTTGCAATCTCGAACTCGAGTCTCACCGGATCCGGCGCGTCCGCCATCCGGGGCGAGACGGACTCCACCGCCGGGAACGTGTCGGCGATCATCGGGCATATCACTTCCCCGGCCCCAGGTGGATTCTCCGCTGGCGTTCGTGGTACCAACGACGGCACCGGAGGGAACGGCATCGGCGTCTTCGGGGAGCAGGCCGGGAGTGGCTGGGGCGTCTACGGGACAAGTCCATCTGGCCGTGGCGTCTACGGGTTCAGCGCCAGCGGAGCAGGGGTGTATGGAGCGAGCAGCACTGGCAACGCCGGGGTCTTCGTCGGCGACGTGCAGGTGTCGGGCAAGATCTCGAAGACGTACGGGTCCACGCCGTCGCAGGCCATCCCGATAGCCTTCGGCTACGTCGACGCGAGCGGCGCGCTCATCAGCGGGACGAGCAATGTGACCACAAGCCTCGTGGGCACGACGTATCGGATAGCCATCGCCGGCGAAGCCTATTTCTTCGCCAACTACGCCCCTTCGGTGACGCCGGTTGATTCGCCGCGAATCGCCAGCACGGGCAGCGTCAGCAACCAGCTCACCGTCAGCTTCGTGGATCTCGCCGGCGCGCCGGCGACCTCCCGCTTCTACTTTGTCGTCTACAAGCCGTAGCCATGACTGTGGCTGAACGGAGACGATGGAGATGAAGCGATTGAGCTGGAGAGGCTGGCTTGTCGTGGCCGCCTCGCTGACGATTTTCGGAGGCGCAGCGGCCGTCCTTGCCCAGGTCGGCGGCCCCTACGACCTCTCCTGGAGCAGCGTCGATTCGGGTGGGGGCCACAGCGACGGCGGCCCGTACTCCCTCGACGGTGCCGTCGGGCAGCCCGATGCCGGAGACACCGGAAGCGGCGGGAGCTACACGCTGCAGGGGGGCGTGCTGGCCGGGCAGTATCCGGGATCGGTCACCCCGACGGCGTCGGTTTCGCCCTCACCCTCCCCAACGACCACAGCGACGCCGCCGGGCTCCAATCGGCGGTACGCGCCTTTCGCCGCGAAGGACGGCACTGACTGACCGGCACTGTGAAGCCTCACCGGTTCCGTCCGAGATAGGAGTCGTTGGCCCGGAGCGGTATTTGCCATCGAGTGCCGCCCCGGGCCAGTATTCTCCGGCAACCATAAGTTGAACCGGAGGCTGAATCGTGCCCGATGTCCTCTTCGAAAAGCGAGACGACGGCGTCGCGCTGATCACTCTCAACCGGCCCGAGAGCCTGAACGCGATGGGTGGCGAGTTGATGCCGATGCTCGCGGACTACCTCGCCCGGTGCGAGCGAGAACGGGACGTGCGATGTGTCGCCCTTACCGGTGCCGGCCGGGCGTTCTGCGCCGGCGGCGACGTCAAGGGGATGCAGACCCGCAACGCCCCTTCCGGTGCTGATGGGGACCCGGCGCGGGGGACGGCTGCTGTGCTCGATGACCTCGTGCGCGGGTTGCGCCATAGCCACGACGCTGTCTCCCTCAATCTCCATACCATGGGCAAGCCCACCGTCGCCCTCGTCAACGGACACGCCGTTGGCGCCGGGATGAGCGTGGCCCTCGCCTGCGACATCCGCATCTGTTCCGACCGGGCGCGATTCGGTACGGCGTTTCGCAACGTCGGCCTGAGCGGCGACTACGGCGGGTCGTATTTCCTGCAGAGGTTGATCGGCTACGGGCGCGCCCGCGAACTGTATTTCACGGCGGAGGTGATCGACGCCCAGCGAGCGCTCGAACTCGGCATTGCGAACCGCGTGGTGCCGGCCGAAGCCTTGCTCGACGAAGGTCTCGCCTTCTGTTCAAGGCTGGCGCAGGGTCCGACGGCGACCTACGCACGCATGAAATCCAACCACAACCTGGCGGCGACTTCGACCCTCGATGGCCTCCTCGACCAGGAAGCGCTCCTCATGCGGATCAGCGGCATGAGCCGTGACAGCCGGGAAGCCGTCATGGCCTTCGTCGAAAAGCGCGAGCCCAGGTTCGTGGGTGAGTGATTCGCCCAACTTGAGCCTCGGAAGGTGGGGTAAAGCCCGCGCAAGGGTGTGAGCGCGCGCGTATGCACTTGCCCCTGCCAATGCGTAGTCTGCCGAAATGCAGCCGGTGCGCCTGGTCTCCGTTGGGGTCGCTCATCCCGAACACCGGGTGGAGCAGGCCGCCGCCGCCCGAATGATCGGCGCGCTCTGCGGAGATGATCGGCGTGTCTCGGCGCTCGCACGGGGCACACGCATCGCCGAACGCCGGACCGCGGTCCCGCCCGAGGAGCTGGGGTCGTTGACGACGATCGAACAGCGGAACCAGGTTTATCGCTGCGCTGCGCCCGGGATCGCGTTCGAAGCTGCCCAAGCGGCGCTCGCGGGGACGGATCGGTCGGAGGTCGGTTGCCTGGTTACCTCCTCGTGCACGGGTTATATGTCGCCCGGGTGGGGCGTCGAGCTCGTGGAGCGGCTTGGCCTTTCTCACGGCACGATGCGGCTTCCAATCACCGAGGCGGGCTGCGCCGGCGGGGTGGTCGCCCTCGGGCGTGCGTCCGACTACCTGCGCTCGCGTCCCGGCCGGTCGGCTCTCGCAGTGTCCGCCGAACTGTGCTCGCTTTCGTTCCATGCCGGCGGCGACGAAGGCAACCTGACGGCGTCCCTGATCTTCGGTGATGGAGCGGGTGCTGCCCTGCTCACGACCGGAGAGGCAGCGGGCCTGGAGCTTATCGACAGCTCGACGACGCTCATCCCGGGAACGCAGCACGTGCTCGGTTTCGACCTGACCGACCATGGCTTCTACCCGGTGTTGAGCCGCGAGCTCGTGGAAGTCCTGCCGCCGGCGGCTGGGCGAGCCGCGACTGCCTTGCTCCGGAACGCGGGCCTCGCGCCCCACGACGTTTCGGCCTGGCTCCTTCATCCGGGAGGTGCGCGGCTTCTCTCCGAGATCGAACAACAGCTCGGCCTATCACGATCGCAGACGCAATGGTCGTGGGACTCGATGCGGGAGTTTGGCAACACCTCGTCGGCTGCCATCTTCGATGTGGTCCGCAGGTTCATGGAGGAACACTCGCAGCGTCCTGGCTGGGCGGTCATCGCCGGGTTCGGGCCAGGCGTGTCGATCGAGCTCATCCTGGCCCGCCGTCAGTGCTAGTGCGGCTCCTGACCTGCGGTGCGATGGGTGGCGCGCGGCTGGCCGAACTCGGCTATTCCCGAAGCAACATTCAGAAGAGCGGCGACGCTTCAGAGGGCCTGTGGAGCCGGAGGACGTACCCGCTGATGGTAGCTGTACACGGAATCGCTATCCTCGGGACGCTGTTCTTCGGACGTTCCCGGCCGAACTGGGGCTGGCTGGTTCTGCTCGCAGCCGTTCAGCCGGTGCGGATCTGGGTGCTGCTCACCCTGGGCGAGCGATGGAATACGCGGGCCGCGGTGCCAACGGCCCTGGAAGTCGAGACCGGGGGCCCCTACGGCTTCGTGCGGCACCCCAACTACGTTGTAGTAGCGGTGGAGCTGGCTGCGTTGCCGCTCTCGTTCGGATTGAAGCGGCTGGCATTGGGGGTTTCGCTGGTCAACGCCGGACTACTGGCCATTCGGATACGAGACGAGGAAGCGGCACTCGAACGGCTCCCGGGCTATCGCGAACACTTCGCCAGTAAGGCCCGATTCGTGCCGTTCATGTTCTAGACCAGCAATCGTGGGACAGGCGCTAGAGCCCCGTCGCGAGAGCCCACAGTTCGCGCGGGCTCAGGGCGCGAAGCGGAAGCTCGCCGGTGTTGACGGCGACCAGCCGTTCGAAGCTCTCCGGTCTGCGACCAAGGTTCCGGACCGCGAACGAGGCGAGCGCCGGGTGGCGGCCGAGAGCCAGCGAGAGCCGCCCGAGGAGATCCGAATTGCGAGCGAGCGACCGCCGGGCAGCGTCGTAGTCTCGGAACGAATCGTAGGAGCCCGCGCGGAGGTAGGCGTCCACCGCTTCGGCGCAGGCGCGAGCGGACACGAGCGCGATCGACATCCCTTCGCCGGTGATGCCGTCATAGAAACCCGCGGCGTCGCCAACGAGGACGAAGTTGGCGCGCCAGGTCCTGGTGCACCTCGCCGGGAACGGTCCGGCCGCCATGGGAGCGTCGCTCAAACCGCCGAAGTCTCGTAGCGCCGGATGATCCACCACGATCGACTCGAAGGCCCCGCGAAGATTGCCGGCGAAGCGTCTCATGAAGGCGCGCCGGGCGAGGAGCGCGACATTCAGTCTCTCCCGGCCGACAGGGGTGAGGTAGAGCTCGTACCCACCTTCGAAGTAGACGTCAACGGCCGACCCCGGCTGCGCACGGCATTCCAGGTGAGCCGTAATGCCGTAGCGGTCGCCCCTCCTCCCCGTCGAGAGGCGCGCCTGCCTGCGCAGTCGCGAGTGGAGGCCGTCTGCGGCGACAACCGCTCGCCCTTCGAAGCTGCCAGCGCTTGTGCGAACTCCCGCCACCTTGCCACCAGCGACATTGAGGGCCTGCACCAAGATGCTCGTGCGCACCGTGACTCCCGCCCACTCCGCCCGTTTCAGGAGCGCGTGGTCGAGGAAGACGCGCTGGACGCCGAGGGCGGTCTCCTGCGAGTGGCCGAACCGGGCTTCGGCCGTGTAATCGCCGGCGTGAAAGCGGATACTCCGGAGTTCCGAGGTGGCGTGCGCGAGCTCGTCGAGGACGCCGAGCCTGCGCAACTCAGCGACGCCGGCCGGGAAGAGCCCTTCGCCGCATGGCTTGCGGCGCGGGAACGAAGCTCGCTCGAGCAGCAGGACATCGCGGCCCGCATCGGCCAGGTGGATCGCCGTCGCAGCGCCGGCCACGCTCCCGCCGACAACAATGACGTCGTGCATCGCTGGGCGGTCCTTCAGGGGATGGACGGGTCGAAGTCCATCGAGATGTGGCCGGCCGCCCGGAGTCGCTCGTACTCTTCGTCCGTGACGCCGATGACCTCGCGGTAGACGTATTCGTTGTGTTCTCCCATCGCCACCGGCGGCTGCCGAACCGTCGAAGGAGATTCAGGGAAGCGGTAGAACGGCGTCAGAAAACGGAACGTCCCAACGCCGCCGTGCATGGTCTGCGGCTGATAGATTCGGCGCGCTACAACGTGCGGGTCGTCGAGCACTCGCGATCCTTCGAGGACCGGCGCAGCAGGGACTCCCGCCGCCTGGAGGCGATGGAACAGATCGTAGTCGTCGAAGCTGGCCGTCCAGGCCGCAATCTGCGCGTCCAGGAGGTCCTGCTGCGCGGCACGTCCATCAACCTTGGCCAGGGACGGATCAGCGGCCCACGCGGGGTCGCCCATCACCCCGCACAGCGCTTTCCATTCGTCGTCGTCGGTCACCGTGATCGCGATCCAACGGTCGCCGCACTCCTCGGCCGTGCCGGAACTCAGGCAGGGATAGACGCCACAGGGCGCCTCGCCGTAGATGGAGCGATTCCCCAGCCGTTCCTGTTCACGGCCGTTCAGGGTGAAGTCCATGAACGCCTGGGCGAGCATCGCGGAGGCGTTTTCGGCCTGTCCCAACTCGATGAGCTGGCCGCGGCCGGTGGCGTTGCGATGCCAAACGGCCATCATCACGGCAAGCGCGGCCTGGGCCCCGGCGAGGTAATCGCCGGAGAAGATCGCACGATTGTACGAAGGGTCGAGGTCGCGGTAGCCGCGCAAGAGGGTGTGTCCCATCACGCTTTCGAGATGCACGCCCAGCGCCCTTGCCTGCGCGTAGGGCCCGTTGGAACCGTAGGCGGGGATGCGGACCATGATGATGTCGTCGTTGAGCGACTTCAACCACTCATAGGTGATGCCGAGCTTTTCCATGGTCTCTGTGGCGTTGTTCTCGATGACGACGTCGGACTTCGCGACCAGGCGGGCGAAGATGTCCATCCCTTCCGGGCGTGTGAGATCGACGCTGAAACTCTTCTTGTTCCGGTAGAGCTGCACGAACGTCGGGTTGTAGTTCCAGGGTCGAGGGCCCGGGTCGTTGTTGGGGTACCCGCCCGCCGCGGGAGGGAGGCGAGCTGCGAGCTCCTTCGAAGGCCGGGCGATGGTGCCGCGAGTCATCGGCTGCATGAGGAACGGGTTCTCAGGCTTGATTACCTCTGCGCCCAGGTCGCCCAGGAGAAGGGTTGCGAAGGGGCCCGCCCACACCACACAGAGGTCGATCACGCGGATCCCGTCGAGCGGCAGGTTCGCCATCAGCGGGCCTCCACCGCGCCCGACGCGACAAGCGCCCGGATCTCGACGTCCGTGTATCCGGCCTCTTCGAGGATCTCGAGGGTGTGTTCGGCGAGCAGAGGGGCGGGCCGGCGCAACTCCCACGGCGTGTCTCCCATGATGAAGGGCCGGCCCGGCATCTCGACAGCTCCCATCTCTGCGTGGTTGGCCGTCACCCAGAATCCCCGGTCACGGAAGTGGGGGTCTTCGAAGATTTCCTCGGTTGTAAAGAGCGGCCCGCAGAGGACCCGGGCCCCACGGGCCCTGGACCAGATTTCGCGCTTCGAATGGTCCATGAGCCACGCGTAGAAGTGACCTTCAAACTCGGCGGCGAGATCCGGGTCGAGGAACGCTGCCTGGCGGAACCACTTCGGGTCGGCCAGCCAATCGGGGTTGCCCAGCATGGCGGCCAGGCGGTCGATGCGGAGGCCGGCAGCCGAGAACTCGACGAAGCCATCCTGGCAGGGGTAGACGCCGGCGAGGACTGCCCTGGCTTCGGCCGGCGCCCTCGGTGTGCGCCGGCCCGAGAATTCGAAAGCGATCGGCGATACGTGCCGGCGGTCGGCGCCACACAGGTGGCTGTCCGCGATGGAGAAATCGACGTGCTGGCCGACTCCCTGCATCCGGCCGACCATCACCGCGCCGAAGATAGCCGTGGCGGCCGCAGCCCCGGACTGGACGAGGGCGGCCGTCCCGTACATCTTCACCGGCTCACGCTCAGCCACGCCCATCGAGTACATCTCGCCCGCGAAGCCGTAGAGGACGAGCTCCGAGCCTTTGTAGTCGCGGTAGGGGCTCTCCTGTCCGAAGTTGCTGATGGACACCAGCGGGAGGGAGGGCTTGCGGGCGTGCACGAAGTCCCAACCCACGCCAAGGTCGTCGAGCACCCCCGGCCGGAAGCTTTCTACGACGACGTCGGCCCGGTCCATCAACCGTCCGAGGACGCTGCGCCCTTCTTCGCGCTCGAGGTCGATGACGATGGAACGCTTGTTGGTGTTGAAGAAGAAGAAGGTTCCGCTGCGCTCTGGGTGCTTCTGGTCATCGAGAAACGGGCCAAGGCGCCTCGCGAGGTCGCCCCCCGGCCGCTCGACCTTGATGACGTTGGCGCCGAAGTCGCCCAGGAGCTTGGTCGCGTACGGGCCGGTGATGTGGTTCGTGAGGTCGAGGACGGTCACGTCGCTGATTGGGCCGGTCACAGCGCGACCTCGATCCGGCGGCTCGATTGTCTTGACACGGGGCGCGAGGTTAGCACACCGGCGGGAGTTGTGGCAGGACGCGCAGCTCGGGCGAGCCTCCCACTAGAGGCGGCGCCCGGCTAGACTTCCTGAAATTGCGTGCTCGAGGGAGGGACCCGTGTGAACAGGGCGGCGCTCCCCCACGTCAGGGTTCTTGAGTTCGCTGACGGGCTCCAGGCGGCCTACTGTGGCAAGCAGTTCGCCGCCTGGGGCTCCGACGTCGTCGTGGTCGAGCCACCGTCCGGGTCGCCGGTGCGGGACGCGCGCCCTCTAGCGCCCGCCTCCAATGGGCTCGACCTCTCGCTGACGTGGGAGTACGTCGCCGCCGGCAAGCGTTCGACGACGATTGACCTCGCGGACAGACGGGCGCGCAGGGGTCTGCGCCGGCTTTTGCGAGGGGCCGACGCCCTGGTGACCGACTGGAGCCCTGCGAGGCTTGAGGAGTCGGGACTCGGGTTCGACCTCTTGGAGCGACAGTTCCCAGGCCTGGTGGTCGTGTCGATAACACCGTTCGGGCTCGACGGCCCTTATTCGGCGTTCGAGGGCGGGGATCTCGTGGCGCAGGCGCTCTCCGGGTACATGTCGCTCAACGGCTCGCCCGGACTTGAGCCGCTCAAAGCGCCAGCGAACGTCCTGGCGTACGCCTGTGGGGTGAGCGCGTTCGTGGCGGCGCTGGCCGGCATCCGGGAGAGGCAACTCAGCGGCAGGGGTCAGGTCGTCGAGCTTTCGTGCGTGGAGGCCATCGCCTCGATCGTGCCTTTTCTGCGCACGGAGTACACCGGGATCCCGTTCGCCCGCAGCGGTGGCCCGGCGGGTGGCACCACGATGTTCCGCTGTCGCGACGGGTACGTGTCCTTCCTGCCACTGGGCGACCGAACGTGGCCGGACATCCTCCTCGGGCTCGAGATAGAGCCGACAGACGTGCCTGAATCACTACAGACTGCGGAGGGCCGTAAGGATCTGAAGGCGATGCGGGCGTTCCTCAGCGGCATCCTCGCCAACCACAGGGCCGAAGACGTATTTCACGCTTTGAATAGCCTTCGCTCGGTCTGTGGCATCGATTGGACGCCGGCCGAGCTGCTGACGAACGCGCACCTTCGAGCACGGGAGTTCTTCCGCGAACTCGACCATCCGCAGCTCGGGCGCATCCTGTATCCGGGGCCGCCGGCGCGCCTCAGCCGGACGCCGATGGTCCCTGTGGAAGCAGCCCCGGACCCCTATGGCGAAGCGCGCTGGCGCCGGCGGACGGGTCGCCGGACACAGGCAACGGCGCGGACGCTCGAACGCCCGCTCACCGGACTGCGAGTCATTGACCTGACCCACGCCTGGATCGGGACCTACGCGACGATGTGTCTGGCCGACCTCGGCGCCGACGTGGTGAAGGTGGAGGCGATCAGCCATCCAGATGTCTGGCGCGGCATAGAGAGCCAGCCTCAGCCTCGCGGCGCCCGGCCAACATCCCACCCCTGGAATACGAGCTCGCTCTTCAACTCCGTGAATCGCAACAAGCGTAGCGTCGTGCTCGAATTGCACACCCTCGAAGGGCGAGAGCTTTTCCTTCGGCTTGTACGCGATGCCGACCTCGTTGCCGAGAACTTCACGCCGCGGGTGATGGAGAACTTCGGCCTTGGCTACGACGCGCTGCGTGCCGTAAACCCGGACCTCGTGATGGTCTCCTACTCCGGGTTCGGCGCGAGCGGCCCCTTCCGCGACTACCGTGCGAACGGCGCGACGACAGAAACCCAGAGCGGTTGGGACGCTCTGCTTGGGTATCCCGGCGGGCCTCCGATGATGATGGGGAACATGCAGGCAGACGCGATCACCGGGCTCCAGATGGCGGCTACCGCGCTGGTCGCCGTGGCGCACCGCGATCGGACAGGTGAAGGGCAGCGCGTCGAGGGCTCGATGTTCGAGGCTGCGATTGGCTACATAGGCGAGGAAGTGCTGCGCGCCTCGTTGGCTGGCGAGGCCGAATCTCGCCGGGGCAACCGCCACCCCGGCATGGCCCCGCACAGCGCCTTCCCGTGCACGGGCGATGATGAGTGGATCGCCATCGCTGTACGGGACGATGCGGACTGGCAGGCCCTCCGGTCGTTCGCCGGCCCAGGGGCAGGGCTGAACGATCCTCGATTCGACAGTACCGAAGGCCGGTTGGCCAACGTGGAAACACTGGAAGCAGCCTTGACAGACTGGACCAGGGGATGGCCCGCCCGCGACCTGATGTCCCGGCTGCAGACCGCCCGAGTGCCTGCAGGGGTCGTCCAACGCACAAACGAGGTATTCGACGACGCACACTTCCAGGCGCGCGACTGGTTCACTCCCCTCGATCACGCGGACCTTGGCGTCCGCCGCTACAACGGCTTCCCCTGGCGGCTCTCCCGCACTCCGCCACTCGCGGTCCTGCCGCCGCCGCGCCTGGGCGAACACAGCGCCGAGGTGCTCACGGGCGAGCTTGGACTGTCTGAGAATGAGTACCGAAGCCTGGTGGCGAAGCAGGTTACCGGGAGCCTGCTCGATCGGCCTGCCAGGTCCGATCCGGCTCCGGGCTAGCCCGTCCCTGCCAGATGCCGTGCGTTCGTCAGTCGATTCGGCGGTGCAGCCGCGCGGCGAATACGTAGCTGGGGCGGCCGTCCGCGTCGAAATTCAAGAAAGTCACCACGTTCTGCATTCTCGAGCCTCTGGCGGCGGCCACGAAGTTCGAGTGGTCTACGGCCTGTAAGTCGGACTCCATCGACGGAGCGCCGGCGAGCGGCCGCCGCTGTACGGTCGTCGCCACCAGTCCCCCGTCGCGTGACTCGACGGTGATTCGCGCGCTCAGCTTCTCGTAGGTGCCGGTGTAGGGCGTCAGGTCGAAGTCAGGATTAGCGAGTGGTTGGGGCAGCGGAGGCGGTGCGCAGCCCGCGAGCGTGCTGAATATCTCGCTGAAGACCTTGCGGTACAGGGCTTCGCCGTTGCCGCCGTTCGTCAACATCGCCACTGCGACGCCTTTCCTCGGAGCGACGCGCAGGTAGGACGCCTGGCCAATCGTGCCCCCATTGTGCCCGATGACCCGTTCGCCATTCCAGTCGAACAGCACCCAGCCGAGACCCCACATCGCCGGCTCGCCCACACCCGGCAGGTCGACCTGCTTCTGCTGCATCGCCTGCACCGACGCCGAGGAGAGCACGCGCACACCGTCGTGCCCAAGGCCTCCGTCCATGTGCAGGCGCGCCAACTTGAGCAGGTCGCGCGCGGTGGCGAACGGGGTCGCGCCAGCGGGTCCATTGGAACGGACGAGCGACCAGACCGGCGCCGGGACCATCTCGCCGTCCGGGTTGGGTACGTGCCCGACAGCGGCGCGGTAAAGTAGCGCGACTTCGGGCAGGGTCCCGGTTGACGCTGCTCCTAGCGGATCGAGGAGGTAGCTTTGCAGGGCCTCGTCCCAGCTCATTCCACGCAACTTTTCGATGATGCGCCCGGCGAGGACGAAGCCTGCGTTGCAATACGACCACAGCTCTCCAGGTGGATGGAGTTGCGGCAGCGCTCCCATCGCCTGGACGTAGCGTTCGACGCAGTCGTCGCCGCGGCCGGTGTCATGGAAGTAGTCCCCGTCGATGCCGCTGGTGTGGGTGAGCAGGTGCCGGACCGTGATGGTGTTTGCCGCGGAGGGGTCCCCCAGCCGCAACTCGGGAAGGTATCGCCTGACCGGCGCGTCGAGTTCGACCCTGCCCTCATCGACAAGCTGCACGATGAGCGTCGTCGTGTACACCTTGGTGATCGAGCCTATCTGGAAGAGAGAATCGACCGTCGTTTCCACCCCGGTCCGGCGATTGAGCACGCCGGCCGCGAACTCGCTGATTTCGTCGCCCCGAAGCACGGCCAGCGTCGCGCCCGGAACGTGGTAACGGTCAGCGAGTTCGGCGAAGCGCGTACCGAGGCCTTCGAGTTCCTGGTCGAGCGACTTCATCCGGCGCCTCCGTGGCCTTGGTCTTGATGTGCGGCTCTTGTCTGGTCGAGGCGTTCAGTTCCGTGCATCGGGCTGGGGACCAGGGGGCTCGTCGCGGGGTCGCTCCCCGTAGTCCTGGAAGGGGCCGTCGCGCCGGCGAATCGTCTCGCGGAAGCCGATCTCGCCGAAGCTCTCGCGCCAGCGCAGGGCTTCTTCGGTGTGCCGGGTCATGCCGTCGAACAGCGTGCCGAGGAGCTGGGTGGTGCGCAGCCCCATGTTTTCGAATGCCTGGTTGATAAGCAGCTTGTTGATGGCCAACTGGTTCGCGGGGATGTGCTGGAAGCGCATCGCATACTTTTCGGTCTCTTCGGTTAGGCGGTCCGCCGGGAGGACTCTGGAGACGAGGCCGATGCGGAGGGCTGTTGGGGCGTCGATGGCGTCGCCTGACAGGAGGAACTGTTTGGCATGCTCGAGGCCGATGCGGTAGACCCAGAGCATCGTTGTCGGGGTGCCGTAGACGCGCGAAGGGGGATAGCCGATGAAAGCGTCTTCGGCCATGAAAATTTGATCCGCGCAGAGGATGAGGTCGGTGCCGCCGCCGAGCGCGTAGCCGTGGAGCTGCGCGATCACGGGCTTCGGGCACTCCCATAACTTCATGAAGCGGCGCATGTTGTGCCCCATGAACGAGTAGTCGCGGACGGGATCCCAGGCCCCGGGCCGGGCGGAAATCGAGGGCGCCCCGAAGCGCTGTGCCCGTGGGCGTGACGTCGAGGGGCCTGGATTGAGGTCGTAGCCCGCGGTGAATGTGCGCCCGGCGCCGCGGATGATGATGGCGCGCGCCTCCGGCGAAGCCGTCGCCCGGTCGACCGCGTCCGCGATGCCCTGGATCACCTCTTCGTTGAGCGTGTTCATTTTCTCGGGCCGGTTGAGGGTGATGATTCCCAGGGAATCGCGCTCCTCGTAAAGCACAACCGGGGCGGCGTCGGGCATCGCAGGCCTCCTTGCAGGCGTCGGCGGCCTGAATTGTAGCGAGGTTGTACTGCGGGGGTTGGGGGCCACTCTCGTTGCTGCGTTCGCCCGGCGCGCAACTCGCGTCGGTTTGCGCCGCGGAACGCAGGGCGGTCTTGGGTTAGCATGAGGCTGTGACACGGCGAAAGGCCCTCGCGGCTGCGATAGGCGCGGCTATCGTGCTCGCGATTGGCCTGACCCTGGTAGCCATGGCCGATGACCGTTCGGAGGAGGCGAAGGTCGAGGCCGCCGCCTCCGCGCCCGCGGGCCGCGCTTTCCTCGCCGGGGTCGCGATGGATGGCACACCATCGCCGCCGCCCGTATTCACCTACACCGTCCAGCCCGGCGACAACCTCTACGCGATTGCGCTACGATTCGGCACAACCTCCGCGGCGCTGGTCACGCGCAACGGCCTCCCGAATCCGAACCGGATCTCGCCGGGCACAGTCCTCGCGATCGGGCCGCCGCCCGCCCCTCCGCCGCCCGTGCCGCCCACCTCCGCCGCGGTGATTTACCACGGAGACCAGACCGGGCGGATGGTCGCCCTCTCATTCGATGCGGGCTCCGACGTTGGCTATACCGCGCTCATCCTCGACACGCTGGCAGCGAACGGATTACGCGCCAGCTTCGGCATGACCGGACGCTGGGCCGAGCAGAACCCCGAGATGCTGCAGCGGATCGTCCGGGAAGGCCACCACCTCATCAATCACACCTACCTGCACCTCGACTTCAGGACCATCGGGACGAGTGAGCGGTGGGCCGAGCTCGACCGGACGGACGCGGTCCTCGTCGCCCTGACGGGAATCGGGAGCCGCCCGTTCTTCCGCCCCCCCTACGGCGGCTACGATGCTTCGGTCAATGCCGACGTTGCCGCCCGCGGCTACACCTACAACTTCATGTGGACCGTTGATTCACTCGGCTGGATGGGGCTCAGCGTTCCGGACATCGTGAGCCGTTGTCTCAACGGCGCCGAGCCGGGAGCGATCTATCTCTTCCACGTCGGGATTCAATCCCTGGACGGACCAGCGCTGCAAAAGATGATCGACGGCTTCCGGGCGATGGGGTACTCGATGGGCTCGGTCGCCGACGTGATGGGGTTCTGAGCAGACCCCTCAACGGACGAAGTACGTCTGGCTCGCCTGGTAGGCAGCGCGCCGCAGGACGCCCGCTCGCTCGACGATGGCGCGGACGTGGAGCGTGTATTGGCCCGAGCGTTCCGGCGTGAAGGCGAAACTCGTCGCGGATAGTGGCCGCCCGTTCCAGACCGCCCGGGGCTGAGGGTCGTCTGTATAGCCCTCGATGTAGTCGATG
Organism: Tepidiformaceae bacterium; assembly: GCA_041488155.1. Classification (GTDB taxonomy): domain Bacteria; phylum Chloroflexota; class Dehalococcoidia; order Tepidiformales; family Tepidiformaceae; genus JBGPOS01. The sequence continues at coordinate 46,184 of JBGPOS010000017.1, forward strand.
TCTTCACTCGTGTCCGGCTTGAACCAGCCCTCAAGACGGTGTTCGTAGCCACGTAAGGACCATCCGGAGTCTGGCTCTTCGGCGGTCCAGCTCCAGCCGATCCCGTCGCCTACTGCGGCCTCGCGCGCGCCCCGATCGATGGGGGCCGAGAAGACGCCCGTCCGGCTGACGCCTTCGAGGCTCGCGTGGACCGAGCGGCGCAAGGCCGGGAGGAGGTCGATGACGGCGTCACCCGGGCAGAGGGTTTGCTCGAAGTGGCGATGCGCGCCCAGGTTCGGGACGTCGTCGTCCCAGAGCTCATCGGTGCGCAGAAAATCGGAGATCGCGGGCTCGTCGGCGGCCGCTTCGAAAGCGCCGGGCGAGAGAGGCCGAAGCGCGTGCCGGCCGCATTCGAAGGCGCAATATCGGACGAGGGCGTCCCACATCGGTCCCTCAGGTCCCGGCATCGGCCATCCGTCCTCGGTGGCATCCCCGATGAGCGCGACTCCGATGGTGCCGTATTCGTGGTTGTGGGTATGCCCTCCCACGACGCTGGCGCTCATGACTTCACGAGGCGAGTCGCCATCGGCCGGATCGCCGCCGCGGCCGTGACGGCCTTCGTAGATGTTGCCGAAGGGGTCGATGAGGGCGTGATAGCCGATGTCGCCCCAGCCCTTCACGAGGGTGTGGTAATTGTAAATCGAACGGACCTCGGTGACCGCGTCGTCCGGGGTTCCAAGCCAGTTGGGGGTCGCCGTGTGGTGGATGATGAGCTTTCGCGGCCCGACGAACATCTCGCGCCATTGTTCTTTGCCGTCGTCGTCGAAGCGGATGCTCTCATCCGCGCCCCATTGCTCGCGAGTGATGACGTCGAGGGTGTATTGGGAATCGGCGTCGACTACCGGCGGGGCCGAGGTCGAGGGTGACACAGGATCGCTGGCGAGGTCTGGGACGACGAGGCGGTAGCGAGGCCTGGGGACGGCAGGGTCGCCGGCGGCGTGGTCTGAAAGCGCCGTGGCCGAAACGAGCGCGCCAGCGGCGAGGCCGAGAAACTGCCGCCGGCTTCGTCGTTTGAGCAGCGTCCAGCCTCTCGCCTAGTCTCCTTCGACCAGGTACGCGGCCGCGTCCTGGCCCTGATGCATGCGGTGGTAGGCGCCGTTGAACACGCCGTAGGCGCCGCAGCGCGTGCAGTCGACGTCGTTGCCGTAACAACAGAAGGTCCGCTCGAAGTTCCCGCCTTCGCCCATGTAGAGAGGGAGCATGTTGCGCATGCCGCACGGCTCGCCGTGCTCGCCCGTGAACTCGAGCGAACGGTCGGACTTCATCAGTTCCAGCGCGCCAATGTTCGTCTTCACGACGCCGGGGTACTTCCGCTTGACGGCCATCACGCGCTCGATCACGAGGTCGCGATCGCGAAGGTCGTCCCAGGCGAGCGAGCCATGGTCGTTCTTTCCCGGTACGTAAAAAGTGAACGCCACGCCGTCGACTGGCCAGTCTTTGACCTCCTCGACGAAGGCCTCGATGCCGGGCGCGTTCTCTCGGGTGATGGTCATCTGGAGGATCACGGTCGTCCCGTCGCTCGGGTCTCGGGCGAAGACCGCTTCCTTCACCTTCTTGAACACACCCTCGCCGCGGATCGGATCGTTCAGCGCTTCCGGGCCGTCCAGCGAAACGGTGACGAGGTGGCCGGGGACCGAGGGGATTCCGTAGGTGCCGTTGGTGACGATCGAACTGTGGGGGAACATGTCCATCGCGCCCAGGACGAGCGCCTTGCGGATCATCGGTTCGCCGCCCATGAAGAGCATCGACTGGATCCCGTGCCTGTCGCGGAGCACTTCGAGCTGATGGAGCATCGTTGCGTCGTCCATCTTGTCCTTGGGCCGGTTGGGGTTATCTGCCCTGAAGACGAAACAGTGGGTGCACGAGAGGTTGCAGACGTTCGTGACGTTGACCAGTGCCGATCGGTACTCCCGATCGCCGAAGTCCGTCGGTTCTCGAAACTGGACATTGACCTGGCGCTTATCGGCCACCCGGGAACCTCTTGGAAGTGACGCGGGATGTAGTTACTTTACCACCCCTCGAGCCACAGGGGCACGAAACGACCACGGCGAGGCGGTTGGCCGGGCGCCGTTTCAGCTGGCGGCGAACTTCGGCATCACCTCTGAGGCAAACAGTTCCATGGAGTGCAGCGCCTCCGGGTGAGTGAGGTCGCCCCATTGGAACGAGCCCGCGAAGTAGTTCATGCCGCTCTCAGCGGCATAGCGCGACACGAACTCCCCGACCGTGTCAGGCGAACCAGCGACGCAGGCTTCCACCCGGTGAGCGAACTCGAAGTCTCCTCCAAGCGACGGGCCTCCCGTCGCGGGCCTCCCGTCGCCCCCGGCCGACTCTTCGTAACCGCGCTTGGGGAAGTTGAGGTGGTAGGCATGCCAGGCCCGGCGGGCGATCGCCACGGCCTGCTCGTCGGTGTCTGCGAGAAACAAGTGCCGGACGCTGCCCACCCTGGGCTCCAGGACGTGCGGGTTGATCCGGTCCTCGCGGTTGCGCCCTTCCTCCCAGAGCTCACGGTAGCGGGCGGCGGTCGCCGGCAGACTACGCAGGCCGCCTCCCCCGAGGAAGTTCATCCCGTTGCGGCCGGCGAATTCGACGTTGCCTGCGTACCAGAACGGCGGATAGGGCTTCTGCTTGGGGGTCAGCTCAAGCGGCACGCGGTCGAATTCGTAAAATTTGCCCCGGTAGGAAAGCGTTTCGGTCGTGAGACCCCGGACGACGATGTCGAGCGTCTCGTCGAACCGCTCCTTTGCTTCGTCCGGCTGGTGGCCCCAGAAGCCGTGCTCGAGGGGCGAAATCCCGCGCCCTACGCCGACCTGGAGGCGCCCCCCGCTGAGGTTGTCCAGCATGCAGATTTCCTCGATGAGGCGAAGGGGGTGGTGCATAGGCAGGAGATAGACCAGCGAGCCGAAGCGGATCCGCTCGGTGCGCTGCGCCACCGACGCGAGGAACACGTTCTGCGATGGGGCCATGCAGAGCGGCGATTGATGGTGCTCTGCGAGGTGGTATCCGTAGAAGCCGGCCCGATCCGCGAACGCGACGAGTTCGAGGCGTTCGCGGTACTGCTGGTCGAGCGGCACCCCCCGCCTTCGCTCAAGGTGGTCGAATATCCCGAACTCGATGGCCATCGGCACACCCCGGCGGATTCAGCCCCGGGCGGCGGCCGGCCGCAGCGGAGACCCGTGCGGCAGTCTAGCACGGGCCGATCGACCGATGCGGGCGGGCCGGGGAGCCAGCCCGTCCGGGGATCAATCAGGTTACGAAAGGGGTATCAATCCCGGAAAGTCACCGTCCGGTCACCGGCCGGCCCGCTGGCTCACCCGATACCTGTTCTAGAAGAGGGATATTTCCGACCGGAATTCAGGTTGCGGGGGATCATGCTCACACAACTGGCTGCCCTGTCCCAAATCGCCTCGACGCCGCTAGATCGCCTCGGGGTGGACGACGTGGTGAGGTCCTGCGTACTGGTCCGGGAGATGCTGGGGGCCGAAGAGGCCTACATCATCTCCGCCGGCGACCCGTACTTCGTCCGGGTTGGGAGCGATGCGGACCCGACGCAATACGAAGTCAAGCAGAAGGGTTACTGGGTGGTCTGGAAAGACCTCGCTGCCAGCCCCGAAGTACCGGGAGGGATCTTCACGGTACTCGATCGGATCGTCCAGGGCGGACAGGCGATCGAACCAGGAATCCCGGCGACCCACCTCGGGGCCATCCTCCCTGGCAGCGAAAGCAATTCCGAGGTGCTGGTTGTGCGCGGACCCTGGCCTGCCGGGCTGACCGCAGACCAGGTGGCTTCCGTGACGGCGCTCCGGCCGATGCTCGCCTACCTGGTGGGCAACGTCCTGGACGCCGAGCGGCAAACACGCCAGCGACTCCAGCTCGCTGCGCTCGCAGACGTCGCCACCGCGTTCAACCAGGCGGATGAGATGGACAAGGTCCTCACCGACCTGGCTACCGCACTGGCGAAAGCCTCGGGCATCGATTGGGCCAACGTAACCCTCTACGACGACTCGCTGCAGGAGGTGGTCGAACGTGCGCTGAACGTCGCTCGTCATTCCGACACCGAGACTTCGGAGCAGGCCCGGACGGGCTCCATGTCGGCATCGTCGCAAGAGCGGACGACGGCGCTTGTGCGGTACCTCGCCGAAACTCAGCAACCCTACCTGTGCCCTGACATCTTCAACGATCCGGGGCCGTTCCCCCTGGACGAGGGATTGCGCCGCTACTACGAACGAGCCCACGTGCTCTCCAATGCAACGTTTCCCATCATCTTCCAGGGCAAGATGCTCGGGACGGTGACGTTCTCATCTTCGACGAGGCGTGAATTCGCCCCGACGGAAGTTTCGTTCCTGACTGCACTGGCGTCGCAGGCAGCCACGACCATCAAAGGCCTGCGGCTGTACCGCGAGTTGCGCGAGGCGAATGCGAGCCTCGAAGAGGCGAACGTGCGGTCGTTGGAACTGGCCCAGCGAGCCGAAGCTTCGGCCCAGGCGAAGTCGGAGTTCATCGCCAACACCAGTCATGAGATCCGCACGCCGATGAACGGCGTCATCGGCATGACCACCCTCTTGCTCGAAACGAGCCTCAACCCGGAGCAACGGGAGTACACCGAGACCATTCGGGATAGCGCCAACGCGCTGCTCACCGTAATCGACGACATCCTCGACTTCTCGAAGCTCGAGGCCGGGAAGATGAAGGTCGAAGTCCGCGACTTCGACCTTCGCGATGTCATGGAGGAAGCGGTGGAGCTCCTCGCGCCCACGGCACAACGGAAGGGGCTCGAATTCACCTTCTCGATGATCCCGCCCGACTTCCCTTCGCGGCTCCGGGGCGATCCAGGGCGCCTGCGGCAAGTGTTGATGAACCTTGTCGGCAACGCGATCAAGTTCACCGAGAAGGGCGAAGTCGGCATGAGCGCCAGTGTCGTCCGTGAAGACACGGATAACGTGACCGTTCGCCTGACCGTTTCTGACACGGGGATCGGGATCCCGGAGGAACGCCAGAAGGCGATCTTCGAAAGCTTCACCCAGGCCGACGGCACGTCCACGCGCCGCTACGGAGGGACCGGTCTCGGGCTGACCATCTCTACACAGATCATCGGGCTCCTGGGCGGCCGCATTGGGGTGAAGAGCTCCCCGGGGGTGGGAAGCTCGTTCTGGGTGGAGCTTACGTTGCCAAGGCAGGCGAGCGCGCTCCAGCAACCCTTCGAGCCCGGACGCCTGAGTGGCACCGAGATCCTCATCGTCGACGACAACGCGACGAACCGCCTCATCCTTCGAGAACAACTACTCTCCTGGGGCTGTCGCCCGGTCGAGGTCGTTGGTGGGAACGAGGCGATCGAGGTGGTCAGAGGCGGCGGCCACGACTTCGCCCTCGTGCTCATGGACCTGCAAATGCCCGGTATGGACGGGCTCGCCACGACGGCCGCGATCAACGCTCTCCGGGGCGCAGATGCCGTACCTGTCGTGTTGCTCTCGTCGGCCGGGACGCTCTCTCAGGAGGAGTCCGTGGCCCACGGCCTGGCCGCCCTTCTCGTGAAGCCAGTCCGCCAATCCCAGCTTTACAACACGGTGCTGGAGGTACTCGGACACCGCCCGGCGGTTGACATCCCGGCCGCAGTTCAATCTCCGCCTGCGACCGGTCACCTGGGGTTGCGCGTACTTCTTGCCGAAGACAACCCCATCAACCAGAAAGTCGCCCGCCGGATGCTCGAGAAATGGGGTTGCGAAGTGCACGCCGTGGACGACGGGATGGCTGCGATCGAAGCCCTCGAGTCAGAGGCGTTCGACGTCGTCGTGATGGACTGCCACATGCCCAAGACCGACGGGTACGAAGCGACCGCGGAAATCAGACGGAGAGAAGCTTCCGGCCAGCGGCGAGTCCCCGTCATCGCGATGACTGCCAATGCGCTCGAGGGCGACCGCGAACGGTGCCTGGCGGCGGGCATGGACGACTACGTTCGCAAGCCCGTGAAGTCCGAGGAGCTCTGGGAGGCGTTGCTCCGTTGGACGGGCTCGCACGAGGCAGAGAAGGCCGGGCGGTCGCCGCTGAACCTTGTGCACCTCCTCGAAGCGTGCGGCCAGGACGCGGCGCTGGCCAGCGAGCTGAAACTTGAGTTCAGGAAAGTCGCTCCGAACGGGCTGAAGGAGATTGCGAAGGCCATCGAAACCGGCGAGTCTGCGAAGGTTGCCTTCGCGGCGCACAGCCTCAAGGGTGCCTGTTGGTCCCTGGGCGCCGAGGCCCTGGGCGATGTGCTGGCCGAAATCGAAGAACAGGCGAAGTCTGGCTCGCTCGACCTTACGTCCGCGCTGTTGGTGCGCGCGGATCGTGAGTACGCGCGCCTCGAGGAGTTCCTGGATCAGGCCGTAGGGTCGCTCGCAGCATGAGAGTGCTCGTGGCGGAAGATGACTCGGTGTCCGCGCTGGTCCTCCGCCGCGCCCTCGAACGCCTGAGTCACGAGGTCGTAGCGACCTCCGACTGGCTGGAGGCCTGGGAGGCCTATCAGCTCGAGCGATTCCCCATCGTTGTCTCCGACTGGATGATGCCGCGAATGGACGGGCTCGGTCTCTGTCAGCGGATCAGGAGCGCGGGGGCCCAGTCCTACACCTACGTAATCCTCCTGACGGCCAAGACGCAGCGGGAAGACCGCTTGCGAGCCCTCGACGCCGGAGTCGACGACTTCCTGACGAAGCCCCCCGACCAGACCGAGCTCGCGGCGCGGATCCATGTCGCCCAACGAATCGTCGAGTCAGAGCGCCAGCTCCGCGAAGTGAACGAGTCGCTCATCGCCAGCTCGCAGGCCATGGCCGCCCAGGCCGCGGAGATGGACCGCATGCGGCGGGAAGCAGAGCACCTTGCGAAGCACGACGCCCTCACCGGATTGCTGAGCCGGCGAGCATGGTTCGAGGCAGCCACCAGCGGGCGTCCATCGGCGCTGGCGATTTTCGACATCGACCACTTCAAAGTCGTCAATGACCTCTACGGCCACCCGGCAGGCGATCGCGTGCTTCGCCAGGTCGCCGCCCGGCTCACCGAAGCCATCGAACCGGTTGGCGTGGTGGGGCGGATCGGCGGCGAGGAATTTGGTGCCCTGTTCGAACTGGCTTTCGCTTCGGCAGAGAGCGTTTGTCGACGGGCCGTTGGCGCCGTCGCGGACTTCCCGATGGAGCTGCCGGGACTCCCCCCGATCGAGGTGACCGTGAGCGCGGGCCTCTCCCGATGGTTGCCGGGCCGGCTCACGCGCGAGGAATCGTTGGCCCGGACGTACGAGGCGGCGGACCGGGCTCTCTATGAGGCCAAGAATGTCGGTCGCCACAGGCTGGTGGTGCACGGCGATCGGGCGGCCGCCTGACGGGTCTTCCCCCCGATCAGGCGGCCAGCCCGTGGTTCAGGGCCCCGCCCGGAGCGCCTTTGGCGGCTGCCAAGGGCCCAGGAAGCGAATTCCAAACCTGTTCCCCTCGAATTGGTGTACGCTCACGAGTGGCCTATGGAGCCACGTCGGGAAGGGGAAGATAGGAATGGGATGGTTCAAGAAGCTGTTGGGTCGCGAGGGGGAGAAGGACCACCAAAAGTGGCTTGCGACGCACCCGGGGAAAGATTCGACCGGAGGCGAAGCGCCCTCGGTGTCCGCCGAAGAGGAGCAGCGCACGCGCGCCCAAATGGAGGGCGAAATGGAGCAGTCACGGTCCAAGCGTCTGCAAGAATGAACTGTCCCCGATGTGGATCTCACTCGATCGTCCGTAACCACGATGCCGTGGCGTGCCTCCCCTGCGGCCATGTGCTTGAGGAGCCGGCCCGCGAACCATGGGACGCGGCATCGTTCCCTCGCGGCGGCGGCAAGCACCTGGGGCCGGAATGGACGGAGGCCGAGTTTGCTCTTTGGAAGCGCGAGCCCTCCGGTCGCGAGCGGACCGCCTGACTCCGGACGTTCTCTCTCGGCAGCGACAGCGACGCGGCTGAGTCTGGCTTTTCGCAGGGTCTGTGTTACCGTGGATCTGGTCGGGACATCGGCTCGCCCGTTACGTCTCCGCCCTCGAGTCTGCTGAGGCTGGCGCCTCCAAAGAAACCGAGGCTCAAACCACTGTCCACCGCGTCCGCACTTTCCCCTCTACCCACTCGAAAGACCACGGAATACGGCGAGTTGAAGCGCCTCGTCACCCAACAAGGGCTACTCAGGCCGGCGGCAGGCTACTACCGGATGAAGGCCGTCATGGCGCTCGCCACCGTGGCGGCTGCCGCCGCCATTGCTGTGGTGGCTACCAACACCGCGATCGTCCTTGCCGATGCAGCTTTTCTGGGGTTCGCGTTCACCCAGGTCGCCATGTTCGGCCACGACGTAGGCCATCGGCAAGCGTTTCGGGGGTCGCGGACCAACTACGTCGCCCGGTTCATTTGCGGCAATTTCCTGCTTGGCGTGAGCCATTCCTGGTGGAACACGAAGCACAATCAGCATCACGCGACGCCCAACCACCTGGAAAAGGACCCCGATGTCCGCTTTCCGATCGTCGTTTTCTCGGCGTCCCAGATCGCGTCACGGGGGCGGGCGCTGAGGCCGCTCATCGCCTTCCAGGCGTTCGTCTTCCCGCTGCTCTTTCCCTTCCAGGCGCTGAACATGCGGTTCACGAGCGTTGGCCATCTCCTGAGCGGAGTAGCGAGCAAGCCGATCCTCCAGGGCATCGTCATGGCGGGCCATTTCGCGCTCTACGGCGCGTTGCTCGTGAATCTCGGGAGCTGGCAAATCGCGCTGGCGTTCTTCGCCATCCACCACGCTGCGTTTGGGCTGTACAACAGCTCCGTCTTCGCTTCGAACCACAAGGGGATGCCCGTCATCGAAGGCGACGCGAGGCCGGACTTCCTGCGCGAACAGGTGATCACCGCTCGTAACGTCCACGGCCAGCCCCTGACCGACTTCCTATACGGCGGGCTCAACTACCAGATCGAACACCACCTGTTTCCAACGATGCCCAGGAAGAACCTCCGCCGCGCCCAGGTCATCGTCCGGGCGTTCTGCGAACAGCGGGGCATCCCGTATCACGCGACTGGCCTGTTCGCGTCGTACCGTGAGGGCTTCCTTCACCTGCACCGCGCAAGCGCGTCCTTGAGGCGTGGAGCCAGCCCGGCATAGGGAAACCTGGCGCCGGATCTCAGGACCTTGGCAGGCCGAGCCCGCGAGTCGCGATGATGTTGCGCTGCACCTCGGAAGTTCCCCCGGCGATAGTGCGCGAGACCGCATTCAAGTACCCGAACTGCACCGTCGCCGCAAGGCTGGCGCCGTCGCTCCGGGCGATCGCTTCCATGCCGAGGACGTCCACCGCCGCCGCCATCATCCGCTGCGACCACTCTGTGCCGAAGATCTTCGCGCTCGACGCCTCCGCGTTCGGGACGCGGCCTGCGCTCTGCATCCAGGCCACGCGGTAGCAAAGCAGACGGCCGACTTCGAGCTCGAGCGCCAGTTCGGCGAGGCGGGCGCGTACCGCCGGGCTGAGGCGGCCCTCGCCGGCCCGCAAGCGGGCGGCACCCAACACATCGTGGAAGATGTACTCGAGGTCGATGAGGCGTTCGATGCCTGAACGCTCGAAATCGAGGTGTTCCGCGAGGATGTACCAGCCGAGATTCTCTTCGCCGACGCGCCGATTCACCGGGACGCGGACGTCTTCGAAGAAGACCTCGTTGAAGTGGTGCCCGCCGGTCATGTCGTAGAGCGGCCGGATCGAGATCCCCGGGCTCGCGAGGTCGACCATGAGGCAGCTGATGCCGCGGTGCTTCGGAGCGTCCGGGTCGGTGCGCACAACCAGCCAGATAGCGTCGGAGAGATGGGCGTTCGAAGTCCAGATCTTCTGGCCGGTGACGACGTATTCGTCACCGTCGCGCTGCGCGCGGGTCGACACCGCCGCGAGGTCGGAGCCGGCGCCCGGCTCCGAGAGCCCGAGCGCGAAAGAGACATCGCCGCGGACGATGCGCGGGAGCCACTCTCGCTTCTGCGCCTCGGTGCCGTGACGGATGAGCGAAGGGCCGACCTGGCGTTCAGCGACGAAATGGTGGGCGCGAGGCGCGTTCGCCAGGATCATCTCCTCGGTGTAAATCATCTGCTCCATCGCACCGAGACCGCGGCCCCCGTACTCCTGCGGCCAGGCGAGGCCGATCCAGCCGCGAGCGGAAAGCTTCTTGCTGAAGTCGCGGTCGGAGCCTCCCGATGCGCGCCCGGCTCCAACTTCTGCGGCGAGGAAGTCTTTGAGCTCGGATCGGAACTGCTGCTGGGCCTGTGTGAACTCGAATTTCATCATGGACCTCCTTCCGGCCAGGCCGGCGAACGTTACTCAATCACGACTCCGGCTCCTGCCGCGCCACCTGAAGCGACCCTCGCCCGGGTTCAGCAGCCGGGCCTAACTCCGCTGCGGCGCCGCCGGAATTGTGAGTCCCCTGGGCAATGGGTAGAGGCGATCCTGGCCCATCGTGAGGTCCCAGTTGTCGAAGAGCCAATCGATGTCGAACATCGGCTTGCTGCCAATCAGGACCCGTTCCTGCACCGGCTCGTTGTAGACGCTGATCCGGTGGCCGCCCGCTCCGAAGACCCGGCCGGTCACGCTGGCCGAATCGTCGGAAGCGAGCCAGACGGCTATCGGTGCGATGTTCGCGGGGTCGCGGGGGCTGCCAGCGGCCCCGGCACTCGGGGCCGGCTCATTGCGATCGACCGCACGGCCACGGTCAGTCATCCGGGTCGAGGCCGAAGGGGCGATGCAGTTGCAGGTCACGCCGTACCGCGCGAGCGCCTGCGCGTTAGATCGCATGAGGCCGAGCTTGCCAGCGTGTGCCGCCGAGTAGTTCGGCTGGCCGGTGCTCCCGAAGATGCCCGCATCGGATGTGAAGTAGATGATCCGGCCGCTCGTACGCGCCTGCCGCCAATAGATGGAGGCGAATTTGGTCGGAGCGAAGCAGCCCTTGAGGTGGACTCGGACAACTTCGTCCCATTCGTCCTCGGCCATGTTGTAGATCATGCGCTCGCGGAGGATCCCGTGTGCGCAAACGAGGATGTCGAGCTTTCCGTACGTGTCGAGGGCCAGCCGAACGACGCTTTCGGCGAAGTCCATGTCAGCGATGTCGCCAGCGAGGCCAACCGCTTCGCCGCCGTCTGCGCGGACGCGGTCCACAACCGCTTCGACGCGCGAGCTATCGATCCCCGATCGGCCTTCGACGTCGCCGCCGGTGTCGGTCACGACGAGCCGCGCGCCCTGGGCGGCGAAGGCGGCGCAGAGGCCCGACCCGATGCCGCCGGCCCCTCCGGTGATGATCGCGACTTTGCCATCGAGATGCTTTGTCGGCATGCCGCGCCTCGCTACGGGAACTGTGGTGGGGTCGGTGGCCAGCCGCCGGCCCCCAGGGTGGTGGGCATCGTCCGGAAGAGTTCGTCGATGTCCCAGGCGGGGGTCTCGGAGTAGATCGAGGCCTCCCACTGTGGCTCGCGCCACATCGTGATCTTGTGGCCGGTGGCCCCGACCACCCGTCCCGTGATGTTCGCGCCACGATCCGAGGCGAGGTAGACGATCACCGGGATCACGTTCCTGGGATCCATCGCTGTCCCCGCGGCGGTCTCGCTCGTGGGCGTATTTCCCGACGCCACGTTTCGGCCACGGTCGGTCATGCGCGTGGCCGCTCCAGGGGAAATGCAGTTCGCGGTGACGTTGTAGCGCGCGAGCGCGCTCGCGCAGGAGAGCATCAGCCCTATCTTGCCGGCGTGGGCCGCTGAGTAATTGGGCTGGCCTGCGCCACCGCGAATGCCCGCCGACGAGGAGAAGTAGATGAGGCGGCCGCCCTGCGTCGACTGCCGCCAGTAAATCGAGGCGAACTTCGTCATCGCGAAGCATCCCTTGAGGTGGACGCGGACGACTTCGTCCCACTCGTCCTCCGTCATGTTGAAGATCATCCGCTCGCGGAGTATGCCGTGGGCGCAAACGACGATGTCGAGCTTGCCGTAGGTGTCGAGCGCTAGCCGGACGAGGCTCTCGGCGTAGTCCATCGTGGCCACGTCGCCGATCGTCGCGACTGCTGTACCACCCGCCTTGTGGATGTCGTCGACGACGGCGTTGACCCGGGCGGGATCGACGCCCATGCGACCTTCAACGTCCGCGCCTGTGTCGGCGACGATCACGCTGGCTCCCTGCTCCGCGAAGATGCGGCTGACCCAGGAGCCCATCCCGCCCGCGCCACCGGTGACGATTGCGACCTTGCCTTCGAGGTGTTTGTTCATGCGTTGTAACCGGCTGCAATCTACGAAGCGTGGCGGGCCGCGTCAATGTCCGGCCCCTGCGCTAGGCCCCCAACTAGGGCGCGGCTCAGGCGGGGTGGGCGTCCGCAACCAACCGCTCGAAACGTACGTGTGGGGCCGCGAGGAACTCTTCGGGCTTGAGTGGCTTCCCCGTCAGCGACGCTTCGATCACCGTGCCACGTTCGATCACGACGTGCTGCGGGCGGCCCGGGTTGCGTGCGCCCGGCGTGTGGCCCAGGGCGATGATCTCAGCGCGCACCTGTAGCTTCGATATTTCCAGGATGCCAACGGTTCCGAGCCGGGTGGAGAGGTGATGGGGCAGGATAGGGCTCCCGGAGTTCACCAGGAGCACACAATCGCGGTATTCGAGGCGCTCCACGTGCGTGTCGCCGCCGATGAGGATGTCGACTCTTTCGCCGCCCAGGGCGGAGGCGAGGATGCGCGCGATCGGCCGCGACTCGGGCCGCAGCTCGTGGGCCATCCCGATCCGCCAGCCTTCGATGTCGAGGAACTGGACAAGGGCCATCCGCGGATCCTTGAACAGGTCGTTGTTCCCTTCGGCGACGAGCGTCGGTGCGAGCTCCTCACACCAATCGAGAACTGTGGGAGAGGTCACGTCGCCGCTGTGCAGGATCAGGTCGACGCCCCGGAGCGCGTCGGCGACCTGGGGGCCAAGTTCATCGAGGCTGCGCGTAAGCGACGGCAGGTGGGTGTCGGTAATCAGGCCGATGCGCACAACCCAACGCTAAGCGTGACCCGGAGATCGGGCAAGGAGGTCCCGGCCGCGATTTGTCGGCCTCGCGGGCCATGTGCTACGTTCCGCCAGCGAACTCTCCCAAGGAAAGGCCCTGCCGTGAGCCAACTGCGCCAGGCCGCTATCGCCGGCATCCACGAATATCCGTTGCGCGTCGCCCCCGGCGTGTCGGCGATGCAGATCAAGGCGTCGTCGCTGAAGGCGGCGCTCAACGACGCTGGACTCTCGTGGGACGACGTCGATGGCCTCTACGACGCCGGGGATGGCGAAGGCGGAGGAGGGCTAGGCCTCGCCGCCTACCTCGGGCTGAAGCCCCGCGTGATCGACACAACGCAGGTCGGCGGCTCTTCGTACGAATTCCACGCCGCCCACGCGCTGCGGGACATCGCCGCCGGCCGGGTGAAGGTGGCGGTCACCACCTACGGGTCCACCGCCGCCTCGAACCGCGTGCCGATCGGTACTGGAGGGCGCGGGTTCGGGGGAGCCTCCTGGCAGTCGAACATGGAGTCCGCGTACGGCTCTACGCTCATCAGCAACTACGCCATGGTGAAGCAGCGGCACATGCACCAGTACGGCACCACGTCGGAACAACTCGCCCAGATCTCCGTGGCGACACGGCATCACGCGATGCGAAACCCCGAGGCAGTCCGCGCCATGACCGACCTCCAGTTCGTGAAGGTCGACGAGATCACCGTGCACGATGTCCTCGAATCGCGAGTCGTGGCTGACCCCCTCCACCTGCTCGAATGCTGCATGGTGTCGGATGGCGGAGGCGCCGCTGTCTTCGTGGCCGCCGATGTCGCACGCGACATCAAGAAGAAGCCGGTCTGGATCATCGGCAGCGGCGAGGCAACCAAGTATCGCGAGAACGCAGGCGACATAACCGTCAGCGCGGCCGCCCAAAGCGGCCCCGCCGCCTTCGCGCAAGC
>JBGPOS010000018.1:0-58918 GCA_041488155.1 Tepidiformaceae bacterium
CGGAGCAAAGCTGCTGCCGATCCCAAAGCCGGGCGAGGAGCAGGTGCACGCCGCATCCGCATCCTCGCGCCCGGATCGGTGCCCCCTGACGTTAGGACCGTTGATGTTCCGCGGGGGGCTCCCAACGAGCAGGGATTCGATTTGAAGAGTGCGACGAGAATTGCCGCGCTCGGCGCGCGCGGCTTCGGTGCGGTCACACCGAGGCCGCCGCGCGGGTTCACCGTTGACCTCGCCGAGCAGATTACATCGCCGAACGCCGGTGGCGTGATCGTGCCCAGCCACGCCTACTACCGGTTCGTGGCGAACGATCAATACGAGATCAGTGTTGAAGTACACCGATTTGCGAAGGGAGTCGACGGGTACCTGGTAGCCTTCGAAGCTAGCACCGGCATCGAGATGTCATCGTTACAGGTCGAGGGGGTGGAGGTGATCCTGGTGGGCGGGAACGACCAGGCGCGCTTCCAGGCGCCAAGCGAGGCGAACTTCGTATTGAGCGACTACGGAGTCTCCATCTATGGGCACTCTCTCCCGCCGGACGTTCTCGTGGAGTTCGTGACCAACTGGATCCAGAACCACCGGGGCTGTACGCAAGCTACAGCCACGCACCGGGCTAATTCATCTCTTAGGACGAAGCGGTCGCCAACAGGAGGGACTCCAATGGTTCACTCACGGTTCGCGCGAGTATTGTCATTTCTGCGTGGGGGCAGCGGCTGGCGTGGCGATGGGCGCCCTCGTGGGCATCGCCTTTGGCGCCTATGAGGCCTCGCCTGCCGCTGCGGTCACCATGGACCCCTTCCGCTTGTTGGCGGGTACCACCGGCGGCTGCCACAACTGGCGGGACGACGCGGCCATCTGGCCGCGGAGGGACGGAAATGGGGACGGTTCCGATGACCCGTTCAGCTACTGGTGGTCCGGTCACCCGCGTGCGTGGAACCTGCCGTCGGCCAACCGGTGCTGGCACAACGACGAAGACACGGCCTCCGGCAATCTTAGTCGCCCTGGCGTTGACTACCAGGGTGGGCCAGGTACCGACGTGCTCTTTGCAACCTACCACGTCGATCCAGTCACGCATTGGTGGCCCGGCGTTGCGTTCAAGTCGACGGGTATGGGCGGCTGCCGCGGCCTCAGGGCTGAGGTCTACTCGCCCGGCGGCGTCCTGATGGCGGTGGTGAACTACTGGCACGCGGAACCGGTGCCTGGAACGATAGGGACGGGATGGACGAACCACCTGGACGTCCCCGGCTTCAGCGAGGCCTACCGCCAGGTGGCCGACATAGCGCCAACCGATTCGAACTGTGTCATCTTCGGAGCGCACCTCCACCAGAGCGCTGACACCTTGCACAGCGCCACCCCCAACAACACCGGTGACGTCAATGGCGACGTGCAGTTCTGGCTCTGGTGGAGCCTCTAGCCGCGGGTTCCCGGCCCTACCGCCCCTTGAATACCGGCTCACGCCGTTCGACGAAGCTGAGCGCCCCCTCGCGGTGGTCCTCGGTAGTGAACAGATAGGCCAGCGAGCTGCCGATGTAGGCGCCCATCTCCTCCATAGTCGCGTTCCGGGCGCGGCGCAGGCCTTCCTTCATGTAGCGCATTGCGATCGGCGGGTTCTTTGCGATCTTCGTCGCGAGCGTGCGGGCTGCGGGCAGGAGCTCCTCCGGCTCGACGACCTGCGAGACGAGTCCGATGCGCAGTGCCTCCTCGGCGGAGATGACGTCGCCCGTGAACAGCAGCTCAGCGGCCTTCGAAAGTCCGACGATCTGCGGCAGCCGCCACAGGCCTCCGAGGTCGGTGACCAGACCGCGCTTGATGAACAGTTCGCCGAACTTCGCCGCCGTCGAAGCGATGCGGATGTCACAGAAGAGCGTGAGGTCCATCCCCCAACCGACGGCCGGGCCGTTAACCGCGGCAATGATGGGCTTGTCGCATTCGAGGACGGCCACGGCTGCCGGTGTCGGTCGTGGCCGCACGTCGCGCAGGCGCTGCAGCGACTCGTCCCGCTGTTCGCCGAGCATGATCTGCTTGACGTCGTCGCCCGAACAGAACGCACGCCCCTCCCCGGTGATGATGCAACGGACCTCCGGGTCGCTGTGGCTGCGCCGGACCGCCGCCGCCAACTCGGCGTAGAGTTCGCGCGTCAACGCGTTCATCGCCTCCGGGCGGTTGAGGGTGATAGTGGCGATATGGTCGCTCAGGTCGTAGCGAAGGGTCGGATCAGTCATCGTGCGCCCCCGGGGAGATCTGGGCGCATTCTACGCGGAAGGGCACCGCGCTTCGGTCCCGATACCTGTCGCGGCTCGCTAGAGGCGCCGCCTTAGCCAGTCGCTGGCCGCCTGGACCACGTCCGGCCCGATCTGGAAGTGGCCTCCCGGCAGCCAGACAAGATCCTTCTCGCCGGGAAGCGCGTCATAGAGCGCCAGCGTTGACGCGCGCGGGATGAGCTCGTCGCCCGTCTTGCCGACAATGCGGACCGCTACGCTGCCCAGCCTCCTGACGGGCGACTCGGGGTCGCTGGCGTCCCCAACCATGCCGCCTTCGCCCACCAGGCAAAACGCCGCCGCCTTGAACCGCCCGTCGCCGGCGACAGCGCCGACCCCGAGCATGCTCCCCATCGAGTAGCCCACGTAGCCGAGTCTCGACAGGTCGACCGGTAAGTGCTCGGCGAGGGCGTCGATTGTAGCGCTGAGTTCACGGCCGAACTGGGCGACGATTTCGGGGAAGCGCTCACGGTCACGGAAGATCGACATCGGATTGTGGACTTTGCGCTCGCCGTGGAGCGGAGCGTCGATACCGGCGCAGATCCAGCCGCGCTTCGCCCATGTCATCGCCACCTCGCGCACGAAGTAGTCGTCCTTGCTGCTGGTGGCGGGGTGCTGGATGAGGATCAGCGGGAGCGGGCTGTCGGGCGGGTCAGTCGGGAGGATAGCCAGCCCTGGGACGGCCTCGCCGTCGACATCGAGCGTAAAACGGACCTCTCGCAGATCACCGATCAACTGTTCGAAGGCGTGCAGCGCAGGTGCCATAGGGTCGATAGACTACAGACCTGCAAGTCGGTGCTGTCGCGGCGCTGGATTGCAACAACCCGAAGGGAACGCGGGTGAGCCAGGGCGAACTCATCATTATCGGCCTCCGGCTGGCCGTGCCCCTGCTAATCCTTCGCTACCAGCTCGTGGGCGGGATCGTCGCGATGCTGCTCGACGCAATCGATGTCATCCTCATCGAGCTCATCGGACTTGGTGGCTTCGGCGACCACTACGCCGAGCTCGATAAGGGCCTCGACTCGTACTACCTCGCCCTCGAGCTGTACGTCTCCCTGCGCTGGGCGAACGGCTGGGCGCGTTGGCCGTGCGTCGTCCTCTTTGGTTGGCGCGCCATCGGTGTCGTCACGTTCGAAATCACCGACACCCGGGCCCTGCTCTTCGTGTTTCCCAACCTCTTCGAGAACTGGTGGCTTTACTGCGTCATCGTGGCGCGCTTCTGGCCGCGCCTATCCCCTCATTCGGCGAAGTCGCTCGCCATCCCGATCACCCTTCTCCTCATCCCAAAGCTGGCGCAGGAATACCTGCTTCACGTAGCCGAGGCGCAGCCCTGGAACTGGACGAAGGAGAACATTCTGCACACCTCCTGAAGGCGTTTCGCGCCTGCCGGCGCTTGACACTGAGAAGCCGTGGGCAAAGGATGCTCTGTAGCGACCACCAATCGCGCGCCTAGTCCGCATCTCGCGGAACGGGGGAACCAGTAATCGGGGCGAATCCGCAATGGTCCCTCTCGCCGGCAACGAGGGGATGAAGGCGGAACGGCTATCTCCGGTCGTAGCCCGACAGCTAACCTCGGCGGCGTAGGAAGAACCCCTGCTAGAGGGCTCTTCTCATGGCCATTCAGGCCGGCCGCTATCCCCTCTCCCGTGCCCTACCCTCTCGGACGCCAGCGCTGAGCCTCGCGGCCTCCAGCCGCCTGCGTGAGCGGCTCTGGAACCTCCTGCCCCTCGCCCTCTCGCTGACCCTCGTGACCGCCCTCTTCTGGGGCCCGTTCGTTGCACCTGTCGTGCTCGGGGCGGCCATCATCGCCTTCTTCGCCTACTGGGTTGTGCGGTCGTACGCGGTCGTCGTCGCCTGCATCGTGGGTCTGAAACGAATAAGGCTCTGGGAGGCGACAGACTGGCGGGCCAAATACGACGCCTGGTTGGTGGCCCATCCCGGGTCTCGCGCATGGGAAGCGCCGCGCCACCTGGTGATCATCCCCAACTACAAAGAGAGCGAAGAGGGGCTGGCGCGCACACTCGACTCCCTTGCCAGGCAGACGAACGCCGGGCAGCTCGTCGTCGTCATGGCGATGGAAGCTCGCGAGCAGGGCTGTCGCGCCAAGGCCGCGCGTCTCATCATGGGTTACCGCTCCCGTTTCGGTGAAATGTTCGCCACGTACCACCCCGCCGGCCTGCCCAACGAAACGCCGGGCAAGGGTTCGAACGAGGCCTGGGCCGCACGGGAGTCCCACCTCCGCCTCATCGAGAACGGGGGCGATGATATCGATCGATACACTGTCACGAGCTGCGACGCCGACGCGGTCTTCCACCCCCGCCACTTCGAGGCTCTGAATTACCTCTTCCTCGCCGGCGACGACCCGTACCACACGTTCTGGCAGCCGACGATCTTCAACTCCAATAACATCTGGGACATCCCCGCGCCGCTGCGAATGCCCGACGGCCTCCGGCATCAATCGGCTGTCGAACCTGGTTATGCCGGGAAGCGTCAAGTTCCCCACCTCCTGCTACTCGCTCAGCTGGAGGATGCTCCACGAGGTCGACTACTGGGACGAGGAAGTGATCCCTGAAGACTGGCACGTCTACCTGAAGTGTTCTTTCAAGCTCGGGGACGCCGTGCACGTCGAGCCCCTCTTCTTGCCGCTGGGCAACGACTGCGTGCTGACCGACGGCTACTGGAAAACACTGAGGGCGCACTACTTCCAGAGCGTGCGGCACGCCTGGGGGGCGAGCGACATCCCCTACGCCTGGCGGGCGTCCTTCCGGTCGCAGTCGCCCCTCAGCTGGAAGCGCAAGGTGCTGCTTTCGGGCGCCGTCACGAAAGTGCACGCCCTCTGGATGGCGCAGTGGTACCTCATCACCATGGGCTCCCATCTGCCGGTCTTCCTCACCGACCACACGAGCGCCCAGATGCCAGATTGGTGGCTTGCCCGCCCGATCCCTCTACCGGGCCCGACCTGGCGCCTCGACGAGATCTTCGCGGGTGACTTTTCGAGCCCGGTGGGTCCCGTGCTCTACCTTTCGATCGCAAACCTCTTCATCTATTTCTGCCTGTTTCCGCTGATAGCGATGATCGCCATCGAGCTCAAGCTGCGGGGGCCACGGCCAGCGCACGTCTCACGGAAGGCGTTCCTCGCCTCGTTCGCCATCTGGCCTCTGATGGCGGTGATCACGTTCTTCTTCGCCAGCCTGCCGGCCCTTCACGCGCAGTGGAAGCTTGCCAGCGGGAAGGGTCTCGTCTACCGCGTCGCCGAAAAAGGGAGCCGGCGGGTCGCCGCCCCTGCGCCCGTTCCGCTCTCCATCGACCAGCACGCTGCAGAGCCGATCGGCGCCGTTGGCGGTGGGGGAGCCTAGCCACCCCGGTTGGCCTCGACCGAGCCGTTACCACACGGTCCCAGGTCCCCTGTATTGTGTCGTCTCTCAGCTCCGGGGAGGAACCACCGTGTCCATCATCCAGTCAGCCACCGGCCCGCTCGACACCGCCGCGATGGGCTTCACTCTTATGCACGAACACGTGGCAGCCTCGTGGGGACCGATGATCCAGCAGTACCCCGAGCTCTTCGACCGAAGCGCGCAGATGGCCGGTATCGTGGCGCCGCTCGTCGCAGCTAAAACGGCCGGGGTGCGGACAATTGTCGACCTGACGCCGATCGATCTAGGCAGGGATCCCAGGCTCATCCGCGACGCATCCCAGCGCTCAGGCGTCAACATCATCGTGGCTACTGGCCTTTACTATGGGCTCCCGTACTACTTCCTTTATCGTCCGGACGAAGAGATGACCGCGCTGTTCGTCCGAGACATAACTGTTGGCATCAGCGACACGGGAGTTCGAGCGGGCGTCATCAAGTGTGCGACGGAGCCGGACATGCATCCTGCCAACGAACGCGTCCTGCGGGCGTCCGCACGGGCGCACCGCGCTACCGGCGCTCCGATCTGTACGCACACGCACGTCCGCAACCGCACCGGCCTCGACCAGCAGCGAGTGTTCAAGGAGGAAGGGGTCGACCTCGGGCGCACAGTCATCGGTCACTCCGACGACTCGGAAGATATTTCCTACCTCGAGCAGATCATCCAGAACGGCAGCTACTGCGGGATGGACCGCATCGGCCTCCAGCGGCCACGGACTTCCGAGCAGCGGGCAGACATGATCGCTGCCCTGGTAGAGCGTGGCTACGCAAACCGGATCACCCTTTCGCACGATGCCGCCTGCCGCTTCGAATGGGCGCCGGACACGATGCGCGAAGGGATGCCCACCTGGAACTTCACTCACATCCCGAAGGACGTGGTTCCGATGCTCCGCCAGCGCGGGGTTAGCGATGCGGCCATAGAGCAGATGACCACCGGGAACCCCCGACGCCTCTTCGAACAGAACACGGCGTACTAGCCCCGGAGCGTCGCGGGCGACGGGCCTACTTTCGAGCCC
This sequence comes from Tepidiformaceae bacterium, assembly GCA_041488155.1. GTDB lineage: Bacteria > Chloroflexota > Dehalococcoidia > Tepidiformales > Tepidiformaceae > JBGPOS01. The sequence continues at coordinate 6,681 of JBGPOS010000018.1, forward strand.
AGATCAGGATGCGCTTGAAGGCGTAGAAATAGGGCTTCGCGTCGTCCAACTGCGGAAGCAGCACGTTGCGATAGCGAGCGAGGTAGAGGTTCCAGAGGGCGGCAGGGAGTCGCTGCTGGTAGTCGGTGAGGAGCGTCCCCTTCACCCACTCCACTACCTCATCGCGCGAGGCGAGATGGTGGCCATACACCTGCAGCCGCACTGCCTGCTCGCGGAACCCGAGCCGATCGATCAAGCCGGCATACCATTCCGGCGCCTGCACAGGAACGACCCTCCGAAAGCCCCCGAGCGCGGAGAGGAAGGGCTCTTCGGCCGCGACTTCGGCCGCCGTAACGTGCGACGGGTGATCGAAGTTCGCGGGCATCTGGATCGCGAGTTGTCCTCCTGGTGCGACCCCCGCCGCGAGCCGCCGAAAGAGCCGCTCATGGTCCGGCACCCACTGGACGGCGGCGTTCGAGAACACCACGTCGAAGGGCTTCCGGGGCGCGAACCGGAGGATAGTCCCGAGGCGGAACTGAAGCCCGCCGCCAGCATGGCCCGCGCTCTTTGCGAGCATCGTTTCGGAGTTGTCGATGCCGATGGTGCCAGCGGCCTGCAGCCGTTCGTGGATGATTCGGGTGAGGTCGCCCGTCCCGCAGCCAAGGTCGACGACCCGGCCTCCAGGTACCGGCTCGACCATCGCCAGCAGATCGAGGAAGGGCTGGCTTCGCTCGTCCCGGAAGCGCTCGTACTGGGCCGGGTCCCAGGGGCTCGCGGTCACTTAATCGCGCCGCCGAGGCGCAGACGGTCAATCTCTTCGGCGGGGAGCCCGATCCAGTCTGCCAGCACGGCGGACGTGTCGCCGCCGTGCTCGGGCATCGGCTTGCCGACGACGGTTGGCGTCCCCGAGAGATGTAACGGTGAGTTCGGCAGCTTCAGCGATCCGGGCTTTCCGTAGGGCAACGGGATGTCGACGAGCATGTTGCGTGCGGCGATATGGGGGTCGTTGAAGAGGTCGGCGATGGCGTTGACCTTGCCGATGGCGCACGCATCCGCTGGTTCGAGGATCGCAAACCACTCGTCGGTCGTCCTGGCGGCGAGGGCGTTCGTCAGCTCCAGTTCGAGAAGGCCTGTGTTCTCCAGCCGTGCGCGGTTGGTGGCAAAGCGCGGGTCCACCGCCATGTCGTCGCGGTCGATAAGCGCACAAAAGAGTTCCCACTCCTTCGTGTTGGCGATCACGATGTAGCCGTCGGCCGTGGGGAACGGTCCAAACGGCGCGAGCAGCGCGTGCCTGCTGCCCTGGCGGCTCGGGCTTTCTCCGAAGGCCGAATGCCGGACGATGGCGTTCTCGCAGAGCGCCATCTGCGCTTCCATGAGCGCGACATCGACGAACTGGCCCTCGCCCGTCACATCGCGCGCGCGGAGGGCCGCCAGGATGCCGATCGCGAGGTAGAGGCCGCCCACCATGTCGCCGATGCTGACGCCGACGCGCAATGGAGGGCCGTCCAACTCGCCGTTAAGGCTCATCGTGCCGCCCATGGCCTGGGCGACGGCATCGACCGCCACCATGCGACTGTACGGGCCGGTCTGTCCGAATCCGCTGAGCGCCGCGTACACGAGCCGCGGGTTCTCTTCGCGAAGCGCCTGGTACCCGAGTCCAAGGCCGTCCATCGTGCCCGGACGGAAGTTTTCGGTGAAAACGTCCGCGGCGCCGGCGAGGCGTTTGACGAGATCCTTCCCGTCAGCGGTCTTGAGGTCGATGCAGATGCCCTTCTTACCCCGGTTCGGGCTGAAGAAGAACGTCGAGACGCCGTCGTAGTACGGCCCGAAGCCACGCTGCTTCTCGTCGTTCTCGGGATACTCGACTTTGACTACCTCGGCGCCGAGGTCCGCAAGTTGCATCGTGGCGAATGGCCCCGCGAGGGCCCACGTGAAGTCCAGGACACGGATGCCGTCGAGTGGGCCGTGGAGGGGCGAGCTTTGCCTGTGGCCCGTGCTGCGGGATGTCACGTCTCCGATTCTAGGCGAACCGCTCGTTGCGCGAATTACGTCAGCAGTCGAGCAATAATCTCTTCGGGCACTCGGTCGCGCAGCTTGGGAAACGCTTCGAGCAGCCTGGAGATGTCGGCCAGATCCTTCTGGCGCTTGCTCGGCCGCCGGGTAGGTTCCAGGGCTGCGGCGACTTTCGCATCCATCAAGTCCTCGGGCGCAGCCACGGGCAGTCGCAGGTCCATGACTTCCCGAACCCGGGCGCCCCCCAGGACGACTGACATCTCCGGCCGGCGCTGGAACTGCACCTGCAACTTCGACCCCGGGTCGTAGACGTTCAGGCTGTAGGGGAATTCGCGCACTTTGAATTGCAGTTCCGCGAGTTCCCTCACCCGGGCGAGTTGATCGGTAGCCACGACGATGTCGAGGTCAAGAGTCACAACCGGGTCGGCGTAGGCGTTCACGGCCACGCCGCCGATCACGCAGTAGCGGATCTCGTGCTCCTCAAGGAGCGCGATGATCCGCTCCAGGAAGTTAGACTTGTCGGCCACTACGGCCTTCCAGAAAGCGAGCGAGCTCATTGAAGAACAGACTACCGCAGTTGCCGGGCACCGGCGCTATCTCCCCTTGAACTGTGCCGTTCGCTTCTCGGCGAAGGCTCGTTGCCCTTCCGATGCGTCTTCGGTCTTCATGATCTCCGCGTAGAGCCGGGCTTCGAGGCGCATCCCTTCGCGGAAAGGAAGGTCGAACCCGCCTTCATAGGCCGCCTGCTTCATGGCCCGGAGGGCGAGCGGCCCGTTTTCGCAGAGCTTCGCCGCCCACTGCATGGCGAATTCGAGCAGCTCGCCCTGGGGTAGCACCCGGTTCACCAGGCCGATACGGTAGGCCTCGGCCGCGTCGATGCGTTCGCCGAACAGGATCATCTCCATGGCCATCCCAAAGGGGATGTAACGGGCCAGCCGCTGAGTCTGGCCTCCGCCGGCCACGATCCCCCGCTTCGCCGCCATGGTCCCGAACGTGGCGTTCGGGCTTGCCAGCCGGAGGTCGCAGCCAAGGGCGAGCGCGAGCCCGGCTGCAAGGCAGTGGCCGTTGATCGCCGCGATCACCGGCTTCCAGACGCCCTCCGGCGTGAGCCTCCCGCGGCCCGCGCTGCGAGCCTGGCTCCAGTCGTTGCTGGCGTCGGCCGCGCTCTTCACCAGGTCGCGCCCGGCACAGAAGGCACGATCGCCGGCCCCTGTGACCACCGCGACGTGCAGGCCCGCGTCGTGTTCGAACTCCTCCCAGGCTGCGGTGATCTGCTCGTACATCTCCGGGTCGATGCTATTCATCGCCTCCGGGCGGTCGAGCGTGATGAGGAAGGTCTTGTCCCGGCGTTCCGTCCTGATTGGCATGCGTGGAGCGTAGAGAGCCTGAAGGGAAGAGGAAAGGGCCGATTTAGCCCGCGTCGTCGAGCACCTGGACGGCCGGCACGTAAACGTAGATCGCGGAGCCGACCGCCGGGAGCGCGGTTTCGCCGGCCAGGTCGAACTCGAGCTCGCCGGCCACCGTGGTGATGCGAACCCGGGTACGCGGGCCCTGGAAGAGCCTTGACGCGAGCGTCCCGGAAAGGACTCCGGGCCCTTCGCTCTCGGTCAGCAGGGCGCCATCTCCGCGAAGGAGCAGTTTCACCGGGCCGCAAGCACCGGACGTCCCCGGCCACGGGCCGAGCGCCGTCTGTACGACGCCGTCTGTCCCGCGTTCGCCGTCCACGATGTTATCCATCCCCAGGAACCGCGCGACGAACGAGGTACGGGGATCCGCGTAGATCTCCGCCGGGGTGTCCCAGCGCACGATCGTCCCCTCGTTCATGATCGCAATCCGGTCGGCGACCGCGAAGGCTTCGAGCTGATCATGTGTCACGTAGATGGTGGGGATCGCAACGCGCGCGAGGATGGTGCCCAGCTCGACCAGCAGCCGTTCGCGAAGCGTGCGGTCGAGCGACCCGAGCGGCTCGTCGAGCATCAGGAGTCGCGGTTCGCGTGCGAGCGCGCGGGCGAGAGCGACCCGCTGGCGCTCCCCACCGGAAAGCGCTTCCGTGGTCCGGCTCCCGTAACCGGCCAGGCCCACCAGGTCGAGTAGATCCGCTATGCGACCCTGTCGTTGCGGCCGAGGGAGCCGCGAATGGCGCAGCCCGAATCCGACGTTGCCTTCGACGTCGAGGTGGGGGAAGAGTGCGAAGTCCTGGAACATCATCCCGAAACCGCGGCGATGCGCGGGGACGTCCGTCACCGGTTTCCCTTCGAAGAGCACCTCGCCCCGGTCCGGCCGTTCGAGTCCCGCGACCACTCGGAGCAAGGTTGTCTTTCCGCAGCCGCTCGGGCCCAGGATCGCCGTCGTACCGGTGGCTGCCTGGAGCGAGACATCCCTCAAGATCGGCTTGTTGCCCACCGCGAACGAGACGTGCTCGACCTGCAAGCGGGCTGGCGTGCTGGGGGGCTCAGCCTGCGGGGCTCCCATCAGAAGGCGCCGATCTCCCGGTAGCGCAGACAGTCGAGGAGGAGGAAGCCCGCGGCGGTCACGCCCATGAGGATAACGCTCATGGCCAACGCCTGGCCGTACTGCAGCGCCCCCGGTTGGTTGAGGTAGCGAAAGATCGCGATGGGGATGGTGGGCCACTCCGGCCGAGCGATCAGCAGCGTAGCCCCGAATTCGCCCATCGATACGGCGAATGCGAAGACTGCGCCAGCGGCCAGCGAGCGCCAGATCAACGGCACGTCCACTTCCAGGAACACTCTGCCCGGCGATGCACCCAACACCCTCGCGGCCTCGCGCAGGCGGGGGTCCATCCCGCGCAACTGCGACCCGACGGTTCGCGCCACGAACGGGTAAGCGACCAGCGTGTGGGCGATCACCAGCATCATCCAGCTGCCGCGCAGGTCGAGCGGCGGCCGATTGAGGGTCACGATGAAGCCCAGGCCCAGCGTGATCGCTGAAACGCCCAGCGGAAGAAGAAGGAGCGCTTCTACAAGCGCGCCGTGGCGGCGAAGGCGCACCGAGCCGTAGGCAGCGAGCGTCCCGATGGGCAGGGCCAGGACCAGCGTGAGGAGAGCGAAGCCGATCGAATTGCGGACGGCCGTGAGGGGGGTCACGAAGAGGATCTGCTTCCGCACGTTCTCACCGAGCGTCTGATAGAAGTGCAGCGTGTAGCCATCAACGCTGTGGACCGACCGCTCGACGAGCGCGCCCAGTGGCAGAAGCGTCGCCAGCAGCATCCCGCCCACGGCCGAGGCAACGACGAGCCGGTCCGCCGCCGACCAGCGCCTCTCTCGGCGGCGTTCGATCGCCGCTCGTGGAGCGGTTCGCTGAAGGCTCGCGTACGTCGCCATCACAAAGAAGGTGAAAACGATCTGGATCAGGGCCAGGGTGGCGGCGACCGGGAGGCGGAAGAGGAACACCGTCTCGTGGTAGATCTCAGTTTCGATCGTGCCGTAGCGCGGCCCGCCGAGGATGAGGATCACCCCGAAGCTGGTGAAGCAGAACAGGAAGACAAGGGAGCCCGCCGCCAAGATCGGCGCCCGCAGCAGCGGCAGGGTGACGCGGAAGAAGGTTTCCACGCGCCCGGCGCCCAGCATCGCCGAAGCGTCGGCCATCCGCGGGTCCAGATTGGTCCAGTAGGCGGCGATGATCCGGGCGGCCATCGCGAAGTTGTAGAAGACGTGGGCGATGAGAATGATCCAGAGCGTGTCGAGGACCTGGATAGGCGGTGTTTCGAGGTCGAACAGGTCCATCAGCGCGGCGTTGGCAGCACCCGAAGGCCCCAGGAGCGCCGTGAATGCGACTGCGACGACGATCGTCGGCAGCACGAATGGCACGGTTGCCACCGCCATCAGGCTCGATTTACCCCGGAAGTCGTAACGTGCGAGCACGAAAGCGCAGGGAAGCGCTACCGCCAGCGTGAGGATCGTTGACAACGCTGCCTGCCAGAGCGTGAACCAGGCGCGCTCGAGGTAGAAGGTATCGTCGATGAGGGGCCGCAGGTCGGTGAGCGACGCGCCTTCACGGAAGAACGACTCTCGCAGGATGCCCTGGAGCGGGTAGAGCAGGAACACCCCAAGGAAGGCGAGGGGCGGCCCAAGCAGGAGCAGGGAGACCGCCCACACGGGGAGCCCTCGGCTCCACAGCCGGGCGCCCCCCCTCATGGCGGACACTGGGTACCCTACCGGAGGACCGCTTTCGTCCACTCGTCGATCCACCTGTCCCGGCTCGCTGCGATGTCTTTGGCCGAGACGTTGGCAGCCGCGACATCGACCTTACCGAATTTCGCGAACGCTTCGGGGACAGCGGCATCGGTGTTTACGGGGTAGACGGCCATCTGGCCCGGGACGTCTTCCTGCACGGCTTTGCTCAGCAGGAAGTCGATGAACTTCCGCGCGAGTTTCTCGTTCTTCGTCCCCTTCAGAATGCCCGCGTACTCGATCTGGCGGAAGACGCCCTTCGGGGGAAGGACGTTGCCCGTCGGGGAATCGGCGCGCGGAGTCTTGGCGAACATCTGCTCGAACGCCGGACTCGAAGCGTAGCTCAGGACGATGGGCTGCTGGCCGCCCTTGAGCGTGAAGTTCGTGTTGTACGCCGTCTCCCAGCCGTCCACGACTTTGAGGTCGTTCGCCCGCATCTTCTTCCACCAGTCGATGTACCCGTCCTTCCCGAAGTAGTCGACGGTGGCCACCAGGAACGCCAGCCCGGTCGACGACGTGGCCGGGTTCTCGACCACGACCTTGCCCTTGAACTTCGGGTCGGTCAGATCCTCGAGGGTCTTCGGCGGCTGAAGGTTTGCCTTCTTCAGCGCATCGCTGTCGTAGTTGAAGTTGACGTAGCCGTAGTCGATCGGCGTGACCTTGTTGGAACCGTCCTTTTGCAGGTCGTTCGGCACTTTGTTAAGGAGCGGCGATGAATAGGCCACGAAGACGTCCGCATCCAGCGCCCGCGACAGGAACGTGTTGTCGACGCCGAACAGCATGTCGCCCTCGGGGTGGTCCTTGCTGAGGATGACGCTGGTGATCATCGCCCCGGCGTCGCCCTTGGGCAGCAGCTTAACGGTGACGCCGTTGTCCTTTTCGAAGCCCTTGATTAGGTCTTCCGTCAGGTTGAACGAGTCGTGCGTGATGACCGTGAGCGTCTTGCTACCGCCCGAGTCGTCGTCGCCGCAGGCCGCCGCGAGGGCGAGACCGGTGAGCGCGCAACAAAGGAGGATGGCCGGGAGGATGCGCTTTCGCATCGTGGCATCTCTTTCTGCCGCCCGGGAGCCGGGGGATTCCCTGCATCTCCGGGCAACAAAAGGAGCCCGGAAAGCCGGACTCCACGCGAAAGCTCCTGTGGTCCGACCGCTTTCCTCCGCACGTACAAACGTGGTCAGGTTCAAGGGGTTTGTTCTCAGCCCGAAGGCACCCCCAGCGATCCCGAACAGCTATGAAATTGTCGATTGCAGGCTACACCCCGCGGGCAAGCCTCGCAACGAACGTGCCAAGCAACCTGGGCGCCGCCGGAGACGCCCACGCTGCCGGATGTTCCCTAACCCGCGGACTGCTTTTCCGCGAGGAACTGCTTGAGCGTCTTGCCCGCAGCCCACATCGGCTCGGCCCCATCAAGGCTCGTGATGGCGGCCCAGTTCTTCTGTACCCACTCGGCATCCTTGAGGTCGTCCATCCCCGGCCGCACGCCCGGCCCCTTCACGATGACGGCGCGGTTGAAGTTGCCGGCGCCGGCTTCGATGATCAGGCCGCTGTCCGTGCACTCCTTCGAGACCAGGTAGACAACCGCCGGGACGACAAACTCCGGCTTCAGCCGGTCGACCATCTCCTTCGGCATCACCGTCTGGGTCAGGCGGGTGCCGGCCACAGGCGCAATCGTGTTCACCATCACGTTGTACTTGGCGCCTTCCTGCTTGAGCACGTTCATCAGGCCGAGCATCGCGGTCTTCGCGGCGCCGTAGTTGGCCTGCCCGAACTGGCCCCAGATCCCCGAGGAGGATGAGGTGACGATGGCGCGGCCGTAGGCCTGCTGGCGGAACACCGGCCAGGCTGCACGGAGCACCGTGTACGAGCCTTTGATGTGGACGGCGAAAACCTTGTCCCAGTCGTCCTCGCTCATGTTGTGGAACGCGACGTCGCGCAGGATCCCGGCGTTGCAGATGACGACGTCGAGCCGCCCCCACGTGTCGACTGCCTGCTTCACCATGTTGAAGCCACCGTCATAGCTGGCGACGCTGTCGTAGTTCGGGACTGCCTCGCCGCCCGCGGCCTTGATCTCGTCGACCACTTTCTGAGCGGCGGCGCGGTTTTCGCCCTGCCCGTGGGGGTCGCCGCCGAGGTCGTTAACCACGACTTTCGCGCCGCGCTTCGCGAGGTCGAGCGCGTAAGCACGCCCCAGCCCTCCACCGGAACCGGTGACTAAGGCCACCTGGCCTTCGAACGAAATTGCCATCTGAATCGGTCCTCTCCGTATTGTATGAGTGCACTCGTCCGTGCCGGTCCGGGCGCCGCCCGCCGGTCAGGGGGCATTGCGAACAATGAGACTACCAGTTCCCCCGCTTTCGTTCCCGGCCTGTGGATCCCGGCTGAGGGCTCCCTTCGGCCCTCTGTCCACCGCGTATAGTGGCTCGCATGCCTGAGTTCTGGGAGGACGAAGCTGGATCCCCTCCCAACGAGCTTGAGCTGCGCCTCCACAGCGTCAAGGGAACTCCCGCGGACGTCCCCGGTGCTTTCCGGGTGCTCCTCCAGACGAGCCGAGGCGAGATCGCCGCGCTTTTCCACCCCGTCGAAGGAGGGACCGGGGCGGTGGTCTGCGTCGGAGGGGCGATGGGTGGGCTCGACGGTCCCGCCGATGGGCTCTACGGGCGCCTTCCAGGCCTGCTCGAAGGTTCAGGCGTATCCGTGCTCCGCCTGAACTACCGGCTGCCCAACGACTTCGAAGAATGCGTCCTTGACGCGCTCGCAGGCTGCTCGTTCCTGAAGGGGATCGGTGCAACGGACATCGTCCTTCTTGGACACAGCTTCGGCGCGGCCGTCGTCATCAACGCCGGCGAGCTCGCATCCAACGTCCGGGCCGTGGCTTCGCTTTCGCCGCAGCTCCACGGTACCCGCCAGGTCGAGAATCTCGGCAAGCCTCTGCTCCTCGTCCACGGCATGACCGATTCGGTCCTCAACCACGAAGCGAGCGAGGACATCTACCGCCGGGCACTCGAACCAAAGCGCATCGTGCTCTACGCGGGCACCGGCCATTCCCTCATGGGCGCCAAAGAGGAAATCGACGCTCTCCTGGTGGAGTGGATCCCGGAGAGGCTCGCCGGGATCCCCATGAGCAATGAGTGATGAGCGATGAGCGATGAGGGGCTCACCGTTCGCGATGCGACAGAAGCCGACGGACCGCTGCTTGCCGCCCTCGAATTGAGTGCGCCATTGGTTTTCGGCGACTCTTCGATCACGATCGACCGGGGCCACGACTACTTCGCCGCCGCGCGGCTCATGGGCGACTACGTTGCGCTGCTCGCGGAAATCGATGGGGAACCCGCTGGCGTCCTCTGTGGGGCCGGACGAAGGGCGCCGATAGGGGGCCTGGTCCGCAGGCTCGTCTACGTGCACCACGCCCGCATCCCTCCTGCGTTCCAGGGTCGCGGAGTCGGCCGCGAACTCAGTGCGCAGCTCCTGAAGCACCTCAGGTTCAAGGAAATCGATTCTCAGTACTGGTACGTCTCTCCCGAAAACGCCCGCTCTCAGGCGTTCGTGGCCAGGGCGGAGAACAAGTGGAGCTTCGGGCCCGTCCAGGCGCGGATCGAGTGCTCGGCACTCGCCGGTCCGCCGGCGGGGCGTGCCGCGACCCCTGCCGACGCGCGGGAGATAGTTGCCATTCTCAACTCCTGCCACATGGGCGAAGAGATGTTCCTGCCCTACACAGCGGAGTCGTTCGCGGCCCGCATGGAGCGTGACCCGGGTCAGTACTCGTGGAAACGGGTCTGGCTCTCCGAGGGCGCTGTGGTAGGAGTTTGGCCCCTCGGCGAGAGCATCTCAGTCCGCTCCCGCCACCCCGACGGAAGGGAGACCATCGATCGTGGGGCCGCCGTGCTCGACTACGGCTTCCTGCCAGGCGCCGAAACGGAGTTCCTCGATCTCCTGGGCGCCTGGTGTGGCTGGCTCCTTGCCAGGGGAATGACCTCGCTAGAGATCTTCACGTCGGAGTACTCGCCCACTTGGGGGAGCGCAAGCAAGCTTCCGGCGACGTTCGATCCTATCGATCTCTGGACTCCCGGCATCCCCGAGCCTGTGGATGCAGCCGCCCACGGGCTCTACGTTGACCGTGCCTTTTTCTGAGTCGGAAGAGGCGCCGTCGTTAACAAGTGGTGTGAAGTTTCGTCAAGAAAATAGTGGCGGAGGGGTAGAAACGTGTGGTACGTTACGCCTCCGGCTGAAACGGAGGTAGCTGTCGGCGGGGTGGCCTGGCGCTTTGAGTAAAGAAAAAGGGGCTTGATGCCATCTCCCAATGCATCAAGCCCCGTGCTTCCCGAATGCTTCGGGTGAGCGTCCTTCCGGACTTAGCGCGCTCGGCTAGATAGCTACCTCCTTTCAGCCAGCTTCGCTACTACCCCTTCGTTCACGGCGTACAGTGCGTTCATCGAACGCACGTTCCGCCGCAGGAACGCGGGCAGTTCAGCGTCTTCCACGCTCGACACACCCGGCAGCCCGATGTCCGCGATGCGGCGCACCTGGCGTGGGTCTTCGATCATCTGGGCCTTCGGCGGGAACCCGGTGGCGATGACCGTCATGTGTATCTCTTCGCCCACGCGAGCGTCGACGACGGTCCCGAAGATGATGTTCGCCGAAGGGTCGACAACCTCGGCGACCACGCGAGCGGCCATGTCCAGCTCGCGCATCTTCAAGTTGCCGCTGTGGGTGATGTTGAAGAGCACGCTGTGCGCGCCGTCGATCGATTGGTCGAGCAACGGGCTGGTCGTCGCAGCGCGGGCGGCGTCCACTGCACGGTTGTCGCCTGAGCCAGCCCCGACGGCGAGCAGTGCGGGCCCGGCTTCTGCCATCGTCGCCCGCACGTCGTTGAAGTCGAGGTTGATTGAGCCGTTCTGGCTGATGATGTTGGAGATCGACTGGATCGCCTGGCGGAGTACGTCGTCGGCCGTTTCGAAGGCTTCTTCGACGGTGCAGTCCTCCGGGCAGATCTCCATGAGCCGGGCGTTTGGGATGGCGATGAGAGTGTCGACCTTGTCGCGGAGGCGGGCGAGTCCCTCTTCTGCCTGGCGCATACGGCGGGCGCCCTCCCACGCGAACGGCTTAGTGACGACGCCGATTGTGAGGGCGCCGCAGTCCTTGGCAATCTCCGCCACGACGGGCGCCGCGCCCGTGCCAGTCCCACCCCCCATACCGGCCGTGACGAATACCATCTCTGTGCCCCGGAAGAGCTCGTAGAGCTCATCGCGGCTTTCGTCGGCTGCCCGCTCGCCGCGGGCCGGGTCGCCGCCTACACCCAGGCCCTTGGTCAGCTTTTCTCCGATGCGGATGCGGCTCCCCGCGTCCGAGGCCATCAAGGCCTGGGCATCCGTGTTGCAGGCCACGAACGTGACCCCCGGGATGCGGGCCTTGACCATGCGGTTGACGGCATTGCAGCCGCCACCGCCCACGCCCACCACCTTGATGTCGGGGAGCAGTTCGGTGTCGTATCGAATGCTCATGTTGTGGTCCCTTCCTTTCCGAAATGGCTCTTCGCTGCGGGTGAAGTCGATGAGGCTCATTCCCCGGTTCCTCCTTTGCTTACTGGGGCATAAGTGCCCTTCCGAATGAGGCGAGCCGCCGGAAGAGCCCACCCATGGCGGGCACTTCGAAGCCGGCTCCCGATGTTTCTACCGCCCGTTCGCGATCTCCCAGCGCGAACTCCACAAGGCCTATGGCGGTTGCATACGCGGGCGTCCCGATGATGTCGTTCAGCCCGGAGTAGCCGTGAGGGCGTCCGAGGCGGGCCGGCAATCCGAGCCGCGCCTCCGCCACTTCCGGGAGGCCGCGCAACTGGCTGCTGCCCCCCGTCAGGACCAGGCCCGCCGCGATCTTGTCGAGATAGCCCGCTCGCTTCAGTTCGAGCGCGACCATCTCGAGGATCTCCTCGCTGCGGGCCTGCAGGATCTCGCAGATGTGGATCAGCGGAACCACCTTCTGCGTCTGGGTCCCGAATGCCTGGATCTCTATCGTCTCGTTGTTCATCGCGAGGTCGGCGAAAGCGGCGCCGTATTCGCACTTCACCTCTTCTGCGCTCTCCCAGGGGCAACGGAGCACCCGTGCGAGGTCGTGCGTGAGGTGCGATCCGGCGATGGGCAGGCACGTCGTATGGGCCACCGTCCCTTCGTCGTAGACCGCGACCGAAGTGGTGCTGCCGCCGATGTCGATGAGCGCGACACCCTGCATCCGCTCCTGCTCCGAGAGGACGCTGGTCGCCGAGGCGATCGATTCGAGGATGACGTCGTCCACCTGTACGCCCGCCCCTTCGACGCACTTGGTGAGGTTTTGGATCGCCGAGACCGCGCCGGTGACGATGTGGGTCTCCGCGTCGAGCCGTCCGCCATACATCCCGACCGGGTCGCTCACCTGGTCGGTGCCCTCGACCCAGTAGCCGCGAGGAAGGATGTGGAGCACCTGGCGCGTCGGAGGAATGCTGATCTGCCCGGCAGCTTCCAGTACGCGCGCCCGGTCGTCCCCGGAAATCGGCCGGGAGCGGTCGGGAATGGCCACGATCCCGCGGTTGTTCTGCGAACTGATGTGGTTCCCCGAGATCCCTACCACCGCACTGAGGATTCGCATCCCGCAGGACTGTTCGGCCTTGTCGACCGCCGTAGCAATCGCTTCGCGTGCCGATTGGATGTTGTCGATCACGCCTCGCGAAAGCCCCGAGGCTGGCGCCACGCCGACGCCAAGGATGCGCGTCTCGTATTGGTCGCTGAGGTCCCCCACGACCACCGCGACCTTGGTCGAGCCCACATCGATAGCTGCTACCGTGCTCCTTCGTTTCATGCCTGATCCCTCTCTCCTCTTACTGCAACACCGGCCGGTTCCCGTACCGGAGGTCGATGGTCGCGTATTTGATGCCCAGCGCCTTAGCCTGCTGGGCCATGGCGGCCCAGACCGCAATCTTGTAGGCGATCGAACTGGAGTCCCCGAAGAGAGCCTTCTCGCCGCGGGAGGTGGTCACTTCGACACCTTTGCCCGCCACAAAGGCAACTTCAGTGACCGCGATGCCCAGCTGTTTGGGTAGCTTCGCGTAAAGCTCAGCGGCGGCGTCGACGGCCTGGTAGTTCACCCGGTCGCCAGTTCTCAGCGATGTCAGCTCGTAGCTGCGAACGACTGGCGATCCCTGGGGTGGAGGTGTGGTCCCAAGCACGATCCCGTCGCGATCAATCGTGTAGGCCACTCCCGCTTGCTCCCACGTGCCCCAGGGCTGGCGCTCCGTCACTTCGATCTTGATGCCGCGCGGCCACGCCCGTTCGATCCTGACTGAGGCCAGGAGGGGGATCCGGTAGAGCTCCTTCTGGGCGGCCGCCAGGTCGGCGGTGAACATGTTTTCGCCCGTGAGGCCAGCCTTCTCCACGAGAGTGTCTGCCGGCACCTGCCGGTTGCCCTGCACCTCAACGTCCCGAATCGAAAAGAGAGGCGACCGCCAGGCCACGCCGACGGCCGCGCCGAGGAGGGCAAGGCTGCCGGCCCCGATGGCCAGCGCCCACCATGCCCGCCGAAAGCGAGGCGCCCTGCTGACCCCCGACCCTGCTGCCGGAGGAGGGGCGCCGGCGTTCGATCTCTTCACGATCGTCCGCGCCCGCCGTTCGCCAACCGAGCCGCTGCGTTTGACGACGAGCCGGGGCCAGCGATTCCGGGGACCGCGGTTGCGCTTCACGATCATCGCCGCGCCCTCCTCGCGTGCCGTTCGAAGGCCAGTTCGAGGATCCGCGTGAGTAGATCGCTGTAGCCGATGCCCGAAGCCTCCCAAAGCTTCGGGTACATGCTGATGCTGGTGAAACCGGGGATGGTGTTCACCTCGTTCGCGATCACTTCGACTCCCCCGCAGACGAAGAAGTCGACTCGCGCGTATCCCTCGCAACCCATCACCCGGTACATCCGCAGGGCCAGTTCGCGCACGCGTTCGGCTGTCTCGTCAGCGATGCGGGCCGGGATGTGGAGCCTCGTCTTCGAATCGGCGGCGTACTTGCTCTCGTAGTCGTAGAAGTCCCGGTCCGGCTCGACCTCGCCCACGATGCTCGCCTCCGGGCGTTCGTTGCCCAGGATCGAACACTCGACTTCCTGCCCCTGGATCGCTTCTTCGACGACCGCCTTGTCGTCGTAGGCGAAGGCTGCCTGGAAGGCCATCGGCAGGTCTTCGCGCGAACGCACACGGGTAATCCCGACGCTGGAGCCGCCGTTCGCGGGCTTCACGAAGCAGGGATACTCCGGGCCAGCCTCGATGAAGCGGGCGACGGAATCGCTGTCGCTCTGTGCTTCCCACGATCGAACCACGGCGTAGCGGGGCAGGCGGATGCCCGCCTCGCGGAAGAGCGCCTTCATGAGCGCTTTGTCCATGCCGACGGCGCTCGCCGCTACTCCTGCCCCGGCGTAAGGGAGGCCGGCCATTTCGAGCAGCCCCTGGAGCGTCCCGTCTTCGCCGTACGTCCCGTGGACGAGCGGGAAGGCGACCGCGCACGATGCAAGGGCCGTCAGCGCAGACACGCTCGTCAGCATCGAACCGCCTGCATCGCCTGCGAACGTCGTCCTCCCCTGGTCGAGTCCGGCTCCCGCTTCCTCGGGCGGAAGCCACGAACCGCTGCGCGTCACCGCCAGCGGGACCACCTCCCAGCGTTCCCGGTCGAGCGCGGCCATCACACCCCGCGCGCTGCGCACGCTCACCTCGTGCTCACCCGAGCGGCCGCCAAAGATGACCGCGACCCGTTCCTTCGCCATCACCATTCCCCCACAAAGGCCACTTCGCGTTCGAGCCGGATGCCGAACTGCTCTTGCACGCGCCGTTCCGCTTCCTCTACCAGCCAGGCCACGTCGGCCGCCCGAGCGTTGCCGTAGTTCACGAAGAAGTTGCAGTGCTTGTCGCTCACGGCGGCCTCGCCGCGCTCCATCCCGCGCATGCCAACGGCGTCGACGAGCCTCCACGCAGGACGCTCGGGCGGGTTCTTGAACATCGATCCGGCGTTGCGCCCGCGTGGTTGGGCAGCCAACCGCTTGCTGTCGTACTGCGCGACCCGGGCCATCAGCTCTTTCGCCTCGCCTGGCACCAGCCGCACTTCGGTGTCGAGCACTGCCCGGGAAGCGAACTGCCCGCGCGTGAACACGCTCCCTCTGTACACGAGCGCGAGGTCAGCCACGTCTACCCACGCGGCCCGTCCGCCGGCGTCTTGCAGCTTGACGCGGGTGAGCACGTCGCCAAGACAGCCACCGTAGGCGCCTGCGTTGTAGACGACTGCGCCCCCCAGGGTTCCCGGGATACCAACCGCCCAGGCGAGGCCATCCAGGCCGAGGCGGCACATCTTGCGGGCAAAGCCGGCGAAGCTGGCGCCGCTCTCGACGCGATAGGTCGTCCTCGTGTCGTCCGCTTCCTCGGCCCGCGCGCGGTTGTCGATCACGAGCCCCCGGATGCCCGCATCGGCAACGAGGATGTTGCTGCCGCTGCCGAGAACGAAGGAACCCACGCCGGCGTCGTTGGCGGCCACCACAGCCGCCCCAAGCGCCTCGGCGCCGCGGACCGTGAGGAACAGATCCGCCGGGCCGCCCACCCCAAACGTCGTGTGCCGAGAGAGCGGCTCGCTCCGGCGAAGGTCTCCGAGCCCTTCAAGGGTCGCCGCCACCCGTTCGAGCGCGGTCATCGCAGCAGCTCCAGGATCTTCGGCCCGACCTCGACGACGTCGCCGGCGCCGATGGTGAAAATGACGTCGCCCGGTTTCGCGAGGCTCGCCGCCTGCTCCGCGGCGTCGTCGAAGGTGGCCGCGTAGCGCGCAGGCGGCTCCTCGATCGCTGCCGCGAGATCACGGGCGCCTCGTCCCTCAAGCGGCGTTTCCCGTGCCGCGTACGTCTCAAGCACGATTAGCGCATCCAACCCGCTCCAGCACCGGGTCCACTCGTTCCAGAGGTACGAAATTCTGCTGTAGGTGTGGGGCTGGTGGACGCCTATCAGCCGCCCCTCGGGGAATCGCGTGCGCGCGGCCGAAATCATCGCCCGCACCTCGGTAGGGTGGTGGGCATAGTCGTCCATGACCAGCACGCCGCCCGCCTCGCCGACCACCTCGAAGCGCCGCTTCGCGCCTCGGAATCGGCCCAGTGCCTCCCGCACCGTCTCGAAAGCGATCCCTTCGCCGAGGCAGGCCGCAGCGGCGCCCACTGCGTTGCGGACGAAGTGATCGGCAGCCAGGCCAACCCGCAGGTCGCCGGCCGGGGCGCCTCCTCGCTCCAGGAGGAACGTAGCTTCGCTGTCTGTCTTGACGATGTTGCGGCCCCGCCAGTAGCGGGTGCCTTCGATGCCGTAGGACTCCGCCTGGATCGGTTCGTCCTCGACAGATTCGCAGAGGCTCCGGGCGCCCGGGTCGTCCCAGCAGGCCACCAACCGGCCTCCGGGTACGATCTTCCTGGCGAACTCAACGAACGCTTCGTGGTAGGCGGCGGGCGTGCCGTAGTAGTCGAGGTGGTCTGGCTCCACGTTCGTCACCACTGCGACGGCCGGGCTGTATTCGTGGAAGGCCCGCTTGTATTCGTCGGCTTCGACCACGCACAGGTCGCCCTCGCCCCAGGCGGCGTGGCCCCCGAGGTCGATGCTCTCGCCACCGAGCAGATACATTGGCTTGCGGCCGGCCAGGGTGAGCGTCCAGGCGATAAGGCTCGATGTCGTCGTTTTGCCGTGAGCCCCGGCGACGGCGATGACGCGCTTGCCCTCCATCAACCGGGCGACCATTTCCGCTCGCAACATCACCGGGATGCCACGCTTTCGGGCCTCGACGATCTCCGGATTGTCTTCGCCTGCCGCGGCCGTGGTCACGACAAGGGCAGCGTCACCCACGTTCGCGGCATCGTGTCCCGCGAACACGACCGCGCCAAGGTCCTCGAGTTTCTGCGTCAGCCGCGAGGGCCGCAGGTCGCTTCCGCGCACGGTCTGGCCTCGTTCGAGCAGCAGCTGGGCGATGGCCGACATGTGCATGCCGCCGATCCCCACAAGATGCACGGGCCCGCGAATCTCGGTCATCTGAGCGCCACCCGCGAAATCAGTTCTGCGATTGCCGCTGCGGCGCCCGGGCGCGCGAGCCCTTGCGCTGCCGCCCGCATTCCGGCCAGCCGCTGAGGATCGCCGAGCAACTTGAGGATGCTTGGGGACAGGCCAGCGAGGTCATCTTCCTCGATGACGATTGCCGCGCCCGCCCGGGCGAGCCAGCCGGCGTTGTCGCGCTGATGCCCCCCCGCGTACTTGCCTGGGACAAGGATCGCCGGAAGCGAAGCGGCGGGAAGCTCGCCAAGGGTGCTCGCCCCGGCGCGCATCACGGCTAGGTCCGCTGCCAACATCACGGCCGGGAGGTCGTCGCGGAACGGGGCTGCGCGATAGCGGTCCCCCAGCGAGCGATCCAGCGAGTCGTGGAGGCGGATCGCCGCGGCGTAGTCTGCCTCGCCGGTGACGTGGAAGACGGTTGCCTCTCGCGCCAGCGCCGGCAACGCTCCGAACACTGCCTGGTTGAGTGCCCTCGCGCCTTGCGTCGCGCCGGCCACGACGACCACCCGTTCGTCGCAGGAGAGGCCGAGCTGCGCGCGTGCCTGGTCTCGGGTCTGGTCGAAGAAGGACGCCCGGACGGGGTAGCCCGTGACGACCGTCTTGCTACGAGGCAGATGGGCCAGCGCCGCCTCCGTGGTGGTCGCCATCTGCGTCGCCAGGATCGTCTCCGCCTTCACCGCCCAGCCCGGGCTGACGTCGGGCAGGTACACGACGAGAGGACGGCGAAGGAGCCGTGCCCCGACGCTGCAGGGGAAGCTCCCGTAGCCGCCGGTACTGAAGACCACGTCTGGGTCGAAGGCCTTGAGCCGGCGCGTCGCGACGACGGCGCCCTGGAGGATCCGGAGGACGCCCTGGGCGATTCGCAGCGGCCCTCGCCCGCGCACGGCCGCGGCCGGCACCGCCACGAACTGCAGGCCGCGCGCCTCCACCATCTCCCGCTCGCCCCGGTCGTCGGGTCCGAAGAAGCACACAGCAGGGCTGTCTGACGCCCGCGCGCGGAAGGCGTCCAGCACCACCAGTGCCGGGATGATGTGCCCCCCAGTCCCGCCGGCGGTCAGCGCGAGCCTCACTTCAAGCTCCTCTTGACGACCCGCCGTCCGTCCGGTGTCCGCGGCCGGTCCATGTAGCCGCCGCGATCCACTCCCCAGCGCGAAATGCTGATCAAAACGCCAATCGAAAGCATCACCGAGGCAAGTGCGCTTCCGCCGTAGCTCAGGAAGGGGAGGGGTACACCGGTCAGCGGGATGACTCGGGTGATCCCGCCCATGTTCAGTAGCGCCTGGACAGTGATCCAGGTTGTGATGCCGGTTGCGACGAGCCGGCCGAAGTCGTCACGGCAGCGCCGCGCCACCTGGTAGCCGCGCACCATGAGGATCATGTAGAGCAGCAACACCGCAGCCGTGGCGACGATGCCAAGCTCCTCGCCGACGATCGCGAACACCCCGTCGGTGTGACTTTCGGGGATGTAGAAGAACTTCCCGCGGCTTGCCCCGAGTCCCAACCCGGTGACCCCGCCGTTGCCGAGGGCAATGAGGGTCTGCAGAGTCTGGAACCCGTGCCCCAGCGGGTCGACCTCGGCGTCGAAGAAGGTGGTGAGGCGATCCATCCGATAGCCTTCAATCGTCGCCAGGAACAGCACCGCGAGGAACCCCGATACCAGCAGCGCCCCCATCTGGGCGACGGTGGCCCCGGCCACCCAGAACATCGTGACAGTGATGAGCAGGATGATGAGCGTCGTGCCGAGGTTCGGTTCGAGCATGATCAGCACAGCGACAGCACTAATGATGAGGACGAACGGGATGAGTCCGCGCTCGAAGCTGCGGATGCTGTCGCCCTTGCCCGCGAGCCAGGCCGCGAGGTAGACGATGACCGTCAGCTTGGCGAACTCCGCCGGCTGAATCGTGAATTCGCCGTAGCCGAGCCAGCGGCGCGCTCCCCCGGCCGAAACTCCGAACATCAACACGGCAAGCAGCATCCCAATCGTACCGAGCATGATCGGCACCGAAAGGGCGCGGAGGACGCGGTAATCGGTGCGCATCGCCCCTACAAGCAGGATGACCCCGAGCGCCGCCCATATGGTTTGCCGAACGACGTAGTAGTAGGCGTCGTTGAACTTGGCGATGCCAATCACGAAGCTCGCGCTGTAGACCGTCACGAGACCGGTGATTGTGAACACCGTCGTCAGTGCGATCAGCGCGTAGTCCGGGCGCCCCGGAGCCCATTCGCCCGTCCGCGAGGCGACTATGGCGTCACCTCCTGCACGAAGCCGGGCAGTTGCCCGACCAGCTCTTGAAACGACTGCCCGCGGGCTTCGAAGCTCGGATAGGCGTCGAAGCTCGTCCCAGCCGGGGAAAGGAGCACCACATCGCCCGGCCTGGCCAGCCGGGCAGCAGCCTCCACCGCCTCGGCGAGAGTCGCGACCAGCACCGCGCCTGACACGCAGCCCCCTACGGCTTCGTAGAAGAGACTCCCGGCCTCGCCGAAACACACGAGGCCTCGGCAACGAACGGGGACGAGCTCCCGCAACCCATCGAGCGGGAGCCGCTTCTCCCGGCCGCCAAGCAGCAGCACGATTTTCTGGTCGAAGGCCTTGAGACCGGCGATCGTGCGTTCGGGGCTCGTCGCGATGCTGTCGTTCACCCACGTGACGCCGTTCGCGCCGCCGACCACTTCGAGCCGGTGGGGCACGCCCCGGAACGATCTGATAGCGCTCGCCATCGCATCCGGTGCGAACCCGGTAGCGTCGCCAATCGCCGCGGCCATCACCACGTTTGACAGGTTGTGTTCTCCGCGCAGGCGTATCTCCTGCCGCCGCAGCACCTCGCGCGTGACCCGGCCTCGGCGGCAGACCACTGAGCCCTGTTCCACCCAGGCTCCGTCGCCGTCGACTTCTCCCGCGATCGAAGAGCGCGACAACTTTCCCCGCACAGCCGCGGTAAGTGCCCGGCTGGTGTGGTCGTCGGCGTTCATTACCGCGATGTCGTCGCGAGCCTGGCCGCTCAGGATGTTGCGCTTCAGCCCCACGTATTCGTCCCAGCTGAACTGATCGAGGTGATTCGGTGTGACGTTCGTAACGGCGGCGATGTGGGGCGAGCGGTCGGTGTACTGCAGCTGCGTGTGGCTCACTTCGAGGATGACGGTCGTCGCGGGTCGAATTTCGTCCAGGCGTCCCAACAGTGCTTCGCCGATGTTGCCGCCCACGACGTGGTCTACCCCCGCCTCGGCGGCCATTGCCCCGACGAGGGCGGTCGTCGTCGATTTCCCGCTCGATCCGGTGATCCCAACCACCGTCCCCGGGCAGAGCTGAAGGAACAGCCGCATCTGGGAAGTGACGGGCACGCCAAGCTCTCGCGCCCGGGCGAGCGCCGGGTCGTACCGCAGCACGGATTGCGAGACGGCGACGAGGTCGAACCCCTCGGGGTCGAGTAGAGGCTGGCCGTTGACCACCCGTTCGACGCCGCCCGGCGCCATTGCCCCTGCGGCCGCCAGCTGCGTTTCGCTTCGGGTGTCGGACATCGTGACAGCCGCCCCGCGGGCGACGAGCCAGCTCGCCAGGTCGCGGCCTTCTATCCCCATCGAATAGACAAGGGCCCGCTTGCCTCGCATTTCGAGCACGGTGCCCAGCGGTGCGCCGTTTCCGACACTCATGCCGGTACCGCCAGCGCCAGGGCGACGCCGAGCATCGCCCCCGCAATGCCGACCAGCCAGAAGCGCGTGACCACCTGCGTCTCGGCCCACCCGATTTCCTCGAGGTGGTGGTGCAAGGGCGCCCGCCGGAAGACGCGCTTCCCGCCGCTGAGCTTGAAGTAGCCAATCTGGATCACGTTGCTGGCCGCCTCTGCTACGAACACGATCCCGATCACCGGCAACAGGAGCCAGTGGCCAGTCATCAGGGCGACGATGGCGAGGCTCGAACCCAGCGCCAGCGCGCCCGTATCCCCCATGAAGACCACCGCCGGGTGGGCGTTGTACCAGAGGAACCCGAGGTTTGACCCTGCGATGATGAAGGCGAAGGTCGCCACGAACTGCTGCCCCTGGATGAAGGCGATGATCCCGTAGGCGATGAACGCGAGCAGCGTCGTGCCCCCCGTGAGCGCGTCAAGGCCATCAGAGATCGCCACCGCGCTGGTGGTCGCCACGATGGTGATGACTGCGATGGCGAGGTAGGCCGGCCCGAGTTCGTACTTCCCGCTCCAGGGCACGTTGATCGACTCCACGTCGAGCTTGTCGTACAGGATCCAGGCGGAAGCGATTCCCAGCACCGTCAGGAATCCGATCTTGAACCGCCACGACAGGCCCTTCTCCTTGCGGTGTTGGAGTGACCCCAGGTCATCGACGAAGCCAGCTACCCCGGTCACTCCGATCATCGCCAGGGGCAGGAGGATCGACTTGTGATCAATCCAGTTGACCCCGATGGCCGTGACGATGAACGTCGGCATCCAGATCATCAGGCCGCCGAACGTCGGCGTCCCGGCCTTCACCTGGTGGCTCTGCGGCTGATACTCGCTGATCGCCTTGCCCGCGTTCTGGCCCCGCAGGTAATGGAGGATCGGCCAGCCGAGTGCCAGGGCCAGCAGGAACGAGCACGTCCCGGCGATGAGGGCGTGGATCATTTCGCGCCTTCCAGCAACGGCATGACGGCTTCCAACGCCTCGCTCCGCGAACCCTTGACCAGCAGGACATCATCCGGCCGCAGCAAGGCCAGCACCCTTGCCGCGGCCTCCTCCCGCGAAGCGAACCAATGGACGTCAGCCATGCCTTCCACCCGGACGGCCTCTACGAGCACCTGGCAGACGTCGCCGAAGCCGACGACGATATCGCAACACTGGGCGGCGAGGCGGCCAGCCCGGCGATGCTCTTCGTCTTCATACGGGCCAAGCTCGGCCATCTTCCCGAGGAGTGCGATCCGGCGGCCCGACTGTCGCCGAAGCATCCGCAAGGCCCCCGTGAGCGAAGCCGGACTGGAGTTGTAGCGATCGTCGATGATCGTGGCACCCGTCAGGCCAGTCACGACACGAATGCGCCCTTCGACGTGGGCCTCGCCTATCGCGGCCACGGCCGTTTCGAAGGAAAGACCAAGTGCCAGGCAAACGCCCAGGGCCGAAAGGGCAGCGGGGACCAGGTGCTCCCCGGGCAATGGCGATCGCACGGCGCGGGTTTCGCCCTCGTACGTCGCGGGGAAGCTCGTCCCGCCCCACCGGTGATCCGTGATCGGGCCTCGCTGGAGCGTCGCCCCCTTGCCTTCGCCAAAAGTGATCACCCGGCAACGTAGCTCGCTGGCGGCCGGCCCTACACGCGGGTCGTCGAAGTTGAGCACCGCGGTGCCGCCCGGGGGGAGGTAGCGCGGCAGCGAGAGCTTCTCTGCCTGGATCGCAGCGATGCTCCCCAGCTTCGAGATGTGCGTCAGCCCCACGTTCAGCACAACGCCGACCTCTGGCCGGGCTATCTCGCACAGCTCGAGGATCTCCCCTTTGCTGTCCATCGCCATTTCGAGCACGGAAACTTCGTCGTCTGTCCGCAGGCTCATCACCGCCAGTGGCAGGCCCTCGCGCGAATTCAGGTTGCCTTCGCTCTTGTGCGTGACGAAGACGGCAGCGACGGCGGCCGCAGTCAGGTCCTTGGCGGTGGTCTTTCCGACCGTGCCGGTGATGGCTACGACGCGCGGCGAGCAGCGCCGCAGCCACGCCGCCGCGAGTTCACCGATCGCCTTAAGAGCATCCGGCGCCACTACAACGGTCTTGCCCGGCCACTCGCCCCCGGGCGGGCGCTCGCAGACCGCCGCGACAGCGCCGTTCGTCAGCGCGTCAGCAACATACCCGTTCCCATCCGTGTGCTCGCCGTGGAACGCCGTGAACAGGTCTCCCGGCCGCACCGTGCGCGAGTCCGCCGCTCCGCCCGTCACTGCCATTGATGGGCCCGCCACCACCTGGTACCCGCGTTGGCGCATCTCGCGCGCGACGAATGCCGTCGTCAGGTTCCTGTTCATGGGGCGGCAGCCGCATACTTCGCCGCGTCAGGCCGGACGTTCATGTAGTGGAGAATGTCGTCGGCCATGCGGGCGAAGACTGGCGCCGCGGCCTGGGTTCCGGTCATGAGGTCCGCGTTCTCGTCGAGTTTAATCAGGACGAGGATCTTCGGGTTGTCGGCAGGGGCGAAACCGACGAACGAAGCGACCTGGTGGTCGTCGTACCCGTTGGGGATTGGCACGTTCGCTGTGCCCGACTTTCCGCCGGCGCTGTAGTCCCGCGGCTTCCCCGGGTGGAAGCGGCCGGGGTTGACCACCGCATAGAGCATCTGCCGCATCGTCGCGCTCGTTTCGGGCTTGATCGCCTGCCCCAGGACCTCCGGCTTTACGTCTTCACGCCTGCCATCGGCACTCACAATCGCCCGCACGAGGTGAGGCCGGACGACCTTGCCCCCGTTGATGGCCGTAGCTATCGCCGAAATCATCTGCATTGGCGTAACACTGATCGACTGTCCGAACGACTGGGTTGCGAGGTCGACCGGCGACCAGCCCTTGTCCGAAGGGCGCCGGATGATGCCGGCCGCTTCCCCCGTGAGGTCGATGCCGCTGGGGCGCCCGAAGCCGAACGCGTCCAGGTAGCGCTGGAAGATCGTCGCCCCCAGCTTCTCGACCATGAACACCGCCCCGGTGTTGATGCTGTTCTGCAGCACGCCCGTCATGGTCTGAGTGCCGTAGACGTTGAAGTCCCAGTTCCTGATGGCAGTGTCATAGAGGTAGACCACGCCTTGGTCAACATAAGTAGTGTCCGGCGTGACGGCACCCTGGTCGATCGCGGCCGCCGTGGTGACGACCTTCATCACGCTTCCCGGCTCGTAGAGGTCCGTTACAGCGCGGTTCCGGAGGAGTGCGATGCTCTTCTGATCCGAGAGATCGAGCGTGCTGTACTTAAGCCCCGGCTGGGTAGCGAGCGCGAGGACCTCACCCGTCGACGGGTCCAGCACGATGATCGCGCCGCCTTTTGCCTTGTGCTCGGTAACAGCCGCGGCGAGCCGCTGTTCGGCCATCTGCTGCAGGTAGCGGTCGATGGTCAGGACAAGATCGTGGCCGGGGACCGGAGCCTCGGCCACGTGTTGCCCAAAGGGGATCGGCTCTCCGGTGGTGTCGCGTTCGAACACCGCCCTTCCCCCTTTCCCCTGGAGAAGATCGTTGTAGGCTGCCTCGATCCCGGCCAGGCCTGTGTTGTCCTGCCCTACAAGGCCGAGTACCGACGCCCCGGTATCGCCTTCTGGGTTCACCCGGGCTGTGTTCGGGAGCGCCACGATTCCCGCGATGCCATCACGGAGGATTTGGTTGCCCGTTTCGTAATCCACATCGCGGCGGATCAGCACATCGACTGACTTGCTCTGGCGCACCATGTTGCGCAGCTCTGGGGCGGTCACCTTGAGCGCCCGCCCCAGAGCCGCCGAGGCGCTTTCGGCGATGGAGTCATCCTTCCAGGCGCGCGAATTGACGTAGATGTCCCAGGTGTCGACGCTGGCGGCCAACACGGCGCCGTTGCGGTCGAGGATCGATCCACGCCGGGCGAAGACGGTGTCGCTGCCCAACAACTCCTGCCTGGCAGCCTCTGCATACTGGGAATGCTCGATTACCTGGAGCTGGAAAAGCCGTCCAAGCAGCACCAGCGCGAACGCGCCGAAGAATGCCGCGGGCAACCACACGCGGCGAGTTCCGAGCGCACGAGACTGCGCCATACCGAACGCGCCTCCGGCCGGCAGCCCCTGGCTTCCGGCTTCCTTGGTTAGTCCGGCAGCGCCACCCACGAAAGGAGCGATCGCCACCAGGGTTCGGGCACATCCGTCTTTCGGGCGGGCCCGGGGAGATACTCGGCGGGAATCTTGGCCGGCACGGGTCCGGCCTCGCCAACGGTCACGTAAATCGGGTCAAATCCCGGTTCCAGACCAAGCTCGGAAGCTCTACGCTGGACCCTTGGCAATGAGCTCAGTTGGGCAACGTCGGCCTCAAGCAGGCGGATCTGGCCGTTGAGCTTCGTTTTCTCGGCTTCGAAGGTTTGCAACTGAAAGCCCCGGCTCGTCGCCGCGCTGTTTTGCAGCACCGGCAGCATCGCGCTGAGGGCGACCACGGCGATTGCCGCCAGGATCCATCGGTTGAGTCGCAACGAAGGCGCGGGGATCCGCAGGGCGCGACGATGCCACCGGGGCAGCGGCAGATGGATGGCTGCCATCAGGCGCGCCCCGGGGTCTTGCATACGCGCCGCACCGTCAGCGGATCCGTCGGGCGGCGCGAAGCACCGCGCTTCGCGCACGGGGGTTCGCCGCTACTTCATCTTCCCTGGGCCGAACTGCCCGGCGCGTCAGGTCCTCGAGCGTAGCCTTGTGGCCGCAGCGACACACGGGCAGCCCAGGGTCGCAAATGCAATCCGACGCTTCTCGCCGGATGTACTGCTTCACAATCCGATCTTCAAGCGAGTGGAAGCTGATGACGACGAGACGGCCAGCGGCCGCCCCGTCGTCATCTCCAAAGCCGAGCAGGCCGTGGGCTTGCGGAAGAGCCGCGTCAAGGCTGTCGAGTTCGCCGTTGACGCGGATCCGGAGCGCAAGGAAGACCCTGGTGGCGGGGTGAATTTGGGTTCGGCCTCTTGCACCCCCCACAGCCTGCTCGACGGCTCTGGCCAGTTCCCACGTCGTCGCCAGCGGCCGCGCGCGCACCACCGAAGCGGCGATGCGGCGTGATTGCCGCTCCTCTCCATATTGGAAGAAGAGGTCGGCGAGCGACGTTTCAGACCAGGTGTTGACGATCTCACCCGCGGTGATACCGCCAGCATCCGGGTCCATGCGCATATCGAGCGGGCCCTCGAGCCCAAAGGCGAAGCCGCGCTCCGCCCGCCCGATTTGCATCGACGAGACGCCGAGGTCCATGAGGACGCCGTCGACTCGATCGAATCCCTCCTGCCTCGCCAGTTCGGCGAGATCGCGGAAGTTCCCGTGCACGAAGCTGACGCGTCTCCCAAACGCAGCCAGCCTCGTGCGCGCGAACTCCAGTGCCTCGCGGTCCTGGTCGGTGCAGAGGAGGCGGCCCGCCTCGCCCATCGCTTCCGCGATGAGGAGGCTGTGGCCGCCTTGCCCCGTTGTGCAATCGATGTAGGTGCCTCCCCGCCGGACTGCCAGGTAGTGCAGCACCTCGCGGGGAAGGACGGGCGTGTGTGTCATCGGGAGACTTGTCATAACAACCACGTTAGCCCCCCTGCTCGAGTTTCGCTGTCTTGCGGGCGCCGATCGCCGATGTGGCGGCCCGCCGCACCGCGTTGCGAGCCCCCTCACGGCCTTCCCAGGTCGCCTTGTCCCAGATCTCCAGCCAATGGCCCGAGCCGACGACGACCACGTCCTTCTTCAATCCGGCGTGCGTCACCAGCTTCGCCCGCAGGAGCAGGCGGCCCTGCCCGTCCTTCTGTTCTTCGAAAGCGTTCCCGTAGAAGTCACGCCGGGCATCGCGGCCCTCCTCCGACTCCTCGGGGATCTCTTCGATGGCGGCAGCGGCCGACTGGAAACTGTCCGGCGTGTGGACCACAACGCACGGCTCCAGCCCGGTCGCCAGCACCGCGCCACTTTCGAAGGCATCGCGGTATCGCGGCGGGATTGGGACCCGATTCCGGTCGTCGAGCTGGTACTCGTAGGTGCCCCAGAAGGCCATCCCACGCCCCTTCGTTGGGGGAGAAGAGTCGCTGACGCGACGCTTCTGCCGGGTAGAACGTGGACGGATTTCCCACTTTCCACCATTTCACCCCATCGGGACTATAGTTTCCCCCCCAGCGCCCTGTCAATACTTCCTTTCATAAGATATTTCGCGCCGAAGGCCCCACCCCTGCCGACCAGGCGCGTAGTCGCCCTCCTCCCAGGCGTCCTCGCGGGCTCGTGGACGAGGCGCCGGGATGAGTGTGCAGCGGTTCGCCGTGAGGAATTTACAGCCCGCCCTGCCGATTAGCGGACTATTTCGGTTGGTCGTGCGCCGTCAACATGTCATAGACGCGGCCCGCCCCTCGAACAAGCCGGTCGACGTCCTCTTCGAGCATGAGCCGCCCCTCGACCAGCCGCAGCGCTTCGGCCCGCACGCGCGCGCAATAGTGGTCGCGGTCGCGGTAGCGCTCCTCGATCGATGGCCGCGGGTCGCCCGTGCGCAGGCGGTCTGCTGCGGTCGCGGCAAAGGGGAGGGTCGAACCCATCATGTCGGCGAGCTGCCCCTTCCCGCCCGTCTCGGGGTGACGAGGGTTCCAGCCGGTGTAGGTGGCGAGCGGGACCGCAAGCTCCGGCAGGCGAATCCCTGCGACTTCGTTGAGGTCGGCGTCGACGTTCGAAACGAGCGCGGGATACATTCCGTCGCCGCCCTGCTTCGGTAGTTGGGGTAACAGCGTCGGCACCTCCGCGCCCGGGAGGTCCCGGAACCGGGCCAGGACACCATCGCGAGATCCGAGCTCCTCCGCCTGCAACCGGGGCACCACCGAATCAGGCGGCTCGACTCCTTCGGCCACCCAGCGCTCCAGGTTCACAACGGCCGCGCGCGTCAGCGGCGAGTAGCTGAGCATGTTGACGTTGTTGGCAACGCGCTGCTCTGGCGTGGCCGGCGATTCGCGCATGAGCAGCGGAGGCCCAGGGCCGTGCTGACAGCCGGCGAGCGTGTACGTCCTGACGTTCACCGGGAGGTCGAGGTCACGTCCCTCGTCCGGGTCAGCGTGCACAAGGGCTGCGTTCGAACGCCAGTACTCGTTGGCGGTGTTGACCTCGAACACCTTCGGCATCCCGCCCCGCGCCCGCTGGGTGTCGAGAAGCGCCACCGGTTCGCCGCCCGCCGGCACTGAAGCGAACGGCGGCCGTTGGCCCGCTCCAGACCCGTACTGTGCGGACGGCTGAGCCCCGCGAAAGTTGAACTCACCCCGCCGGGCCCCCGCGACCTGGGGGTAGATGGCGTCGAAGACCTTCCTCCCCGCCTCATCCACGTTGAAACCGCCGAAAAGGAACTCGCGCAGGAAACGGCCCGTCTGGGAGACGCCGTGGGCGAAGGCGTGCGACACCTCGCCGGCGCACGGGTTTCCGGAGTCCACTCCACCGTGGCGCAGAAACGAAGCAGTGTCCCGTATTGCGAGCAGCCCGGTGCCCACGACCGGGCAACGGTCCGTGAGGTACGACACCTCATAGACGCGCCCGGGCTCGAAGCCCCCATCCAGCGTGACCCAGCGCGCATCCGGTCCCTCCGAGCCCCCGACGTACCGCGTAAAGCGCCACGCCCCACGCGCGATCGTCGTCTTCGGACCTCCCAGCCGGTCCGCGACCGTAAGGACGGCTCCTCGCTCCTCGAGGTCGGCCGCAGGGTAGGTCTGGTGCATGCGATCGGGGTTGTGCAGAGGGTGCGTCGGCCAGTGGGCCAGGTATTCCGAAGGGCGTTCGTTCAGCGGCTGGAACTGCACCGAAACGCGGGTCGTAGCCCGACGGCCGGCCTCATCGAGGGCCAGAGGCGCTTCCAGCCCGAGGGCTCCCGGCCTGCGCACGACGTCCCACTGCCACCCGCAGAAGGCGACCGTCCATCCGCGTCGCAGAAGGAAGCCATCGCCCGGTTCGATCCGGGGCGTGAACGTCACGACCATGCCAGGCGGAGGCTGACTGAACGGCACAAGCGCCGTCCGCCCCCGGTTCACGACGCTGCACAGCAGGCTGCCGCTCCCCCGGCCCGGATCCGCAGGCCTGAGCACGACCAGGTCGGATTCGAAGTGGACGAGGCCGTCGGCCCCTCGCTGGGCGCAGTCGAGGTCGACGATCCCCTGGTTCAGTGCGTGCCCCGGATCCACAGCAAAGTGGAGCACCGCGTCGACTCGCTCGTAGGCGCCGGCTTCGCCGAACCGCACTCCGTCTTCGAACGGCGTACGCGACCGGATCTCGATGGAAGTGACTGCCACGCCGCGCAGTCTAGCCGGTGAGAACCCCCTCGTGGAGCCTCGGACCAGGCCGGCGGCAGCCGCCTTGTGTTTGAAGAATCCATCTGGTGAGGTATGGGCGGGCCCGTAGCTCAGCTGGCAGAGCAGTGGACTTTTAATCCATTGGTCGAGAGTTCGAATCTCTCCGGGCCTACGAAGCTCGATCCTTGCGGTTTGGCAGCAGGTGGACAGCGAAGGGTCGAGTCAGGCTCGAATCGGACCAATTTCGTCCGCCCTACGGCTCACTCGACGAACTGTCTAGCTAAGTGGCGCACCCCGGACCATCTCGGGAGACCCCCAGTTGTCATTCTTGGTCACCACAGCGCTGCAGCCCTCCGGGATGTGGAGGCTGTTGAGCCAGTGTTCGATTTGAGTCCACGCGACTCGGGGCAGCGGTGGAGCTTCGAGGCGCACCGAGAAGTAGACGATGCTAAGCGGTTCCCGCTCCACGCGTGCGAATTTCCTCTGGGCGTCGTTCCAACCCTCTTGCAGCTTATTGGTGACCGTCTTGTGCAACTCGTCGGCTTCAGAAGCGACACGCGAAATCATAATGCCACCCGATCGGTTCCAGTTGTCCCACCAGGCATCCGAGCGATTGATGTTCTTCACCTCTATCCAAGCCCGCTTCGGCAGATGCAGGTCCGGGGCTCCGGTAACGAACGAGAAGGACCCACATCCCAGGCCAGGCAGCCCATCGGCCCACGCCAGCGCCTCGGCCTCCACGATCGCATCCCAAAGTCGGCGGTCATGCCTCTCGAGGTGCGGCTTGTGAGCTGGGTGTGCGCCCCTCAGTTTCCGGCACAGATCTGCCGTCGCACCGCACTTCGTGACCGCGTCCACCACGGCGGCGAGATCGTCGTTGCGTGGAGGCTCGCGCCTCTCGCTTACCGAACAGCCGCTCGGAAACTCAATTCCCGGCCAGCACTCATCGTACAAGTCCGAGAGGTTGTCCACCTTTCAAGCCTAACGCCACTCGGCGACCGGTATCACATCCGCTGAGTCACGGCGTCGTTCCATCGCACTCGACGCTCTGCAATCGCTCGTAGAGAGCGGCCTCGGGGGAGGGTGACCTGTCCTACTAATTGGCAATGACCTCGCGCTGTTCGAACGCCAGTCCAAGGTCAGCACAATCCGGCCATCGCGGTGGCACCGGCCCGCCTACGCAAGCACGGTCGGGCCGTCCGGGAGGGGCAGCCCGGTTGTGCCATACTGTGCGCCGATGGACCCCACTCGCATCCCATTCGCCAGGACGAGCGATGGAGTGCGACTTGCCTACGCCGTCAGCGGTAGCGGCCCGCCGCTCATCGGGGAGCCAGTGGGGGTGTACGTGGTGAGGTGGCGGGAGTGACAGCAGCACCGCGGGCTCAGTACCTGAAAACGAGCGACGGTGTGAACATCGCCTACAGCGTGGCCGGACAGGGTCCTCCTATCGTGCATGTGGCTTCGCCCGCACAGAGCCACGTGCAACTCGAGTGGGACCAGCCCATTTACCGCGATGGATTTGAGGGTTGGCTGGCGGCTGGCCTCATGCTCGTCCGCTACGACACCAGGGGCTCAGGACTTTCTGACCGGAGCACCGCGAACATCTCGCTCAGGACCCTCGTGTACGACCTGGAAGCGGTCGTAAACAAATTGCAGCTCGATCGATTCATCTTGCTTGCAGTCGAATTTGGCGCGCCCGCCGCGATCGCCTATGCCGCGCAACATCCAGCGAAGGTATCTCGGATAGTCCTCATCAATCCCGTGACCGTCGCAGACTTTGCTACTCGCCGCGGGCAGGTCTTCTTCTCAACCATCGATGACTGGGAACTCTTCACGGAGACCGCGACCGCGCTAGCGTTTGGGTTTGGTTTCGAAGGAGCCCGTCAGTTCGCCGCGTTCTCGCAAGCCTGTGTTACCGGGGAGGCTATGACAAAGTTCCTCGCCGTTGCCGGCGAGGTTGGTGACCTTCCCGGGCAGGTGACAACTCCGACGCTTGTTGTCCGATATACGGGCCACACGTGGCTTGCTATGGAACCCACCCGCGCGCTCGTGGCTGACCTCAAGAACGCTGAGCTCGTTGTAATCGAAAATACCAGCGGCAACAATATGGACCAGCAAGCGCGCGCCATCGGGCGATTCGTCGCCCCTGAATTGGCGGGAACCGCGGCCGCGGCCCCCAGGGAGAGGCGCTCCGTCGCGCGCGCCGCCTATCAATCCAGCGTGCGAACCGTCCTGTTCACCGACATCGTCGGTCACACCGAAATGATGTCTCGGCTCGGCGACACCAAGGGCCGCGATGTATTGCGCGAACACGAGCGCATCACGCGCGCGACCCTGAAGCAGCACGGCGGCGCCGAGGTGAAGACGATGGGTGATGGGTTCATGGCCTCGTTCGGCGGCGTAACTTCGGCCATGGAGTGCGCGATCGCCCTTCAGCGCGCTTTCGCCGCACACACGGAATCCATGCCGGAGCCGCTGCATGTGCGCGTGGGGCTTAATGCCGGCGAGCCGATCGAGGAGGACGGAGACCTCTTCGGTGCGACGGTAATTCTCGCCTCACGCATCGCGGCAAAGGCGGGTGCGGGCGAGATCCTGGTGCCGGACACCGTGCGGGGGTTGCTGTTGGGCAAAGGCTTCGTGTTCGGCGGCCGCGGCGAGTTCGTGCCGAAAGGCTTCGATGAAGCCGTGAAATTGTGGGATGTGAGTTGGCAGGAGCAGGAGTAGGCAGGAGGGGGTTGAAAGCTCCGGCTGGCCCCACCGCGGACCCCGTGACGGTCGTGATGCGACGAACCGCCAAAGAGGGCAACTGAATCGTCATCCCGATCTCGAGCCAGAGCTGGCGAACGACGACCTTCATCAGTTTCACCTCAGCCAGGAGGAGCCGAACCGGAAGCTGATGAAGGGCGTACGCCGATAGCGTTGACGCCCAGGCCGCTGAAGGATCGTGAGCGGCCCCGATTGAATCCGTTGGCCGCCAAGCTGAGCGGCACGAGCAACGGGCGGGTCGCGGCGCAACTAAGCGAGCGAAGAATCCGATGGCTGCGGAGATCCCGTGGCCGAAGGGACGGGCTTGCCGTCCGGCCATCTCCTTTGAGGCCCTTCAGGATGACAGCCCACCTCGGGCTCCCGCCTCGTCGAGCGTCGCCGCGCTGCGGCAGTCTGGTCGGCCTTGCCCAAGGAGTAAGATTGCGACTCCGATGGGTGAGCCTGTTATCACGTCAGCGATTCTGTTGAGGTTTCCATTGGCCACTCGTATCGGTAGGGTGGCGCGACAGGGTGGGGGGAGCCCGTCTCCCTCCGTTGCCTGGTCCAGCGGCACGAAGGCCGGCGGAAAGGGGCGGAGCTTGGCCGAGTCCTTATGTGCGGCCGGTGCCACAGCTCTTCACCGGCTCAAGCGCCAGACCCAAGCCCTCGCCGCCGAGCTCGACGACTACTGGCTCGACCTCGGCCGCGCCCTCCTCCCCCGCCCCCGCCGCGAGCCCGGCGCATAAGGAACGAGTGCGATGCCTCGGCTGAACTACCTCGGGGGCTTGCCAGTCGGGAGGCCTGGCCAGCTCGCCGACGTCTGGGTGAGCGCCGACGGGCTGCTTACCGTGAAGGAAGTGGCCTTCTTTAACCCCTGGAGACACGAAGTCCCGCTCGAGTGCGTCTCTGGGGCGTCCGTCGACTTCATCGAGTCGCACGTCACAGCCGGCAAGCTCCTAGTGACCGGGGTGTTCGCGTTCGCGATGAAGAAGAAGGAGTTCGCCCTCGCTATCGACTTTGACGACCAGGGGTATACCCAGCACGCCCTCTTCGGTGGCGACCACCGCCGACTCGAGAGGGCGCGGCAACAGATCCAATCGCGGCTGCTAGCCGCGAGGACAGCGCCTCCGCCCCAGACTCCCCACTTCTGCGGATACTGCGGCCATGCACTCCAGCCGGGAGATCGGTTCTGCGAAGGCTGCGGCGCTCAGGTCTCACCCGAGGTCCTCTAACGCGGACGACCGAACTTAGTCGACCTCGAGAAAAGGGCCCGATTGGGCAAGGTAGAGCAGCAGAGCCCCTCCTAAGTGAACGACTAGCATCCCTAGATGGGGATCTTTCGTTCCTACGCCGTGTGCATCGCTGTGCGTGCGAAACGCCTCTAGCTTCTCAATTTGTAGCTGCACCTCCGCCCCGAACCAGCCCGCGTTCTTCCCTGACCTCGAGAGGTCCTGGAGCCTCGATCCAGCGGCTCCACCTGCCTTCAGCATCTCCTCTATCGCCGACGCAACCGCCGTGATAGCGCCCGCGGGGTCCCCGCCCAGAATGCATGCCAGCGCCTTCTTGTAGGCCGCCTCTGCGCTTTGGAACTCCGGCTCGGCAAGGACGGCAAGGGCCGGCTCCACGACCGTCCGATGGAGTTCCTCCGAATCGACTGGTACAAATCGAGCGCCCCTAAACCGCACGCCCACGCGCCACCTTCCCGCTGCATCGTTAACCAGGTCCTCGAACTCTTTGTTCCCGCCGCACTCGTCTAGGAGGAGTTCCAACATGGAGAGTTTTCGACCCGGGGTGAGTACGGAACCCGTGATCCACTCTCGGAAGACCGCTTCGCTCATCTGAAATGGGCCCCATCCGAAAAGCCATCGAAGCTCGTCGAGCCATTGAGCCGAACACCGATCCTCGTCCAGCGTGTCTAAGCCGTGAACCACCATCTCCACGGCGGTAACGATTGAGGTCCAGAACTCTCGCGGAGCACGGTCCACAGGGAGAAGTTCTGCCTGCTGTCGAGTTGCTGCGCGCTCCTCAAACGTCGGCGGTCGGTGCTCGCGCCCCCAAAGTCTCCGCGGTTCGGTCACTTTGCTGAGTATACCAACCTGAATCGGTGAGTCTGCGGGCGAGCACCCCCAGCTCGTCCTCGCCCGCCTCGAACGGCGCCAGCTCCAGCGCCCACCCTTCACGCGCCGCCACCTCCTGCGCCTCCGCCAGCGTCGGACCTCGCACCACCAGGACGACCGCCCGTTCGCTCTCCACTCAGCTCGCCCTGCCTTCCGGGTGGGCTGTACCTAATGTACGGCAGTTCACAGCGGCCCAACGCCTGAAGGGCTCCAAGGGAGGGGTAGAAGCCACCAACTCGGACCCCGTGGGTGTCGGGCAGGGCCAACGCTGCCGCGCCACCAGCCATTGAGGACGTTCGGGCAACTGAGGTTCAAGGGAAGCACTTTGCCAAGGAAACCGCCCATCACGGTGTTGAATTGCTGTTAGACTGATACAGCGTGCCAGTCTTTAAGCTGCTCATGGGCGACAGCCACCCGAGTCCTGAGATCATCGAAATCGCGGCCTTGAGCTGCGAGCATTTGCCCGACAACTCGCTGGTTTTCCGAGTGCCATCGGGTGAAGTCTTGGCGAGGTACGCCTATAACGACTGGCAGATTCTCTGGGGGGACCCCGCCCACATCGCTGGGTTTCGCGAAGGATCGTTGCTTCCTAACGGCTTGGCCCGACACTGGCGCGAGGTTTGAGACTCATCGGCCGGCGACCTGGCCATCATCCGAGGGGCGGTTCCTTGGAAGCGCCGATGTTGAGTTTCAGACGAGCTCGCAAGTTGAGGTTGAGGGTCTGCCGGCGAACCGCAAATCCGGCCGCGTCTCCCTCACTTCGGCCAGGCGTTTATGGCCTTCTGTTCCAGCTCGAGTGCCCATTCTTGGCCCCCAAGTAAATGGCGAATGCGCCCTGAATTTGCAGTTGGAGACTTGGTTGTAACAACGGACTCAATTGGCCGCGGGAGAGAACCAAGTTAGTTATTACGCCAACCGAGTCCAACGCCGAGTCCCATCCATCCATCGCGCCGTGGATAAACGTTATGGACGCCTGGGAGCGGAGGGTGGGAGCGGGACGCGACCTAATAGTCGCTACGTAGCCACGGCCGGCGTCGCGAAGATCAGGCAACCCGAGTGCCCAAGTACCATCCGCGTTGTCCAGCTGAGCGAGAAGGCTGTTGATGCTGCTGATGACGTTCGTTAGTCCCGCCCGTTGGTAGAGGTACCAGTTCAAATAGTCAGTCTCCAGCGCTGACAGCGAAGGACCTTGAGTCGGGGAGGGAGTGGAGGTCGGAAGGGGCGTCGGGGAGGGAGTGGAGGTCGGAGGGGGCGTCGGGGACGACACTGGCTGCGGAGTGGGCGAAGCGCTTGACTGGATCTGGGTCGGCAACGCAGTGCCGCTTGCTCGTGGCGTGTTGCTGGCGGTGTCTGCCGGGGACGCGGTCACGCCCGCGGCAGTCGACGTGGGGGAGAACGGGGTCGGCTGTGGATCAGGGGAGGCGACGGGAGACGAAATCTCGACCGGGCCGCGGGGAGCCGCGCCCGGTGGCGAATCGGACGAACCCGCTGCCACCAGCAAGGTAGCTAAGATCGCCACCGTCACGACGGCAGCGACCAAGCCAAGAGCGAGAAGGGCGGCGACCTTGCCGAAGTACATTTGCCGCGTCCGTTCTGATTCGCGATGTGGCGCGTGAAGGCGGGAGTTTACAATCCGCCCCGATACTTCTATCGGAAGTCGCCACAAAATCCAGCTAACGAACATCTGCAGCCTTCGACCAGGCTGTCCCGGACCACCTCGGAGTCGCTGCCGTAGAGCTTCGTGACCGTCGTGCCGTTGGGTGCGCCGAAGCGTGCCTTGAAAGCGTTCGCGTCCCGTCAGACCAATGGATTCGAGATCCTGAGATCAGACCATTGGATTCCGACTGAGGACAAGAGGCCCGGGCCAATTACCGTCGCTTCGAGGACCCGAGGGAGGGCCTGGCATTCGGCTGGAGGACGGGCGGCTGTTCTAAGAGTCCTCCTCCGCAGCCAAGGGGGTGATGGGCGGGATCGGCGCAAATGGCTGGAGATGGTGGTCGCTTGCGAGCGAGGAGCCGAGAGGTTCGTCGAGCTGCCCGCCCGCGCGGGCGTGAACCCGAGCAAGCCTACCACGCCCGTTCGCTTCGCAAGCTACCGAACCAGAAGGGGAACCCCGAAGGCCAATCGCGGTGGTATTGCTCGGCTTGCCAACGAGCCTTCAAGGCCGCCGCATCGCCTGCCGCTTTCCCGATGTACCGACCGCGCCGCCCTTGGTAGTTCGGTGAGCGACCGGCCGACCGTGGCGATCGACTTGGGGGGCCGGCCTCGGACGCGGTGTGTCTTTTCCCGAGCGAGGGGAGTAGCATGGCGCGCCCACAGACACAGTACGAAGATTTACCTAAACGCCCTTTAGGAGGAGATTCTCGTGGCAGTTATCGATGAGTTCCTCACCGCGAACGCGCGTTAAGCCGCCTCGTTCGGGAAGAGAGGCTTGGCCATGCCACCCGCCAGAAAGACGTGCGATCCCGAAGTCGACCAAGGCCGTCCGCATCGCCGAGAACTTCGATGTCTTTGACTTCGATCTCACCGCCGACGAGATCGCAGCAGTCGACGCGCTCGACACCGGAGTGCGCAGCGGACCGGAACCGGACAGCATCACCCTCGAAGCGTTCGGCCGGGCCATCCCCGAGGCGTGAGACTGGCTCCTGTTGGTGATCGCCGTTGCATGTATGAAGTACGGTTCCTCACGGCGAAAATCGTGCGCTACACATTGGGCTGGCCTTGGCTGGAGTTCGCCATCAATAGCCAGGCTCCTGACACCAGGAAGCCGAAGAATGCGACCATACCGATGGCCGCCGCGTACAGCCCCCAGATTTCGCCGAAGAACAGGGCAGCTGACCCTATCACTTGAACGATGTGGCACGTCGTCCCTGGGACCAGCCTCGCCCAGCTGAGACCTGCGGCGCTATTGCCGGTCCGCAGAGCCTGAATGTACCCGCCGACGTAGATCGCGCCGTTAGCAACGGAGACAACGAACCACTCTATTCCGATCGTCGTGGTGTCCTGGTCTCCCATGAGAGCAAGCGCGCAGATCATGAAGACAGCGGTGAATCCCACGAGGGATCCAACCGCACGAGAGCGATGCGTGGAATCGCTGAGGACGTTCCTTACGTTGATCGACAGCGCCACGAAAACGAGGCCCGCCAACGCAGCCGCGCCGCCGCCCACCATGAGAAAGAAGTCGTGCCACTGCTCCGGTCTGTAAACGTCGGCGACTAGCATTGGCGGGCAATCTTACAGCCGCATGCGCTACAACGAGCGTCGCCTGAGGAGGAGTCGCGTTGGAAGGGCGCCGCCAGAGACTTCAGGCTGACGTCGGGAACCTCCGCTTGTAACCGCAGCCAGTTGGAGGTGATGCCGTCTATGAGGGGGCTGGCTACAGTCTGATACAGTCCCATGGTTGCCCCAAAACGAGGCGACGATGGGACTCGTTTTCTGCCTGACGGCGCGGTTTGACGGCGTGGATTCTGCCCGGCGACAGAGGCTCGCCGCCTCCAAAATGCGGCCTTTGGAGCCTTTGGTCGGGGTTCGAACCGTTTGGCCCCGATTGCCGCTTACCAGTGGAGCAAGAAAACGGGTGCCATCGCGGCTATTGCAGTGCCGCCCTGCAGGGCTAAGACCAGCGCGTATTTTGGTGAGTGCGGCAACCACCTAATCGCGAAGAACAAGACGATAGGCATCTGCGCAGCCATGAGGAGCTGCCAGATGTGGGCAGCTGCGCCCTCATCTGCCTGGGGCGCGGGACCGTGCAAAGCGAGGTAAGTCAACACCGTCGCGAGGGCGCCGAGGGACATCATGATGGGAACGAAGGCGCTCGGATGTTTCAGCATGGTTAAGGCTTCAACCCGTTCGCCTGGCGAAGGGCGGCGAGGACGTTTCCGGGCGGTCGAAGCTCATGCGGATCCGGTTCACGAGCCGTCCAACAGATCCCGGTCCTCCATCTCCCACGCGTGGTCGAGCAGGTGGTACGCGCAACGCCGGATCACGAACTGGACAGTCCACGTTCGCGCCGATGCGCCCCGGGCGTTGTACTCGCTAATCGCCCTGCAGAACGCCTCGCGGTGGGCGCGAAGATCGTCGGGGTTCTGCCAGGCGTCGGGCGGCGTGATCACACCGACCTTCTTCGCGAACTCGTGGATCTCGGCCCCGTTTGTGTGCTGGACGATCCTGCCTCTATCGCGTCCTCCTCCGCGCGGACCTTTCTTCAGCTCTGCCGAGACGCGTGTGGCGACGCCATCGAAGTAGGCCCAGCAGGCGCGGAGCACGGCGATCTTCCGTTCGCACGCGGCGCGATTCATCTGCTCCTGTTCGGGCCCAGCCGACCTGGCCGAAACCCCGTGGAAGTCGGTCGTGCCGGTGCCCTCAAGCCGCTCGACAACGGCCAGCTCGCCGGTCGCGCCGAACTCGTTGTCGAGGCCGGCCAGCGCCGCCACCTTCGCGTATCGCGGGTGGTAGGTGGCGAGAACCCGGAGCGAGTCCTCCTCGGACTTTCCGCTCCTGTCCCAGCCGGGCCAGTCGAACGCCGAGGCGACAACCTTCTGCTTGCCCATCTCGATCATCACGCGGATTGAGTCGCCCACGAGCGCCACCTTGCGTCGACAACTTCTCGCGCATCGTGGCGTAAACTGCGGTCGGATCGCAACCGACGGAACAACCGTCGCGGCGCTTTGGAGAGCGTCGACAAGTGGCGCGGCGTTCGGCGCGATCTCGAGCACCGGAAGAGGGACAGCGAAGTAGGTTCGTCTTCCTCTACGAGAAACAGCGGGGACACGGAACCAAGCGGTCGGGAATGATCTGGCCGGTGTCGACGGTCGGCCAGCACCGACCCCTTCCGGCGGACACTATTGCGGGATCGTGTGAAGTCGCCGCCGCTGAATCCAATCTGACAATGGGGTCAGGTCCGAGCCACGCGTTCTTCCGCCCTCCTCAGGAGGTCCGACGGTCGGCTTCCCAATGCGGATGCCAGCGCCGCTATGGCGGAGAGCGATGGCGAGTTCAAGCCGCGTTCCACGAGCCCGACGTAGTTGCGGTGCAGGCTTGCGGCTTCGGCGAGTTGTTCCTGCGACAGGTGGGCGGCCGTGCGCAACTCTCGGAGTACTTCTCCGAACGCTGCCGCGAGGTGATCGCTGCGCTCCATGGGCGGAGCGTGGGAGAGACTCCGTCTCTACTGCTACACAGTATGTTGTGCTAATGTCTCGGCGTCTTCCAGCGGATGTTCAGAGACCTGCTCATCTCGTCCATGAACCGAACCCTGGGACCTTGAGCCATCACAGTGTCGGACTCTTGGATCGCATTCCTAGCCCTCTGCCAACGACTCCAAGGTCTCTTTGGACGGAATTTCAACGAGGCTGAGACGCGGGTCTACTTGATCGACCCTGTTCTCGGGGCCCTCAGCTACGAAGGCCCGGACGACATCCGAATGGAAGTACCGCTGCCGGCGACCAAGGAGTTTATCGACTATGAGCTGCTGGTCGATGGCAACGCCCTGGTCATCGTCGAGGCCAAGGCCCTCAAGCAAGCCATTACCGACCAGGCTGCGGGACAGTGTGTGGGGTACGCCGTCATGTTGTAGTGCGCCGGTTCGCACATGAGGACATGCCGCGTCATACCGCTTCCAGTGACTGGGCAGTCCAGCGCAGCCATTCGAAACTCGACCATGATCCCGCCCGACTCAGGATAGTCCTCTTGAACTCTGCTATCGTTCCGGTGCGCCCGGGTGGAGCGACGCTCCGGGCGCGGGCTCCTCTTGCGGCTCGGCCGTCTCCCGTAACAGTTGCGCGAGCATGAGCAGCCCATGCCTGAGGTCTTGGCGGACCAGAGTCTCAGAGAGGCACATTCGGTGCGCAGCCTGCGCAACGGTCAGGCCGAGGCTGCGCACCAGCGTAATCGCAGTTCGTTGCTCCTCCGGCAGGCTCCATAGGGCCTGGTAGACGGCATCCTTCGCAGGAGGCTCGGGCTTTCGACCGTTCATTGCTTTCATCGCGCCGTCTCCCGGCTCTCCCGGCCACGTGGAGTGTGACAAGACTTCGCCGGTTCGTCTTGTCCTGCCGGGGCTCAGCGAACTTAGGTCCTGATACCCCGCACGAAGTTCGAGTCTAGGGTCGGCAGCTGCCTTCGAAGTTGCAGGCTGCGAAAGCCTGACTCTTCGCATCCTCACGACCGAGGGATCCGAGCCCGA
Source organism: Tepidiformaceae bacterium (assembly GCA_041488155.1). Classification (GTDB taxonomy): domain Bacteria; phylum Chloroflexota; class Dehalococcoidia; order Tepidiformales; family Tepidiformaceae; genus JBGPOS01. The sequence goes on from JBGPOS010000018.1 coordinate 46,889, forward strand.
AGGCGTCTTCGACGGTGTGAAGCAGGCTGTAGTGGCTGTAACGGTTGGGGTCGACGGAATCCGTTGATTCCCGTGTCGAAGCCAACCTGATACCAAGGGAAGTCCCGAGCGCTGTAGACTGCACCGGATGGTACACAAACCAGAGAGGCAGGAACCTGATAGCAGGGAACCTGCAGTGCCGGAAACATCCGTCGGCGAGGTTTTCGGCCGGGCAGCGGCGCGATTGACGCGGGCGGCCCGCCGCGCAGGCAAGGATGCGCGCCCCGCAGCGCGGCGGCTGACCACCGACGGAGCGGCAGCAGCTCGACCTGCTGTGGAACGGACAGCCGAATTCTTGCGCGAACACGAAGACGCTCTGAAACAAGCCGGCATGGCTGGAATACGCCTTGTTGCTCCTCGCCTGGTACCGCCTGTCGCTCGACCCGTGGTCGCCATGCTGGCAAACCGATTAGCCGCGACACCCGAGGCAGCCCAACCATCCGCTGGAGAGAAAATGGCGGATGGCGTGGAGACCAAGCGGGGCGATGCGGTCGATGATTATCACGGACGTGACCCAGGCACAAATGCCCGGCCATTGGTCTTCTAGTTCTCAGGGCGGAGTGGCCACGGGAGGGTGACGACCGCGCATCGCGAGCCCGGCTCCCAGTGCGTCAGGGTCGGCCGGCCGCCGCCCAACGGACAGAGACAGGTGTCGAGGTGGTAGAAGCGGGGGTCCGCCAGTTTCAGCCGGACGGTGAGTCTCCCGCGGATCTCGTCGAGGTGGTCGAGCGCACGGAACTCCGTCCGGAAGCGGTAGCCGGCCAGGACGGTATCGCCCGTGTCGAGCACGTCTCCCTCGCCCTCCCAATAGTGTGGTGCGTGGATTGGGACCGTCTCATAGCCGGCGTCCTCGAACCAGCGGGTGAACAGTTCAGCTTCGGGTTGCCGCTCTGGAAATCGGAAGTTAGCCGGGATGAACCGTCTGCCAAGGACCACTCCCGCACTCGCCGTGAAGGTCATGTCAGGCAGCGCGTCGCCCTGTTGGACGAGCTCGACGCGCACCTCAAGCTGAGCGAGAAGCGTATGGAGCGCCGGCACTGCTCTAGGGCCAGGGGGCCCGTTGACGGCATTTGCTCTGTGCATCCACGGGTTGATTTCGTATGCGATGTTGTAGTGCGCCGGTTCGCACATGAGGATATGCCGCGTCATACCGCTTCCAGTGACTGCGACGTCCTGCGCAGCCATTCGAGCTCGACCACGATCCCGCCCGAGTCAGGATAGCCCTCTTGAACCCGGTCCAGGCGAGGTCTAGACGGCAACTAGACTCACTCCGATGCTGTGGGGACACACGCCCGAATTCTGGTCGGCGCTGGGTACGCGGGTCGAGCGCTCGCGAGTACACCACCTTATCGGCGGTGCGCCACAGCTCCCGCGAAATCCTGGATGTACGAGGGCTGGCCGGCTGAGCTCTCCGCTCGCTCCCACGAGCCTACGAACGGGTAGCGCTCGGCGAGTGGCGCGCTGGTGAGATGAGGACGCGCCTCGCCAGTCCACCGGCGAGGCGCGTCGTTAGGCACGTGGCGTACGGCCTCCAGATCAAGCCTTGCTGGCGAACCAGATCGTCGGTGCCCCCGCCACACCGGCGTTCTGCATGGCCGTCTTCAGTTCGGCGCTGCCGGCGAACGCTTGGGCGGCCTCCACGGATCCGAATTCGTGGGTGACGGTGATGTCGTTCGGGTTGTCGGCGGCGCGGAAGACGGCCTCGGCGGTGACGCCCATCCGCTTCTGGGTGGGGCCGAGGTCGTCGTAGACCTGCTTCCATTTCCCGAAGTCGGTGACGTTGTGACGGATGAACATGGTTGCCATTGGAGCTCCTCCGGTGGGCTTGGGCTTGCCTGCGAACCGCTGACGAGCCCAGCGGCGCATTCTGTCACGTCAATCTATGTTGTGTCAACTACTGTTCAGTGTGTTATTGCCCAGACTTGCTGTGCCGAGTAACATATCTGCCGTGACGAGCGACGCCCGACCCGATCCCAGGTGGTTCGATGCCTGGCGGGGCATCATCTTCGCCAACGCGAAGGTGTTCCGGGCGGTGGAGCCGAAACTCGAGGAGCATTCCGGTATTTCGCTGGTCTTCCTGGACGTGCTTAGCCGTCTTAACGACGCGCCGGGGGGCAGCCTGCGCATGCAGGAGCTGCAAGACCGATCGCTCTTCACACACAGCGGGATGACCCGCGTCGTGGACCGCATCGAGGCCGCCGGATTGGTGCGACGGGAGGCGGTGCCCGGGGATCGCCGGGGTGTTTCGGTGGTGATCACGCCCGAAGGTGCCCGCCTCTACTCGGAGGCGATCGAACGCCACAAGGCGGACCTGGAGCGCGACTTTGCGAGCCGTCTGACGCCGGCCCAGATCGAGGCGGTTGCCGAAGCGCTCTCTCAGTTCTGGCGGGAGTAAACGCGCCGAAGGGAGCCGACAGCACCTCGTCTCGCCGACGAGGAGACCGAAGTCCTTGCCAGTCTTCACGCGTCACCGAACGCACGTTGCCGTCGGAGGGCGGTTTGACCGGCGATCTATGGCGTTGATTCGGGTTTGGCGGGGGCCGACCGTCCGGGCGGGACTCGCGGGGTGCGCCGCCAGGTAAGTTCAGCTGTCGAACCAGAAGGAGAGTCGCCGAAGGCCAATCGCGGTGGTACTGCTCGGCTTGTCAGCGAGCCTCCATAGCCGCCGCACCGGCTGCCGCTATCTCGAGGTACCGACGGCGCCGCGCCTTCGGTCGTTCGGTGAGCGACCGGTCGACTGTGCCGATCGATTCGGGGCGGCCGACCCGGACGCGGTGTGTCTTTTCGCGAGCAAGGGGAGTACCATGGCGCGCCCGCAGACACAGCACGAAGATTCACCTAAACGCCTCTAAGGAGAAGATTCTCGTGGCAGTTATCGATGAGTTCCTCGCCGCGAACGCCGGCTATGCCGCCTCGTTCGGGAAGGGAGGCCTGGCCATGCCACCCGCCAGAAAGACGGCCGTCGTCGTGTGCATGGACGCCAGGATTGACCCGGCCAGAGCCCTCGGACTCGAAGAAGGTGACGCTCATGTCATCCGCAACGCCGGTGGCCGGGTCGTTGAGGCTGTGCGGAGCCTCGCCATCAGCCAGCAGCTGCTTGGCACTGCAGAGGTCGCCATCATCCACCACACCGATTGCGGCATGCTCACGTTCACTGACGCCAGCATTCGCCAGAAGTTGAAAGACAGCCTTGGCGCCAACGCTGACCATTTGGCTTTCCTGCCCTTTTCTGACTTGGACGACTCCGTGCGCGTAGACCTCGCGGCTTACGAGCAGTCACCTCTCGTGCGTCACGATATTCCTGTCCGAGGCTTCGTCTACGACGTCGCGACCGGGCGATTGCGGGAGATCCGCCCTTAGCGCCCTCCAGGGGCCTCAAGCGCTGTGGTTGACTCTCGCCACTCCAGCATCTAGCGCATTCGCATGTCCGGCGGCCATTGAGCGCTAGAGGATACCCAACTGCCGGGCTTTCGCGGCGGCAGCTTGCCTGCCAGAGACCTCGAGCTTCTCGTAGCAACGGTGTGCAAGGGTCTGAACCGTGGTCCACTTCACACCGAGTGACGCGCCCACGGCCTGATAGCTGAGCCCTTGAGCGAGTAACGCCAGCACCTCCGTCTCGCGCGGCGTGAGCGAGGACGCCAACCCGCCCTTGGTGAGGGGCCGCACTTGGGCAACTGCGTAGGCGAACGGCGCGGTGTCGAGGCCGCCGTTCCGGAGCGTTTCCGAACCCTTCTGCCGAAGCTCGCGCCAGACGCGTTCCGAGCCAGTCGACCGGTGCCGCAACAACTCGGACAACTGCACGCGCGCAACTGCAAGCTCGACCGGATAGTCCGCTGCCTCCGCCCAGGCAACCGCCTGTTCAAGACCTTGCTTCGCGGCGCGCTCGTTTCCGGCACGCAGAGCGAGCAATGCCTGGATCCGGGCTCGAGCCACGGGCCACTCCAAGCACGTCTTCACGTGTCCCCCGAGGCTGGACTGGAACCACTCGTGCCACTGCACCGCAGAGGATTGGCTGCCGCAGAGCGCGACCGCCTCGCCCGCCGCTAAGACAGCTGCGAGGTTCAGGAGGTGCACCGACTGCGGGGGTTTGATCTCGAGGGTCGCCCCCAGGGCCGGCTCGAAGGCTGCTTCGTACAATGTCTCAAACCCGTTGACGTCATCGAGTTGGGCATCGCGAGCGTGTCGCCGCACCCGCAGCAGCCCCTGGAGCTCTGACCCGGCGTCCAACGCGTTCCGGCGGAGAAGCGCGCTTCTGAAACGGAGCGCTGACAGACGCCAGCGCGCTAGCCAGCTCCACCGAGGGAGATCGCCCACTTCGCCGACGATGTTGGTTGGTTCGGTGATCGCCCCTTCGGCGGCTTCGAATACTCGAGCGTCGGCGAGGCGATATTCGTGGTGGGCGGACTCTGATTGGATCCGGAATGTGCGGATCGACGGATGAGCGGCGGCGTGGTCGCCGAGGGCGAACCGGAAAGGGATGAAGTAGCTCGTGAGAAGAAGCAGGTCGCTCGTTCGCGCGTCCGTCGGCGGTGCCAGGCTGACCTGTCCGAGGCCATCGGCCTCGGCATCGAGCATCATCCAACGTGCCACGGAACAGTTGGCCGCGCACTTGGCGCGAGCGAAGGCAAGGTCTGCACCCGCGCTATCGGTCTCCGCATCGTGGATGGCCTGACGAGCAGCGTCGGCCTCGCCACATCCGGCCAGGAGGGTTGCTCGCATGCTGTGCAGCATCGCCAATGCGTTTCGGTCCCCGCCGGCGAGCGACAGCGCGTGCGAGACCTCAGAAATCGCGTCGCGCAGTCTCCCCTGAGAGTCGAGTATGCTCACGATCGCCTGAACGACGTCGCAGAGAGCGACGATATCCCCTTCGGCGTAAGCCACCGCTAGCGCCCGCTCTACCGCAGAGCGCCACGCTTCAGAGCCACCTTCACCGGACTCGCGCAGAGCCTGCTGTAACTGAAGCGCGAGCTCTCGCGCTCCGTCGGAAGCCGAGCCATCGCCGGGCGCCACTTCGTCGGCTCTCCTGGACTCTTCCAGCCCGCCGAGAGTTTACCGAGTCGATGGACGCCTCGTCCATCGACCGGTGCATGCGCTGCGAGCCCGGGTCCGCTCAGATCCTATCTATCTACCTCACAGGAGTGAATCTATGAGTGTGACTGGTTGTGAACCGACGACAGCTGCCATGACAAGCCTCTTAGCCCGGCCGGACGTGGCTAACGCGCTCCGCGCCTTGATGGCAGAGGGGGCGCCCATCAAGGCGCACATCGACGCCATGCTTCGGTTCGCGGACTCAGCCACCGCTGAGAACGTGGCCACCGAATTCCGTGAGCTGCCGATGACCACTGCCTCCCTAATTCTGCAGGCGTGGCAGCTCGCAGACAGTTGCGGGAAGCGTTTCGAAGTCGTCTCTGCGAAACCGGCCGAGGTGCTCGAGTTTGCCCGACACAACCGTGTGCGGATCGTGGTGGATTCAGAGGACGGCGGCATCCGCGTGGCGATCAGTCACGTCCCGGGACGCCACGCCGCCTGGTATGCGCCCGTCGCACTGTCCGCCTGACTCCCTCGGGTCCGCGAAGCGACTGCAGGCTCGCTGCATGGGAACAGCGTAATCACGCGGACACCTGGAAGAACGGACCTGAGTGTTGTCGGGGACAATGTCGGGAGCCGGAGCGTAGGAGCGAATGCGTCAACACGAGCGATACGAAACACGGATCGACTGCCGATTGAGCGCACCGGAAGGTGCCGAGTTGGCCTGCGTTATTAAGGACATTTCCCGTGGTGGCGTGGGCCTCGAAGCGCTGCTGTGGAGGGGTTGGAGCGACTTTCAAATTCGGTTCTTGGTCGGGGATTCGGCACACGAGTTTCCCTGTGAGGCACGAAACGTCCAGGTGCTTTGGGATCACTACGTTATTCATGCTCAGTTCGGTGCCCTAAGCGGAGACCAGCGCCAAGAATTGGACGATGTAATTGAGTTTGTTCGGGGCCAGCCGCCTATCCACCATTCTCGTGTGAATCTAGGAAAGTCGAGTTTCGTCCAGCTGTTCCACAGGCCGAGGTGGTGGTCCGGAGGCTCCCGGAACGGGTGATTTCGGTCCCCGAACCGCATCCGACTGAGCGAAGGCGGACACGCGACACGAGATCCGAGCCTTATCGCAGTCACCTCGGTAACAGCCCTCGCCGATTGTCCAAAGAAACGGGGAGCGGCGCTTGCTGCATGCCGTGCAGCCGACCAAGGCCCGACTTCGTCCCTCCTAGCCAGCGCGCGGGAAGGGCGACCTCTTGGTCCGCCCGACTTTGGGCCCCCTCCCGCGCTCGCTCGCGCCGCGCGTGTCCGCTCCAGGACGAGCGTATCCACGGACGGCGGACCGACGCATGCATGTCGTGATGGACGGCCTGTACATCACGTCTGGCGGAGGTTTGGAATGAGGACCAAATGGATATACAGACGAAGGCAACAGTCGACGAGATCTCCAACGTCACAGAAGGGCAATGGGGCAAGCGCACGACGGCGCCGCGGACGACGGCGACGCTCGGGACCGAGCCGCGAAGGTCGAGCGGTGCCATCGACTACAATTTGGCCGGAGGGTCGTGCATGACCGCGGTGGCCGGAGTTGGGACGGGGAGCGATTGGCGGCAGGCGCTCGACCAGGCGCTGACATCCTTCCCGGGCGACGGCTACGGACTCGTCTTCGCGTTCGCCAGCCATCATTACCAGGACGCTTACCCGGAGTTGCTGGCGTCCATCCGAGGTAGCCTGCGGCCGTTGACCCTGCTCGGCTGCTCGGGCCAGGGCGTCATCGGCACCGGCATCGAACTGGAAGAAGAACCCGCCATCAGCGTTCTCGCTCTACGGTTGCCCGGGGCGTCTCTGCGGCCGCTGACACTCACGCAGTCCGAGCTCGAAACGCTGAGTTCCCCGGAAGCGACGCGCGCCTTTATAGGGGTCGCCTCTTCAGATGTCAACGCCTGGGTGGTCTTCGCTGACCCCTTCACGTTCGACGCCGATCGGCTCCTCGCTTCCCTGGGCGCGGCCTACCCGGGCCTCCCGGTGGTTGGCGGCCTCGCCTCAGCGGGCCCGGGAGTGCGGGCCACGACCCTCTTCCTCGACGGTGCCCCGATCTCGTCTGGCGCAGTCTTGCTCGCTCTAGGCGGAGCCTGGAAGATCCACCCTCTGGTCTCGCAGGGCGCAGAACCCATTGGCCAGACGTGGACGGTGACCGGCGCCGACCGGAACCTGATTCTCTCGCTTGGCGGCCGCCCTGCGCTCGAGGTGCTCCTCGAAACGATGCATGACTTGCCGCTCTCTCTGCAGGAGCGCGCCTCGCGGAACCTCCTTGTGGGGCTTGCCATCGACGAGTACCGCGACGAATTCGTGCGTGGCGACTTCCTCATCCGCAACCTGATGGGAGTCCACAAAGAATCAGGTTCACTCGCCATAGGTGCGCTCCCCCGCGTCGGACAGACCGTCCAGTTCCAGATTCGGGATGCCGGGGCGGCCAGCGAAGAGCTCCGCCTCATGCTCGCGAGGGCCGGGGGCGATTTCGGCGACAAACCGCCCAACGGCGCCCTGGTTTGTTCCTGCAACGGGCGGGGTGTCGGACTCTTCGGCGAACCCCATCACGATGCCATGGCGCTCCTGCGTCAGTTTGGGGAGCTGCCAGCCGCTGGCCTCTTCTGCAACGGCGAGCTTGGGCCGGTGCGAGGCAAGAACTTCGTCCACGGCTTCACCGCGAGCATCGCTTTTTTCGTCCCTGCCGGTTGAACGAAGTGCCGCCGCTCGGGCGGTCCGGCACTCCCATATACTGAGGCCCCAAGCTCGTCGGCTGTCAGGTGCAGAACGGCAGCCTACGGAACCATTTGGAAGATTGGCGGCGGAGGGCTCCGGTGGGCCCTCGCAGACGGCCCGATGGCACAGTGCCCTGGATGCCGGGGTTCCGATACGGTGCCTTGCTCCCGGCCCTCTCGCTCAATCTCCTTGTGCGGGACACGGCGGCCGCCGTTGCCTTCTACAGTGAGGTCCTCAAGGCCCAAGTCCACTACGTCGATGTCGACTTCGCAGCGTTGCGAGTAGGTGACGCCGAATTGATGCTCCACGCCGATCACACCCACGACACCCACCCCTGGTACCCGCAACTCCAAGCAGGCCAGTTGCGCGGCCTCGGTGCCCAGATCCGGCTTCTCGGATTGTTGGACCCCGACGAAGTCGAGGAGCTTGCTCGCCAATACGGCGCTGACGTTGCAGTGCCCGCGACGAACAAAGGACATGGCTGGCGGGAGGTCCTCGTACGCGATCCCGACGGTTACGAGTGGGCGATTGGCTCTCTTATTCCGCCGGCGACTGGACCGTTCGGGCCTCAAGCCGCCCCGTCTCTCTAACGGCTTGGCTGCTGAGGACGCGGCTGATCTCGCCGTTCCCATATTCCGACGACGTGGTCGCCGGTCTCGAAGTGACCCTCGGCGACGGACTTTCGTCGCGCATCGGCGATGGAGGCTGCCTCGACAGTCACTTCCCGTACGCTGCCGCCGGCGACGCCTCTGACGATGAAAAGCATCTTCGCACGGTAGCGGGGACATCCGGCTGAGCGCCAGCGGTGTGCGTTTGCGGCGGTACAACCGTCCTCATGGGCGTCGTGAGACCCTCCGCGCTTCGGACCGCAGTTGTTTCTTTATCAACTTGCGGATTGAGCGGGCCTTTTCTCGGCGCGTTTTGTCGCTGGGCTTCTCGTAGCTCTGGCGCCGCTTCGCCTCGGAGAGCACACCGTCCAACTGGATCTTCTTCATGAAGCGACGGAGCGCCGCGTCGAATGACTCGTTCGGACCAACAATGATCTCTGACAGGGAAGAACTCTCACTTTCTTAACGGACACCCGGGTGGAGGCAGGCGCGCGCCCTGGGTTGAACCAGAGCCGTTGCTATCACCCGTGTGGCGGTCCGCTCAACCGGGTACCACGGACGCTCCAACCCAGCAGATGAGGAGCGAGGACCAGTGTTGGCTGAAGGCTAACACGACTTCACTGTAGCGCGGCAGCGATGCCTCCTGCCGGATTGGATGCCCCAACGCTGCGAGAAACACGCTGACTGCGCGTTCGCCTCGCGGTCCAACTCCTCGGTCGTCGACGCGCGTAGCTGTTCCTCAGGAACATCGTCTTGTCGAGGACCAGCCCCAAGAGCAGATACCTCAGGTGGCTGGCCGTAATCTCCCGATCCTGGATGCGGTGACCTTCGGCAACATCGCATTTTGCAGGGCGTGACGCGCGACGATGCGACCTGCGGTCACAACTTCGCCGGCGATGGCAGCAGCCACGCCAGCGAGCTATTCATTTCGGAGGGCGGTTATCGGGTCCAGCCGGCTGGCGCGGTAGGCCGGGTAGCTGCCACTAATCGCACCGATCCCGGCGGCGACTGCGAAGGCCACTGCAACGCTCCAGGGTTGGATAACGGTCGTCATCTGCTGGCTTGCGATGTCACGGCCGTTGATGCCCACCGCGACGCCAACGCCGACCGCGATGCCGAGCATGCCACCGCCCACACAGAGTGCCAGGGCCTCCGTCACGAACTGAAGGATGATATCGCGCGCTCGCGCGCCGACGGCCCGGCGGATGCCGATCTCGCGGGTCCGTTCGGTAACGCTGACGAGCATGATGTTCATCACGCCGATCCCGCCCACCACGAGCGATATGCCTGCGATGCTTCCCAGGAGAATGGAGAGCGTGCGGCTCACGTTGCCGGCCGTGCCGATGAGGTCGTCCTGGCTTTGGACGGTGAAGTCGGGGGTGGTGACAGCGTGGCGCTGAGCGAGAAGGTCGGTTATCTGGCTTTCGACCACTTTCTGGTCGACGCCGTCGGCCGTCTGGACGTTTATCTGGTTGACGATGACTTCAGCGTTCGGATTGCGGGAGAAGCGCAGCCGGGCCTGAAGGGTGGAGACCGGCACGAAAACGTAGTTGTCGGCCACCCCTCCGCCGGAGCCACCCTTCGGGGCCATCACACCTTCGACTCGGAAGTTGAGGTTGATGCGGTCCTCCCCCATGCGAACCGTCTCTCCGACTGGAGAGCCTCCTCGGAAGAGCGTCTTGGCGATCGCTGCACCGAGGACCATCGTCAAGGCCTTACGGTCCACATCGTCGGCGGTGAGGAAGGTCCCGTCGGCGACTGGGTCGGAGCGCACCTGCGGATACTCGGGTGTGGTCCCGATGACCGTCACAGTCTGGTTCGACGCCGACGAAATCACCTGGGGACCATCGAACGAGACCTGAGGAGCAACGCCCTTGATGCTCGCGAGGCCGGCCGCAGCGAGAGCGGTAGCGTCGGTCATGGTGAGCGTCTGTGCCGAACCGGAAGCTCCGCGCGCGCCGCCCCCTGTGTTCTGCGCGGAGGCTGCTGCTGGCTTGATAAAGATGAGGTTCGTGCCCAGACCGCGGATCTGGTCCTGCACGCCTTTCTGGGCGCCCTGGCCAACGGCGATGAGGACGATGACCGACCCAACGCCGATGACCATGCCAAGCGTGGTGAGAAAGCTGCGCAGCCCGTTGGCGGCGATGGCGCGGAAGGCGACACGGAGGGCGTCGAGCGGACTCATACGATTACCTTCACCTTGCTGGTGTCTTCGACGATGCGGCCGTCTCGCATGCGGACGGCGCGGTCGGCGTAGGCGGCGATCTCGGCTTCGTGGGTGACAAGGATAACGGTTAGCCCCTGATTCCGGACCAGCTCGCCGAGGATCTGCATGACCTCTTCGCCCGTGTGGGTGTCGAGGGCGCCGGTCGGTTCGTCGGCGAGCACGACGCGGGGGTTGGCGACGAGGGCACGGGCGATGGCGACGCGTTGCTGCTGTCCGCCTGAAAGCTGGGTTGGTTTGTGGCTCATACGAGCTTCGAGGCCGACCCTGGCGAGCGCCTGGCGAGCAAGCCGCCGGCGCCCACGCACCCTCTGGTAGACGAGGGGCAATTCGACCTGCTCGATGGCGCTCATACGTGGCAGGAGGTTGAACTGCTGAAACACAAAGCCGAATTCGCGGCTTCGAAGCATCGCGCGAGCGTCGTCCGACATGCGCCCCACGTCGTGACCCTCGAACAGGTAGCGGCCTCGGGTAGGCATGTCGAGGCAGCCGATGATGTTCATCATCGTGCTCTTACCGGAACCAGACGCGCCCATGATGGCGACGAACTCGCCTCGGGCGATCTCGAGGTCTACATTGTCGAGGGCGCGAATCTGGTTCGTACCCGCGATGTAGACCTTGGAGACGCCTTCGAGCTTAATCACCCCCCGGCCCTTGCCGCTGTGGCCCGGTTCGAGCGGGCTGAGCCACAGGCGTTTGAGATGTAATGACATTGACGAGCACGACATCGCCCTCATTGAGGCCGGTGAGGATGACCGTGTTGGTGGTGTCGGTCCCGCCCACGGTGACCGTCTTCTGTTCGGGCTTGCCGGCGGTGCCAGGCAGGTAGACGAAGGAGGCGCGCCCCTGGCGCTTGACGGCGGCGCTGGGGACCAGGAGGACGTTTTCCTTGATGTCGAGGATGACGGTGACGCTGGCGTTCATGCCGGCGGAAGGCAAGGCGGCGCTGAGGAGGGCCTGGAGGGCCTGGGCCCCCCCCGCGCCAGCGCCGCCGGCGCCCGGAGTTCGGCCAGCGGCGGGTGTGCCAGCGCCTGCTCCGCCTGCTCCGCCGCCGCCAGCACCGGGAGTCCTTCCGGCAGTGGGAGTGCCGCTATCCTGGGCGCCCGCTCCCCTGCCCGCCGCTCCCGCTCCGGTTCGGCCGCCGGCGAGCGATCCGAGGGCAGTCGCGACGTTTTGCAGGTCGGCGGCGTTCGCTGCGAGGTCGGCGCCGCGCAGGATCAGGGCCTGGACGGGATAGGTGACCACGCCCTGGGCGACGGTGGGCGTGGTGCTCACGCCGGTAATCTTCACGAGGTAGAGCTGGCCGGGGAAGGCATCGAAGGTTGCGATCCCGAATTGGCCAGCCTTAAGTCCAGCCAGGTCGGACTCCGAGA
>JBGPOS010000019.1:0-56828 GCA_041488155.1 Tepidiformaceae bacterium
ACCGCCGACCTCTCCCTCACGAAAACGGTGAATAACGCTTCGCCACTGGTCGGGTCCAACGTCACGTTCACCATCTCCCTCACCAACGCCGGCCCCAACACGGCAACCAACGTCGCAGTCACCGATCTCTTGCCCGCAGGCTTGACCTTCGTTTCGTTCACCGCGAGCCAGGGGAGCTACGTCTCGGGGACGGGCATCTGGACCGTGGGGACGATCCCCTTCGCGGGTTCGGCGACATTGACGATCACCGTCACCGCCGCCACCCTTGGCGCCAAGACCAACGTCGCCGAAGTCACCGCCTCCGACCAGGCTGACTCCGACTCGACGCCCGGTAACGGCGTGCCCGGCGAGGATGACCAGGCGTCGGCCACCGTCACGCCCGTACAGCCAACCGCCGACCTCTCGCTCACCAAGACAGTGGACAACCCGACGCCCTTGCTCGGGACGAACGTAACTTTCACGGTCAACATCGCCAACGCCGGCCCCAACAACGCAACCAATGTCGCAGTCACCGATCTCTTGCCCGCAGGCTTGACCTTCGTTTCGTTCACCGCGAGCCAGGGGAGCTACGTCTCGGGGACGGGCATCTGGACCGTAGGGACGATCCCCTTCGCGGGTTCGGCGACATTGACGATCACCGCCACCGCCGCCACCCTTGGCGCCAAGACCAACGTCGCCGAGGTCACCGCCTCCGACCAGGCTGACCCCGACTCGACGCCCGGTAACGGCGTGCCCGGCGAGGACGACCGGGCGAGCGCGACCGTCAACCCCGTTGCCCAAGCCGATGTGACCGTCTTCAAGGCCCTCAAGAGCAAGCAGGGCCCCGGGCCCTTCGACGTCTTCGTTGGCACCAATGTGGCCTACCGGCTCTTTGTCTCCAACGAGTTCGGCACGGCGGCCGCTACGAACGTTGAGGTGCGCGACCTGCTCCCGCCACAGCTCCAGTTCGTCAGCTTCAGCACCATCAGCGGTCCGCCGGGGATCGTCTACAACCCTGGCACCGGGGTCTTCATCATCCCCACCCTTGGCGCGGGCCAGACCTTCGAGTTCGAGATCGTCGGCACCGTCCTCCAGACCGGCCTCTTCACCAACACCCTCGAGTGCTTCGTCGACTCCGGCGACGACCTGCGCGCCATCGCCCGCTACACCTCTGGCCCCCGATGTGAGCCCTCGAGCATCACCCTTAACGGGATCAACGGGGTAGACATCTCCGTCACGAAGACGGTCGACGACCCGACCCCGTCCATCGGCGACGTCGTCATCTTCACCGTCACCGTGCACAACGCCGGGCCAGCGGACGCGACGAACGTCTTCCTCAACGACCTGCCCCCGGCGGTCCTCTCTCCCTTCGCCTTCACCGTCTCGGCGGGCAGCGTCAACTTCATAACCGGCGCATGGTCCATCCCCTCCCTCCCGGCGGGCACGAGCGCGACACTTCAGTTCAGCGTCCTGGTCGGCTTCAGGGGTTCGGCCACCAACACTGCCCGCTTCATCGGGGCCAGCCAGCCCGACCGCAGCACCCTCGACGACGTTGCAAGCGCCACGGTGACGGTGCTCGAAGCTGACGTTTCGTTGACCAAGACCGTCGACAAACCACTGGTCGAGCCCGGCGACATCGTCACCTTCAGCATCACGGTGCGCGACGATGGCCCGGGAGACGCTGGCTTCGTCACGGTCAGAGACACCCTCCCGGCGGGGCTCACCTTCCTCTCGGCGGTGGTGCCGGCCGGCACGGTCTTCAACACCGCCACCTTCACCTGGGACATCCCCAACCTCCGGGCGGGGCAATCGCGCACCCTCTTCCTCCAGGTCCGCGTCGACGGCCGGGGCACGCTGACTAACCTGGCAGAGGTGATCTTCGCCGAAGCCGCCGATCCTGACTCGACGCCGAACAACCACCTCCCCAGTGAGGACGACCAGGCCAGCGCCTCGGTCAGCGTGTTCGTCCTGCCGTTCACCCCGACCGTCCCACCGCCCTCTTCGCCCGATATCCCCAGGCTCAAGTTCAGGGTCTGGGCGGTCTATGTGGCCTCAGACCACTAGGGCCCACTGTAGGAGGCGAGCGGCTGACTTCCGGCATCCTGCCCTCACCCCCCGGCCCCCTCTCCCGACTCTGCGGGAGAGGGGGAGCGCCCTGGACGACGCGGCACGGCTACACGACTGGACTTCGTGAGTCAGTACTAGGGCGAGGGAGGGCCGGACATTCGGCTGGCGAGCTGCCGGAGGATCGCCAGCTGTTCGTCGTTGACGTCGTAGAGGTGGGACCAGGCGCGGTGGTCGGCCTCGTCCTTGAGGCGGTCGCGTTCGGCCGAGCGGTTTGAGGCGGTGAGCATCGTGGGGACGAAGAGGGACTGCATGATGCCGCCGAGGATGAAGAAGAGGAAGGCGAAGGGGAAGGGATCGAAGCCTTCGTTGGCGGCGATGGCACCCTGCCAAAGCGCCCACGCGGCCATGGCGACGCAGAGCAGGTAGAAAAAGACCATCGTGCCGGCAATCCCGACTATGTGGTCGGCGAGCCAGCCGTTGAAACGCAAGAACTGGTTGCGCTCCCGGCGGAGGTCGGCGATGAGGTGCTGCGGGTGCACGAGAGGTGGGCCGCCGGGCCGAAGCCGGTCGACGGTTCGTCGCACTTCTTCAGGGGTGTGGTAGGGGTGAATCGGCGGTTTCACGGCATCCTCCATGGGTCTTCGTGGTCGAGTATAGGCACCTCCGAGGCGGGATCCGGGTTCAGCGCCGAGCGGTTCCCCTGTACGCTGTCGCCTATTCTCAGCGGAGTTGCGCAATGGCGATCGCGGTACGGCCGATAGGGGCCGACGAATTCGAGGCGTTCGCACAGGTCCAGGCGACCGGCTTCGGGGCCGACTATGACCCCGAGCGAACGGCGCGTCAGCGGGAGATTTTCGAGTTCGACCGCAGCACGGCGGCGTTCGACGGCGAGGAAATCGTGGGGACGGCCGGCATCTGGTCGTTCGATTTGACCGTCCCGGGGGCGACGATCCCGACTGCTGGCGTGACCGCGGTGTCCGTCCGCCCCACCCACCGCCGCAAGGGGGTGTTGACGGCCATGATGCAGCGGGAATTGGCGGACATCCGCGAGCGGGGGGAGCCGATTGCTGCGCTCTGGGCGTCGGAGGCGCCGATCTACGGGCGGTTCGGTTATGGCCTGGCAGCGGAGGGGGTCGAGATCCACATCGACCGCGCTCGCACGACGATCGGCCATCGCGTCGCTCATGATGGCCGGACCCGCTTCGTGACCAGGGACGAAGCGATGGCAGCGTGGCCGGCGGTCTTCGACCGCGTGCGGCGGTGCACGCCAGGATTCTTTTCGCGTTCCGGGAACTGGTGGGAGCATCGCGTGCTTCGGGCCTCCGAGACGCCTCCGCCGGGCACCACAAAGTCGTTCCTGGTGCAGTACGAAGAGGCCGGAGAGGTGCTCGGTTATCTTCGGTATCGGGTCCGGGGAGGGTGGGAGCAGGGCTCATCGACCTCGGCGTTAGTGGTGGTGGAGCTGACATCGGCCACGGACGCCGCGTACTCCGCGCTGTGGGAATTCGTCTTTGGGGTGGACCTGATCGCCACGATCGAGTCCTATGAGCGCCGGGTGGATGAGCCTCTGCTTCACATGCTGGCTGACCCGCGCCGCCTGATCCGGCGGACGCAGGACAACCTCTGGGTGCGGTTGATCGACATCCCGGCGGCGCTCGAGGCGCGGCGGTACTCAGCGGAGGGCGGCCTGGTGCTCGACGTGACGGACCCCTTCTGCCCGGGGAACTCGGGCCATTATCTGCTCGAGGCTGGCCCAGGCGGCGCGCGCTGCACGCGGACGAAGCGCGAGGCGGACATCGCGCTTGGCGTCGCCGAACTCGGAGCAGCGTACCTGGGTGGAACGCGGCTGCAGGGTCTACGCGAGGCCGGGCGTGTCTCGGGTGATCCGCAAGTCCTCCGTCGAGCTGACGCGATGTTCGGGTGGCATCCGCTGCCGTGGTGCCCGGAAGTCTTCTGATCCCACTGTCGCGCCAGCGTTGCTGTTTGCTACCGACCCGCCGGGCTCGTGTAGACTCGCAGGCTGGATGACCGAGCAGGTGCTGCCCGCCGAACACCCTGTCGCGGTCGCGGAGGCGCTGGCACGCGAGTCGCGCAACCCGTTCGCGGTCGCCAATTATCGGAAGTGGTGGGCGGCGTCGGTGGTGGCCGGCTCTGGAGTCGGCATCCAGGCGGTGACGGTGCCGCTGTTCATCCGGGATCGTGTTTCCAGCGACCATCGGGCGATCGCCATCGCGGCCGCCCTTATCTGCCAGACTCTGCCGGGGGCGATCTTCGCCCTGCTCGGCGGCGTCGTGGCCGACCGGGTGGAGCGCCGTCGCATCCTGGTGCGGACATATTCGGTCGCGGCGACCGTTTCCTGCACCTACGTAGTGCTTTCCTTGCTCGATGTTTCGATCGTGTGGCCGGTGTTCCTCCTGGCGGCAGTCGTTGGTTCAGCAGGTGCGTTCACGAACCCCGCTCGCCAGAGCATGATGCCGCAGATTCTTCGCCCGTCTCAGCTTCAGAATGGCGTCATTCTCGGCACCATGGCGTTCATGGCGACTCTCCAGTTCGGCGGGCCGACGGCCGGAGGGTTGATCGCTGATAGCGCGGGGCTCACGGTCGCCTTCATCGCGGAAGTTGCGATGCTGGGATCGGCGGCGTTTCTGTTTTCGCGCATCGCGACCGACCAGCCAGTGCGCACAGGGCGAAACGTCCGGGGAGATCTGGTCGACGGCCTTCGATACGTGCGGAAATCGCCATCCATCGTTGGCCTGCTGCTCCTGGGGACCGTGCCGGGCATGTTCCTGATGGGGCCGTTCGCGGTCACGATCGTGCTGATGGTCCAGGACATTTTTCACGAATCGGACAAGTTCGTGGGCATCCTCTGGGGATGCTTCGGGGCCGGTATCCTGCTGGGCTCGGTCCTGATGACGGTCATCCGTCTGCCGCGGCGCGGCTTCTTCCTGTGCGCTTCTGTGCTGTTTGGCGGGATCATGTCGACGCTTTACGGCCTGAGCAGCTCGATCTCGCTGTCGATGGTTTTGCTCATCACCTTCGGAGCGCTCGGTCCGGCGATCTTCATCAACTTCGCGGTGGCCCTGCTCCAGGAGACGGCGGAACCACGGATGATGGGCCGCGTGATGAGCATGTACTCGCTGGCCTTCACGGCGTCGACGCCGGTCGGTTACTTGCAGGCGGGCATCGTGACCAGCTTCTTCGGACCGCAACCAACGATCGTCGCGAGTGGAATCATCACGATAGTGATCGGACTCGCGGCTATAGCTTTCCTTCGTCCCGTCCGGCGGCTCGTCTGACCGGAGACCGCCCTAGAACTCGATGATCGCGCGTCCGGCGATCTTGCCGTGCTCAAGCGCATCGGTGGCATCGTTGATCTGGTCGATGCGGTAGCGCGTGGTGACCATGGCGTCCAGATCGAGGTCGCCTTCCTTGTACCAACGGATGAACATGGGGAAGTCCCGGTCGGGCCGGCATGATCCGCCGATGCTGCCGATGTATTTCTTTTCGTTGACGAGGAGGTCGGCTGCCTGGAGCTCGACTGGGGTCGTTGGCACCCCGACGAGGACGGCAGTGCCGCCGGAACGCTTGCCGAGGACACCGTTGCGGGCGGCCGGGAGGATCTGCTCCATCGTCTTGCGGACGCCGATGCAATCGAAGGCGAAATCTACGCCCGCGATCGGCTGACCGGCCATGCTGAATTCGTCCTTGCTGGTTGTCAGGTCGCGGATGGCCTGGACGGCGTCGACTTCGGAGGCGTTGATCCCCACGGTGGCGCCGAACTTCTTGGCGAACTCCAATTTCGAGTGGTCGAGGTCAACCGCGATGATTGGATCGGCGCCGACAACAGCAGCGGCAGCGATGGCGGAGAGTCCCACGCCGCCGACGCCGAAGACGGCGACGCTCTGGCCTTTCCTGACGCCCGCTGTGTGATAAACGGCCCCGGCGCCGGTCATGACGGCGCAGCCGATGATGGCCGTCACGTCCTTCCGGACGTCACGGGGCATTGCGACGACGAACTGTTCATCGGCGATCGTCGAGTCGGCCCAGGTAAAGACGTTCTGGGAGCGGGCGACGCTGCCGTCGGCCAGATCGAGGGAGACGACGTCGGGCCTGCGGGAGGTGCTCTCGCCGTCGCGAGGCACCCAGGTGACCATGACCGTGTCGCCCTCTTTGACGTGCTTGACCTCGCGGCCCTTCGCGACCACGACTCCGGTGGATTCATGCCCGAGGACGACGGGCGCCTGGCGAGGCCGATGCATCTGGTGGAGCTGCGAGTGGCAAATCCCACTGGCGAATTGCTTGACGACGACCTGGTAGGGACCGGGATCCGGGAGTTTGACCTCGTCGACGCGGAGCGGCACTCCGGACTCCTGCGGTACGACCACCACGCGAGCTGGGGTTGGCATTGACGATCCCTCCGGGCGAGAAGTGGGCGGATTCTAGCACCGGGGAGCCTCGTCGTCGGGAGGAGAAGGGATCGCTAGAATCGCCCCACACCAGGATCAAGGAGCGCGCCATGCCAGAGGCCGCGATCAACGGTATCCGGATGTACTACGAATCCCACGGGGAGGGGGAGCCAATCGTCTTTGCCCACGGTGCGGGCGGCAACCACCTGTCGTGGTGGCAGCAGGTGCCGTACTTTCGCAGCCAATACCGGTGCATCGTCTTCGACCACCGGGGGTTTGGTCGCAGCGGGGACGTGGAGGGAGGTCCCGGGTGGGCGGCGCACTCGGATGACCTGCGGGCCCTGCTGGACCACCTCGGTATCGAAAGCACGATCCTCGTGGCGCAATCCATGGGGGGACGGACGTGCATGGGGTTCGCCGCCGCCTACCCGGGGCGGGTGAGGGCCCTGGTGATGGCGGACACCATGCTGGGCATGACGAACGCTGATCTCGCGGAAAAGCTGCGGACCCACCGGGAGAGCCAGGGCAACCCCCAGGGGCTCCAGGGCAGGGCATACGGACCTTTGCTGGCGAAAGAACGCCCGCACATGGCGTTCCTGTACGACTCGATCATGGCGACAAACCCACCCCAGAGCGGCGCCCGCCCTCTGACGGCGGAGGAACCCTACGTGGCGACCGACGAGAAGCTCGCGCGGATGAAGGTCCCAATGCTGTTTATCGCGGGCGCGCAGGACGTGATCTTCCCGCCGGCGATCCTGCGGTTCGCCTCGACCCTGGCGCCGGGGGCGAAGTTCGCTGAAGTGCCGGGCTGCGGCCACAGCGTTTACTTCGAAGACGCTCCGGCGTTCAACAGGGTTGTCTCGGATTTCCTGACCTCGGTTAAGTAGAGAAGCGGCCACAACAGCTCACCCATCAGCGGCTCCGTATAGTGGGGTTCCAACACCGGTAAGGGGTTTGGGCTGTGGGCTGGATCATCTCGATGTTCTTCGCGGTTGTCGTTTGCGGCGGCGTGTTCTTCTTCGGGCGCCTGACACGGCGCGAAAGCACGGCAGGTTCGCCGGGGGCCTTTCGCGGCATGGTCATCATGGGCGCTGCAACGGGGCTCTTCGTGCTCTGGGTGGTGCTCCACACGGCGGTGGTGTCCATCCAGCAGGTGCAGGCAGGCTACGTCGGAGTGGTCTACCAGTTCGGTTCAATCATCGGGCAGAAGGACGAGGGGCTGCAGTTCATTGCGCCCTGGCAGACGATGGAGAAGGCGAGCGTACAGGTGCAGCGGCACAGCTTCCAGAAGATCGACGGCTTTTCGAAGGAGACACAGGACGTCTTCGTGACGGCGACCCTCAACTATTCGATATCGCCGAACGCCGTGCAGAACCTCTACCGGACCGTCGGGGCGAACTGGTTCGACCGGCTCATCGAGACGCGAATCAACAACTACTTCAAGGAAGAGACGGTCAAGTACGAAGCGACGGCGGTGGCTCCCAACCGCGAGGTGATCCGGAACGCGGTGAAGGATCGGCTGTCGAAGGACCTGGCTCCGTACTCGATCACGATCAACGACCTGCTGATCGACAACATCGATTTCCTCCCCGAGTTCAAGCAGGCGATCGAGAACAAGCAGATCGCGACGCAGGACGCGCTGCGAGAGACGGAACGAGTGAAGCAGAAGCAGGCAGAAGCTCAGCAAGCGATCTAGACGGCCCGGGGCTCGGCGGAAGCGACGCGGATCCAGGCTGAGGGGCAGGCAGCTGCGAACAGGTTGCTCGCCGCTTCCCTTACGCCCGAGGTCATCCAGTTCCAGGCGGTGCAGAAGCTGAGTGACAAGATCCAGATCGCTCTGCTGCCGAGCGGCCAGGGGATCATCATCGACCCGGCGACTCTCCTAGCGCCGGTCACAAAGAAGTGAGAGATCGCGGCCGGGGAGCACCACGTTGGTGACTCCTAGCGCCTAACGCCTGTCGGGCTAGATTCCCGTATCATCTCGACCCACCACCACGATTCGGAGACGCGTAGATGGCTACTATTTCGGGCGCCCAGATTGTCGCGAAGTCCCTCAAGCAGCAGGGCGTGGATTACATGTTCGGTATCGTCGGCATCCCGGTGATACCGATCGCCATTGCGGCGCAGCGGGAGGGGATCAAGTTTTTCGGCTTCAGGAACGAGCAGGCGGCGAGCTACGCCGCGGCGGCCGTCGGATATCTCACTGGAAGGCCGGGCGCCTGCCTCGGGGTTTCGGGCCCTGGGATGATCCACGGCGTGGCCGGGATGGCTAATGCCTGGTCGAACTGCTGGCCGATGATCCTGATCGGCGGCGCCAACGACTCTTACCAGAACGGCCAGGGCGCTTTCCAGGAAGCGCCGCAGATCGAAGCTGCGCGCCCATTCGCCAAGTACTGCGCGCGACCGGACACCGTCCAACGGCTGCCGTACTTCGTCGAACAGGCGATCAGGGCATCTATCTCTGGCCGGCCGGGCGCGGTCTACCTCGACCTTCCAGGGGACATCATCACGGGCCAGGTGGAGGAAGGGGAGGTCGTGTTCCCGGCGCGCTGCCCCGACCCTGCACGCACACTCGCACCTGAAGGATCGATCCAGGCGGCGCTGGCGGCTCTGCGATCTGCCGAGCGGCCGCTGGTGATTGTGGGGAAGGGCGCCGCCTATTCGAGGGCAGAGGACGAGGTGCGGGAGTTCCTCGAAGCCACGCAGCTGCCGTACCTGGCCACCCCGATGGGTAAGGGGCTGGTCCCAGACGATCACCCGCTTTCGGTGGCGCCGGCGCGTTCGCACGTGCTCCAGAACGCCGACGTGGTGCTCTTGATGGGGGCGAGGCTGAACTGGATCCTGCACTTTGGGCTGCCGCCGCGGTTCAACGAGAAAGTGCGGATAATCCAGGTGGACATCGCGCCGGAAGAGATAGGCACGAACGTCCCAACGGAAGTTGCGCTCGTGGGCGACGCGAAGGCGATTACCGGGCAGCTGAACGCCGCCCTTCGGGCACACCCGTGGCAGTACCCGGCTGAGACGACCTGGTGGACAGCGATCAACGCCAAGATCGAGGAGAACCGGAAGACGACCGAGGAGATGATGAACGACGACTCGGTCCCGATGAGCTACTACCGCGTCTACAAAGACATCCGGGACCTGTTGCCGCGCGACGCGATCATCCAGAACGAGGGGGCGAGCACGATGGACATCGGGCGGACGATGATGCCGAACTTCCTCCCTCGCCACCGGCTGGACGCGGGCAGTTTCGGGACGATGGGGGTAGGGCTCGGACAGGCGATCGCGGCGGCCGCTGTGCACCCCGACAAGAAGGTCGTCTGCATCGAGGGGGACTCGGCGTTCGGGTTCAGCGGGATGGAGGTCGAGACCGCAGCTCGGTACGGATTGAACATCACGTTCATCATCATCAACAACAACGGTATCGGGGGCGGGCCGGATCAACTCGACCCGACACGGATCCCCCCGTCGGCGTACACGCCGGGGGCGCACTACGAGAAGATGGCGGAGATCTACGGGGGTAAGGGGTTCTACATCACCCGGCCGGAAGAGATCCGGCCGACCATCGAAGCAGCAATGGCAACCGATAAGCCGAGCATCGTGAACGTGATGATCAGCGCGCGCAGCGGCCGCAAGCCGCAACAGTTCGCCTGGCTCACGAGGTAAGCAGAGCTGATGACCGTCACCATCTGCGAGATCGCTGCAAACGGGCTGAAGTTTCGCTGCCGCGAGGCAGGATCTGCCGGCGAGCCGGTGATCCTTCTGCATGGCTTTCCCGAGACTTCTCACATGTGGATCGGGCTCATGGAACGGCTGGCGAGCGAAGGCTTCCGTTGCCTCGCGCCCGACCAACGCGGCTACAGCTCCGGGGCAAGGCCCGAAGGCATCGAGCACTATCGCTACCAGGACACTGCGTCGGACGTGGTCGCGCTGGCCGATGCGGTGGGGTTCAGCCGGTTCCACCTCGTTGGCCAGGACTGGGGAGCGGGCTGCGGATGGGCCGCGGTGGACCTTTACCCGGGGCGCATCCTCAGCTGGTCGGCGCTTTCCGTGCCGCACGTGGCGGCCTTCGGCACGGCGATCCGGGAAGACCCGACCAGCAGCAGCGGAGCCAGTACATCCAGTTCTTCCAGGCGCCGGGAGTAGCCGAGGCGGCGCTCTCTGCGGACGACTTCGCGGCTCTGAGGAACATCTGGACGAAGAGTTCGCCAGCGGAGGTCGACGAGTACCTCTCGGTGTTTCGCCAGCCAAGTGCGCTGGCCGCGGCGCTCAACTGGTACCGGGGATCGCGGGGCATCGACCCCAACGACCCCGCGGTCTCATTTGGGACGGTGTCACTGCCAACGCTGCTCATCTGGGGAAACCAGGACCAGGCAATCGGCCGGGTGGGAGTGGAAGCGGGGGCGAAGTACATGACGGGCCCTTACCGGTTCGTCGAGCTCGACGCCGGCCACTGGCTGATCCAGGAAGCGCCGGAGCGGGTGACGAGCGAAATCCTGGCCCACCTGCGCGCGAACCCGGCTCGCTGACGAGTGACGGAGGACCTTTCGCTGCTCGACTTCGCCGGGCTGACGCCCGAGCAGATCGGCGCGGGGTGCGCGGCGGCGATCGAAGGGTGCGACACGGCGGTGGCTGCCATCGTGGGGGTGCCGAGCCAGGAGCGCACCTTCGCCAACACGCTGCAGGCCCTCGAAGAAGCGACGGACGCCGTCGCGCTAGCCTCGGGGACCTATGCGTTCATGGGCTACGTCACCGCGGACGACGCGTTGCGGGACACCGCCCGCCAATGGGACGAGAAGCTCGACAAGTACATGGTCGGACTGTCGTTCCGGGAGGACCTGTACGCGGCGATCCGGGCGTTCGCCAACACGCCGGAGGCGCGCGAGCTACAAGGTGAGGACGCGCGGCTGCTGGAGCACGAACTGCGGGACTACCGCCGCAACGGCTTCGAGCTGGCGCCGGAGCCTCGCGCGCGAGTGCGGGAGATATTCGACTCGCTGGTCGAACTCGACGTGCAGTTCCGAAAGGCGATCGACGAGTGGGAGGACTGCATCGTCCTGAGGCGGGCGGAACTCGCCGGGCTCCCGGACGCCTACATCGACGGGTTGGCGAAGGTGGAGGAAGGGGCGGAGGTCCGCTACAAGGTGACGCTCGACTATCCCGAATACTTCCCGTTCATGTCGAACGCCGAGTCGGAGGAGTTGCGGCACGAACTCTACAAGAAGGAGCAGTGCAAGGGCGGGCCACAAAACGTCCGACGCCTTGAGGAGGCTATCCGTCTTCGGAGCGAAGCGGCGAAGCTCCTCGGCTACGACTCGTGGGCGGCCTACCGCGTCGAAGTGCGAATGGCGAAGGACCGCGCGCAGGTCGACTCGTTCCTCGCGGACCTGCGCGAACGGGTGGCACAGAAAGCCGAACGCGACTTCGAGGGGTTGCGAAAGGCGAAACGGGACCATGGGGGCGACGGCGAACTCCACAGCTGGGACTGGCGCTTCTATCACAACCGGCTGATGAAGACGCGCTACGCGGTGGATGAGTTCGAAGTCGCGCAGTATTTCCCGCTCGACGCCTGTCTCGATGGACTGTTCGCGGTCACGCAGAAGCTGCTTGGCGTGCGGTACGAGCCCGCGATCGACGCTCACGCCTGGCACCCCGACGTGAAGGCGTTCGACGTGTTCGATGCCGGCGGCGGCGAGCCGTTCGCGCGTTTCTACATGGACCTCTTTCCCCGGCCGAACAAGTACGGGCACGCGGCCGCCTTCACCCTGCGGCGAGGACGCCAGCTGCCGGGCGGCGGCTACCAGAAGCCAGTGAGCGCCATCGTCGCGAATTTCACGAAACCGGGTGCGGATCAGCCGTCGCTCTTGCGGCACAGCGAGGTCGACACGCTGTTTCACGAGTTCGGCCACATCCTGCACCAGACGCTCACGCGAGCGCGTCACAGCCGCTTCAGCGGGACGGCCACTGAACGCGACTTCGTCGAGGCGCCGTCTCAGATGCTCGAGCACTGGGTCTGGGAGCCGGAGGTGCTGGGGAGCTTTTCGAGGCACCATCGCACCGGGGAGCCGCTTCCGAAGACGCTGCTGGAGGCGATGATCGCGGCCAAGAATCTCGATTCAGGAGTGGTCACGCTCCGCCAGCTCTACTTCGCGTGCCTCGACTTCGCTTACCACTCGCCCGGTTTCTCCGGCGATACCACGGCGGTGGCCGCGGCGCTGCACCCGATCACGGGCTTCCCGTTCAGCCTAGGGACGCACTTCCAATCGGGCTTTGGACACCTGTTCGGGTACGACGCGGGCTACTACGGGTACCTCTGGTCACATGTCTTCGGGGACGACATGTACACGCGGTTCGAACAAAGCGGGCCGCTGGACAGCGCAACCGGGGCCGAGTACCGGCGCACGGTGCTCGAACGAGGCGGGTCCGTCGATGGAGACGAACTCGTCCGGAGCTTCCTGGGGCGTGAGCCGAACAACGAGGCGTTTCTGCGCGGCCTAGGGTTGAGCGACAGCTAGGCTGCTTCGGGGACAGCCGACCAGTTTCGCCCGGCCATGCGCAAGACGAGCGCTCCGGCAACGAGGGCGGCCGTACCGGCGTAGATGGCGACCGCGAAGGTCGTGCTGGTGTCAGTGCCGCTGGTCACGCCGTGGAGGAGGGCGAGGAGATAGCAGGGGAAACTGAGGTAGTGGAGTTTGCGCCAGGCTACCCAGGGCATAGCTCCGGCCCAGGCCGTGCTGGCGAGGACGACCACGAGGAGCCACTGCGCAAGCGTCCCGGCGCCGACCTGGAGCGGTCTGTAGCTGCTCGTGAAGGGGACCAACCCGTCGAGCACGCTGAAGCGCACGACCGGGTCGAGCACGAGCCCGATGACGTGTACGACAACGAAGGCGAGGGCGAGGGTCGAAGTGATGCGGTGTATCTCGAGCATTGGAGCCATGGTGCGCGAGCCCGGACGCACACGGAGGTGGAGGGCGATGCCCGTGAGGGTCGAGGCCCAGAGGAGCAGGTAACAGGCGAAGCCAGATGCCCGGGAGGCGTCCCAGGTGGCGGTGCCGGTGGTGGAGTCCTGAAAGATGCGAGCTATCACGACGGCAACCACCATCCAGCCGCCGAGGTACGCCGAAGTCTTCCAGCTCATCTCAGGAGCCGCGGGAGGTCCTGGCCCTTGTAGCGGCCGGCTTCGGGCGAGGCGTAGACGTGGCGGTCGTCGTAGGCGCCGCGGTCCGAGGGGTTGGGGATGGGGGGACGGGCGTCGATGTCGGGAGGGCCGCGGACGAGCCGCCGGGCGTTGCGGCCGGTCGACTTCCGGTGGGAGTGGGGCTGGGAGTTGCGGTGGAAGTAGCAGAGACGACGGGGGGCGGATCGACGGTTGCCTGTGCGGCAGTGTCGTGGGACGTGGCGAAGGCACCCCAGCCAAATCCGAACCCGGCAACGGACAGCACGACCAGGCCGACCTTCAGGCCGGTGTGCCGCTCTTTGCCAAAGCCACGCTTACTGGCGGTCATCGATTCCCTCGCGAGAGTAATGGCGACACGAAGGTCATGCGTGCCTCACCGTACCGCTCAGAGCAGTAAGAATGCGAAATGCTCCGCCGGCGAGAGACCACGTCGCGTAGCGAATTAGTGAGATTGACGTAAAGCCGGCGCGAACCGAAGACGCGCGACCCGGCGTCCCGTCACTTTTGCGGGAACCGGCGTCATACCATGCATGATGACCGGGGTGGATACCCCCAGCCTGGAGGAACGAGATGGCTGAACACCAGGCTTCAGCGCCGCGGCGCCGGCTCTGGGACCGCCCGACGACCCGCCGGGCACTACTCGCCGGCTCGGCGACGGTGGCGGCAGCCGGCGCGGCTGCAGCGATCGTGGGAGTCACGATGGAGAGCGGTGGTGGCGGCGGCGCCGGGAATGCTGGCGTCTCTGCTGACGAAGGCGGCGTCCTGGCACCTGAACCCACTCCGGACCCGAACCGGCCGATCGAAGATCCGAGGCGCCGAGCGGCGCACCTCCTTCGCAGGGCCGGGTTCGGCGGTACCTTGGCCGAGATCGAGGAGTTTTCGAAGCTCAGCCGTGAGGACGCCGCCGACCGGCTCATCAACTACCAGGTGATCGACAATTCGGCGCTGGACGGTCTGATTGCCCAGGCGAACTTCAACCTGACCGCGGGGCGGCCGGCGGATCTCTACCGCTGGTGGCTCACGCGGATGGCGTATACGGCCCGGCCCCTTGAAGAGCGCATGACGCTGATCTGGCACGGGCTACTGACGAGCCAGATCAGCAAGATCGGGGGCCAGCGGTCGAAGCTGATGGTCACCCAGAACGAGCTGTACCGGACGAATGCGCTGCCGAAGTGGGACGACCTTGTGAAGGCCGTGAGCAAAGATCCGGCGATGCTCATCTATCTCGACAACGTCGATAGCGCGAAGGCGCACCCCAACGAGAACTACGCGCGCGAGCTGATGGAGCTGTTTACGCTCGGGATTGGCAACTACACGGAGAGCGACATCCGGGAGAGCGCGCGGGCGTTCACCGGCTGGCGGATTACGCAACCGGTGCGCACCGGCGACAAGGTATTCGACTACGCCAGCTACGTGCCGCAATTCTTCGTGAGCGCCAGGGATCACGACACCGGGTCGAAGACGTTCCTTGGGCAGACGGGCAACTGGGGCGGCGACGACATCGTCGACATCATCATGAAGCAGCCAGCCGCCGGGCGGTTCATCACGGGCCGGCTGTTTACGGAGTTCGCCAACTACAACCCGGCCGCTGCGACGATCGACAGGCTCGTAGCTGTGTGGAACGCCTCGAATCACGACATCAAGGCGATTGTTCGAGCGATCCTGGTGAGCGACGAGTTCTACTCTGAGGCCTCGTACCGGGGGTTCGTGCGCAGTCCGGTCGAGTTCATGGTGGGGGCGATCCGCGGGCTGCAACTGACGCCGGGCAACCAGGGTGTCAATCCCGGCCTCGACAGAGCCATCAAGGGAATGGACCAGATCCTGTTCGAGCCGCCGAATGTGGCGGGCTGGCCAGGCGGAAGCACGTGGCTGTCATCGAGCACCTTCTTCGCTCGAGTGAACTTCCTCGATGCATTTCTGATGCCGCGGGGCCGGGCGATTGAGATCCCGGCTCTGCCGAGAACGCTTAGTGTGCAGGAGACGGTCGACACAGCCCTTCGAATGCTGGTCGACGACAACGTCTCTGACGGCTCGCGCCAGTCCATTTCGGACTACGCGAAGACGGTGGTGAACCCGACGGAGCGCGCGGCGGCGGTCGCCTATCTCGCGCTCGCCAGCCCTGAATTTCAGTTGATTTAGGAGAGGCGACATGCTTTCACGTAGAGACTTCGTCAAGGGCGGCGTGGCCCTCGTCAGCATCGGGACAACCGCGAACTCGCTGCTCAAGGGGACGCTTGCGTTCGCAGCGCAGAACCCGGCGGACGTTTTGGCTGCGAACAACGGCAAGATCTTGATCCTTGTGCAGATGGCGGGTGGCAACGACGGGCTGAACACGGTGGTGCCCGTCGGCGATGCGACGTACCACTCCGTGCGCAAAGCGATCGGGATCGCCGACGAGAGCATCCTGCCGCTCGAACAGGGTTTCGGCCTGCACCCTAAGCTCACGGGCCTCAAGGGACTGTGGGATGAGGGGCGGTTCGCCGTGGTGAGGGGGGTTGGGTACCCCAACCAGAACTACAGCCACTTCAAATCAATGGCTATCTGGCAGGCGGGCGACCCGGAACTCAAGCTCCAGGACGGCTGGCTTGGCCGCACCCTCGAAAAGCTTGAGACGTCGAGCCACGATCCATTCCTGGGATTCAACATCGGGGCTTCGACGCCTCCCGAGCTGCGCGTAGAGTCGGTGGCGATTCCTTCCGTCCAGGACCCGGCCGACTACAACTTCAAGGTCGGCGGACGAACCGCAACGGCGAGCGACCCGCGGACGGCGACGTTGATGAAGCTCTACGAGCAATACCCGGCGAAATCGCCGTACGGTGTGCTGCTGGAGACGACGGTGGAGAGCGCTGTGAGCAGCGCCGCGCAGCTGGCCACCGCCGCGGCGAGTTACAAGGCGGCGGTCGAATATCCGAAGTCGTCGTTCGCCGCCGGGCTTTCCGTGCTGGCGGAGGCGGTCATTGGGAACGTCGGCATGCGGGTGGGGCACATCACTCTCGGAGGGTTCGACACGCACTCGAAAGAGGTCGCCGACCACACGAATCTGATGGAGACGCTCGACCAGGGCCTGACCGCTTTCTATCGCGACCTGGCGGCGCACGGACGGGCGGACGATGTGCTCGTGCTCACCTGGAGCGAGTTCGGGCGCAGAGTTCAGGAAAACGCGAACGGCGGCACCGACCACGGTTCTGCGAGCGTCATGTTCGCCCTCGGAAACGGTGTGAAGCGAGGCCTGTACGGCGAACAGCCCAGCCTTTCGAAGCTAGTCGACAACGGCAACCTGGCGTTCACGACGGACTTCCGGTCGGTGTACGCGACGGTTATTGAGCGGTGGCTGGGTACTCCGTCGGAGGCCCTGCTGGGCAAGAAGTGGGAGCAGCTCGGCTTCATCAACGCCGCCTGACTCCTCTCGGCTAGAATGGGTGAATGGAGCTCAGGGCCCTCATCCGCGATGTGCCCGACTTCCCGTCCGCCGGGATCGTCTTCCGGGACATCACGCCGCTCCTGGCGAACCCGGAGGCCTTCGCCGCTGCGCTGGGCGAAATGCGCGGGGCGGCGGCGGGCGCCAACCCCGACGTGATCGTGGGTATTGAGTCGCGAGGGTTTCTCTTCGGAGCGCCGATCGCGCACGATCTGCGGCTCCCTTTCGTACCCGTCCGCAAGCCGGGCAAGCTCCCGGCGGCGCGCATGTCGGTGGAGTATTCGCTGGAGTATGGGGAGAGCCAGCTCGACATCCACAGCGACGCCTTCCGGGCTGGATCGCGGGCTTACATCGTGGACGACCTGCTGGCGACAGCAGGCACGGCGTTGGCCACGGCGAAGCTGGTGGAGCTTCTGGGAGGCGTCGTCGCGGGGTTCGGCTTCCTGATTGAACTGGCGCCCCTCGGGGGCCGCGAGAAGCTGAGCGCGTACAACGTGGCGAGCGTGATCTGCTACTAGCGCCATGACTGCCCGAATTGCAGGCCGCGATATCGCCTTCGGGCTGTGGTACGACTTCCGCAATCCGGTGCAGTGGTCGAGGCCCACCCAGGAGGTCTATTCCGGCACACTCGAACACATCGAATACGCCGAGAAGCTCGGCTTCGACCAGATCTGGACGAGCGAACACCACTTCATCGACGACGGCTACTCGCCTTCGCTTCTGCCGATCTGCGCGGCGATCGCGGCGCGGACCACCCGGGTACGCATCGGGACGAACATCCTGCTCCTGCCGCTGCACGACCCGGTGCGCATAGCGGAGGACGCGGCGACGGTCGACGTAATCAGCGGCGGGCGATTCGACCTCGGCGTGGCGGTCGGGTACAAGACCGAGGAGTTCGAGGGGTTCGCGATTGACCGGCGCTCACGTGCCCGGCGCATGGACGAAGCGATCGCCGTCCTGCGACAGGCATGGTCGCTGGGAGAGTTCTCGTTCGAAGGCCGGCACTACACCTACCGTTCGATAGACGTGACTCCGAAGCCTGTGCAACAGCCGATGCCGCTGTGGATAGGCGGCTTTTCGGAGCCGGCGGTGCGGCGGGCGGCCCGGCTCGGAGATGGACTGTTGGCTGCCGCAAACGTCATCCCGACTTACCTCGATGAGCTCCGGCGGATGGGCAAGGACACGGCCTCGCCGAACATAGCGATCAGCGTGCCCTGGTCGCTGATCGCGGAAGATCCGGACGAGGCGTGGGCTGCGATCGGGCCGCACGTCCTGTACCAGCGCCAGTGTTACGCGCGGTGGTTCAGCGCGGCGGGGATGCCTATTTTCGGGGCGACGCCGGAGTCGGTGGACGAGGTGCGTCGACGGGCGCCGGACGTTGTGGTCACTCCTGAGCGAGCGCGGGTGATCGTCGAGCGGCTGGCGAGCGAGCTGCCGATCTCCCAGCTGTACTGGTGGTCGATACCACCGGGAGTGGCGCCGAAGGCGACGTATCGCTCGATGGAACTGTTCAGCCGGTCGATCCTCGGTGGCTGAGGTCGAGCCACTGCGGATCATGGCAGGGGAAGGCATCGAGATCCTCGACCAGACGCTTTTGCCCCTCGAAGAGCGGCGGGTCGTCCTGCGGGACGTGGCGGGTGTCTGCGAAGCGATACGGACGCTTCGGGTGCGGGGGGCACCGCTGCTGGGGCTCGCCGGCGCGTGTGGGATGGCAATCGCGGCATCGACGAGGGGCGGCGACGACGCGAATCTGAAGGCGGCCGCGGCCGAAATTCACGCCACGCGGCCGACGGCGGCGGACCTTGGCGCAGCGGTCCGGGAGGCTCTCGAGGTAGCGAGAGGAGCAGGCAAGAGCACAACTGATCGCACGACGGCTCTCTGGGCGTTCGCGGCCGAGTTCGCGGAGCGGCGGGTGACAGAAGATCGAGAGATGGGAAGGTTGGGCGCCCCACTCATCCCGCGGGGCAGCGCCGTCCTCACGCACTGCAACAGCGGCGCCCTGGCGACGGGAGGCATCGGGACGGCGCTCGGCGTCATTCGCACGGCCTGGGAACAGGGCCGGCTGACGCGTTGCTACGCCACCGAGACGCGTCCGCTCCTACAGGGAGCTCGGCTGACGGCGTGGGAGTTAGAACGGCTGCACATACCGGCGACGCTGCTTCCGGACACCGCCGCGGCCTCGTTGATCGGGTCAGGGAAGGTACAGGCGGTGATCACGGGCGCGGACCGAATCGCCGCGAACGGAGACGCCGCCAACAAGGTCGGCACGTACGGGCTTGCCGTGCTGGCCGAGCGACACGGCATCCCGTTCTTCATCGCTGCGCCCTCGACGACCTTCGACCTGGCGTGTCCCGATGGCGGCGCGATCCCGATCGAGTTCAGGGGCGACGAGGAGGTTGGCGGATTCGGCGCTTCGCGCTGGAGCCCGGCGGGAATTGCGGCGTACAACCCGGCATTCGACGTGACGCCGGCGGAACTCATCGCCGCGATCGTGACGGAGCGGGCGGTGCTGAGGGCGCCATACGGTCAAGCCATCGCGGGAATGCTTTCGAGGCGTACGACCGAGTAAACTGAGTTTAATCCCGCGACGGAAGGCAGGCCCTTGAGCGAAATCGAGCTCGCCGTCCTTGGGGGATCCGGCTTCTACGAGATGCCCGGGCTCGAGCTGAAGGACGAGCTGGCGATCGAAACCCCGTACGGCCCAACCAGCGACAGCATCCGAATCGGCGTCCTTGAGGGAGTGCGGGTAGCCTTTCTGGCTCGCCACGGCAGGCATCATTCCCTGCTCCCCTCCGAGATTCCGCAGCGGGCCAATTTCTGGGCGCTGAAGTCGCTGGGAGTGACGCGGGTGCTTGGGGTATCGGCGGTGGGCAGTCTGCGCGAGGACTTCCACCCGGGCGAAATGGCGGTCCCGGACCAGCTCATCGACCGGACGCTGGGGAGCCGCCCTGCGACGTTCTTCGGGGAGGGGGTGGTCGCACACGTGAGCCTCGCCGATCCGTTCTGTCCGGGCCTGCGGGCGAGCGCGGTTACTGCCGCGAGGATGGCGGGCGCCAACACGCACGATTCGGGAACATATGTGGTCATCGAAGGGCCGGCGTTCGGAACGCGCGCGGAGAGCCATTTCTACCGCACGATCGGCGCTGCCATTGTTGGGATGACTGCCCTGCCGGAAGCGAAGCTCGCGCGCGAGGCGGAGCTCCACTATGCGATCCTGGCCACGGTGACAGACTACGACGCCTGGCGGCGCACCGACCACGAAACCGTTGACGCTAAGAGTATCTTCGAAGTCCTCCACCACAACGTTGAAGTCGGCCAGGACGCCATTCGCCACCTCTTGCGAAAACTTCCGGCCGGGGCGGAGTGCGGCTGTGGGACCGCCCTCGACGCTGCTTTGGTCACTCCGCCACCGGCCATCCCAGCTCCCGGCCGAGAGCGACTGGGGCCGATTCTTCGGAGGCGGCTGGAGGCGACGGTGTGACGCTGCTGGTGGCCGGCTGGGTGGCTATCGACGAGATCGAAACGCCGTTCGCGCACGTGCGGGACTCTCTGGGAGGATCTGCCACCTGCGCGGCTCTCGGGGCAGCGCTGTTCACCGATGTCCGGCTCCTGGCAGCGATCGGTGACGACTTCCCGGCGCAAGAGCGCGCGAAGCTGGAAGACCGCCGCATCGACCTGGCGGGCCTTAGGGTGCTGCCTGGGACGACCAGCCGCTGGGGCTGCCGGTATCACTACGATATGAACACCCGGGATACGCTTTACACAGATGTCGGGGTCAATGCGGATTGGAAGCCTGAATTGCCTGAGGGATGGGAGGAGTCGACGTCGCTGTTCCTTGCGGCGGGTGACCCTGTCCTCCAGCGCGATCTGATGACGGCCGTCCACGGAGCGCGAACGACGATGATGGACACTATCAAGTTCTTCATCGACGGGAGCCCCGACGAGTTGCGTGAGACGATGCGGCAAGCGGACTTCGTTTCACTGAACGAGGGAGAGGCGAGGGAAATTGCGGGGACGCCGAGCGTCGTGCGGGCCGGGCGGGTGCTCCTCGACGACGGGCCGCGAGGGGTTGTCATCAAACTCGGCGAATTCGGGGCGGCGTTCGTGAGCGCCCACGACTACTTCGTGGCGCCCGGCTACCCGTTGGAGGAAGTGATCGACCCGACCGGGGCGGGCGACGCCTTCGCGGGCGGCTTCATGGGGTTTCTCGATACGGTCGACAGACTCACTACCGGCGACATTCGACGGGCGATCATCTACGGCTCGACAGTAGCTTCGTTCGCCGTCGAAGGGTTCGGGCCGGCGCGTCTGCTGACGCTCACGCGCGGGGAAGTGGAGTCGCGTTTCCGGGAGTTTCGGACGCTCACGCACTTCGAGGTTGGGGAATAGTGGCGGAACGAGAGGCTCATCTGCAGGGGGTCGTCCGGCCCGGTCACGATTACGTCATCCAGACGATAGCGGACCGCGAGCGTATCCGGGCGATGCTGATTCCGCGGGTGGAGTACACGGCGTATGCCCTGGGCCAGCTGGAGCCGGGATTGTTTGAGCGCACCAGCTGGCACGCTGCACGGGGCGATACGGGCACCGGCCTCGTGCTGCACAGCCGGGGCGGGCTCGGCGACGCCACATTCGTGATGGGAGACGGCGAAGCGATTGCGGCGATCCTCTCGTTACACCCCGGGCCCGGCCAAACATATGCGACGTGCCAGCCGCAACACCTGGATGCACTCAAGGAGGTTTACCGGCTTTCGAATCAGCAGCCAATGATCCGGATGGCCGTCCAGGCGGCCTCCTTTTCGCCAGTGCACGCGAGCACTGCCCTGGACCTGAGGGGAATCGACATTCGGCGGATCAACGGCCTCTACGGCGCCGAAGGCGGCCCGAGCTACTACGTCCCCGAGCACATCGATGCCGGGGTGTACCGCGGAATCGCGAGGGACGGCCGGTTGGTGGCGGTGGCAGGGACGCACGTCGTCTCGTACCAGGAGCGCGTGGCCGTCGTCGGGAACGTGTTCACCCATCCCGGCTACCGCGGTCGGGGCTACGCGACGGCAGCGACGAGTGCAGTGACGCAGCATCTGCTGGAGTTTTGCGACCACGTGGTACTCACGGTTGACCCTCGCAACATCCCGGCGGTGACGGCGTACTACCGGCTTGGCTACCGGGAGGTCTGCCGGCTGGTCGAAGCGAGCGCGACGCGGCGCGACCCGGCGGGCGTGGCGGTGGCGTTCCGCCGCCTCCGCGCGGCTATCCGCGGCCGCAAGTATGATGGTGCCTTCGTAACACTACGCGGGCGATGATCGGACCGGGCTCCGTGGCCCCGAGGGCAGCGAGCGACAACGCCCCGGCGCCTGAAAGGGGACTTCTATGACCGTACCTCACGACATAGCTGACGTCTCGCTGGCCCCGGCGGGAGTCCGCCGGATCGAATGGGCAGCGCGGGAGATGCCGGTGCTCAGGCTGATCCGGGAGCGCTTCGCCCGCGAGAAGCCGCTGCAGGGAATCCGGATGGCAGCCTGCCTGCACGTAACGACCGAGACGGCGAACCTGGCGATAACGCTGCGCGACGCGGGGGCCGACCTCCGTCTCTGCGCGAGCAACCCCCTTTCGACCCAGGACGACGTGGCGGCGGCGCTCGTCAACGACTTCGACATCCCAGTCTTCGCGGTCTGCGGAGAAGACAACAAGACGTACTACCGGCACATCCATGAAGCCCTGGAACACGGCCCGCAGCTGACGATGGACGACGGCGCGGACGTCGTGGCGACCATCCACAAGGATCGCCGCGATTTACTCCCGGGCGTCGTGGGCGGCACTGAAGAGACCACAACGGGGGTCATCCGGCTGCGCGCTATGGCTGAAGACGGAGCCCTGGGCTACCCGATCGTCGCGATCAACGAATCGGACACCAAGCACCTCTTCGATAATCGTTACGGCACCGGGCAGTCGACGATCGATGGGATCATCCGGGCGACGAACGTGCTCCTGGCGGGCAAGACGTTCGTGGTCGCGGGCTACGGGTGGTGCGGGCGGGGGGTGGCGAACAGGGCGCGCGGGATGGGGGCGCTGGTCGTAGTCACGGAGATCGACCCTGTCAAAGCGCTGGAAGCAGTAATGGATGGCTTTCGGGTGATGCCGATGTCGGAGGCCGCCCCGATCGGCGACTTGTTCGTGACACTCACGGGGGACTGCAACGTCGTCGATCGTCAGCACCTAGAGGCGATGAAGGACGGCGCTATCCTGGCGAACAGCGGGCACTTCGACAGCGAGATCAACCTCAAAGCGCTGGAATCGCTCAGCGAAGGCCGCCGGCGGATCCGCGACTCGGTGGAAGAGTTCCACCTCCAGGACGGACGGCGGCTTTTCCTGCTCGGCGAGGGCCGCCTGGTCAACCTGGCGGCGGCAGAAGGTCATCCGGCGGCGGTGATGGACATGTCATTCGCGAACCAGGCGCTGGGCGCGGAGTGGATCGCGAACAACCACCATCACCTCGAGAAGCAGGTCTACGAGCTGCCGCACGACATCGACCTGGAGATAGCGCGCCTCAAGCTCCACGCGATGGACATTCGGATCGACTACCTGACGGACGAGCAGAAGCGCTACCTGACGAGCTGGCAGGAGGGGACGTAGGCCGTCCCATGGCGAGCTTGCGGTGGGGACGCCCTGCAGCGTTCCCCTTCTTGGGCGGGCCCTGCTACTATCGAAGTCAGCGTCAAGAGGGCGTAGGGCAGATGCCAGCCGCCCGGCAACCTGGTTAAGCCTCCAAGGTGCCAAGACGACGTGGCCCGCCCAGAGCAGGCGGGCAACAAAAGGCGGGCCGAAAGCCCGCCCCTCCCTCAGGAGGGGACCGTGCGCCTCCGCACAGGCTCTCACCCCTCCCCCAACCGAGGGGCTTTCTCATGCCCTTAGCTGCCGTGCACTCACTACAGGAATGACATGACCGAACGCAAGCTCCTCACTTCCGAATCCGTCACTGAAGGGCACCCGGACAAGGTCTGCGATCAGATCTCCGACGCGGTGCTCGACGACATCCTGCACAACGACCCGATGGGCCGGGTCGCGTGTGAGACGGCGATCACCAACGGACTGGTGCTGGTGACGGGCGAAATCACGACCCGCAGCTACGTCGACATCCCCACCATCGTCCGCAGCACAATCCTGGGAATCGGCTACAACTCTTCGGACGTGGGCTTTGATGGCGAGACGTGCGGAGTGATTACGGCCATCAACGAACAGTCGTCGAACATCGCCGAGGCGGTGAACCGCTCCTACGAGGCGCGTCACGGCCAGGTCGAGAGCACGGAGCTCGACATGGGGGCAGGCGACCAGGGGATGATGATCGGCTTCGCATGCACGGAGACGCCGGAACTCATGCCCCTGACGATTTCGCTCGCCCATCGTCTGACGCGGCGCCTGGCCGAGGCGCGCAAGAGCGGCGAACTGCCCTGGCTTCGGCCGGACGGCAAGTCGCAGGTGACGATCGAGTACGACGAGGAGTGGCGGCCGCGGCGGGCGGAGGCGGTGGTTATCTCGACGCAGCACGCGCCGGACGTGGACATCGAGACCATCGGAATCGACGTCCGCGAACACATCATCAACACGATCGTGGACCGGCGGCTGATCGACGAGGCGACGAAGGTCTACATCAATCCTTCGGGCCGCTTCGTGATCGGTGGGCCGAAGGGAGACGCTGGCCTCACGGGGCGGAAGATTATCGTCGACACGTACGGAGGGGTTGCCCGGCACGGAGGAGGTGCTTTCAGCGGCAAGGATCCGACGAAGGTCGATCGTTCCGGGGCGTACGCTGCCCGCTGGGTGGCGAAAACCATCGTGGCAGCGGGGCTCGCCACACGATGTGAGTTCATGCTCTCGTACGCTATCGGCGTTGCGCACCCCACCTCGATCGGCGTAGAGACCTTCGGGACGGGGCGGGTGGCCGACTCCGCCATCCTGGCGGCAGTGCGCGAGCACTTCGACCTGCGTCCGGGCGCCATTATCCGGGACCTCGATTTGCGGCGGCCGATCTACCGGGCCACGGCTTCCTACGGCCACTTCGGACGGACGGACCTGAACGTCCCCTGGGAAGACACCAGCCGTGCTGCCGACCTCCGGTCGGCGGCCGGCCTCGGCAACTAGCGGCGCGCGCCAGCCCGTGGACGCCATCGTTCTCGTGGGCGGCCAAGGGACGCGTCTGCGGCCACTGACCTGGACCCGGCACAAGAGCCTGGTACCCCTCTGCAACCGTCCGTTCATCGAGTACGTCTTCGACTGGCTACGGTCTTCGGGCTTCGAACGAGTGGTACTCGCGCTGGGACGGAATAACGAAGACCTTGCTACTGCCTACCCGGCCGGGCGGTACCCGGGGTTCGACCTCGCCATCGTGCTCGAGCAGGAACGTCTCGAATCCGGCGGCGCGATCCGAAACGCAGTGGCGGCGGCGGGGGTGAAGGGCCGTTTCGTCGTGCTTAACGGCGATGTGTTCGTAGACTTCGACTTCGCGAGGGCGCTGGCTGCGCACGTCGAAGTGGGCGCGGACCTGACCCTGGCGCTCTGCGAAGTCGACGACCCTTCGGTGTTCGGCGTGGCGGTCGTGGACGAGAGCCGCATGGTCACCGGATTCGTCGAAAAACCGCCACCGGGCACGGCCCCGAGCCGGCTGGCAAATGCCGGGGTCTGGATCTTTGAGCCCGGCCTTGTCGCGGAGATTCCGCCAGGGGCCGTGCGGGTGGAGGAGACGCTCTTCCCTTCGCTTGTGGCTCGGAAGCGGCGGGTCCTGGGCTATCGTTTCCAAGGTCTATGGGCCGACATCGGCGTGCACAGCCGCTACCTGGCGCTCGACCAGGCTCTGCTGGAACGACGAGGCGGCCCCGCGTTGGCAGCGGGCGCCGAGATCGAGGCCAGCGCGCGTGTGGTGCTGAGCTCGGTTGGCGCGGGTTCGACGATCGGAGTGGGCGCAACGGTCGAGCGGTCGCTGCTCTGGGAACGCGTGAGGGTTGGGTCAGGGGCAGAGGTGCTCGACAGCATCGTTGCGGATGGCGTCAGCATCGGAGTGGGGGCACGGGTGCTGGGAGCCGTTATCGGCTCCGAGGCGACGATCTCGGGAGGGGCGGTACTCGAGCCCGGCACGCTGGTCGAACCTGGCGCGCGCTATGATGGCCTTTGATGGCGACTAACCCCGTCCATTTCGGGACCGATGGCTGGCGGGCGATTATCGGCGAAGAATTCACGTTCGAAAACGTGCGCGCCTGCGCGCAGGCCACCGCTGCGTACTTCCAGGAGACGTACGGCACCGCCCGTCCCGTGGTCGTGGGCTTCGACACCAGATTTCTCTCGGACGAATTCGCGCTGGCGGTCGCGCGCGTGATGGCGGGCAACGGCTTCCGGGTCCGGCTCGCCGATCGACCAGCGCCGACGCCGGCGCTGAGCTACGACATCATCCAGTCCGGCGCTTGCGGCGGGGTGATCGTGACGAGCAGCCACAACCCATTCCGGTGGAACGGGATAAAGGTCAAGCCGCACTATGGCGGCAGCGCGAGCCCGGAGGTGGTGGCGAACATCGAAGAGCGGGTGCCGGGCATACTGGCGAAGCCCGACTCGATCCGGCTTGCCTCGGCCGGCAGCGATGCGATCGAGCGTTGCGACCCCGTGCCGGGATACCTCGCGGGGCTCACGAAACAGGTCGACATCGGGCGGATCCGGACGGCGGGCCTGCGGGTGGCACTTGACCCGATGTACGGCGCCGGCGCCGGGCTGTTCGCCGAACTCCTGGCGGGCGGACAGACGGCTGTGACGGAGATCCATACCGACCGCAACCCGAACTTCCCAGGGATCCGCGCGCCGGAGCCGATTGAGTCGAACCTTGGCAAGTTCCTCAGTCTTATGTCAAGGGGAGGGTTCGACATCGGGATTGCGAACGATGGCGACGCGGATCGGGTGGGGCTGGTCGACGAAGGGGGCGCTTACGTCGACCAGTTGCGCACGTTCGCCATCCTCGTCCATTACCTCCTCGGCGAGCGCGGGCTCCGTGGCGCGGTGGTGAAGTCGGTGACGACCACGAACATGGCGGCACTGCTTGCCCGGCATTACGGTGTGCAGCTGATCGAGACACCGGTGGGGTTCAAGCACATCGGACCCATCATGATGGAGCAAGACGCGCTGATCGGGGGCGAAGAGAGCGGAGGCTACGGATTCCGGGGCCACCTGCCAGAGCGGGACGGAATCCTGGCGGGCCTCTTCTTGCTGGACTACGTCGCCGCGACGGGGGCGGCTCCTTCGGAGCTGCTCAAGCGCGTGTTCGCGATCACGGGCCCGCACTACTACGAGCGGCTCGACTTCGACCTTGAGCCCGGGTCCAATGCGGCGATCAAAGAGCGGCTCGATGCAGCGGCCCCGGGAGACATCGCCGGGCGCCCGATAACGAGTGCCGATCGCACGGACGGTTGGCGATGGTTCATCGCTGAAGGATGGCTGTTGCTCCGCCTTTCGGGTACGGAACCGCTGCTTCGGGTTTATACCGAAGTCACGGACCAGGCACTCGTGGCTCCGCTGCTGGAGGCCGGCAAGCGTCTTGCCGGAGTGGCCGAGTGAGTCGCCTCGACGAAGCGGACATCACCGACCTCGACAAGGAGCAGATGCTTGCTCGCACGGGGGAGCTCGGGACCGAACTCGTGCGCGCGTGGGACGCCGCGGAAGACCTTGCGCTGCCGGCTGGCGCCGAGGGGGCCGCCAACGTTGTGGTCGCGGGGATGGGTGGGTCGGCGACCGCGGCGGACTACTTCGTGGCCCTGTGTGGCGAGTCCGCCGAGATACCGGTCTCGGTGGTGCGGGGGTACACCCTTCCGAACTACGTGGCCGAGCATAGCCTCGTGGTGGTTTCGTCGTTCAGCGGCAACACCGAGGAATCGCTCAGCTGCTACGACGACGCCTGGAAGCGGGGGGCGTCGATCATCGTGTTGACCACCGGGGGGCAGCTCGCTGAGCGAGCAGCCAGCGACGGGGCAGCGATCTGGCTCATCCACTACAGGTCACAGCCGCGGGCGGCGATCGCTCATGGCCTCGGGCCGTTGCTTCGCCTCGGGGTGTCACTGGGGCTCTGCAGCGTCGACCGAGGGGAGCTCGAAGCCGTTGCGCGGCTGCATGGGAACTTCGTTTCGCAGCTTGTGGGCCCAGCCGTACCTGCTGTCCAGAACGGGGCGAAACAGCTCGCGGAGGCGCTCCACGGCCGGATCCCGCTGGTGATCGGAGCGGAGCACCTCGCGCCGGTGGCGTCACGATTCAAGAACCAGGTGGCGGAGAACGGGAAGGCGCTTGGCGCAGCTGACATCCTGCCGGAAGCAGACCACAACCTGGTCGTCGGGCTTGCCACGGGCGAGCAGGCCGCGAAGTGCCTCTCCCTGGTTACACTTGAGTCGGCGATCTATCACGAGCGGACCCAACGCCGATTCGACGTCACGACCCAGCTGTTCGAAGAGACGGGCATACCGGTGCATCGCCTGCAAGTAGTTGGCAGCAGGGTGCTCGAGCAGCTCTTCATCGGGACAGCGTGGGGGGACTACGTTTCGTGTTATTTGGCGTTTCTGAACGGCCAGGACCCGAGCCCGGTGCCACAGATAGACCGGTTGAAGGCAGCGCTCTCCGGCTGAAGGGTTGGGCGGATCTCTACAACCTGTCTGTTGAGCCGTATACCCTCAGAGAGGCCCCCGTAGCTCAGGGGATAGAGCAGACGCCTTCTAAGCGTTTGGCCGCAGGTTCGATTCCTGCCGGGGGCGTTACAGCACCTAAAGTCGCGCGGGCTCAAGGCGTTCGAGCGACTCCGCGGGAGCGAGCGCGGTCCCGTCACAGATTTTAGAAGCCGCTAAGCGCTGTCGTGGGAGAGATGCTGTCCGGGCTCGGGCGGCAGTGCCGTCTCTCGCCAGGCGCGCTGGCGGTCGGCGTTTGCGAAGAAGGTGAAGACGACGCGTTCGACGCTTTCACGGGACCAGGTGTGGGGCGAGCGTGGGCGCTGGCGATCTCTCCAGCGGGGCGGGACTTCGGGGCGCATCGACAACGAAACAACCCAATAGGCCTGGCCTCGGGACTTCCGATCACGGAGCCACCAGGAGAGGCTGTGCTTCTCGCCGAATCGGAGGGTGAACGAGGCTGGACTTTCTGGGGTACGAGTGATGCGGCTGATGGTGCCGCTCGCCTCAGCGGGGTAGACGCCCTGGGCATCCCGGACGGCTTCCACGGTCCACTGGCGAACGAGGCGAAGGAGATCCTGCTGCGACTCGAGGTCGTGGGCGCGCTCGGGGCGGGCGGGCGCCCCGGACTCTTCGACGGGCTTGCGAGGGCCTACGCCCTTCTCGTTGGACCTGCGTTCATCCAAGACGGAGCCTCCGCATGGTCGAGGGGTCGCGGCAGAGAGGGCTGGAGGAGGGACAACCTCTCTGCCGCGACCAGGAATTCGGCTCGGCGCGGGTTACCTTCCGCCCGCGGGCGAAACGCGGGGAATGAAGGTGCCCGGTTCGAGACCGCGCTCTGAAGGCATGTCTTCCAGCGGATAGGCGTGGGTGCCCATCTCCGGCAGATCGAGCCCGCGCAGTTCGTCTTCGGGCCTCGAGCGATAGATGCCAAGCGCCTTGAGGATGCTGAAGAGGACGAAGCTCGTCCCGCAGCACCAGATGATGAGTGTCGCGCAGCCGACCAGCTGAGCGAGGAGCTGGCGGCCGTCGCCGAAGAAGAGGCCCCTGATGGAAGGCTCCCCTGTGATGGAAGAGACGACGAGCCAGTCGGGAGCTGTGCCATCAGCGAAGAGGCCAACGCTGAGGACGCCCCAGAGTCCGCAAGCGCCGTGGACCGAGATGGCGCCCACCGGGTCGTCGATTTTGAGTTTCCGCTCGGTGAACACCATCGAGAGGCAGACCAGTACGCCGGCGATGCCGCCGATGAGGACGGCGAGGGTTGGGCTGACGTAACCGGAGGGCGCTGTGATCGCGACGAGACCCGCGAGGATGCCGTTGATCATGTAGCCGGGGTCGTACTTGCCGAGCGTCGCCTTCGCGTATGCCATGGCAGTAACGGACCCTGCGGCCCCGGCGAGCATGGTGACGACGGCGATCTCGCCGATGCGGAGGTTACCGCTCCCGGATGCGCCGAGGGTGGAGCCAGGGTTAAACCCGAACCAGCCGAAGGCGAGGATGAAGGTGCCGATGGCCGCCATGTTCAGGTTGTGGCCCGGCATAGCGTTCGGGCTGCCATCGCTGTTGAACTTGCCAAGGCGGGGCCCAAGCACCCAGGCGGCGGAAAGGGCGCAAAGGCCGCCGACGGAGTGGACGACCCCACTCCCGGCGAAGTCGACGTAGGGGCGTTGGATATCGCTGTTGACCAGCTGGAAGAGCCAGCCGCCGCCCCAGGCC
Organism: Tepidiformaceae bacterium; assembly: GCA_041488155.1. Classification (GTDB taxonomy): domain Bacteria; phylum Chloroflexota; class Dehalococcoidia; order Tepidiformales; family Tepidiformaceae; genus JBGPOS01. Next base: position 30,442 of record JBGPOS010000019.1, read on the forward strand.
CAGTTGCCGAACACGGGGTAGATGAACCCGCCGACAACGACACCCCAGGCGAGAAAGCTGACCCACGTCCAGCGTTCGGCCACAGCGCCTGTGAGGATCGTGGCGGCTGTGTCCATGAAGACCATCTGGAAGAGGAAGAGGACAGCGATCCCGACATCAAGGCTGTTGGGCTGAAGGAAGAAGCCTTTGTATCCGATGATGCCCCAGCCGGTGTTGGTGCCGAAGTTCAGGGTCCACTCTTTGTCGAGGTGGAGAAGGCCGGAGCCGAGGTTGGTTGGGGCCGTAAGGCCGACACCTCCGAACTGGAAGGCGAAGCCGCAGACCCAGTAGGCGAGCATGCCGACGCCGTAGACCATGAAGTTGGTCATCATGACGTGCATCGCGCTCTTCGCCCGGCAGAAGCCAGTTTCGACCATGGCGAAGCCGGCCTGCATAAACATGACCAGGTAGCCGGTGACCAGGACCCAGACGAAGTTGATCGCGAGCCGGTTCTGGTTGACGTAGCCGGCGAGGTTGTAGGCGAAGGGCTCCTTCTCCTGGGCGGTCGGGAAGACCTTCGCCGTGGCCTCGGGGTCGACGACCCCGTCCTTGTCGAGGACGGAGAAGGTTGCCCCGCCGACGCCAACGGCCTGGAGGTCTTCGGGCGCGCCCACCGTGGTGCCCGACGGATCGAGCGGAGGGAGGGTGGGGGCGCCGTCATCGGGGCCGTCGGCGAAGGCCGCGGTGACCCCGAGAGCAAGCACCACGCCGAGCGCGGGTGCGAGCACGAGGGCGTAGCGGAGCCGATGGAACCCACCGCTGGCGACGGAAGCGCTGGTGCCCTTCAGCGCTGGCAGGCGGCGAGCCACGAGCTTCTGGACATGGTCGCGCCTGGCCGCGCTGCGGAACTTGAACCCGCCGTTGCCGGGCTTGCCGACGAGGAGGACGCCACCCCTGACGGAGCGGTAGCCGCTGAATTCGCTCCAGCGCCTGAAGAGCAGGCGGCCGAGAGAGATGCCCTGGGTGGTGAATCGATAGCAGACCGGCACCTGGACAACGCCCAGCATGGCGGCGGCCGCGATCAGTTCGATCGGCCAGGAGAGCGTGCTGGTGAGCGCTCCGATGAGGAGAAGCGCGGCGAGCGAGTAGACGGCGCCGCGGTGATAGCGGATTCGTTCGAGGAAGCCGAGGCGGACTTCGTCGACGAGCGTGCCTTCGGTCGCCGCAGCGCGAAGGGCTGTGACGCGCCCGAGGGCTACGACGATGCAGCCGAAAATCGGCACCAGGTACAGCAGTGTCTGCATCAGGAACCCCTCTCCAGTGACAGGCCTCCCCGCCGCTGGGACCGGGGAAGAAGATTTCGGAATCGGAAGGCGAGCGGCGACGCGGTCTGGCGGTAGAAGAGGCCTTTGGCCTTGTCTCTGCAGAACGCGCGAAGCTCGCGGGCGGCGTGGAGGCTCTCGGCATCGGGCGCCGCGAATTGGAGGGCGGCATCGAGTTGCACCACTGCCGTGTCGTAGAAGCCGAGCCTGGCGAGGAACTCGGCGTACTTCGTCCGGCAGATGAAGCTGCCGGGCGCGAGACGCACAGCCTCTTCGAGCTCCGTGCGAGCTTCGGCCACGCTTGCCATCTGGAGATGGGCCAGGCCGAGGTAAGCGCGGGCCACTGCCCAGGCTGGTTCAGCCTCGACGAGGACCTTGAGGAGGTCGGCGGCCGCAGCGGGTTCGCCCGCCGCCAGGAGCTTAAGGGCCTGGCGCAGCGGGAGCGACTCGTTGTCAGCGGTGGAGACATCTCCCCCAGACTGGACTTCCGGTCGCCGCAGCCGGTGCCCGCAGGCCACGCAAAACGACTCGTCGCCAGCCGAAGATTCGCCGCAGTGACCGCAATAGCTCACGGTCATTCGGCGCCACAGCCTTCACCCGGCGGACGCGCCAGGATCCTGTTTCGTCGGTCGAACATTGCGATGCACCCCTCCCGTAGCCGTTGCCGGCACCAATGCGATTGCTCAGGCGCGGGAGGGATACAGCTGTCGATTCGGGTAACCGCCACCCGATGTCCATCCGCGGTCAGAGCCACAACTTCAGCAGAGCCGAGAGAAGTGGCTGCCACTCCGAGCCCCTCTGCGCCTGGACAGGGCCAGCCTAGGACGTGGGTGTTGCAACGCGGTGAACGGGAGATTTCCGCGAGGTGTCGGGGGAATGACGTTTACATTTCAGACCTGGAAGACGGGGCGACCCGCATTACGCCCGGCGTAGAGCGTGCGGATTAGCCGAGCCAGATGCTGCTCATGGCCCGGCGAAGCTCCCAGGTGTGGTAGCGCAGGTGCCAAATTGACCGGCGCATCACTTTGCGCACAGACCACTCCTCGGCGGCGGCTCCGGGATGAGCCTGGCGATGGGTCCGGAGGCCGGGCGGGACGCCGCAGACTGTCTCCTGGAGCTTCAGATGCGCTTCGCGCAGATCCTCGAGGACGCGCGGACCTTCCCTGGGGAGCAGCGGTGGACGCGAAGGATCGAGCGCCGCGCCAAACAGGCTTTCGACCGCAGCGGCGTGGGCGAGGGCGTTGAGCATCGTGCGACCGGAGCCGTCGAGGCGTTCGGCGAGAACCTGCGGGGGCATAGAGAGTGCCACCTGCTGGAGGTCGTCGTGGGCGAGGTCGTGGGCGTTGGCCCAACCAGGGAATTCGCGGGGGGTCACCGGCTGAGCGTCAAAGAGGAAGAACGCCGAGCTTTCGCCGAACCGGACCGCATCTCCGGTGTTCGTCGCCTGGACGATTTCGAGAGCCTCATCGGACACGTCGAGGCGGTCGGCGGAGCGGTTGTGGACCCAGGCGGCGAATTCGAGGATGGCGACGCGCATGCGTTCGTGGACGTCGTCGCCAGGGGCGACGAGTGCGTAGCAGCCGGGAAAGTTCAGGCACCAGGCTGCGGTGTAGCCTTCTGCGCCGCGGTCGACGACTACCTGGAACGCCTCTGGCTTCTTCAACGGAGATGCCTGCGCGAGAGTCGGGCCCGCGTGAGGAAGGAGTCACGCGATCCCGCCACCGAGTCTGCTGCTACATGGTCGCTAGAGAGCATCCTGAGCCGCAGCTTAACGCTTCGAAGCAAGCGCGCCGAGACCCGGTGAGGTCAACGAGGGGGACGAGGCGGGAGGAGTGTGGCGCTAACCGTCGACCGCGAGGTCGGCAAGCCGGGGCGTGACCTCGACGGCCGCAAGTGCGCGGGGGGGAGTCAGGTAGTAGGCGGCCTTGAGGAGCAGCGGGGCCGCGACGGTGGTGGCAACGGTAACGACGATGGCGATGGAGAAAACGCTGGCGTCGACAACTCCGTGCGCGAGCCCGATGGAGGCGACAACGAGGGCGATTTCGCCTCGTCCGACCATGCCCGCGCCGACTCTGAGCGATGTGGTCATGGACTCGCGGCAGGCGATGGCGGCGGCGCCGCAGCCTCCGAGCTTCGTGAGAATCGCGATCACGACGACGCCGGCACAGAGCCAGGGGGCGGCGGTGAGGTCGTGTGCCGTGACGTGGGTGCCGATGAACACAAAGAAGATCGGGATGAAGAGCCCGTAGCCAAGGCGCGACACGGGCTCAGTGATGTGGTGGCCGAGGTCGGTGCGAGCCAGCAACACGCCGGCGAGGAATGCTCCCGTGACGTCGGCGAGCCCGCCCACGCGACTGGCGACCCAGGCGAAGCCGAGGGCCATGGCGAGGGCTAGCGCCACCCGTGTATCGGGGGATTCGATGCGCTCGTGGTGCTGGACGACCAGGGGCATCACCCAGCGCGCGAAGGCGAAAGCGGCTCCGGCAAAGAGCGCGAGCTTGAGGATCGGCACGACGATGCTGCCGCCGGACTGGGCGACGACGAGGGCGGAGAGGACTAGGACACCGAGTACGTCATCGATGATCGCGGCGCCGAGGATGATGCTGCCTTCGCGGCTTCGGGCCCGTCCCATCTCTTTGAGCGTCTCGGCGGTGATGCTGACGGAGGTTGCGGTGAGGATGGCGCCGAGGAAGAGGGCGTGCATGTTTGCGAGGCCAGCGGCGACGCCGATCGCGTAGCCTGCCCCGAGGGGGAGGACTACGCCGCCTATCGCAACAACCGTCGCAGTCTTCCCAGCTGATCGGAGCCCCTGGGCGTCGGTTTCGAGACCGGCAAGGAACATCAGGAGGACCACGCCAACCTGCCCGAGGTTTTCCACGAAGGGGTCACGGCCGACCACGCCAAGTACAGCGGGGCCGGCAACGACCCCGGCCACGATGACGCCCAGAACAGAGGGCATGCCGACGCGCGAGGAGAAGCCCCCGGCGAGTTTGGCCAGCAGCAAGAGCCCGGCGATAAGCACAAAGGAGTCGGTGGAAGGCTCCACGATTGGCTATGAGCCTAGTGGAGCGCCGTTTCAGTCAGTTTGCTTCTGCGTTAAGAGCGCGTTTCGAAGGGCGCCTTTGAACCCCGACAGTACGCGGTGCGCGGGGCGCCTCGTGGAAGGCGGCCCGGGCGTCCACTGCAGCTCGAGCCGCCTTCCGCGTCCGCTCGGCGCCGTGTCCGTTCCGAGGAACAGGTTAGGGCGGGCTGGAGTGCGGTGCATGCATGGATCGATGTACGCCACGTACACCGATGCATGCTGGTTCGCGAGCCTGAGGGCGCGGCCGAGCGTGCGGTCAGGCGGAGGCGCCGGCGGCTGCGTACCAGTTCGCGTGCTTCGTTGGGATGTGGCTCAACGACACGCGGACGCCGCTCTCCTCGGCATCGATCGTGATGCGCACGCGCCGGGCCCTGGCGAACTCCGTGGCTTTGTCGGGTTCGACCGACGCTACGGTGAAGGTCTTGCCGGCCGCATCGGCAAGAGCCCACGCCTCGACCAGGGTGGTGACGGCGAGGGGCGGCAGGGCGGCGAACTCTTCACGCATCACGGCTGCGATGTCCGGAGGGGCGCCGGCAGCGAAGAGCGCGACGTACTGGTCACGGCCCGCTTTGCTGGCGCGAAGAGCGCGCAGCGACTTTCGCGTGTCGGGGTCGGACATGTATTTCGTCAGGAAATCGGTGACCGGGCGGCAGGAGGTGTGACTCATTCTGGAATGGCCTCGTTTCGAGTCTGTTGCGGCAGTCTGGGAACGTGTCCTCAGAGAGGCCAGCCATCAAGTGATATAGTCGCCGTACATCGGTGCTTCAGTCTGGTCGCGCGAGCGAGGAGGCCATCGTCGAAGGCACTCCGGACCTTACTGCTGGGTCAGTCGCCTTCAGTGTATCGGACTATGCCGGAAGGCTGCAGCGAGCAGCGCGGCGACTCGAGGAAACGGGGCCCGAAAGCTGGCGGGGAACGGTCGAGCAGGGACTCGCCGAGGCGTATCGTCAAAACGATGCAGTCGGGCTTGCATCGATGGTCCAGGTCATCGTTGGATTCCTCGACGCGGAAGGGCGCTTCGGGGACGCGGTCGCCGAAGTTGGCCATGCCCTAGCCCTTGCCCACAACGACCCGGCCGCAGTCGCGATCCTCGAGGCCATGCGGGCCTGCTTTCTTCTCGCCATGGGCGACTTACCGGCCGCGCTGAAGTCGATCGAGGCCGCCGAACTGGCGCAGGCTCAAACGCAATTGCCGGCTGCCATCAGAAAATCGCGTTCAATGATAGCCAGCGGGCGGCTGAGGGCGTTCGCTGCTGATGACCTCGCCCAGGTCGAGGATCTCATGGCCCTAGCTCCCGAGGACGTGCTCGACTCCGATCGCCTGTTCCTGATGAGCACGTACGTGCCCTACCGATTCGCTCTCGGAGAAAGGGCTGCCGCGCATCCGTGGACCCGGTCCTTCCGGCTGGCAGCGGAAGCCGGTGGGCACCAATATCGGATCGGCGATGCTGCCACCTTCGAACGGGCGGAGGCGGCGATCCGGCGGCCGCTCGAGTCGCCGTCGCTGGACGGCATCCCGGACTGGAACTCGCTCGCGCGAAGTCGCCTGTTAGCCGTCCGATTCCGGGCGGCGCTCCTGCAACGCGATCTCGCGGCGGCCAACGATGAGCTCGAGGCGCTCGGCCGCGTCTGCCTCCGGGCGGGCATGATCTCACCAGAAAGTTGCGATCCATTTCGGGCGCTATTGACGGCCGTCGATGGTGGCGGAGTGGCCCTTCAATTGCCGGCGCCCACGGGGATCCACCTCGGCAATCTTGGAGCGGTGCTGGCTGGGGCGGAGGCTGTGGGGATCGCGGGGAGCCAGGCCGAGGCGGTGAGCTGGCACGAGTGGCTCGTCAACAGCATGCCAGCTCGCATCATGACGTCGCTGGAGTGGCCGGTGTCGCGCCTGCGCATCCAGGGACTGGTGGCGCTGCGAGCGGGGGACATGCGGGCGGCGCGGCGGGACATAGAGCAGGCTATCGGCTGGGCAGAGGGGGCGAACTACCCGATCGAGCGCGCCCTGGCGCAGGTGCAGCTCGCCGAGCTGCTGCAGCACCACGCAGCCGCGATCAACGAGAGCAAGTGGAGGGCGTTGCGGGAACAGGGATGGAAAGCACTGCGAGCAGCGGGGATCGACCCCGCTCCACACGCCTACGTGGTCGCGCAATCGCGTTCGGCGAAGCTGACGCTGACACTGCAGCCGCTTACTCCGCGAGAGGCTGAGGTGCTTTCGCTGCTGGCGGAAGGGCTCACGTACAAATCGATCGCACTCCGACTTGGCATTAAGTGGCCGACGGTGCAGGCTCTGGCCCATCGCTGTTACGACAAGCTCGAGGCTTCGGGGCGGGTGAGGGCCGTCCAGGCGGCGCGGGAGCTCGGAATACTCTGACTGCTTCCTGGGGCGACGCGGCCCGCCGTTCGCCGGCGGGTCAGCGACAAGCCCGAGCGGGCGCGCTATCCTTCACGCCAACGTCAGGGAGGATACGACTTTGCTCAGCAGTACTCTTGTTGCGACCAAACCTGAAGACCTCGGGATCGAAAGCGAACACCTCGAAGCGGTCTTCGCACGGGCGAAACGGGACGTCGACGACGGGACGCTGCCGAGCGCTTCGGTTGCGGTCGCGAGGAACGGAAAGCTGGCCGGCTTCAGGGTCTACGGGGAAGCGGTCCAGGGGGGCCAGCTGAAGCCCGCAACGGAAGAGACGCTCTACACGATCTTCTCTTCGACCAAGGCTGTGGTCGGGGCGGCCGTGTGGACGCTGTTCGAGGACAAGCTGCTCCGGCTCGACGAAGAAGTGGCGGACATCGTCCCGGAGTTCGCCACGAACGGGAAGGACGTGGTGACTGTAGAGCAGGCGTTGCTGCACATCGGTGGCTTTCCGATGGCACCACTTGGACACCCGCAATGGGCCACGCGGGCCGGCCGGCTGGACGCGTTCTCGAAGTGGCGTTTGAACTGGGAGCCGGGGACCAAGTTCGAGTATCACGCAACGTCGCTGCACTGGGTGCTGATGGAGATCATCGAGCGGAGGACGGGGATCGATGGTTGGAAGTTCCTTCGCGAGCGGATCCTCGACCCGATGGGTCTCGACGGGCTGTACGTCGGCCTTCCGGCGGAAGAGAACAGCCGGGTCGCGGACGTTACCTATGTGGTCCCGCCGGAGCCGCCCCCAGGAGGGTGGGGAGAAGTGACGCCGGACGCGCTCCTGAACTTCAACCGGCCGGAGGTGCGGGCGGTGGGCGTCCCGGGCGGCGGCGGGATCTCGCGGGCGGCGGAACTCGCCCTCTTCTACCAGCCGCTCGTCAACGGCGGCACGACGGCGGACGGGAAGCGGATCATGAAGGCGGAGACGATCGAGTTCGCGACGCAGGTGCGGACGAAGGACTTCCACGTCGACCTCCTGGGAAACCCGGTGAACCGCGCCCTGGCGGTGGTGGTCGCGGGGAGCGACGGGAAGCAGCACTTCCGGGGGTTCGGGCACACCGCTTCGCCGAGAGCGTTCGGCCACGGTGGGGCCGGAGGCCAGGTCGGTTGGGGCGACCCCGAGACGGGCATTTCTGTTGGGTACTGCACCAACGGATTCGTAGACGAGCTCACGCAAGGCCGGCGGATCACGGCTATCAGCAGCCTGGCCGCGAACTGCGCCCCAAAGTAGCTGCAGTTCACCAACGGGAGCGGGCGTGGCTTCCCCGCCGTGGCGGCCGTTGCTATCATCTGCCCCGAGCGCGTGGGGAACGTTTCCGCGCGCGGGAGTTACGGCCCGGCATTCTCCAACCTACCGCCGGATGAACGACTGCCCGAGACACCCGGATTCCCGGAAGGAGAAGGACGTTGGGCAAGATAAACGTTGCCATCATCGGCGTGGGGAACTGCGCCTCGTCGCTCGTGCAGGGCGTCGAATTCTACAAGGATGCTGAGGCCGGGGATGTGATCCCGGGCTTGATGCACCCGGTGCTGGGCGGCTATCACATCAACGACATCAACTTCGTCGCGGCGATCGACATCGACAAGGAGAAGGTCGGCAAAGACCTCGCGGAGGCGATCTTCTCCGGGCCGAACAACACGCTCAAGTTCAGCGACGTGCCCAAGACGGGAGTGACGGTGGCCCGAGGGATGACCCACGACGGGCTCGGGAAGTACCTCAGCCAGGTCATCGAGAAGGCGCCGGGCGGTACTGCCGACATCGTTGGACTGCTGCGCGACAACCAGGTGGACGTGGTGATCAACTACCTCCCGGTTGGCTCGGAGGAGGCGACGAAGTGGTACGTGGAGCAGGTGCTGGCCGCTGGCTGCGCGTTCATCAACTGCATCCCGGTGTTCATCGCGCGCGACACGAATGGCTACTGGCCGCGCCGCTTCGAAGAGGCGGGCGTGCCGATCATCGGGGACGACATCAAGAGCCAGGTGGGCGCAACGATCGTCCATCGCACACTCACGCGGCTGTTCGCTGACAGGGGGGTCCGGCTGGACCGCACGTATCAGCTCAACTTCGGCGGCAACACCGACTTCCTGAACATGCTGGAACGGGAGCGCCTGGAGTCGAAGAAGATCTCAAAGACGAACGCTGTGACGAGCCAGCTCGATTTCGAAATGCCGGCCGAGAACGTCCACGTTGGTCCGAGCGACCATGTGCCGTGGCTGCTGGACCGAAAGTGGTGTCACATCCGGATGGAGGGCACGACCTTCGGAAACGTGCCACTGAACCTCGAACTGAAGCTGGAAGTCTGGGACAGCCCGAACAGCGCGGGAGTGGTGATCGACGCCATCCGCTGCGCGAAGCTCGGTCTCGATCGGGGGCTGAAAGGGCCTCTCATCGCGCCGAGTTCCTACTTCATGAAGTCGCCTCCGAAGCAGTTTCACGATGACCAGGCACGCGACATGGTCGAGGCCTTCATCGCCGAGGGTTAAGTGAAATACCGCCTCTGGCAGGTGGTGACGGCGCTTGTGCAGAGGCTGCCGGCAGGGGCGAGCTACGCGGTTGCCTTCGTGCTGGGATCGCTGGCCTTTTACGGCTGGCCGAGGGGCCGTCGCGCCACAATCCGCAACTTCAGCCGAGTGTTGGCGGGGCAAACTCCCGGTGAGATCCGCCGGGTGAGCCGCCGGTCGCTGATCAACTATTGCTGCTACCTCGCCGACTTCGTGCGGTTTCCATCGCTCTCGCCCAGGGAGCTGGTCGACAGAGTCGGAGGTGCTGAGAGCTTCGCGGCCCTCGACGGTGTGTTGGCATCGGGCAAGGGCGCGATCATCGTGTGCATGCACTTTGGCAACTGGGATCTCGGGGCCGGGGCGGCTGCGGCCCGCGGCTACCAGGTCACCGTGGTGGCTGAGACGTTCGCCGATCGCCGGCTCGACAGGATGGTCGTCGAGTCGCGAAGGCGGCTGGGGATGCAGGTGGTGAAGATGGAGCGTGCGGGTCCGTCCCTCATCCGCTCCGTGAAGCGAAACGGGCTCCTGGCGCTGCTGATTGACCGGCCGGTCCCCGGCGACGGGGTACGGGTCACCTTCTTCGGAGAAGAGGTCGAGGTCCCGGCTGGCCCGGCCCGGATCGCGATCCGGACAGGGGCGAGGGTGGTGCCAGCAGCGTTCCCGAGGGTTAGGCCCAACCGCCCTGAAGTTACCACGCAAACCGACTTCGACATCGTCTTCGAATCGAGTGGCGACGAGGAGGCCGATGTCCAGCGCCTCACACAGGCGATCATGGCGTCGCACGAACGGTTCATCCGCGCCAACCCCGATCAGTGGTATATGTTCCGTGAGATGTGGCCCTCGCCCTCCAGGAGCGCCTCGGCGGCCCGATGACCAAGCTGCGGTGCCTCCAGCTTGTAGGCCCGGTCATCGGAAGACTGCCGCGCGTCTTCTACCTGGTAGCGGCGGCCGCAGCCTGGATCGGCTGGCACACTCGCCCCGATCGCCGCGACAACCTCATCCGTAACCTACTGCCTTTCTGCGACGGCGACCGTGACCGAGCCCGGCGCGAGGGGATGCGCGCCTACCGCAATGTTGGGCGTTACTGGGTAGACCTCATAGCCGCGCCCCGTCGCGATATGTCGAGTTTCGAGCGCGAACACATGCGCATCATCGACCAGGGGCGCCTTCGGGTGCTGGGCGAACCGGGCCCTATCATCGTGATCAGCGCCCACACCGGTGCGCCTGACCTTACAGCGCAGGCGCTCACCCATCGCGGGAGGCCGTTCGTAGCGCTGGTTGAGGCCATCCAGCCACCGGAATTCGCCGAGCAAGTCCTCCGCTTGCGTTCGGGCGCCGGGGGCCAGTTCTATTCCGCAGGGTACACGGGCATCCGCGCGTGCATCGAGGCTTTGCGGGAGGGAGGCCTGGTCGCGGTCCTTGGGGACCGCGACATCCAGGGCACCGGAATCTGCGCAACCCTGGGGGGGCGGCGGGTGAAGCTGCCGCGAGGCCCATGGGAGTTGGCGCGCCGCACCCATGCGCTCGTCATCCCGATGTTCACGACGCGGAACTGGTCGGATCACATCACCGTTTATGTTGAGGAAACGTTCCGCGTCGCCTGCAGCGATCACGCCGAAATGGACATCCGGGTCGCACTGGAGCGGTGGGCCGCTCTTCTCGAGCAGCACCTCCGGCGCGAGCCGGGCCAGTGGGCCGTACTCGAAGACTTCTGGCGGGTGCACGCCTGTGACTAAGGCAGACCTGCACATCCACACGCGTGTTTCGGATGGACTCGCGACTGTGGAGGCGGTGCTGGAGTACGTGGAGCGCAACACCGACCTCAAGGTGGTGGCCATCACCGACCACGAAGATGCCGCCGGGGGTCTGCGCGCCCGCGAGCTGGCGGCCCAACGGCGCTACCGGTTCGAAGTCGTGCCCGGTGCGGAGGTCACGACGATGCAGGGTCACCTGCTGGCTCTTTTCGTGGAAACGACTCCCCGTAGCTTTCGACGCGTAGAATCGACGCTCGAAGCAATCCACGGGCAAGGTGGCCTCGCAGTGGTCCCGCATCCCATGAGCTGGCTAACGCGCTCCTTGAGCGAACGCACGATCGATCGCATCTGCGCGAGGGCAGAGGCCGGCGTGGTCTTCGACGGGATCGAGACGCGGAATCCGAGCCCGGCCGGGCGCGTGACTGGCGCAAGGACGAGGGCGCTCAACAACTCGACCTGGCGCCTTGCCGAAGTGGGTGGGAGCGACGCACACCATCTGATCCACATCGGCACTGGATGGACAGAGTTCGAGGGAGCTGGAGTTGAGGACTTGCGGGCCGCTATCCGGGCGGGCACGAGCGCGGCGGCGATGTCGCGCTATCCGGGGACGAGGGAGGTTGGATTCGGACGGACGGCGGCAGGGCTGGCGTGGGGGTACACGGCGACGCCACGGAAGGTGCTTCGCCAGGGCTTCGCGGCGAGGCGGCCGCGGTGAGAATTGCACTCGTCTCACCCTATGACTGGTCGGTGCCCAGTGGCGTAAACAACCACATTTCCCATCTTGCCGCGTACTTCCGCACGTGGGGCCATGAGGTCACGATCTTCGCTCCTGCCTCGGACCCAACGGCGGTGGGCGGCGAGTGCGTGGTGATGGGCAAGCCCTACGGGCTGCGCGTCAGCGGGTCGGTGGCCCGGATCACCTTCGCGTGGAAGACGTCCGCCGTGAAGGCGGTGCTGGGCGAAGGTCAGTTCGACATCGTCCATCTTCACGAGCCGCTCATGCCGCTGTTGCCGTACCACTTCCTGCGGTATTCGTCGTCGGTCAACGTCGGGACGTTCCACGCCGCCAAGGAAGGAGGCAACCGCTTCTACGGCTACACCACGCGCATTACGCGGCCCTGGTTCCGCAAGATCCACGGAAAGATCGCCGTCTCGCCGCCGGCGGCCCGGCTGGTCAACCGCTACTTCCCCGGTTACTACAACATCATCCCGAACGGGATTGATTACGACCACTTCGCGCGGGAGCTCGAGCCGCTGCCAGAGTTCATGGACGGCCGCACGAACATCCTTTTCGTTGGCCGGCCTGAGAAGCGCAAGGGGCTGAAGTACCTCCTCCGCGCCTATCTTCGCGTCCGTGAGCGCGAGCCCAACGTGCGGCTCATCGTCGTGGGAGCGGGCGACTTGAGCCGCTACGAGAACCTCATGCGGGCGTTCCCGGACGTCGTGTTCCGGTCGAACGTTTCGCACGAAGAGAAGCCGCGTTACCACCGAAGCGCGCACGTGTTCTGCTCGCCCAACACCGGCAACGAGAGCCAGGGGATCGCCCTGCTGGAGGGGATGGCCGCCGGTGTGGCCGTGGTCGCCACGAACATCGAAGGGTTCGCGACGATGATCACGGATGAGGTCCAGGGTCTCCTCGTCCCGCCGCGCGACGACGACGCGCTGGCGGCTGCGATCCTCCGCCTCATTCACAACCCGGCACTTCGGCGGGAGCTGGCGGCGGCCGGCCAGGCTCAGGCGGCGCAGTACAGCTGGGACAAGGTTGCCCGGCGCGTCCTCTCGTATTACGAGCGGCTTCTCTACGAGCACAAACAGGTCGCCGAGGGACGGGCGGCACGGCGCCGTCGAGAAGCGGCAGCAACGGCCTGAGCTATGCCGGGATTGAACCTGCTGCCGCGCCGGCTCTCGACGCGCTTCGCTGACCCCATCGGGCGGTTCGTGGGCCGGGCGGGGATCACGCCGAACATGGTCTCGATGGCCGGGTTCGCTGGGAACGCCGCCGCGGCATGGCTGGTAACTCGCGAGGCGCTGCTTGCGGCGGGGGTCGTGTTCCTTGTGTTCAGTTTGCTTGACATGGTCGACGGTGCGGTTGCTCGAGCGACGAACACCGCGAGCGACTTCGGAGCCGTGTTCGACGCGGTGCTGGACCGTACGAGCGAGGCGATCGTGTTGGCGGGATGTGGCTGGTACTTTGCTGAGCGGGGAGAAGAGGTGCAGGCGGCGGTCAGCTACGCGGCGCTGTTCGGCGGCATCGCGGTCAGCTACGTGCGGGCGCGGGCCGAGGTGATGGGGATCGAGTTGCGCGAGGGGATCTTCCGTCGCCAGGAGCGAGTAGCGCTGCTGGCAGCCGGACTGTTGCTCAACGGGTTGTCGGTAATCATCTGGCCGCTGGCGGTGCTTTCGAACCTGACCGCGCTCCAGCGTCTCTGGCTCCTGGGAATCGCGTTGCGGCGTGAGCCAATCGCCTCCGAGTAGGCCGGGGTACGCCGATCAGTCTTTATTCTCGCCGCCGGGGCCCTTATCGGACCAATCCTGTGGCGATCCGCCCGCGGCTGCTTGCGTGCGGTTGTTCGCCATCATCATGGAGAGAAGGAAGCTAAACACGGCGAGCAGGCCGAAGGCGAGAGCGACTCCCACGATCACCAGGGAAGTTCGGTCCATCCCGTCGTCGGTGGACGACGTGTTGGTCTGGGCCGCGGGCCTGGCAGTGGGGACAGCGGTGGCCTGGGCCTGCTGTGGGCGCTGGGTGGGGGCCGCCGTCGGAGGGGTCTGCGGCCGGCTGCCGACGGCAGCTGTGAACTCCTTTTCGAATCCGGCCACGTCGAACCCGTAGACCTGTTGGAGGGCAGCGTCGAAGCGGCTGCCCTTCTTGATAGTGGCAAAGAACTCGGCGTACTTCGCCGGCCCTGCCTTGTCCACGAGGTATTTCACCATGAAATAGGACTGGCCGTAGAAGAGGTTCACGAGATTCGGATCGTTGGAAACGTTGCCCATCTGGTTGAAGGGCAGAAGCCTGTTGGCCCGTACTGCTGACTGGAATGCGCCGGCGTATCCGTCGCCCGGGGCGGACTGGGCATAGACCGCCGTGCCCTCGTCGAGCCAGGATGGCAGCTTGCCGAGGGGTCCTTCGCCAGCAGTCTGATTGAGGATGTGACCGAACTCATGGCGGAGCGTGTCGGTGCGATCGGCGGTACCGCAGGAGAGGGGTATCACAAGCACGATGTCGTTGGTCACTTTCGTCCCACAGGTCAGGACCGCTTCCTGAAAGCGACCGACCGTCCCCGGCCGGGCGGGGCCCATCTCAGCTTCGTTTTCGAAGAGGATGACCTTCACGGGGGTCTGCTTGAGGGTGGTGTTGAAGAGCGACTTGCCGATCTTCTCGTAGGTGTCGAGCCCGGCTTTGAGGTAGGCGTTGGCAAGCGCCTGGCGATCGCCATGGTAGTAAACGGTCATGATGTCGCCGCTGACGGACTGCCAAGTGATGTTCGGGGGCAGGAAGAAGAACTTCGTGTCGGGGCCCTTTGTCCTGGTCCCGTCGGCGGTCGTTATTTCCCAGTGGTAGAGGAAGTCGCTGCCGACGGGAATGTAGCTATTGCCGCTGTTGACCTGGACGACGACTTCGACGCTCACCGTCTTGCCGGGGGTGAACTCGGCGGGCTTGCCGAGGGCGCTGGTGCCGCGGCCGGTGATCTCATAGGCCAGTGTCACGTCGGTGATGTCCGAAGCAGACTGGGCGGTGAGCTTGAAGTTGAGCTGCTTCGGGAAGGCGTTTTCGACGGTGGCGGACACGATGGTCGCGTCGGCCCTGGCCGTCAGGACGAGCCCCTGGAGTAGCGTGGCCATTGCGACCAGGGCGAGCAAGCTAACTCCGAGTTTTCTCACGCCTCCTCGCCTACGCGGGACTTGAGATAGGCCGCCATCAACTCGTCCAATTCCCCATCGAGCACAGCAGTGGTATCGCTTGTCTCGAATTCGGTGCGGTGATCTTTGACCATCTTATACGGATGCAAGACGTAGCTCCGAATCTGGTTCCCCCAGCCCATGTCGACGTGCTGGCCCTTTAACCGGGCCTTTTCCTCTTCACGGCGGAGGAGCTCGACTTCGAGCAGGCGAGCCTCGAGAACCTTCATCGCACTCTCGCGGTTACGCCCCTGGGAGCGCTCGTTCTGGCAGGTGACGACGATGCCGGAGGGTAGGTGGGTGATGCGGATGGCGGTGGAGTTCTTCTGGACGTTCTGGCCGCCGTGGCCGCTCGCGCGGAAGACGTCGATTCGCAGGTCGTCGGGGTTGATCTCGATCTCGCCGGTCGATTCGACCTCGGGCATCACTTCGATCTTGGCGAAGCTCGTATGGCGGGCATGGGAAGCGTCGAAGGGGGACTGCCGGACCAGACGATGGACACCGCGTTCGCTTTGCAGATAGCCGTAGGCGTAGGGGCCAGTGATTTCGATTGTGGCGCTCTTGATCCCGGCTTCCTCGCCTTCGGTGGTATCGAGGATTTCGGCGGCGAAGCCGCGCAGCTCTGCCCAGCGGAGGTACATGCGGAGGAGCATCTCCGCCCAGTCTTGCGATTCGGTCCCGCCGGCGCCGGCATGAACAGCGAGGATGGCGTTGCGGTTGTCGTATTCGCCGGATAGCTGAAGCTGGAACTCGAGCTTGCGGAGTTGCGATTCGATGACGTCGATCTCGGCTTCGGCAGACGGGGAGACGCCTTCGTCCTCTTCGCTTATGGCCAGTTCGAGCAGCTCGGCGACTTCGCGCGCGCGGCGTTCGATGCCCCGCCAGGTTGCGACGTTGCTGCGAAGGCCTGCGAGCCGCTGCATGGTGTAGCGGGCATCGTCGGGGTCGTCCCAGAATCCGGGCTCGCCGGAGCGGCCTTCGAGTTCAGTTACTCGTTGCTGATCGGAAGCGATGTCAAAGGCGCACCAGGATGTCGGAGATGCGCAGACGGAGGTCGTTGGCCCGAGCGAGTAATTCCTGCACCTCTCCAGCTTATCTGAGCCCTTGCCTTAAGAGGTATTCACCGTAAGTTCGGCCGCCCGGACGGTGTTCACGAGGAGCATGGCGATGGTCATCGGGCCGACCCCGCCCGGTACGGGGGTGATCCACGAGGCGACTTCGCGCACGGCTTCGAAGTCAACGTCGCCGACGAGACGCCAGCCGCGCTTGCGGCTGGCGTCATCGATGCGGTTGGTACCCACGTCGATGACGACTGCTCCTGGCTTCACCATATCGGCGGTGAGTGTACGAGGCCGGCCGGCGGCCATGATGACTATGTCGCCGGAGCGAGTGTGGCTTGCGAGGTTCCGAGTGCCGGTATGGCAGATCGTGACCGTGGCGTTGGCGCCCGACGCCTTGTTGCTCAGGAGCACCGCCAGGGGTCGGCCGACGAGGGTGGAGCGGCCGACCACAACCACGTGCTTGCCGCCCGGGTCGTTGCCGGTGCGGTTGAGGAGCTCCATCACGCCGTGCGGCGTGCAGGGCACCACTCCGGCGACTTCGCCCCGAAGGAGGCGGCCGAGGTTGACCGGGTGCAGCCCGTCGACGTCCTTGGCCGGGTCCACGGCGTCGATGATGGCGCGTTCGTCGATCTGCCCCGGGAGCGGGAGCTGGGGAAGGATGGCGTGAAACCGCTGGTCGGCGTTGAGAGCGGCGATCGTTGCCAGGAGTTCCGATTGGGAGAGTCTGTCTTCGAAGCGGAAGGTCTCGGAGAGGATGCCGGCTTCTTCGCAGGCCCTGGCCTTGGAGGTCACATAGCTCACGGACCCGGGGTCGGTTCCGACAAGCACGGCAGCGAGCCCCGGCACGACGCCCTTTTCGTGCAGAGCGATGACGCGCAGGGCCACTTCCGCGCGGATGTCGGACGCGAACCTGGCGCCGTCGATGAGTTGAGCAGTCACTGTTGAGCAGCCTACTCGACAGCGAGCACTGAGCGCCAAGCCAGCGCGCGCCAAGAGTTCACGTCCCGTACGATGACAGTCCATGGCGACCAAGTTTGCCGTCGGCATCGACATCATCGAGATCGACCGAGTGGCAGACGTGATCGCACGGCACGGCGACCGGTTCCTTCGAAGGGTTTATACGGACGACGAGATCGCGCACTGCCGCGGGCGCATTTCTGAGCTGGCGGCGCGATTCGCGGCCAAGGAAGCGGTCATGAAGGCGCTGGGCACTGGCATTCGCGGCGTGGGCTGGAGAGACATCGAAATTCTGCCGAACCGGCGGGGTAAGCCACTGATCTTCCTGTACGGGCGCGGCGCGGCCCGGGCCGAGCGCATCGAGCTTCGCGGACTCGAAGTCAGCCTCACGCATTCGAAGGTGTACGCAATCGCTTCGGTGGTTGGCGAACGGGCCCTGACGGAGATCGAAGACACCCCGCGGCGAGGCGAATCGGCGCTCGCCCTAATCCGCGAGAAGGGTCTGCGATGAAGCTCGTAACGGCGGCGGAGATGCGAGCCCTGGAGCAGGCGGCGGTCGCCGCAGGCGCGTCCGAATCGCAGCTGATGGAGGAGGCCGGACTTGCGGTCGCGCAGGAGGCCTGGATGCTCCTCGGCACCCTCGAAGGCCGCAGGATCGTCGTCCTCGCCGGGCCTGGCAAGAACGGCGGCGATGGCCTGGTGGCGGCGCGGCACCTGGTCGACTGGGCGGCGGAGGTTGTGGTCTGTATTCCCGCCGAGCGCCCCGACGACGCCTTGTTGGCGGAGTTGACGGCCCGAGACGCGCAGATCGTGCGGGGAGGCGACGATGCTGCGATGGCGGCGCTCGAAGCTGCGCTTGCAGGGTCCGAGCTTGTGGTTGATGCGGTGCTTGGCATTGGGCGTCAGCGCCCGCTCGACCCATCGGGGCCAATCGGCGCGGCGCTCACGAAGCTGAGGGAGGCGCGAGCTGGCTTCTCACCGCCAAAGCTGGTCGCGGTGGACCTGCCCACCGGCATCGACGCGGACAACGGGACGGCCGACGCGCTGACTGTCGCCCCGGACCTGACGGTGACGTTTGGGCTGCCCAAGGTGGGCATGTACCAGGCGCCGGCAAGCGGCCTCATCGGCCGGGTCCAGGTGATAGACATCGGTATCCCGACGGCCGCCCAGGACGAGGTGAAGCTGGAACTGCTGACCGCGCGCTGGGCACGGGCGAACCTGCCCGCCCGCCCGGAAGATGCCAACAAGGGCACGTTCGGACGCTTGCTCGTGTTGGGAGGGTCGACACGCTACGTCGGCGCGCCCCGCCTGGCGGCGGAAGCTGCGTACCGTGCGGGGGCGGGCCTGGTGACAATCGCCTGTCCCGAACGGCTGGCGCTCGTCATGGCGGCCGGGCTTGCGGAAGCGACGTACCTGCCGCTTGCCAGCACATCGTCCGGATCGCTGGCGGGGGACGGCGTTACCGTCCTCCGGAGGGAGCTTCGCGGGTTCACCGCTGCTGTCATCGGGCCGGGGATGGGCCTCGAAGAGGAGACGCGGGCACTCGTCTGGGCGATCCTGCCGGACGCCGGGCTCGACATCGCGGGGGGAGTCGTGGTCGACGCCGATGGACTCAACGCGCTCGCCGCGATGCCGGACGCGCTGGAGCGGGTCCCTTCGAACGCGATCCTCACGCCTCACCCGGGCGAGATGGCTCGCCTGATGGGCACCACGGTGGCGGAAGTCCAATCGCGCCGGCTGGGCCTGGCCCAGGAGGCAGCGGCGAAGTTCGGCTGTGTGGTCGTCCTCAAGGGCGCCCACAGCGTCGTTGCGGCCGCCGATGGCCGAACCATGCTCAGCCCGTTCGCCAACCCACTGCTGGCGACGGCAGGGAGCGGGGACGTGCTGGCGGGGATGATCGGCGCCTACCTGGCGCAGGGGCTGCCGCCATTCGAAGCCGCGGCGCTCGGTGTCTACCTCCACGCCGCAGCTGGCGAATCGCTGCGAGAAGAGTATGGGGACGCGGGCCTGCTGGCTGGCGAACTCTCGACTCGCCTGCCCCGCGCGGTGAAGGAGATTCGGGGCGCCTGATGGTATCGTGTGAGCCACCGCGAAGGGATTACGAGCAGCGACGTTGACAAGGCGCGTTGTCATCACCGGGATTGGCATGATCACCCCGCTGGGCCACAACGCCTGCGACAGCTGGGACGCTCTCGTGGCCGGGACTCCGGGGATCGACCGTATCACGCTCTTCGACCCGGAGGGCTACGAATCGCGAGTAGCAGGCGAGGTCAAGGGGTTCGACCCGACGAAGTACATGGAGCGGAAAGAAGCGAGGCGGAGCGACCGATTCACCCAGTTCGCCTTCGTCGCCGCGGACGAAGCACTTCGGCAGAGCGGCTTCACCATCGGACCGGAGAACGGATGCGACGTGGCTGTGGTGATCGGCACCGCCATCGGCGGCATTAGCACGCTCATCCAAGAGTACGACACGCTCCGGGAGAAAGGCCCGTCCCGGGTCAGCCCGTTCGTGGTGCCGATGATGCTGCCAGACATGGCGAGCGGACAGCTCAGCATCAAGCTGGGTGCGAAGGGCGTGAACTACAGCCTCGTGAGCGCGTGTGCGAGCGGCGCGGACAGCATCGGCGAAGCGGCGAACATCATCCGCAGAGGGGACGCCGAGGTGGCCATAGCCGGGGGGGCGGAGGCGGCGATTACGCCCATCGCCGTCGCTGGATTCTCAGCCGCGAAGGCGTTGACGACGTGCAACGACGACCCCGGTCGATCGTCCCGGCCGTTCGATCTCGCGCGCGATGGCTTCGTGCTGGCGGAGGGAGCGGGCGTGCTGATCCTCGAATCGGAGGAGCACGCCCTGGGCCGGGGGGCGCGGGTGCTCGCTGAGCTCAGTGGGTACGGTGCGACGAGTGATGCCTTCCACATTACGCAGCCCGACGAGAGCGGGGCCGGAGCAGCGCGAGCGATGAAGCGGGCACTCGCGATGGCCGGACTCGAGCCCGACGAGATCGGTTACGTGAACGCACACGGCACGTCGACGCCGATGAACGACAAGCTCGAGACTGTGGCGCTGAAGAGGGTCTTCGGCGAATACGCGTATACATTGCCGGTGAGCTCGACCAAGTCAATGACCGGCCACCTGCTGGGCGCAGCCGGGGCAGTCGAGGCGGCGATCTGCGTGCTGGCGCTGCGGAATGGGATCATCCCACCCACGATCAACTACGAGACTCCCGACCCGGAGTGCGACCTGGACTACGTCCCCAACGTGGCGCGGTCGGCGTCGCTGGAAGCCGTGATGTCCAATTCTCTCGGGTTCGGTGGCCACAACTCCAGCCTCGTCTTCCGCCGTTACGAAGCCATCGGCCGGTGACGACGCAGGTTTCGAAGCCGGAGACGCGCTGGCGACTCCGTGATCCCCTTGCCCGGCAGAGGGCGATGGCGGGCCTGCCACCGATCGTGGCAACCGTCCTGGCGGCCCGCGGGATCACGACTCGGGCGCAGGCCGACCTGTTCTACAAACCGCAACTCGCGCCCGACTACGACCCCCTCGTCCTTCCGGACATGCACGCCGCCCTGGCCCGGACGCGACGAGCGATCGCCGAGAAGGAGACAATCGCCCTCTACGGGGACTTCGATGTCGACGGCGTGACATCGTTGGCATTGCTTACCCTCGGTCTGCGCCCGCTCGGAGCCATCACCAGGAACTACATCCCGGACCGGTTCAGCGAGGGCTACGGCCTGAACGAGCCAGCGATCGCGAAGCTGCGCGAAGGTGGCGCCTCGCTGCTCATCACCGCCGATTGCGGGATCAGCTCCGTCACGGAGGTGGCCTACGCAAACCGGATCGGCCTCGATGTAGTGATCCTTGACCACCACACCGTGCCGGACGAACTGCCGCCAGCGCTCGCGTCCATCAACCCCAAGCGGCGCGACTCGCCCTACCCCTTCGATGAGCTGGCCGCCGTTGGTGTCGCCTTTCGCTTCCTACAGGTGCTCTACGAAACCTACGGCCGCACCCTCCCGGAAGGGGACTTCATTGACCTTGTCGCGCTCGGGACGGTGGTCGATGTGGCGCCGCTTGCGGATGAGAACCGGAGGATCGTACGCGCCGGGCTCAGGACGATGCAGGGTGGTCTGCGGCCCGGTCTGGAGGCGCTGGCGGCGGTAGCGGGGACCGCTCCGGAGCGCTTCAACGCTGAGACGCTGGGGTTCGCGATCGGGCCGCGCATGAACGCGGCCGGCCGGCTTCAGCACGCCAACATCGCGCTCGACCTGATGCTGGCGGACAACCCGGCTACGGCCCGGCAGATCGCGCAACAGCTCGACCTCCTCAACCGCCAGCGGCAGCAGCAGACCGAAGACGCCTGCGCGCTGGCGGAGGAGATCTACGGCGTCGCGGACGACCCGCTCATCATGGTTGGGAGCGAGCGGATCCACGCCGGGATAGTGGGGCTGGTGGCCTCTCGGCTTGCCGAGAGGCGGCATCGGCCGGCGATTGTCTACGAGAGAGGTCCGGAAGTGAGCCGGGCGAGCGCGCGGAGCATCCCGGCCTTCGACATCGTGAGCGCCATCCGGCGGGAGCGGGAGCTGCTCGTGCGCCACGGCGGCCACCGCGCGGCGGCCGGATTCACTGTGCGCAACGAGAACGTCGATCTCCTGCGCGACCGGCTCGTGAACACGGCGGCCGAACTGCTCGATAGTGAGACCCTGCGCCCGATGATCGAGATCGACGCCGAAGCGCCGCTGTCGGAGCTGACCGGGGTCGAGGTCCGAGGCCTGATGCAGTTCGAGCCATGCGGGCAGGGCAACCGAAAGCCGGTGTTGCTGAGCCGGGGGGTGCGTTTGCTCGGAGCGAAGGCGGTTGGAGCCGACCAGAGCCACCTCAAGGTCACCGTCAAAGATGGCCTCGCGACGTGGCCGGCGATAGCCTTCCGGCAAGCCGAGGCGGAACTCGATGACCGGGTCGACATCGTGTTCTCGCTCTCGCGGGAGTGGCGCAGCGAACGGGTGGAACTGGAGATCCTCGACATCACGCCTACTGGCAGCGGACGCGGACTCGAATCTGCGCAGTGAGCGAAATCAGTCTCTCGGAGGATGGGAGCCGGACTCTCCGCGAGGCGGAGAAAGCGTGCTGGGAGACGAACGTAGCCATCGTGGCACCCGAGCATCTGCTAGCAGGGGCGCTTACTGTGCTCGCCGAAGCCGGGCACCAGGGGTTGCCTACCGCCGAAGTTCTCCAGCGCGCGCTGATGGCGGCGCAGGGGACTGGCGAGCAGCCACTCGATTCGAACGTGATGTTCGGCTCTTCGGCCCGGACGGCGCTGAACTTCGTCGCCCTGGGCGTGCGCGAAGCAGGGGGGACGATGGTGGACGCGGCCGGGATCGCGGCAGGCACGATTCGCTCGGGGGAACTGAACCCGATGTTCTTCTCGGCCCTCGGCTGGTCGAAAGAGGCGTTGCTGGAGGCGATCCAGGCCACTGGCGGGACCTAGTCCTGGTCGAACTTGACTTCGGGAGCGTGGCGAGCGGCGTGCCGAGAGCCCTCATCCCCTCGCCCGTTCTCCCGAGGCGCGGGAGAAGGGGAGGGACACAGGCGGGCAATGTCCGTCGATGCCTTCAAGTTGAGTTGGTATGGCACTAGCCGGAAACGACGTCCGTGGTCAGGCGCCGCGGTAACGCGAGGCGAGCGGCAGCCGCCGATCACGGCCGAAAGCGCGGGGGGTGATCTTGACGCCGGGAGGCGCCTGCCTGCGCTTGTACTCGTTCCGGTCGACCATGGCGATGACCTTGCTGACGGTCGCGGAGTCGAAGCCCATGGCGACGATTTCGTCGAGGGTGCGATCGTCTTCGACGTAGGCTTCGAGGATGGGATCGAGGACGTCGTACGGGGGGAGGGTGTCCTGGTCGAGCTGGTCGGGCGCCAGCTCGGCGCTCGGCGGCTTGGTGAAGACCGTCTCGGGGATGAACGGCGTCGTGGCCTGGGTGTTGCGCCACCGGGCCAGCCGGTAGACGAGGGTCTTCGGTACGTCCTTGATGACGGCGTAGCCCCCTGCCATGTCGCCGTAGAGCGTGGCGTAGCCGGTCGCCATCTCGCTCTTGTTGCCCGTCGTGAGCACTATCCAGTTGAACTTGTTGGAGAGGCTCATGAGGACGTTGCCACGCTGGCGGGCCTGGAGGTTCTCCTCGGCCGTGCCGGGGGAGGTGCCTTCGAAGGCATCGGCGAGCATCCCCAGCATCGCCGCGTGCGCCGGCTCGATGGGGATCGTGAGGTAGCGAATGCCGAGGTTGGCGGCGAGTTCCTGCGCGTCGGTGCGGGAGTGTTCGCTTGAGTAGCGGCTCGGCATAGAAACACCGATGACGTTGCCGGCTCCGATGGCATCGACAGCGAGCGCCGCGACGATGCTCGAGTCGATGCCGCCGGAGAGTCCGATCACGGCCTCGCGGAACGGCCTCGATTTGCGCAGGTAGTCCCGGGTCGCCAGAACGAGAGCCCGCCAGACTTCCTCCTCGTCGCCGAGCGCCTGCGCGACAGGGTGGAGGAGGCGCCGGGACGGGGTAAGCACGGGCGCAAAGGGCAGTTCGACTTCTTCGATGGGCAGTTGGCCTTCCCGCTCTCGAAGCTCGACTCGCCGCCGGGGGTCGTGGAGCCGCCGCTGGGCCACCTCGTCGAGGTCGACGTCCACCACCAGGAGCTCTTCTTCGAATTGGCGGCCGCGGGCGACGAGACCGCCTTCGGCATCGAAAACGAGCGAGCCGCCATCGAAGACCAGTTCGTCCTGACCGCCGACCACGTTCACGTAGGCGATCGAGACGAGGTTGTCGGACGCACGGGTGGCGAGCATCCGCTCTCGCACTCCGAGGCGGCCACGGTGGTAGGGCGAGGCGTTGATATTGATGCAGAGCTCGGCTCCGCCGAGGGCGATCGCATCGAGTGGCGCTCCGGGGTACCAGATGTCTTCGCAGATACTTACGCCGAAAGTCAGGCCGCCGGCGGAGTAGACCGGGATACGCCGTCCGGCGGCGAAGTAGCGCTCTTCATCGAAGACTCCGTAGTTGGGAAGACGGTGCTTGTGGTAGCTGTCGACCCACTCGCCGTCGCAGAGGATGGCTGCACCGTTGTAGGCATCGCCTCCTTCCCAATCGACAAAGCCAACGACGGCGATGAGGCCGCGAGTGGCATCGACGAGAGTCCCTACGGCCTCTTTCGAGGCGACGCAGAAGGCTCTGCGAAGAAGAAGGTCCTCGGGCGGGTAGCCGGTGATCGCGAGTTCGGGAAAGGCGACGATCGCGCAGCCGGCGTCGTTCGCACGGGCGATCTGTTCGCGGATCAGCCCGAGATTGCCCGCGATGTCGCCGACGGTGGGGTTTATCTGAGCGAGTCCGATCCGACAGGTGCGCATCCGCTTCGAGTATACCGCGAGGGAGAGGCGAGCCGGCGCTGCCGGGTGGGCTGCGGGACTCGCCGGGCCGTGCTTACAATGACGCGGAGCAGCGGGGGTCGAGATGATCAACGTCCTGGCGATGATCCTGGCAGGCGGGCAGGGCGACCGTCTGTCCGTGCTGTCGGAGCAGCGGGCGAAGCCGGCAGTCGTCTTCGGCGGGCAGTATCGGATCATCGACTTCGCCCTGAGCAACAGCGCCAACAGCGGAATCACGAAGCTGGCGGTACTGACGCAATACCGGCCGCGGTCGCTGATTAACCATATCGGCGCGGGCAGGCCTTGGGGGTTCGACACCCTCGATGGCGGGGTCCAGATGCTCCAGCCGTACCTCGGCCGCGCCGACATGGACTGGTATTCGGGCACAGCGGACGCGATCTATCAGAACCTGTACGTCATTGAAGAGTCGCGAGCGCGCGAAGTGCTCATCCTTGCAGGCGACCACATCTACCTCACGTCGTATCGCAACATGGTGGCGTACCACCGCAGCCAGGCGGCCGACGTTACTGTGGCGGTGTACTCGGTCCCGCGGGAGGAAGCCCATCGCTATGGGGTCCTGGACCTCGACAAGGACGGGCGGATGGTGGACTTCCAGGAGAAGCCGCCCCAGCCCCGGTCGCCGTGGGTTTCGATGGGCATTTACTGTTTCAACAAAGATGTGCTGATCGAGCAGTTGCAAGCCGATGCCGACCTTGGTGAAGCAAGCACGCACGACTTCGGCCGGGATGTCATTCCCAGGATCTACGAGGACTACCGGGTGTTCGGGTATCAGTTCCAGGAGTACTGGCGCGACGTGGGGACGATCGAAGCCTACTGGTCGGCGCACATGGACCTCCTGGCCCCAACGCCGGCGCTGCGCCTTGATGACCCGGAGCTGCGGCTTCGCACGGCGGGGAGCACGCTGGCGCCGGCGCGGATCGGCCCGCGGGCGCTGGTGCGCAACAGCCTGATTTCGCCCGCATCGCAGGTCGATGGCAGCGTCTTCCAATCGGTCATCTCCCCGGGCGTGGTGATCGAAGAAGGCGCGGAGGTGCGCGACTCGGTGATCCAGCATCGTTGCGTCGTGCGTTCTGGGGCGGTGATCGACCGCTCGATCATCGATAAAGAGGTGACCGTTGGGCGCGAGTGCGTCATCGGTGAAGGGAGCGACAAAGTAGCCAACTTTGAGCGTCCGGACATCGTCAATACAGGCATCACGATCGTGGGTAAGCGAGTGGTGCTTCCTTCGGGGCTGCACGTGGGCCGCAACGTGGTGATCGGCCCCGGGGTGCAAGACGAGCTGCTGGAACGCGGGCACCTCGAATCCGGCGCCTCGGTCCATCCGACGCACATGCCGCTCCATCTGTTCGTGTGAGTTCGATGCGTCTCTACAGCGTGGAGGAGGCGCGAGCTGCTCTCCCCGAGGTGATCCCGATCCTGGAGCGGCTGCGGGAGGCCTACGCCGAGCTAGGGACGCTGCGGACCGCGTTCGCCGCTGACGCCCGCGGCGCTTCGGCTGACGGCAGCCTGCTCGCCGATCCGTGGTCAAAGGAAGAAGGCGAGAATCGGGTCGAGCAGTTGACGGCCACACTGCAGGAGTCAGCGCGTCAGCTCGAGCAACGCGGGATTGAGCTCAAGGATCCTAACAAGGGGCTCATCGACTTCTACCATCGGCGGGAAGGCGAAGTGGTCTTCCTTTGCTTCATGCTGGGCGAGTCCGAGGTCTCGTACTGGCACACACTGGCAGGAGGGTTCGCTGGGCGGCAGCGCCTGTGATCCGGCCGCCCATTAGTGGACCCGATGAAGCAAGCTCAATGGAAAGGGGCGGCCCAATGGGCCGCCCCTTCGCGTTTGAGTGATCCTGCGGAATTACTTCTGCAGGATGTTGATGGTGCAGGCCGAGCAGAGGCCGATGACGTGGGCCAATCCGACCTTGGAGCCTTCTACCTGCCGGCCGCCGGCCTGGCCGCGCAGGTGGAAGACGATCTCGGCGATGTTGGCCACACCGGTGG
>JBGPOS010000020.1:0-52824 GCA_041488155.1 Tepidiformaceae bacterium
CACCTGGAGGCCCGCCTCATGCGCATCACCCGTGTCTACACCGGCGACGACAGCCGCTCGCACCTCGAAGAGCTCGACATCCCCCTCAAGGCGGGCCGCTACGGCAGCCTCTCCGACCTCGTCGCAGCCAAAGGCGTGATGTTCCGGGAGACTCCGCCCGGTGCCGCGCTCGACTTCCACAACGCGCCCCAGCGCCAGTTCGTGATCACGCTCAGCGGGGTCGCGGAGATCGAGTGCGGCGACGGGAGCAAGCGCCGACTAGGCCCCGGCGACATCCTCCTGGCCGACGACACGACGGGACAGGGTCACATTACGCGCGAGATCGATGGCCCGCGGCGCAGCATCTTCATCCCGCTGTTCGACGACCTGGACCCGGCGGCGTGGCGGAGCTGAGCTTCAGGGCTCGACAACGGCGCCGGGTGATCGATTCGGCGAGCGCCCGAAGGGCGGAACGGCGCTCAACGCTGGGGTGTGGGCTGGACGGGGCTGGGCCCCGGCTGGACGGGCTGCGGCTGGGGGTTGGGCTGCCCGGGGCCGACACCCTGGCGCTGGCGGAGCTCCTGGAGCATCTGCAGGATCTGCTGGAGCATCTGGGCCGATCCGTCGCCCTGCTGGCCGCCGCCAGGGCCGAGGAACTGGCCTCCCCGCAATCCCTGGATGATGCGTTCGACGTTCGGCCCGTTGTCGCGATGGTCGTCATCGTCGCCGGTGAGGACGACGCCAAGGGCCGTTCCGAGGCCGATGACGGCCAGGCCAAGCGCGGCGATGATGGCGTAGAGGTAGCGGAGCGGCATGGTCCTTCTCGCGCGTGAGTAGTTGGAGCGCCAGCGTACCACGCTCCCGGCCCTGGGTCGGCCCGTAGTTTACCGGACCTTCGCGATCACCTTCGGTCCCGGGGGCGGGACGGCGCTGAGCCTCAGCGACGGACCAGTGCGAGGAACTCTTCGACAGTCAGGCCCATCGTGGTGATGAGCTTGTGGACGGTACCGGGACGGAGCTCTCGGTGGTTGGGGATGGCGAGGTTGCTGGATTGACCGCGCTTTCTATAGACCAAGTGGCTGCCACCCCGAGCTCGGCTCAACTGCCAGCCTGTCCTTTCGGCGACCGACGCCACCTGGAGTCCGCTCAGGCCGCTAAGTCGCCCCAAGTCAGGCGGGAGCCCCGACGGCAACATCCAGAGTAGCTGTCTCGATCAACAGGTCCCAGCCTTCTTCTGCCCGCCAGCCGAGGACTTCGGCAATTCCTTCGGCAACGAGTTCCGGCGTCTCTTCCCTCGGCCCGAATCCATCCTCCACGGCCACTTCCAGCCAAAGCGTCATCGACTCGGTCATGTTGAGCAGCGCTTCTTCGCGCGTGTCGCCCTGGCTCACCGCCCCGGGCATCGCCGGACAAATGACGGCAAAGCCGTCGCCGGGCGGCTCGGGCGAGAGGATCACGGTGTAGCGGCTCACGCGGGTCAGTTTACCACCGCGACGCGGACCGGACGGCGGCGATTGACCCGCCGATCGCCCGGCTCGATACTTCCCGCGCTCAGATTCGGACGGCCGCGCCGTCCAGGAGGTAAGTCGTGCTCGACCTCAGCGGCAAAGTGGCGGTAGTCACCGGTGCCGGGAGCGGCATCGGACGCGGCATCTCGCTGGCTTTCGCGGCCGCCGGCGCCGACGTACTGGTGTCGGACGTGATCCTGGCGCGGGCGCAAGAAACAGCCGGGCAGGTGCAGGCCCTCGGCCGCAAGGCGTTCGCCGTGCAGGCCGACGTTCGCGACCGGGCGGCCGTCGCGGCGATGGCAGAGGCAGCCTCCGCCCAGCTCGGGCGGCTCGACATCTGCGTCGCCAACGCAGGCATCGCCCGCGGCGGCGGCGTGCTCACCATGACCGAAGACGACTGGGACACCCAGATCGACGTGAACCTCAAGGGCGTCTTCCTCACGGTCCAGGCCTGCGCCCGCGAGATGGTCAAGCACAACCGGGGCGGGCGCATCATCGGCATCTCGTCGCTGGCGGCGGAGCGGCCAAGCGCCGGAGTCTTCGCCTACTGCGCAAGCAAAGCGGGCGTCCGGATGATGGTGCGCTGCTGGGCACTCGAACTCGCCCCCTTCGGCATCACGGTCAACTCCATCGGCCCCGGCATCATCGACACCCCGCTCGGCGCCGGGCTCATCGGCGAAGCGGACCAGCGGGTGATGACCGAGCGTGCAGTCCCGGCCGGGCGCGTCGGCTACCCGAAGGACATCGGCAACCTCGCCTGCTGGCTGGCCAGCGACGAAGCCGAGTACGTGACCGGCACCTACAACCTCATCGATGGCGGGCTGGCCGACGCCTCGGGCTTCGGCTTGGCGGGCGCCACCGACCCGGCGACGATGATCCGCGAGGCGCGCGCAAAGATGGGCGGCCCAGCCCTGCTCGCAATGATCGACCAGACGACCGCCGCCGGGATGCAGGGCTTCACCGAGGCCCGAAAGGCGCGCGGGCTCCAGTAGCGCGCCGGGCGACGGGGCGACGCGGTACCGAGCACGGGCAGGGATCGCCGATACGCCGACACTCCGACACTCCGACACTCCGATACGGGGCCGGGCGACCGGGCGGGGAGATTGGGGTTCCAACACACCTCCGCCCCGCTGCGCCCCACTTGCCGCCCTGGCCCGCCCTTCGGGACGGGCCACCCTCCGGGCACGGGCTCCTCAGTCGCCTGACCCGCCGGCCAGTGGTCGTTAGGGTAGCCGGGACCCCGGGCACGGCGGAGGGGGCCGCACCGCAAAGACGGGCGGGCGACAACCAACCTAGCTACACCGCCGGCGAGGGTGCTCGTTCCGGGTTTCCAAAGACCTCGTTTAGACGTCTTGTGATCCGGTTGATCGTGTCTCTGATGCTGTAGAGGGCGTCCTCGCCGCTGAAGTACTCATCCCGGCGTACATTCTCATAGCCAAGCGCCATCGCGTACTCGACGAACGCGAGCTCGTAACAGACTTGAAGGAACCCGGGCGACTCTCTTCCTCCCAAGCGAGAGGCAGCGATGACCTGCGGATGGTCGAGGTTGATCACTATCGTCCTAGAGTTCTCGTCATATCGGGAACGATGAGCCGACTCAGTCTCATGTAAGAACTCTAGATGGAAGACCTCTGATCGACGCTTGCGTTCAATGACCTCTCGGGGCGACCCGGGACCGATCCCCGGAAGGAGGCCTGAGCCCGGGCGATCGAGTTCTCCCACCCCCGCCGGCGTCTCGCGCCGGTGGCCACCCGTTCCCGGCTCGATTCCAGCGGCTATCTGGGCGATCTCACTCGTCCCCTCCGCGTCCGGCAATAGATGGGGGGAGTCGCTGTTACGGCGGCCGCTACCTACGGTGTCGGAGCCTTCTTCGAGGCGAAACACCGACTTGCGAGCGCGGGCGAGATTCATCTGCAACGCCCAAAAGTCGTCATTCAACAGTTTGGTTATCTTGTCGGCCTCGGCGCGAAGTGCCTTCGCTTCGGCCGAACGCCTCCTCTCAGTTTCTTCGGCGTGCAGCTCCGCCAGCACTTCACGGATGCACTGCCCGAGCCAGCCAAAGAGCGTCGCTACAAGTGGATTTTGCGGTCTCAAAGTATTGTTCCGCGTGTTATCGAAGGGAGGGTTCGGGCCCTCGTAGTCTTCAAGGGCGGGCACCTCGACCTCACCGAAGATCCGCCTGCTCAAGTCAGTTACAGGCACTCCGGCGAGAGTCGTGTCGTGCCAGTTGCCATAAGAGAGAACGTCAATGCCGGCCGAGTCTTCGTCGAGAGGGATCGCCGACACGCGCACTTGGGCGGGAGAGGCGTTCAACATGGCAATTGCCAATGGCGGCTCGAACTGGCGGCTCTTCACGGCGACCGGCTCTTGTAGCTCACATAGGTGGTCGTTCACCACGACAGTGTGGTTTTGCCTCTGGCGTCCCAAGTGTCGCTCGACGTATCGGATGACGGCGGGCGTCTCCAGTTGTCCCGTCTTGAGGTCGCTCACGATCACGATGGTGCCATCGCCTCCAGCCGTGGTGGCGTCCACCGTTATATGGCGGACAGGGATGTCGCCCCCGGTGGATCTCTCAACGTCGAGCCGACTAAGCTCCACGACGTTCAGCAGTCCGCCCTTCACTGTTTCGATTCTCAGCAGCCCGGCCAGACCGAACGCCGCGCACTTTCCAGTTCCGAATCGTCCGCGGACCCTCTTGCCCTGCTTACGCTGGAGGTTCTCACCGTGCATTTCGAAAAAGCGCTTCAGATCGCCGCGATCCATCCCAGCTCCATCGTCCACGACCTTGATCCTCTGAGCAGTGATCGACACCTCTACTGTGACACTGTCGCCACGGCCTGGGTTGTCGACCGCGTTACTGACGTACTCCCAAACGATCTTAGGCACTGTGTTGAAGTACGCAGCGTTTTGGAGGAATCCTCGGCCGACGTGGCTTCTCACGCGAATCGGATCGGTCATACCCACTCTCCTGGAAACGCAGACTCTAGGAACCGAAGGAAGTCAGTCAATGACTCGTTACCACCAGCGGAGTTCGCCAGCGCCTGAATCCTCTCCCGCCGCCTTCGTTTGCTTGTGTACTCGTCAACCCTGAGGATCTCGCGGACTTCGTGGAGCGTTATTCCGGCGGCTGCACTCTTTTGGAACTTGCGGTACGCGCCGGAGCGCATAATCGACGCTTGGTCATCGGCTCGCGCATCGTTCTTCCTTTGCTCCACAGTCGGGACGGTCGAGCACCAAGCCACACCGGCAGGAGTAAGCATCCATCCATCCTTGACCCCGCCGGTGAGGAAGGGCCGAGCTCCCGCGGCGAGGTTCTTCGCGCAGAGGCGAACCTTCTCCAGATCGATTTGATCCGCGTATTTCAGCCACCTGAAGTTCCCGGGGAACAATTGCGCGACCTTCATAGCTATGTCTTCGATGTCAACCGCCCGGCGAGCCCCGTCTAGCAAGTGTACTGCTAGCGCCACCTTTTGGCGTTGGGTGAGTTGTTTTGAATTCATGTAGACACGCTTGCCACGGACACGGTACGTGACCACGTATTGAGAGTGATAGAAATTCGACCGCCTAGTTGTACATCTAAATTCGCGATACTCTGTTCTAGGCCCCAGACGAACTGCGGTCCAACGGAGATGCTGGTTCCGTCACCCAGAGACCATTCACCTTGGAATGGTTCAAGGAGCGAAGTCCCCAGCACACCTGCGTAGAAGAGCCAGGTACCGGCGTTTATTGAAAAGACGACAGTTCCGTCGATGCCGTACGCAATGGTAGGGTTCGCATCTACCTGAGGCACCCGCGTGAGAGCGTCGGTGACGTCAGATTCGCTGACAGTGCAGCCAACCAGCGAATAGATTCCGTGCCGAACTTTCCGGATAATCGGCGACCGCCTTAGCCGATCCGAGAGAGTGACGGACTTGTACCCAGCGTCTCGATTCGCATCGAAGAGCTCCTGAAAGGTGGCGACGGGATACCTCTCGGTAAAAAGATGGTAGAGGACAAGCTCGGAGCCGTTCAGCTCGACGGTAGGGTCGAAGGCTCGAGTTCGCACGAGCCAATCGCCCTCCGGCCGTACGAAGTCGAGCTTCAGCGCGACCTGATACAGTACGGCGGTTGGTGGCGTTGGAAACTCGCGGCGAGAGAGATGGTGCGACAACGACAGTCGGAAATCGCGAACGGTGACTCGCCGGCAGACCGAGAAGACCTTCCGGGCCACGGTAGCTACAACATTCTTCGCTGGGACGTCGCACCAAAACCAGCTGGGCCTCAGTTCTTCAAAGCCAAGGGACCCGAGCGCGGCCCGGAGGTCGGATTCGGCACCGTAACTGGCGAGTGATTCGAGACGTACGGCTCCCGAGTTTCGGCACATCTGTCGGGCCACTGGAGAGATCTTTGACTTAAGCCTCATCTGCGCTGGCGACGAGCCGTCTCGGGCGGAGAGCAAGAAGTCCCTCGGCAGGCCACCGTCGAGCCCGACTACCTGCCACGCGAGCAGAAAGTCTTCGAATCCTCGGGGTGTCTGGCACAGGCCGCGGGCGTGTAGATCTTCGAAAACGCCCTCGATCCCCTCCCATTCGAAACGGCCTCGCGCGAAATGGGCAGCCGATCGCAACCGCAGGAGAGGCCGGCGTGCGGCCCGAGTCCGGAGCCTCTTTTCCGCCTTTTCTTGTATCTGGCGGATACGCTCGCGGGTCACGCCCTGCTCCACTCCTATCTGCTGGAGAGTTCGTCGACCGTCCAGCCGGTAACGTTCCCGGAGGACGCTGAGCTCCCGCAGGGAAAGGCATGCCAGAAGTTCGGCCCCTTCGCGATCTACGGTAGCGCTCGCGAGGGACGCGAGGACCAGGGGAAGATCGCGCGCTGCGCCTTCCCCGAGGGAATGTGTCTGCAGAAAGCCGGCCACTGTGAGATCCGAGCTGTAACGCGGAAAGTTTAGTCCGTCGAACAACAGGCCGGAAGCTACCTCTGCCGTCAGTCGGGCTTCGAGTAGTGTCTCCGAACTCTCAAGAGGTCCGGAGGTGAATTCCACCTCACTCGGAATCGTTGTGTTTGGCTGGTCTACCGGCCCATCCCAGTCCGGTTCCTTCGCGAGGAACGCGCCGATCTCCGAGACCGAGAGTTCCCCCATATTTCGGATCGCCGAGAGCTCCGCAATCGACTTAGCCCTCAGGGTCTCGATGCTGCGGATGCCCGCGCGGAGAAGGCAGTTCCGCGCCCTCACCGAAAGCGCGTCGAGCCGATGATCATAATCTGGGGGGTCAGTCCCGAACTGATGCCTTGGCGGTGCGTCGACCCCTGGCCCTTCCACGAGCGAGCAGCCTCCCAACCCCTTTTGCAGATTCTACTGGGCCGGCGCGACAGGTGGTGTGCGGCGGCAGGGGAGCCCGGCCCGAAGGGTGGCCGGAGCGCAGCGGAGGCCAGGGCGGCGAATGGGGCGCAGCGGGGCGGGGGTGTGTTGGAACCACGAGCCCGACGCCACCCACCCCTTCCACCTCCCACCGCCCTCGCGCGACCCTCTCCCCATCTCGATGCAGAGTGATCGCCGTGGCCAGCGCCCCCCAACCCCTCCGCTTCCCCCTTCGGCGGACCGGAGAGGGACAGGGTTCAAAGGGTTCAACGCATGTTTTTTTCTTCTCAGGCTCCAATCGGGGCAGTCCCGGCCCTCGATCGTCAGTGCAGTCTCCAGCGGCCCGAGGCGGCCGCGGCTACCAGGCCCTCCCGCCCAGCCCCTCCCCCGGCTAACGGCCAACGGCCACCGGGCGGCCCCGCTGCAGCGCAGCTAGAATGCGCTGACCAGGTTCGAGGGGGCTTTACATGACATCGGCTGTGGTCGAGCAAATGGCGGAGGCGGCGGGGCGGTTCCTCGAATCGCTGTCGCCCCAACAGACAGCAGGCGCCCGCCGGCCCTTCGACGACGAGGGGCGCTCGGAGTGGTACTACACTCCCAACGTCCGGCCGGGGTTGCCGTTCATCGAGATGGACGCGGTGCAGCAGCAGCACGCGCGCCGGCTGCTGCGGTCCGGGCTGAGCGAGGGCGGGTACAACACCGCGAGCCTGATCATGGGCCTCGAAGCGATCCTCGCCGACCGCAACCAGTGGCCGAGGAGACCGTTCCAGGGCTACGGCGGCGGAGTCCCGAGCACTGTCCGCAACCCGAACATGTACTTCGTCTGCGTCTTTGGCGAGCCGGGCAGCGGCACGAGCTGGGGCTGGTCGTTCGGCGGGCACCACGTGTCTGTGCACCACACGATCGTCGAAGGGGCGCTGGCTTCGTCGACGCCCTCGTTCTTCGGCGCCGACCCCGCCGAAGCGCCCCTGCTCGGCGGCCAGCTTCTGCGTCCGCTGGCGGCGACGGAGGACCTCGGACGATCCCTCCTCGACGCGCTGACCGATGATCAGCGGGCGGTCGCCATCATCTCTCCCGTGGCGCCGATCGATATGGTCCAGTCGAACCGGCGGCGGGTGGAGGAGGGGGCTCTCCCGATACCGCCGCCCTTGATGATGGGCACGGGTGGCGACGCGAGGGTCATGGCCCAGTTCGTGGAGATGGAAGCGAGCCTTGGAGGCACAGCCCAAACCGGGGAGGCCGTGCGCTACACCCTTGCTCCGAAGGGGCTTGCCGCCGGCAAGATGTCGCCGTCACAGCGCGACGGGCTGACGGCGCTCATCCGCCAGTACATCGAACGGCTCCCGGACGAGGTCGCCGAGCGCGAGTGGTCGCGGATCACGACCGCGGGCCTCGACGGGGTCCACTTTGCCTGGGCAGGGGCGCGGACGCGGATGCAACCACACTACTACCGGCTGCAGGGGCCGTCGCTCCTCATCGAGTACGACAACGCACAGAGCGGTGGGAACCACGTCCATTCGGTCTGGCGCGACCCGGCGGGAGACTTCGGGGCCGACGTGCTCGCGCGGCACTACGCGGAGTCGCACTAGCGGGGACGCCGCGCGGGTCAGCGGCCCTCAAGGAGGCGGGGTGCTGATCGTCGGAAGGATGTGCGCCGTCGCCGGTTCGAGGATGCGGCTGGCATCGCGTTCGCGGCCTGCGACGTCTTGGTCGCCGGGATCAGCCAGCTGGTACCGGCATCGCCTCGACATGGTGCGCAGCCGCCGGTACTCCTGGTAGAGGCCCGGCGCGTTCTCCTTCATCCACGCCTCGTCCCAGTCGTGGGTGCCTTCGCGAGCTGAGGTTCGAGGCCGGATCCAGGGCGTTCCGGAGGAGCAGGCCGCCTTGATCGCGTGAACCGCGCTGTAGAGCAACACGGTGCAGGCCCATTGCCGCCCCACCACCGAAGAGCGGTCGAGGCGCAGGGCCAAGTCGAAGTTCTCCCGGGCCTGGCTAATGTGGTCGGCTTCGGTCGGCACCGCTCTTCTAGCGCTTCAACGTATCGGTACGAACTCGCGAGGTCCGTCGGAAAGTTCTTCCTTGAGGCTCCTATCGAGAATGCGAAAGGTAAGTAGCCTTCCTCGGGATTCGCTGGCCGCGCGCTGGGCCTCCAGTTCGGCCGCGAACAACGGGGAGAGCGCATCCACGGAGCCCCTTGCTTCGACCTCCGTCACCACCCAGACCCCGCCACCGGCCACTCCGACGCTCACGGACTTCACGAGCGTGTCATCCTGTGGCAGCGAACAGAGATAAGCAGCCACGCCGGGGTTCTCCCTCGCTCCTGACTTCCGCCGCTGTGGGGGGTTCGCCTTTACCCGGGTTACCATTGCAACTCCCCCGCCATCTTACCTGTCGGCGAACCTACAGGGCACCGGAGCTCGCCAGGACGTTCTGGGGCTCAGATCTTCGCGATCACTTCGTCGTTGAAGAGGCGGAGGGACTTCGCCACCGCGGCGCGCGGCATCAGGCCGTTGTACTGCCAGGCCATGACGTACTTCAGGGGCAGGCGTTCGAGGGTTTGCTCGACCTGGCGGCGGACCGTCGCGGGGCTGCCGACCCACATGTGGCCACGCTCGTGCAGCACTTCCGGAGTGATGGCGCGCGGGTCTTCGCCCGGGCGAGCGATGGCCGTCCCGAAGCCGAAAGGGGCGAACCACGCTGCCCCGACGAAGGCTCCCGAGGCTCGCCAGAGCGCCCAGGCCTCTTCGTCGGTGTCGGCCACAACCACGTCGCGGAGGACGCCGATGCCTTCGCCGGGGGCGAGGTCACGGCCCGCCGCGCGGCCCTCCTCGTGGTAGACCTGGAAGAGGAACGACTCGAGCTCGTGGTTCACGGGCGCGAGGATCGGCTGCACGCCGTTGCGAGCGCACCAGCGGATCGTCGGCTCGCTGAAGCTGAAGGGCTGCATGATCGGCGGATGGGGCTGCTGCAGCGGCTTCGGCACGACCCCGATCTCACGCACGATCCCGCCCTCGACGCCGCGGCCCATCGTCTGGGTGGCAGCGAGGTCCCAGGGGATGTCGGGCGGGGGCACCTGCCAGAACTGACCTTTGTAGCTGAAGGTGTCCTTGGTCCAGGCCAGGCGGACGATCTCGAAGAACTCTTCGAAAGCGGCGCGGTTCACGCGGTCGACCTCTACGTCACGCTGGGCGGTGGGGGCTGCGTGGACGTTGTGGTACTGCTGGGCCAGGGTGTCGACCCAGCGGCGCTGGTAGCCGCGAGCGAAGCCGGCGAAGGCCCGGCCCCCGCTGATGTGGTCGAGCATGGCGATGTCTTCGGCGACTCGCAGGGGGCTGCTGGCCGGCAGGACGATGCCCAGTTGCCCGACGCGGATGCGTTTCGTGTGCAAGGCCACGAAGGTGTCGAGCAGCACCGGGTTGTTCGAAATTTCGAAGCCTTCTATGTGGAAGTGATGCTCCGTGAAGGCGACAGCGTCGTAGCCCAGGTCGTCGGCGACGATGCTCAGCTCGCGGATGTCGCCGAGCATCTCCTGGTAGAGGGCGGGGTCGCGGCCGGCCATGCCGGCCTCCATCTGGGCGCGTGTGCCGATTGAAGGGAGGAAGAAGACGCCGGTCTGGAAAGGAGCTGCCATGGGCGCGAACTATACGGCAGGACTGAGGACTGAGGACTGAGGACTGAGGACTGAGCTAGCGCTGCTTGCTTGGTGGGGGCAAAGAATCGCCCGTCTCGACGACGGCTTCCCAGCAGAGGTAGAAGTAGAAGAGGCCGAGAAGGATGGGGGCGAGGAAGGCGGGGTGGTGGCTCGCGAAGAGGCCCCAGAGGCCGCCGAGGACGAGGAAGCTCAGTCCGACGACGTAAACAACAAAGGCTCCCCAGCTGAATCCCAGCATCGGCAAGGCTCCCCCTTGCCGGGATAGTAGCAGCGGGTTCGGCCGAAGTCGTCGCTGGCGCAGGTCCGAGGCCGTTAGAAATCAGGAGGAAATCGGGGAAACGGAGGGTGGAGGCCGGGTGAACAGACACCGATTGGCCACCCTGCGCCTCCAGAAACCACCGGGGCCTGGCGGTCGTCAGGCGGTAGCCGCGGCCGGGTGGCGTTGTGCGGGGACCATGCCTTCGAGGACGCGTTCGAGGGCCATCGTGTGGCTGCAAACGTGCCAGCTCAGGAAGAAGTCGCAGTTGCACGACCACTTGCCGTCGGCGATCGCAACTTCGTGGTCGCTGTTTTCGCCATGGAAGGAGACGTGGAGGCCATCGATTTTCATGCGATGACGTTCGCGAGCGTAGACCTTTGCTTTTTCCACCTTGCCGATGAAGCTGGACTGCATTCGGGCCCTTCCTCCCTTGAAATACAAACGGGAAATACAAACGGCGGCGCTCGATCGCGCCGCCGTCAGGCCTGCCGGATGCTGGAAATCACATCCATGACAGGGCAACGCTACGCCCGCCCGAAAGGGCGTGTCAACACGTTCATACAGCTCTCCAACAGGTCACAGGCGCGGCCCAGGCAAGTGACACTCGGGTGAACCAGAGCCGAGGGGCGGGTCAGACATTTCGGCGCAGCCGCGAGGCGCGGCTACCAGCGGACGACGGCAGTGCGCGGCGCCGAGACGAGCATGACGGAGCCCACCCCCGGGACGGCGGCGCCGTCGTCGAGGGGGAGGGCGACGCGGGTGCCGGCTATCCAGCCGCTCAGCTCCCGCCGGGCGCCGAGGTCGGCCACCGCTTCGACCGTAAGGTCGAACGTGACGTCGCCTTCGCCGATGCGAAGCGCGCCCGGAGCGATCGCCAGGCCGTCTTCGAGCGACGAGACCACCGAGTAGCCGAGGAACTCGGCCGTCTCAGCGTCGGGGGGCGAGCGGAAGACGTCGCGTTTCACCCCTGCGGCCCGCACTCGTCCCTCGATCAGCACCACCAGGTCGTCCGCCAGCCGCAGGGCTTCGTCTCGGTCGTGGGTGACGAGGATCGTGGTAGCGGCGAACGTCCGCAGGAGCGACGGCAGCTCGCGCAGGAGCTGCTGGCGAGCCGGTCCATCGAGGCCGGCAAGTGGCTCGTCGAGCAGCGTCAGCGGAGCCTGGAGGCAGAGTGCGCGAGCGAGGTTGGCTCGCTGGCTTTCGCCGCCCGAGAGGCCGTGGGCGTTGCGGTCGAGGAGCGGCGCGATGCCGCAGGCTTCGGCTACTGCGGCGATCCTGGTAGCACGCTCTTCGCCGGGAAGGTCGCGAAGCCTGAGGGCGAGGTCGAGGTTCGAACGCACGGTGCCCGTAATGAAGACTGCATCCTGGAATGCGAACGCGACCTTCGCCCGCGTGGGACGAGCGGGCGATGCGGAGGCGCCGTCGAGCCAGACGGTACCCGCCGTTGGCCGTTCGAGCGCGGCGATGAGGCGGAGGATCGTCGACTTTCCGGCGCCGTTCGGTCCGAGGAGGGCCGTCACGCGCCCCTGCGCGAACTTGAGCGAAGGGACCTCGAGGATGCAACGGGCGCCTCGCAGAAAGCGCACGTCCTGGAAGCGGACTTCCATCAGCGCAGCCGGCGCTGCTGAACGAGCGTGAGGACGAGGTTGACGGCGAAGGCCATGGCCAGGAGGACGATGCCGAGGCCGATTGCGCGGTCGTTCTGGCCGCGACTCGTCTCCGTGACGATTGCTGTCGTGAGTACGCGCGTGCTGCCCTGGATGTTGCCGCCGACGGTCATCGAAGCGCCGACCTCCGAGACCACCGCGCCGAAGCCGGCCATGATGGCTGCGAGCAGGCCGAGGTTCGCTTCGCGGCTCAACAGCCAGAGCGTACGAAGGCGGCCGGCGCCCAGCACCGCGAGCAGGTCCGGGAGGTGTTCGGGGAGGGCCTGCATCGCTGCGGCCGTGAAGCCAACGACCAGCGGCACGGCGATGATGAACTGGGCGATGACCATCGCCCGTTGCGTGTAAATGAGGTCCAGCCCACCAAGGGGACCACTCCGCACAAGCATCAGCCAGACGACGAGGCCGACCACCACCGGTGGCATGCCCATGCCCGTGTTCACAGCGCTCAACAGGAGCGTCCGGCCACGGAAGCGGCCGCGTGCCAGCCAGTAGCCGAGGGGTACCCCCGCGGCCATCGCGAAGAGGGTCGCGCTGCCGGAGACCACGATCGTGCGGAAAGCAACGTCGCGCAGGTAGCTATCGCCGCTGAGGATGAGGCGGATCGCCTCGCGCAGCCCGTCCCAGAGCTCAGCCATCAGCGCCCTACGGCATCCTCGGCCTTGCCCGCATCGGCGATGAAGAGGGGTTCCCCGAATTCGGCCTTCTTGAAGTCGCCGATGAGCTTCTGGATCTCCGGGGCTACCATGAAGGCGACGAACGCCTCGGCCTGGGCGTTCTTCACGCCGCCGTGGCGGGCCGGGTTAACGGCGTACACGTGGTAGATGTTGAGGAGCGACAGGTCGCCTTCGAACAGGATCGTCAGCTTGAGGTTCTTCTTGAGGGCGAGGAAGGTGCCGCGATCGGTGAGCGTATACCCCGACTTCTGATCCGCGATATTGAGCGTGGCGCCCATGCCCTGGCCCGTCTCCTCGCGGTTCTTCACAGTCTTGAGGTCGATCTTGGCCGTGGTCCAGAGCTCGAGCTCCTTCTTGTGAGTGCCGGAATCGTCGCCGCGGGAGATGAACGGGCCGAAGGAGGCCACGGCCGCCAGGGCGGCTTTGAGGTCCTTCAACCCCTTGACTTTGGCGGGGTCGGAGGCTGGCCCGACGATGATGAAGTCGTTGTGCATCACGAGCTTGCCGTCGATGAGGTCGCCGCTATCGACGAACTTCTTTTCGCTCGCCGGCGCGTGGACGAGGACCGCGTCAGCGTCGCCTTTCGCGCCCATGTCGAGGGCGGCGCCTGTGCCGACACCTATGACCTTGACTTCGGTGCCCGTGATCTTCGTGAAGAGAGGGACGAGGTCGTCGAGCAGGCCACTGTCGACGGTGCTCGTGGTAGTCGCCAGGATCATCGAGCCGCCGACGTTATGGGGGACCGACCCGAAGGTTGGCGTCGGGGTGGGCGCCGCCGTCGGAGTCGACGCAGGCGTCGGCTTGAAGGTCGCGCTGTCGTCGCCGGAGCAGGCGCTGACGGCCGCGAAGATGAACGGAAGAACGGCGAGCGCCAGGAGTCGTGCCAGTCGCAAAGGAGCACTCCGGAAAGTCGTTATGATCCACGCAGCATACTGACCGCCGGTCCGTTGTGCCACCG
Organism: Tepidiformaceae bacterium; assembly: GCA_041488155.1. Taxonomy (GTDB): domain Bacteria; phylum Chloroflexota; class Dehalococcoidia; order Tepidiformales; family Tepidiformaceae; genus JBGPOS01. Next base: position 14,039 of record JBGPOS010000020.1, read on the forward strand.
TCGGCATAACGGGCGGTTATCCCTCGCCGAGGATGTCGCGCATGTGGCCGGTGACGTGCCCAACTGCGACGGCCCGGAAGACCGCGGCGAGCGGGCCGGTGATGCCCCCGGCGGAGCGGATTGGGGAAGCGAGAAGGGCATCGTCGACCGCTTCCACGGCCGCGATCGTGGCTGCCCTGTTGCGTTCGAACTCGGCGAGCAACTCCCCGACCGACTTTCCCGCACGTTCTGCCACCTGGCGCTCGTTGTAGCCGTCGATGCCGCCGCGGGCGGTGCGGGTCGGCGGCTCAGCGCCGGCCGCCGAAGGTGGCGCCGCGGGGGCCCGCCTCGGGATTTCGAGCAGTCTTGGGTAGGTCCATTCGATGGAGGCGACGTGGGCGAGGATCTGGCGGCCGTTCCAACCATTCTCGTATCGCCCGAGTTCGAAGTGGGCGGCGGGCAGCGGGCGGAGACTTGTCAGCAGCTGTTCGCCGCTGGAGCGCAGCGCTTCGAGGAGCTCGGCCTTCGTCGGCGGGGCGGGTTCGGTCATTGCGGTCCTACCACCAGATCTTGCTTTCTATGTCTTCCGGCTGGTCTTCCCATTCGGTCGTCCAGAGGTTCGAGCTCAGGTACTTCCAGCCGCCGTCGGCGAGGAGGCAGACGATGTGCTGCTCCCCTTCTAGCCTCTCCGCGACCTTGAGGGCTGCCTTCACGACGGAGCCGCAACTGACGCCGACGAACAGGCCTTCCTTCTCCGTCAGCTCCTTCGCCATGATGAAGCTCGAGCGGCTGTCCACCACGATCTTGCCGTCGAGCACCGTTTCGTCGAGGACTTCGGGGATAAAGCCGTCTTCGAGGGCGCGCAGGCCCTGGACGAGGTCGCCGGGGTGGGGCGCCGCGGCGATGACCTTGATCGTGGGATTCTGCTCTTTGAGGTAGTGGCCGGCGCCGGTAAGGGTGCCGCCCGTGCCCAGGCCGGCGACGAAGACGGTCGTCTGAGGGAGGTCGCGCAGGATCTCGGGGCCGGTCGTCTCGTAGTGGGCTCGCGGATTCGCCTCGTTGCCGTACTGGTAGGGGAAGTAGTACTTGCCCGGGTTCTCGGCCGCGATTTCCTTGGCGCGGGCGATGGAGCCGTTCGAGCCAAGTTCGCCGGGGGTGTAGATGATCTCCGCCCCGAACGCTTTTAGCAGTTGCCAGCGCTCTTCGCTCACCGATTCGGGCATCACGCAGACGACGTGGTAGCCCCTCACGCGGCCTATCATCGCCAGGCCGATCCCCGTGTTGCCTGAGGTCGGTTCCAGGATCGTGTCGCCGGGCCTGAGAAGGCCCTTCTTTTCGGCCGCCTCGATCATGTATTTGGCGATCCGGTCCTTGACCGAGCCGGTCGGGTTCTGGCCTTCGAGCTTGGCGTAGACGTGCACCCCCGGCCGCGGCGAGAACGACCGCAACTCGACCATCGGGGTGTTGCCGATGAGGTCGAGGATGGAGGAGTAGAGCGCCACTTCTGTTTGCTACCCCCCGGCCAGGGCGGGAAGGATGTCGAGCACGTCTCCGGGCTTGATCGCAGTGTCGACGCCGCCCGTGTAGCGGATGTCCTCGTCGTTCAGGTAGACATTGACGAAACGGTGGAGCTTGCCATCGGGGCCGTACATCTGGGCTTTGAAGCCGGGGTGGTGGCGGTCGATGTCGTCCAGGAGATCGGCCACCGTTGTGCCGCTCGCCACGATCGCCTTCTGCCCGCCGGTGAGCTTCTGCAGCACGGCGGTCACTCGCACCTGGATCGTCGGGATGGTGGTTGAAGTCATGCTTTGGTTCTCGCCAGTCCTCTCGAAGTTGGGCTGCCCGCGTGCGATGGCCGGTTCCGCTCCTTCCACCCGGGCGTGTTCGATGCGTCGTCTAGGCGGTCGCAGCCGCCGGTGCGTGCGGGATAGGTGCGCCACAGAACTGCTCGTAGTCGATCAGCTCGTGGATGGTCGGGTTGTCACCGCAGAGGGGGCACTCCGGGTCTCGGCGCACCTTCACGATGCGGAATTCGAGCGAGAGGGCGTCGTAGAGCAGCAGGCGGTTGACCAGGGGTTCGCCGATGTCCAGCACCAGCTTGAGGACCTCGGTCGCCTGGATACTGCCTATGGTCGCGCACATCGCTCCGAGAACGCCGGCCTCTGCGCAGCTCGGGACCATGCCCGGGGGTGGCGGGGCCGGGTAGAGGCAGCGGTAGCAGCCCTTGCCGGGAAGATAGGTGGTAGCCTGCCCATCGAACATCAGGATCGAGCCGTCGATGAGCGGTTTCTTGAGCAGGAAGCAGGCGTCGTTGACGAGGTAGCGCGTGGCGAAGTTGTCTGCGCCGTTCACCACCATGTCGTACTGGGAGATGATCTCGAACGCGTTGTCGCTCGTGATCGTGGCCTCGTGGACTCGCACTTCAACATTCGAGTTGTGCGCTGCCAGGGTCTCCTGGGCGGAGATCACTTTGCGCTTCCCGATGTCAGCCGTCTGGTGGAGGATCTGGCGCTGGAGATTCGAACGGTCGACGACGTCGAAGTCGATGACACCGACCGTACCGATGCCGGCGAGGGCGAGGTAGAGGGCCACCGGCGAGCCGAGCCCGCCAGCGCCGATGATGAGTACCTTCGATTCGATGATCTTGCGCTGCCCGATGCTGCCGACCTGCGGCATGATCAGGTGGCGGCTGTAGCGCTCGACCATCTCCGGCGTCAGGACCGTGTTCGCGCCGCCGGCGAGGGCGGGGATGACCGCCACTTCGTCGCCGTTGCTGAGGGTCGTAGCCTCGCCCTGGAGGTTCTCGATCTCGACCTGGTTGACGTAGACGTTGATGTGCCGGGCGACGTGGCCTTCCTTGTCGAAGACCTGCGCGCGGAAGCCCGGGAACTGGGCATCGAGGTCGCTGAGCACTTCGCGCACCGTGCCGCCGCTGGCGCTCACGCTCGCCCTGTTGCCGACCAGGTGGCGGAAGGGGGTGGGGATGTAGACGTTGATGGACATTGGTCCTCCTTCCAATGCGAGACGGTGGGGCGCACGCTCCGTGCGAGCTTCGCGGACCGGGAAATCGACAGTGCTTTCCACCTTACATGTTCACGCTCAGGTAGCGCTCGCCGGTGTCGGGGAGCACGGTGACGACAGTCCTTCCGGCGCCGAGCCGTGTGGCGATCTTGTTCGCGGCAACCACGTTGGCCCCCGCCGAGATGCCGACCAGGAGGCCTTCCTCGCGCGTCAGACGGCGCGTCATGGCGAGGGCGTCTTTGTCTTCGATGCGGATTATCTCGTTATAGACGGAGCGGTCGAGGACGCCCGGGACGAAGCTCGCGCCGATGCCCTGGATGGCGTGCATGCCCGCCCGCCCGCCGCTGAGCACGGGTGAGCGCGAGGGCTCGACGGCCACGATGAGGACGCGGCTGCCGAGTTCGGCTCGCAGGACCTGTCCAACCCCCGTGATCGTGCCACCCGTCCCCACGCCGGCGACGAAGGCATCGAGGTTCGTCCCGGTGGCCGCGAGGATCTCCCGGGCCGTGGTGAGGCGGTGGATCTCGGGATTGGCTTCGTTTTCGAACTGCTGAGGCATGAAGTAGCCGGGGTGCTCTTCGACCATCTGGCGGGCGGCGAACACGGCGCCGGTCATGCCTTCGATCGCAGGCGTGAGCAAGAGCTCGGCGCCGAAGCGTTCGAACAGGCGGCGGCGTTCGATCGACATGTCTTCGGGCATCGTGAGGATGAGCCGGTAGCCCTTGACGGCGGCCACGAGGGCGAGGCCGATGCCGGTGTTGCCCGACGTCGGCTCGACGATCGTGGCACCCGGCTTCAACTCGCCGCTTCGCTCCGCTGCCTCGACCATCGAAAGCGCGATGCGGTCCTTCACGCTGCCGCCAGGGTTGAGGCTTTCGAGCTTGCCGAGCACCTCGGCGCCACCGGCCGGCGCGACGCGAGAGAGGCGCACCATCGGCGTCCGCCCGATCAGTTCGAGCACCGAATCCACTATCAAGGGGCGGCTGGTGCCGGTCATATCACGTACCTGCCGGTGACTGCGTGCGGCTCGCGTTCGAGCAGGTCGGCGATGGAGTACGAAGCGAGGATCTCGGAGGTGGCATCGCGGATCCGTTCCCAGATCTCGCGCTGACCGCACTGGTGGGGGTGGTCGGTCATCTCAGCCGGCTCGTCGAGCCAGGCGACCGGTGAAAGGCTGCCATCGAGGGCGGCAATGACTTCGCGGACGCAGATCTCCTCAGGGCCGCGGACGAGCTCGTGTCCGCCCGAAGGGCCGCGCACGGAGCGGATGAAGCCGGCTTTGCGGAGGGTGGTGAGGAGCTGGTCAAGGTACTGCTCGGGGATGTGGCGGCGGAGGGCGATCTCCGATGACTGCAGCGGCCCGCTGCCGTGGTGGCCGGCCAGCTCGATAAGGGCGCGAAGCCCGTAGTCGCTGCGAGTGGAGACGCGCATTGGTCCGCTGGCGAGGCCGGGAGGCTGGTCCCAGGTTCCCGCCGTGGCTACTCCTGTAAAGTCGAGTGATTGTGTCAACAATCCTACGGGGTCGAGGGAGTGGTACGCAAGCGGACGTGGCCGAGCGGATCTGGAAACTCGCGCCGTACACACGATTCGGCTAAACTCTACACATTGAACTTCCGGAGGCCACCGTGCGCACGAACATCGACATCGACGAAGACCTTATCCGCGAAGCGCAGGCGCTCCTGGGCCTTCCCACCAAGAAGGCAACTGTCGAGGCCGCCCTCAAGTTGGCCGTGCGCTCCAAGCGCCTGCAGGGGCTCCGGGCTCTCCGGGGCAAGGTCGAACTGTGGCCCGACTACGACTACAGGGCGATGCGGTAGGTTCGGTAGTTGCCGGCGCTGCGCAACGCGATCGCCGCCCTCCTATCCTCTACACGCTGCAGGAGGCAAGTCATGCGCACGAACGTCGTCCTCGATGACGCGTTGCTTCAGGAAGCCCAAAAGGCCGGCGGGTTCAAGACCAAGCGCGAAACGATCGACGCCGCGCTCCGCTTGCTCGTCAAGATGAAGCGGCAAGAGGACATCCTCGACCTCTTTGGGAAGGTCGAGTTCTTCGAAGACTATGACTACAAGGCGATGAGGCGAGCGAACTGAGCATCCTCGCGGACACGTCCGTCTGGATCGACGCGCTCCGGGGCGCACGCACGGACGAGGTGGAGCTGCTTGGGGCGGGGCTTCGCGAGCGGCGCATCCACACGGGCGACCTCGTTGTCCATGAGGTTCTGCGCGGAATCCGGCACGAACTCCAATTCGTGAGGGTGCGGAGACAGCTTGTGGAACTTGAGCTGCATTCGCTGGCGGGGGTCGACGTCGCTGTTCGCAGCGCGGAGCACTTCAGGTTGCTTCGCAGCCGTGGGGTCACTGTCCGGAGCGCCATCGACTGCCTGATCGCAACGTACTGCATCGAGACGGGACTCGAACTCTTGCACGCCGACCGCGACTTCGACCCTTTTGAGGAACACCTCGGGTTGCGGGTGTACAGGGGCTGAGGCAGGCCGAACCTGGAGCGTTCGAGGCCGTGCAGCGCCCAGAGACGGGCGCGGCTACCGGGTCTCTTCCCGAAAAGGGGCGCTCGAGGCTGTGCAGCGCCCCGGGGCGGACGCGGCTACCCGAAGTCGTGCGTTCGAGGCTGTGCAGCGCCCCGGGGCGGGCGGGGCTACCCGGGTCTGGTCCCGAGAAGAAGCGTTCGAGCCTGTGCAGCGGCCCGGGGCGGGCGCGGCTACCCGAACGTTACGATGCCGCGGTTCCCGTCGACGGTGACGCGCTGGCCGTCCTTGAGGACGCGCGTGCCAAAGCGGGTCGCGGTCACGCAGGGGATGCCGTATTCGCGGGCGACGATCGAGCAGTGGCTGAGCACCCCGCCGCTGTCGGCTACGACTGCCCCGACGCTCGCGAAGAGCGGCGTCCAGGCGGGCATGGTCATGTGACAGACCATGATGTCGCCAGGTTCGAGCTTGTCTGCCTCGTCGAGGGTGCGCACGACCTTGACCGTCCCGGTGACGGTCCCTCCAGAAGAACCTATCCCGCGCAACGCCTTCGAGTCGACCGGGAAGTCGTTGCCGAAGCCGAAGAACTTGGTCACGAGCGGGTCTGGGGGCATGTCGGCGGGAGGCGGCGTCCCGATCGCCTCCGGCGGGATGACTCCGGCCGAGCGCTCACGCGAAGCGCGGCGGGCAGTCACGGCGGCCCGGCGATCCGAGCGGTCGCCCCGGCTGATCGCCCCGATTTCCCCCAGCTCGAGATAGAACACGTCGTCTGCGGCTGCCACGATCCCCTGGCGGGCGAGGCCCCGCCCGAGGGCGAGGATGGGGATGCGCCCGCAGGTGAACGCCATCTGGTCGATGTAGAAGTTGTGGTCTTCGGCCAGGGGGATGTAGGTCTGCGCCCCCGCCAGGAGCATGCGGAAGACGGGCAACGCGTCGGGCGGGAGCTTCGCCTCCGTTTCGACGACGATGCGGTCGCGTTCGACCGCCTGGCGCCGCTGCGAAGCCAGGGGGTCTTCGGCGCCGGGGTTCGCCAGGTAGGCACGGAGCTGGTTGAGGGGCACTGTCCCATCCTCGATCCAGCCCGGGTCGGCGAGCTCGAATGCGCCCGTGCGCCAGCCGTAGGCGCTGAGGAAAGCGTCCCATTTCGCCAGGAACGCCTTGCCCGCGGCCGTCGCCGAGAGGGCTTCGCGGAGCCCAGGTGCGGCGGTCGAGCGCAGGGTCTGGAGGACCCCCGCGTCGGCTCGCGCCTCGGCGGCCAGCTGCCACAGGGCATGGCCTGATTCGACGCTCTTGTTGGGGAAGCCCTGGAGCATCAGATGGCCCGTGCGCTCGACCGCCGGCCCGAGGACGCTGGCGAGGAAGTCATCGAACCCGAACACCGCCGCCATCGGCGGAAGGTTCACCTGCATGTGGATGTCCCAGAGCTCGGTGTACACGTCGAGCAGGCCGGCGACGCGAGCAGCCAGTGCGTTGAGCGTCAGGTCGTCGTTGCCCATGCCCCGAAGGCTGTCGCAGATAGCGAGGATGCGCGGCAGGTACTCGCCCTGGAAGCGCGCCAGGAGGGTCGGCATGATCCCGCCGATCGTCTTCTTCGCCTGCTCCATCCGAGCTTCCATCTCGGCCGGACCGGCGATAAAGGGCAAGGCCGCGCCGTAGACGTAGTTGTTATGCGCTTCGTAGCGCAGTCCAACGATCGGCAGGGAGAGGTCGACGAGCCCGCGCGTCGAGCCGACGCTGAAGGCGGGCAGCTGCAACGTCTGGGTGAGCGGCGTGTTCGGCGTCGGGAAGTGCATCAGGTCCTGGAACCAGAACAGCGCTTCGTCGCCGGGCTGGCGCCACTTCACGGGGAAATCGGCGGGCAACGGCAGCGGCGCGGGGGCGGGTGAGGTCATGTCGTTTGAGGCTCCCTTGTTGTGATAGGTGTCGCGAGTGGTGACGGCGGGCTCAGCGTTCGATACGGACGATCCCCTGAGCGCCGTCCATGGTGATCCGCGCACCGTCCGGGATCTGACGGGTGCCGACGCGTGTCCCGACGATGCAGGGCAGGCCGTATTCGCGGGCGACCACGGCGCAGTGCGAGAGGGGACCGCCGCTGTCGGCGACGATCCCGGCCAGACTGGCGAAGAGCGGAGTCCACGCCGGGGTCGTCGTGTCGCAGACCAGGATGTCCCCTTCCTGCACGCGGTCGGCGTCGGCTAGGGTACGGATCACCCGGGCGGTGCCGGTGGCCGTGCCGCGGGCGCCGGGGTTTCCCTTGACCACGAGCGGGTCCCGAGACGGCTCCACTTCCGCGCCGCCGAAGTCGGCGAAGAAGGGGTCGGCCGCTTCTGGCGGCAGCTTCGAGCCGATGTGCTGGGGCGGGATGTAGTCCTTCCAGCGGTCGATTTCGGCCTTGCGTTCTGCGGCGCGGGCCTTGAGGGACGTGCTGTCGCCGCCGAGGAAGCCACGCACCTCGTCGAGCCGAAGGAAGGGGAAGTCCTCCCGCCGCTCGAGGATGCCGGCGGCGGTCATTCGGCGGCCCACTTCGACGAAGGGCAGGCGCGCCACGGCGAGGTACTTCTGATCGATGTAGAAGTTGTGGTCTTCCTGCATCTGGGGGTAGGTCTTGCCCACGCCGTAAACGAAGTTGAACTCGCCGAGGGCTGCGGGGTTGTCCGCCAGCTTCGCCCGCAGTTCGTTCGCGAGGGCATCGGCCCGTTCGCCGCCACGACGCTGGTCCTCGGCCGGGTCCGTAGCGACCTTCAGCATCAGGCGGACGCTATCGAGCGCGAGGCTGGGCTCCTCGACCCAGGACGGGTCGTACCAATCGAAGCTGCCCGAGCGCCAGCCGAAGACGTTGAGGTAGGCGTCGAGATCCTTGAGGAACTGGCGGCCTTCGCCCGTCGCCTTCAGCGCCGCGTAGGCTTCAGCCGCGCGTTGCGACCCCACGACATTCTTCACGCTCTCGGGCGCCGCCTTGGCGAGCTGCCAGAGCTTGCTCCCGGATTCGACCGAGAGATTGGGCGCGCCCTGCATCAGCTCGAATGCTTCGAGGCCCGACATGCCGAAGAGGCGTCCGCACAATTCCTTGACCACCTGCGAGATCATGAACCCGGGCATCAGGTCGAAGTGGAGCCACCAGACGCGATCCATGGTCAGGACGGCCCACTCGATCAGTTCGGCGAGCTCCGCGTTCGAAGCGACAGCGTAGTCGTAGTTGATAAGTCGTTGATTCGCAGCTTCGACTTCCGGCTGCATCTCGTCGGTCCAGCGCTGGTAGCTGTTAAAGCCACGTTCGGCGACGGCTTTCTTCATCCGCTCCTCGACGCCCTCCATCAGAGCGAAGTCGGGCACCATCGTCATGTAGGCGAAGGTGTTGATCCGCTTGAAGCCGGCCGAAGCGATCGGCCCGCCCATGTTCCGGATGCCCTTAGCCAGGTTGTGTGCAATGGCCGGCCCTATTACCTCGGAGGCCAGCGGGCTCAAGGGCAAGGGAAGGTGTTGTTGCTCCCACTCCCATTGCAGCATCGCCTCTTCGGGCGAATCCCACTGCACGGGGAAGTCGACCGGAAGGGGGATGGGTGTGGGCATGGGCATCGATGGCGCTGTCATTCGGTAGAGGGCTCCCTGGTGGTTTGGTTGGCCGGTTTCGGGACTCGCCGGTTGGTACTCGCGAAGGACCGTTCCCGATCAGCGGGCCGCCCGACAATCACCGGACTTTACACCTTCGCAGCCGTGAGGGCGTTCATGAATGTCAATCGAACTTTCCCGTTCGCCCCAGCCGTTAACCTTTCGCTATCATCGAATCTCAGCACCAGGAGGTTCGGTCCTGCCCGGGCCGTTGGGGTCGTTTCTATCGTGCAGTCTGCCGCAACCGCGACCATCGAACGTCCCCTGCCGCGCGTCGGGCCTGGCTTGCAATTCGCTGCCTCGCTGGCGAGCATCTTCGGCCCGCTGAATTCGACCATGGTCGCCGTCGCCCTCCCCAGCATCCGCAGCGAGTTTCACATCGGCGTCGGATCGCTCACGTGGCTCGTTAGTTCCTACCTCATCGCGGTCGCGGTCTGCCAGCCAGCGAGCGGCCGCCTCGGAGACGCCTTCGGACACCTGCGTACTGTCCAGGCCGGGCTCGTTGTCCTCATCGTATTCTCCCTTGCCACCGCCTTCGCCTGGAACTTCCCGGCGCTGGTGGTGATGCGTTCCTTGCAGGGCATCGCAGCGGCGCTGACGATGCCGAACGTGCTGGCCTTCCTGCGCAAGCGGGTTGAGCCGGAACGGCTCGGGACGGTGCTCGGGGTGAACGGCGCTGCAATTTCGGCGGGAGCCGCCCTGGGGCCGGTGCTCGGCGGCCTGCTCTTGCTCGCCGGCGACTGGCGCCTGATGTTCGTGGCGAACGTTCCCGTTGCCCTTTTCGCGTTGTGGCTCGTGGCGCGCATCGAGCCGGACGAGGGCAGGGGGCGTGAAGCGCTCGCCCTCGACGGGGTGTCGATGGCGGCGCTTACAGCTGCCTTCACGGGCATCGCCCTCATCGGCAGCGCGTTCCGCCTGCACAACCCGGCGCTGACGGTGATCGGCTTCGCCGTCCTCCCCGTGGGTGTCGCGTTGTACGCCTTGCGCTACCGGGCGAAAGGCCAGGGGGTGGTCGACCTGCGCCTGTTCACCCGCCGGAACTACGCCGCCGCAGCGGCCGCGGTCTCCCTCTCGAATCTGCTGATGTACACGACGCTGATCGCCATGCCGGTTTATCTGGTGGACCTGCGCCACCTGTCAGATTTCCAGGTCGGCTTCGTCCTGTTCTCAATGAGTGCCGCGCTCGTCCTGTTCTCGCCGCTAGCGGGGAGCCTCGCCGACCGGATGGGATCGCGGCCCCTCATGCTCGCGAGCGCTTGCGCGGTCCTGGTCTCGGTCGCGGGCCTCGTCTTTGCGGTCGACGGCTGGCAGCTCGCGGCTGTCATCGGCTTCCTGGTGGCGCTGGGGATGGGGATGGGGCTCGGGTCGGCGGCGCAGCAGTCTGCGGCGCTGCAGGCGTGGCCGCCGGGCGTCGCCGGTTCGGCCTCGGGGACGTTTTCGATGATGCGCTACGTCGGCTCGATCACGGGGGCGGCGATGCTGGCGGCGATCCTGGGCGCGCATCCGGGGAGCGGGGCGTTCCAGGCCGTCTTCGCAGTGCTCGCGGCGTTCGGCGTGGCGAACATCCTCGTTTCGCTCCTCATCCGGAGGGCGGGTGCGCCAGCTACTCCAAGCAGTTCGCGCGGCTTCTAGTTGCAAACGCCGCTGTAGGTCTGGACGAACGCACCGGCGCTATTGCGAAAGACCTGCGTCTGGCACGGGCTCGTCGTGTACTGGATGAAGCCGCCTTCGAAGTTCTGGCGCACAGGCGACCCCGCTTTTTCTCCCAACGGATACCCCAGCAGAGGCGACCAGTCGTTGTAGGCGAACAGGATTGAGCCCTCCACACTGAACACGGAGGTAAAGCCCGAGCGGCGCATGAGCGCCTTCTGGACCCCGGGCGATGGCCCCTCAAACGTCTGCGCGAGTCCGGAGCCAAACCCGAAGAAGCTGAAGTCGCAGCCGTGCACCCAGCGCGTGCTGTTCGAACAGGGAGCGAAGTTAGATGAATCCAATGCCTTTGTTGAACCATAGTTAAGGCCCAGCCTAGACTCGTAGGCGCTACGCATGAAGGAGTCCACCGAGAGGTCAGAGAAGGCCCCGTACGGTGCGTTGTTGGACGTGGTCGAGTGATTGAGGGGCAAGGACGACGTCGCGGCGGCGTGGAGCGCCACCTGGTGTTCCGTGGCGTTCACCCCCGTGCCAAATGGGAACGACGTGCCGGCGATCCCGTTCGAAAAACCGTCGTGCATACTGAAGTGGAGATGCATACCGGTGTTGTCGGAAGTGCTGCAACGGACTGACGGAGCCCTACCCAAGTCGTCGAGAACAAACCCTGTGTTGCCCGATCTTCCCACATACCCGCCCTGGTAGAGTGTTGACCCAACGGCCGGGGCGGCGGAACAGAGGTGAGCATAGAGGACGTACTTCACGCCATCGTGCGGAGTCGAGATCGCCTGAACCACGTAAATCCCGAAACTGCTGGACAATGGGTTGCTGTTGATTTCGGTGACTTGGCCCTGGCCAGTCGAGCCCACGAACGTGTTGTAGGGGAGCCCCCAATCGATGGCGTAGAAGAGGTTCTGCTGGTGAGAAACGATGCCGCCGACGCTCTGCTTCACAATGTAGGTTTGGCCGTCCGCCCACGGGAAGCGAAAGCGCTGCCAGGAGTTGCCGCCGTCGTGAGCCAATGAGTCCGTCTTCAAGAGCAACGCTGAAGCGGTGAATGCCGCCGCCACAACCAGAATCCTTAACGCCGATCTCATCGTGAACGCTCCAATGAAGCTGCCCGCGCCGAGTCGATGAAGGCGATCGCCCGGACTCGTTCGGGGGCCGCGGGACCGCCCGGGTCAGTCCCGGCTGCGTCGACGATCAGCCACCAGTCCCCAATTTCAACAAACACCTGCACCCGCCATAGCTCTGGAAAGTTAATGGAGAGCCCGTTCGGATCGGAGGCGTAGCCGAAGCAGGCATCTGCCTGTAACCCGAGAAACAATATGGAGACCGGTTTCCTGCACGTTGCGCGCCAGGCGTCTATCCCTCCGTGCGAAGAGGAGGACACAATTTGAAAGCCCAGATTCGTCCGAGGATCGGAGGGCCGGGTCCACTGAACAACAAAGCCCACCCAGCCCTCCGGCTCGTCCTTGGCCCCGGTGAACTCCTGAGGGTTCCCGCCGCGCCAACCCGCCGGAGCACAAAGCGACAACTTCCGCGTGGGCGCTTTGAAGGGTCCAGTGCCTGGCCCGCAGTTCACGAGCGGCCAGCCATCCGGCCCAACTGCCACGGCCGGGAGAGTTGGAAAGGTGCGCGGAGCTGGATTCGGAGTGGCTGTCGCAGCGGGCGTTGGTGTAGCTACCGTGGTAGGTGTTGCAGTCGGCGTCGCTGTGGCAACCTGTTGGTTGTCGGGGCCGCCTTTGTGAGCGGCGGGACCGCTCGTCGCGATTACGACCGCCGCCGCGCCCGCTCCTCCCGCTATCGCCAGGCTCGCCAGGCCGGCTGCCACCCAGGAACTCAGGATCATCGCCGCTCCTCCGCTGCGTTATCTGACCGGACGCCGGTCTCGGCAGAACTGTTCCGCGCCGACGACTCGTGCCTACGTTAGTCGCCCCCCCCGGCGCATGTCACTGGACGAATGGACAGTTCTGAGCTGTCCGATGATCCGGGCATGACCTGTCCAGTTGGCCCCACAGGGGCTACTCGCTGGACAGCGCGCGGCGATTGCGCTTCACTGCCGACACCGCTCACCCACCGGAGGCCGCCATGGGCTACAACGAGCTCATCTTCGACGTCCACGAAAACGTCGCGACCATCACCCTCAACCGCCCCGAGAAACTGAACGCCCTGAACCGCGACCTCCAGCGCGAGATGCTCGAAGCCTGCCGCGAAGTGAAGCACGACGACAGCGTCCGGGCTGTGGTCTGGACCGGCGCCGGCAGGGGGTTCTGCTCCGGCGCCGACCTCACCGGCCCTCGCCCTGCCGCCGCAGCGGACCCGACGTGGCAGGAGATGATGGACGAAGACAGCTGGGTCGGCCGCCAGGCCCGCTCTACCTACTTCATCGACAAGCCAACGATCGCTGCCGTGAACGGCGTCGCGGCCGGGGCGGGGATGTCCCTTGCGCTGGCCTGCGACATCCGCGTCGGGTCCGAGAACACGCGCTTCAAGACCGTGTTCATCGAGCGTGCCCTTGCCCCCGATGCTGGCATGACCTACTTCCTCCCGCGCATCGTCGGGAGCGGCAACGCCCTCGACATGATCCTCACGAGCCGGACAGTAGGCGCCGACGAGGCGCTGCGCATGGGTCTGCTCCAGCGCGTGTTCGCCCACGATGACCTGGTGACGAAGGCCCAGGAACTCGCGTCGCAGATCGCCGCCTTCCCGCCGCTGGCGGCGATGATGTCGAAGCGCTCGGTCCAGCACAGCCTCGACAACACGCTCGAAGATCAGCTCCGCTACGAGATCCGGGCGATAGAGATCGGGCGCCGGGCCGCCAGCGACGCACGCGAAGCCGGCGAGTCGTTCCGCGAAAAGCGCACCCCGAAGTACACGGGGCATTAGCGAAGGCTGCGGACTGAGGACTCAGGGGCCTAACCCCTCCTGTCCCCTGCCCGCTGTAACCTGTCCCCTATGAGACTCCTCCTCCTCCACGGCATCCTCGCGACGAGCGCCTGCTGGGAGCCTCTTCGCCGGGAGCTCGGCCGCGATGAGGATGTCGTAACGCCCGACCTGCTGGGATGCGGGACTTCGCCGCGCCCTCGCGACGGCTATTCGCTCGATCGCGTGGTCGACGACCTCGCGCGAGTCGTCGAACGCGAACGGCCGACGCACCTTGTCGGGCACTCGATGGGCGCCATCGTCGCCCTTGGCGTCGCCCGCCGGTTCCCGGGAGAGTTCACGCGAGTGGGGCTCATCGGCCTGCCCATCTTCCGCGACCGCCCGGACGGGGTGGCCTACCTTCGCAGCCGCCGCGGGCCGGTCATCGGAGGGTTCTTGGCCAACGACCGGGCCGCACACGCCGCCTGCAGGATGCTGTTCCAGACACGCCAGGCCTGGGCGGCGGCGGTACCTCTCGTGCTCCCCTGGGAGCCGCCTCCGGTAGCCGCCGCCGTCTTCGACCACTGCGAATCGAGCCACAGCGGCGGTCTCGACAACATCGTGTTCGCGGGGCGAGTGGCCGAACTGGCGAGCGGCCTGGACACTCCGGTGAGCGCCCTCCACGGCGGGCGGGACTGCTCGGCCCCGATCGACCGGGTGCGCGCCCTCGCCCTGCGCGAAAGCTGGGACCTTCGCGTCGCCCCGAAGGCCAACCACCAGGTGATTGTGGAACGCCCGGCGCTGGTCGCGCGCTGGCTGCGCAACCACGTGCTCACCGACGACGAGCCCGTGACAGACTCGGCCAGTGCGGCCGCAGCCGGCGGCATCTAAGCGCCCAACGGACGTTCCCCCGCGACGCCGGGAGATGCTAGGCTTCCGCCACCTTCCCGGCCCAGGAGTACAGAAATGAACGCCGCCGAGGCCTACCGCGCCCGCGTCGATGCCGTGAACGAACAGGAAGCACGGCTCGTGGGCGAGCGCTACTCCTCCAACACCTGGGACCGCCTCGCCTCGGTGTTCCGCTTCGACCCACGGCGAAAGCTCGACCGCAACCTCGAAGCGGTCGCGGCCTACATCGAACCCGGCGACACGATCGTGGACGTGGGCGGCGGGGCGGGGCGCGTGGGCCTGCCACTGGCGCTTCGCTGCAAGGAGCTGATCAACGTCGAGCCGTCGCCCGGCATGGGGGAGCAGTTCAAAGCCTCGGCCGAGGAAGCGGGGATCAAGAACGCCCGCCTCGTGACCGCCGATTGGCTCGATGACCACGGGGTCGAGGGCGACGTCACCCTCGTCTTCAACGTCACGTATTTCGTGCCGGACATCGCGCGGTTCGTTGAGAAGCTGGTCGCTGCGTCGCGCCGGCGGGTGGTGATCTCAGTCTGGAGCGTACCGCCGCCGGCTCAGAACGCGAAGCTGTTTCGCATCATCCACGAAGAAGATCGGCAATTCGTGCCCGGCCATCGGGAGTTGCTGTCTGTCCTGTGGGAGATGGGCATCCCGCCGGACGTGCGTGTCCTGCCCGACGCCTGGTCGTGGCGCATGCCAGTCCCGCCGACGCGCGACGAGGCGATCGCCGCCTGGATCGACTCCGTTGGCGCGAAGGACAAAGAGCTGGCAGGACGGCGAATCGCCGCTCACTTCGACACGCTCTTCACGAATTCCGGCGATGGCTACCGCCCGACCTGGCGCCCGGACCCGCGCGAGATGCTGATCACCTGGGCGACGGGCTGATAGCACTCAGAGTCGTCCGGGAGCGGGCTTTGATTTTCGCTCCCCTCCCGAGGATCCGAGCGGCGTACCGGATTGCTTGCTCGACTGCCCCCATAGAGAGCTCCGGATAACTCTCAACGATTTGACTGATGCATCCGCCGCTGGCCAGCAGTTCGAGGATGAACTCCACGCTGAGCCGCGTGCCCTTGATGCAGGGCTTGCCGCCGAGAATGGCCGGATCGGAGACGATCAGGTCGAACATGAGGCCATTCTACTACGCCTCTTCCTCCTCTTTCGTCGCCTCACAGGTACACTCTCTTCATGACCCTCGAAGCGCAACCTTCGCCGCGACAGATCAGTCCTCCGACCCACGAGCCCCGCGTCGCGGTGCTCTACACCGGAGCCCAGACCGTCATCGGCGACATCGCGCGGGCTATGGAGCTCGCGAACTTCCGCCAGCATCTGCCCCCGGCGAACGAGACGTTGCTCAAGGTCAACATCAGCTGGCAGCACTACTACCCCGGTTGCAGCACCAGCCCGTGGCAGCTCGACGCCGTGACCCAGGCCCTGCGCGCCGTCGGCTACGACCACGTCACCCCCGTCCAGAATGGCACCGTGGTGGTCGATTCGCACCAGGGCGAGAAGGGCAACAAGCACGACCGGGTGTTCGCGAAGCACGGTCTGCGAAGCGTGCACCTCCAAGACCGCGAGGCCCGCTGGATCCCCTATGCGCCGAAGGGCAAGATGCTCGTCCTCGACCAGATATTCCCCGACGGCATCGAGATCCCGGAGATGTTCCTGGGCACGAACATCGTCCACCTCCCGACACTCAAGACGCACGTCTTCACGACCATGACCGGAGCGATGAAGAACGCCTTCGGCGGCCTGCTCAACAACCGCCGCCACTGGACCCACTCGCTCATCCACGAAACCCTGGTCGACCTCCTGCGTATCCAGCAGGAGATCCACTCGGGCATCTTCGCGGTGATGGACGGGACGATCGCCGGTGATGGGCCGGGGCCGCGCGCGATGCGGCCACACGTCAAGAACGTCGTGCTTGCCAGCAGCGATTCGGTCGCCCTCGACGCGGTGGCGGCGAAGATGATGGGCTTCGACCCGATGAGCATCCCGTTCATCCGGATCGCCCACGAGGAAGGGCTGGGGGTGGGCGACCCTGCGCAGATCGTCGTCGACGGGATGGACATTTCGAACGTGAACTTCGGCTTCAGCAAGGACGAGGACACGTTCGTGAGCTGGGGCCAGAAGCAGATCTACTGGGGCAAGCTCCACCGCTTCGAAAAGATGCTCCTGCGCACCCCGATCGTTCCGTGGAGCTACTTCGCAAGCAACGTCTACCACAACTACTACTGGTATCCCCTGCTCGGGAAACGCCGCATCGCGAAAATGCTGGACACGGAATGGGGCAAGCTCTTCCAGAGCTACTGATCGCTCCAGCCGGGACTCCGGGCCTGCCCGGTCCCTTCGCAAATTGGGCCATCGAGGCCGCGAACAGGGGCCCTTCCAGACCGTCGCATCGCCCTCCCATCGGCCTAGGCTCGGGGGGTAGCCAGGAGGCGCGAAATGACTGTCCTTGTCGCATTTGCCACTCGTCACGGGAGTACCCGCGACATTGCCGAGGCCCTGGCGGGGACGCTCAACGCCGCTCAGATCCCCGCCGAGGCCCGGCCCATCGATGAAGTGACGCAGCTTGATCCCTACGCCGCGGTCGTCATTGGCAGCGCCGTCTACTACGGCCAGTGGATGGGCGAAGCCCACTCGTTCATCGAGACCAATGCCGCCGCCCTGAAGTCGCGGCCAGTCTGGCTCTTCAGCAGCGGCCCCGTTGGAGTCACGCTGAAGCCCGAGGGCGATCCCCAGGACGTCGCGGCGCTCACAGCGGCCAGCGGCGCGCTTGGACACCGCGTGTTCGCAGGGAGGCTGGACAGGGCTCTGTTCGGGTTCAACGAGAAGCTCGCCGCCCAGGTCGTCCGCGCCCCCGACGGCGACTACCGCGAATGGGATCAGATCGCCGACTGGGCTCGCGAGATCGAGGCTACGCTTCGGACGGTGCCTGCGAAGACCTAGAACCAGCCGGGGCCACGGAGCCACCCATCCCGGTGGCCTGTCGGCCACCGTGCGGGGGATAGTGCGGAGGACCCGAAGGAGTTCCGTCGAAGTGGGCGCGGAGGTGACTGGCGACCAGGCGAGTGCGAAGCTGCCCGCGACCTGTCACCTGTCACCTGTCCCCCGTCACCTCTCACCTGTACCCTCGCCCCGATGCGTGACGCGCTCCACGTCCTGGCCCTCTGGACGCACATCCTCGGCATCGCCCTGTTCGTCGGGCCGCAGTTCTTCTTGGCGTTCGCCTGGGTGCCGGCCTCGCGCGGGATCGCCGACCTGCCAACCCGTCTGCAGGCGATGCGGACGATTACCCGCCGCTTTGGCTACATCGGCGGCGTGGGGCTGTTGCTAATCCTGGTCGCGGGCGTCTACCTCGTCGCCACCTGGCGGAGCTACTACCACCAGCCTTCTGACCTCGGGTTCTGGGAGTTGCACTACGGCGTGGTGTTCACGGCGAAGATGGCAGTCCTCGCGGTTATGCTCGGCATGCTCGCGCTGCACACGTTCGTAGTCGGGCCACGGCTGCTCGACCGGATGGAGGCGCAGGCGCGCGGCGAGGAGGTCCCGGAGACGGTGCTGGGGCGCGTGAGGGCGCAGTCGATGGCGCTCAGCATCGGCGGACTCGTGCTGACGCTTGTCATCATGGTGATGGGCGCGAGCCTCACCACCTACACGTTCTCACTGAGGGAGTGGTAGCAGCCGGCTGCCGCGCCCGCGGCTCACCACCACCCGTGGCGGCGGAAGAAGACCCCCATCCCGACTGCCACGCTCGCCATCCCGCCCAGCATCAACCCGAAGCCCCATTCGGTGTGCAGGAGCGGGACGTTGTCGAAGTTCGTGCCGAAGATGCCAGCGATGACCGTCGCCGGCAAGGCCAGGGCGGCCACCACGGAGAGCACTTTCATGACTTCGCTCAGGCGGTTGTTGATGGCGCTGAGGTAGGTGCCCAGCGCCACCTCCGCGTCCTCCCGCAGCTCTTCGAGCGAGAGGTCGACGCGCACGAGGTGGTCGTAGATGTCGCGGAAATAGATCCGGTTGGCCTCACCGATCTGCGAGAACTCGCCCCGGCTGAGCCGCTGGATCACCGCCAGTTGCGGCGCCATCACTCGCCGCACCTGGCCGGCTTTCGCGCGCATCGCCAGGATTGACTGGTGCGCCCCCTTCGCCCCCGGCTCCTCGACTGCCTGGTCCTCGATCGCTTCCAGTTGCTCGGCGAGGGTGTGCACCTGGGGAAGGATGTTGTCGACCATGCGGTCCACCACGGCGTGGAAGATGCCATCGACTCCGGGGCGGGTGGCGATGCCCTGCCGGAGCGCCTCGGCCACGGCGGCCGTAGCCGGGATGCGTTCGTCCTGGTAGGTGATCACGAACTCGGGGCCGAGGAATGCGTCCAGCTCCTCCAGCTCGGCCTCTTCGTCGCCGGGCACAAGCGCCTGGAGGACGACGAAGAGGTAGCCCTCGAATTCATCGATCTTGGGAGCGTGCATGAGGATCGACAGACAGTCTTCGACCGCCAGCGGGTGGAGGTTGAAGCGGTCGGCGAGAAGCTTGAGTTCGCCGTTGCCGGGACCGACGAGGTCGAACCAGCGCGCTTCGGCCGCGGGCAGATCGCCGGGCTGCCAGTTCCCGGCTACCAACGACCAGCTGTCCACGGCGGCCATGCTACACGGCCCCGTGGCCGCCAGTCAGGGCGGGCTCGCCTCGCCGGCGCCTTTACTTTGGCCAGATCACGCGGGCTTATAATGAAGGGTGACACGGGAGGTGTCCCACAACCGCAATGAACTTCCTCAAAACTACGATGCTGCTGGCGCTCCTCACGGGCTTGCTCGTGGCGATCGGTGGCCTGGTCGGCGGCCTCGGCGGCGCCATCTTCTTCCTCATCCTCGCCGGCGCGATGAACTTCTTCGCCTACTGGTTCAGCGACAAGATGGCGCTGAAGATGGCCGGCGCGCACCAAGTCAGCGAAGCCGATGAGCCACAGCTGCACGCCATCGTCCGTGAAGTGGCGAACCTTTCGAACATGCCCATGCCGCGGGTCTACGTCATCGAGACCGACTCGCCTAACGCCTTCGCCACGGGGCGCAACCCGAAGCACGCCGTCGTGGCGGTGACCACCGGGATCCGGCGCATCCTCACCGACCGTGAGCTGCGGGGCGTGCTCGGCCACGAGATGGGCCACGTCAGGAACCGCGACATCCTGACGAGCTCGATCGTGGCGACGGTCGCCGGCGCTATTTCGCTCATCGCCCAGATGCTCATGTGGAGCTCGCTGTTCGGGGGCCGCGACGACGACCGCAACCCGCTCGTGACGCTCGTCGCCATCCTCATCGCGCCGATCGCCGCCACGATGATCCAGCTCGGGATCAGCCGCCAGCGAGAATACGCCGCGGACAAGACCGGCGCCGAAGTGACTCACGACCCGGAGGCTCTTGCCGACGCGCTCGAGAAGCTGGAGCGCGGGGTCCAGGCCCGGCCGATGCAGGACACGCCGGTGCAGCAGGCGGTTTCGGCGCTCTACATCGTGAAGCCCTTCGCCGGTGGCGGCGGCCTGGCTGGTCTGTTCAGCACTCACCCGCCCCTGGAGCAGCGGATCCAGCGCCTGCGCAACATGGCCTACGGCCGGTAGGCCCGCCAAACGCCAGGAATCGAGCCCCCTCGACGGCCTCCAACTGCTCGAGCTGGAGGCCGAGATCCTCTTCGACCTCTCGCCGCGGGGGCGGATCCTGCGGACGAACGCCCCTGACCGGGCGCCCGGGCCGCGGCTCTGGATTGCGGGCTGTGGCACCGGCAGTGTGATCCGGATCGGGGCGGAGGTCGGGGACGCGACGGCCAGGGCGCTCGTGAGGCTGGCGGAGGCCGAGCCTCCGGCTTCGGAGCAGGGCGTCTTTCCTGCGTATCCGGAGCGCTACATCGAGCTCCTCGGGGCGGAAGCGCCGGTCCGGCAGACCGAGCATGGGCTCATCTGGGACATCCCGCAGCCGCCTACGTTCACGCTTCCGGTGCCGCTCCTGCGCTCGGGCACGGCGGAAGGAGACGCAATGGTGCGAAGGCTCATGGAGGGGAGCATGCCCGCGCTGCTCGTGGCAGCGGGGTTCCTCAGCGTCGACGACCTCTGGCCTCCGTGGTGCATGGCGCTCGAAGGGGGCGAGATCGCCGCGATCGGCTTCACCGCACGGCTGGGCGAACGCGCGGCCGAGATCGGGGTCTACACGTTTCCACCGTTTCGCGGCCGTGGTTTCGCCGCCGCCGTAACTGCCGGATGGGCAGCCCACCCGGCGCTCCGCGGCCGCCCGCTCTTCTACAGCACGTCTCGCGAGAACCTGTCGTCGCAGCGTGTGCCCGAACGCCTGAAGCTCCGCCTGGTGGGGCAACGCTTCTCCGTCGCCTAGTGGCGGGAGCGTATCGGAGGCGCGACGCAGCGCCCGGGAGCTGGAGGCCCGCCACGTATTCTTCACGGAAGTTTTCGGCCACGACTCTTGACAGACCACTAATAATGACTGAACATTCATTTAGTGAATGGACAGTCACTGACGGTCCATTCACCATCACCCCCGGAGGGAACGGAAATGTTCGAAGTACTCGCCCAGGCCAGAGCAATGGAGGTTGCGGCGATGAGCCGTGAGCTCGAGCAGCGCATGGAATGGCATCAGTTCAAGACCATCGAGAAGCTGGAGCGTGCCCTGCGCGTCGCCCGCGGCCGCATTCGCCTGGGCAACCCGGCTCCACAGGCCGGTTAAGTGCCGAAGGTATCCCCTTCCTACCTGGAGGCCCGGCGGCAGGACATTATCGCGGCCGCCTCGACCGTGTTTTGCCGAAAGGGCCTGCAGGCAGCGACCATGGCGGAGATCGCCGAAGAGGCCGGGATCACCGCCGGCGCCATCTACCGCTACTTCCACAGCAAGGACGAACTCGCCTTCGGCTGTCTGAGCGAAAGCGCGCGCGAAGTGACGGACCAGTGGCTTACGACACCACCCCACACCGCGAGCCCGCTGGCAGACTTCGAAGCGCTCGCCCAGAGCACCTACGGCCTCCTCAACGACCCGCTGCACCGCAGCGAGACGATCCTTTCGCTCGAATCGATCCTCAACATCGCGCGTGAGGGCGACCCCGAGGCCATGGCATTAGCGGCGGCCGAACAGCGCCGCATCGCCGGCGGCATCGCCGCCTGGATCGCGACCGCGCAGCAGGCAGGCGAGCTCGCCCCGGACATCGACCCGCAGCCGCTCGCCCGGGCGTTGCTGGCGGGCTACTGGGGCGCGCGCATCGCACGCCTCGTGGACCCCGAGGCGGACACCGATGCCCAGCTCGCCGAAATCGCGAAGCTGCTCCGGCACTCGGCTCGCTAGCGCTGCACTTCCGCAGCGTCCGGTACGCTCAACCGCCTACTCGCTTTCGCAATTACGCGGCAACCGTGCTACGTTGCCCGTGGTCATGGCGACTCCCAGGGCGTGGTTTGCTGGCATGGCGCACTCCTGGGGCTACCTCCGCTCGCGGGGGCCGGGCAGCGACAGGGCCCGGCCCCCGCTGAATCTGTGGGAAGGCCGAATCACCGATACGCCGACACTCCCATACTCCGATACGGAGCGGGCCGAGGGGCCGCTAGTCGCTCGTCCCGGCCATCGAGCGCGAGCCCAACGCTGTAAGCACAGCCAGCACCGCCATCAGCGCCCCGATGAACGCGAGTCCGGCACGTGGGTCCAACAGGTCAGCGAACGTCGCCGCCGCGGCCGGCCCCACCACCGCACCCAGTCCCTCTACGGACATCAACGTGCCGATCACGAATCCCCTGCTCCGGCGGCCGCCAAAGTCGAGCATTGCAGCGGCCACGATCGGGCCGATCCCGCCGATGCCCAGCGCCAGCACCACTGCGAAGGCAGACGCCAGCAGCGGCGTCGTGGTAGCAGCGAGCGCGAACGCCCCCACGGTCGCGATCACGTAGAGAAGCGACATTTCGAGGAAGCGGCGGTGCGGCCGGCTCCAGCGAGCGGCGAAGTAGAGTGAGGCCAGCGCTGCGGCCCCTGCGGGGATGAGCAGCATCGTCGTCTTCAGCAGGGAGATGTCGAGCGAGAGGCGCGCGTAGGGCCCATAGATGCCCGCCATCGCAGAGATCGCCGCGTAGTCGAGGAAGAGGACGACACCGAAGAGGGCGATCCCCCGCCGCTGCCCGGGAGGTTCCGCCGCCGGCTCGGGCCCCTCTTCGCGCAACCCGGCTCCCAGCGCCCCGGCTCCCTGGAAGAGACCCGGCAGAGCAACGACGGCCCCCGTGACAAGGAACGCAACGCGCCAGGGCGCAAGGCGCGAGAGCCCAACGCCGACGGCGAAGCCGATGCCGGTCGCGATGTAGCCGACCAGTGCCAGGATGCCGGCCGCGCGGGTGCGCGCGCCCAGCGGTTGCGTGCGGGCGACCGTCTCGTAGGTCAACGGCCACATCGCAGCCGAGCCCACCGCCAGCAACACCGTGGCCACGAAAAAGGCCGACAGTGTGTGGACGGCCAGGAGCAGCACCGCGGCGCCTACCTGGACCGCCACCGTCAGGCGGAACACCAGTCGCGGCGAGGTGCGGTCCAGCAACCGGCCGGCGAGCGGATGGGTGACGAGCTTGATCCCGCCGTAGAGCGCGAGTGTGTAGCCCGGCATGCCCGCCGAGGCGTCCAGGACGTCGAGCAGGTAGTGATTCATATAGGAAAGGAAGACGAGCGCGTAGACGGCGTCCTGGCTGAAAGCGAGCAGGAGGACGAACAGCAGCGCCCTGCGGTCGAGCGGCGGGCCGGTGGTCGCGGCGGGTGCGCGTTGGGCTGCCAATGCAGGCACAGGGTACAGGCAGGCGGTGCCTGGTCTCTGCTGGCGACCCGGAGGCCGGGCGCGGCTACCGGCGACATCCGTTGACGGGATGCCAGTGGGAGGTTGCTTCCTTAGAACATCCGTTCTACTCTTCGCTGCCACAGGAGAGCGCAGTGCTTGAGTACAAGAGTGATGGTGCTATCGAATCGCCGCTGGGCCGGCCACGCAGCGATGCCCTGCCGGAATACACCGACTACGCGGACACTGGCTGCGACCTCTACCCTTCGTGCCTGCGCTGCCCGCTGCCGCGCTGCCGCTACGAAGAGCCCGGAGGAGCCGCGGCGATGCTTCGCACCGGCCGCGACGCCAACATCCTTCGACTCGCAGAGCAAGACGGCGTGACGGTCGACGGGCTCGCCGAAATGTTCGGCCTCTCGCGCCGGACGATCTTCCGGGTGCTGCGCGCCGGAGGGCGCCGCCAGCTCCTCTAACCTGATCCTCCGGGCTTCACGAGGCCGAGAACATCGCCGCGCCAGGGTCAACGAGCTGCCGCTAAGGTGGAACGCTCCCTCCGGTGAACTGGCTCAATTCCGGACGCTGGAGAAGGATGGGCCGAACGAGGATTCCATATGAGAGCGACTTCGTTGAAGTGGCGATCACAAAGCGGTCGGAACTTGTCGAGAATGGACTACCGCCAGCCCGGGCACAGGTCGTGACAGCGTTCTGAACGACTTCAGAAAGGCTCAGCCCGTCGCGAGCGGCGATTTCGCGGAGCGACTGCAACAACGCCAGAGGGACCCTCACAGAGAGCACGGCTGTCGGTTCCTTGCCTCTCGAGACACCACCCACATACGTCAGATCAGCACCTTCGCGATGAGCTTGCTCGGAAGCGCGACGGATCGAGGCCTCTTCGTCGGGTGTCAGCTTCTTTCGCGCCATGATCGCTTCTCCTTGTGAGAGCTCGGAATCGCCGTGATGGGTCGCCAAACGTGGGCCTCATGATCCACACAGACGACCACGATCGTCCAGAAGTCCTCTTTTGATTCAGGCCCAATCATCAGATGGGTGCCACTTCGGGTCGGGGCGGGCGGGTTAACGAAGATGTGCGGGTTGCCAGCCCAAACGTCGATGAATCGTGTTCTGGTCGTAGATTCGCCCGGTCGCGGCTCCGTCTGCGAAGTGTCGCCGGTTGTCGTCATCGAACTCAAGCTCCCAGATTTCGACAGTCGCTTGCGACTTCAAGGGGAGCGGCTTGACGCGTCATTCTCGCCTACTTACATTGTATACTGAGTAAACAGGAGACTCAACCGTGGAAGTCGAGTATCTGATTCTCGCGGACGCCGCGCAGGTGCAGGGAGAGAAACTCTACCTTCTTGGCGGTGGCTGGTCGTACGTCTGGGCCCGAGAGTTTCCGGTTACACACCCCATCGCCGCTGCGCTGGGGATTCTAGTGGACTGGAACGAAACCAATCGACGTCACCCCTGGTCTGTAGTGGTCCGAAACGAGGAGACCGGACAGGTCGTCGCAAGCGTCGAAGGGGAGTTCGAGCAGGGTCGCCCTCCCGGCATCCCCCCGGGCGCTCCGCAGCGCATCCAAATTGCGCTGAACCTCGCTGCGGCCCTCGGCGCGCCCGGCGACTTCGCCGTCGATGTGCGCATCGATGGGGAAACGATGAAGTCTGTGGCATTCAAGGCGCTGCAGCGAATGCCCAGTAGGGAGACACTCGAAGCGCGCGCCTGACATCTGTCCCCGACGACCCCGACACGGCCGCCACCCGTACGATACCGCCCGCGCGCAGCGTGTGAGGCGACGCGTCATTCGTTGCGTCCACGGAACCGGCAGGGGTGGTCGAGCGTCTGGAGCAATGTGACCGCCATGGGTCGCAGTCCGGGTCGTCTCGCATGTGGGGTAGCGCTGGCCGCGCTTCTGGTCAGCTGCGGAGGCGGCACGAAGTCCCTGAACACACCCGGTTCGATCAGGGACGGCAGCCCCGCCGAAGGGCCGGCTGCGACCGCAACCAACACGCCCGCGGGCGGCAATCTCCCCACAACCGTGCCACGGCCGGTCTCAGCGCCGTCCGTGGTGGCGGGCAAGCCGGTGAAAGAGCTGGTGATCGGTCCGGTGGTCGAGTTCCCGGACGACACCGTCATGTACGTCGCGACTTCGGGCTGCGCCAACTGCGGCTTCGCCCCTGGCAACCTCTGGCGCATCTATCGCGCTCGTAGCGGCGAGCTCGTCGCCGATCACGTTTCGCCTGATGGTTACGTCCCACTCTATGCCCTCTCGCCCGACGCCTCGTTGCTGATCGCCGGGGTATGCACCGGCTACTGCGGCGGCGAAGGGTACCCCTCGGAGGACGCGAGCCTGCGGTTCGTCGTATCCCACGACGGCGGGATCACCTGGCAGCCTCTCCAGGGTCCGAAGTTCGACCGGACGTACGTCATCTTCGGCGGTTGGTACCGCGGCCAGGTGGTCGCGAATGCCATTTCCTACCTGCCGAACAACCGGGTGGCACGCGTCGAGACCTTTCTGCTGCCGTCGTTCGAGCGGCTCACGCCGCCGCCGAACCTTCCCGCGCCGTCGCCGGACCGGTTCCCGTTCACCGCAATGGCAGGACCGGGAGGGTCGCTGCTTTGGACAACCCCCCGTCCGTCGCTGCCTCCCCTACTCTTCGACGAACGCGGCAACCCGGCCTCCCTTTCGGGGCTCGAAGCCGTCATTCCGGGGATGGAGTGGCAGGACCGGACGTACGGCAACCCAAACCCGAACGGCAGCGAGGTCTGGTTCGCGATCGGGGACGCGGTTGGCGCACCTTCGTTTTACGTCCAGCTCGACTCTGCGGGAGTGCCCAGGGCCGCCTTCGCCACCAGCTTGCAAGGCGTCACCTTCGCCGCGCGCGTCTCTGAAACGGAGTGGCTCGGGACGGCCGTTCTGCCGCTCGGAGCCGGCGAGTCGGCGATCGGCGGAAACGACAACTTCCGCGCGGTGCTCATCGACACGGCGACCGGCCTGATGCACCCCATCAGGGGTCTGCCGCGCGACGCCTCGCCGCTGCCGGGCAATTTCGCCTGGCCGCGACTGGCGATCAAAGGGAAGTTCCTGCGGGTCGAGACAGGGAGCGACTGCCTGAACGTGCGCGAGTCGGCCTCCACGGGCAGCCGTAGCCTCGGCTGCTACGCCAGCGGCGTGCTCCTCCGCCAACGGGAGGCCAACGCGCCAGCCGGGTGGCAGCCCGTGCTCACTCCCGGCGGCCGCCCAGGCTTCGCGTCGAGCCAGTACCTACGCTGACTCGTCTTCCGTCGACCGCGGCCACGCCGATACGCCGACACTCCGATACTCCGATACTCTCGACACCGTACGATACCGCCAGCATCTTCCGGCCACGGGTGGGACTCGCCATGCGCCTCTTCCTCGATACCGCCTCCATCGCCGACGTGCGCGCCGCCGCCCGCTTCGGCGTCATCTCGGGTGTGACCACGAACCCGAGCCTGCTGGCCAAAGAGGGCGGCGTCAGCTATCGGGAGCGCGTCTGTGAGATCGCCGAGGTTATCGACGGCCCGATCAGCGCCGAGTGCGTCTCGCGCAAGGCCGACGACCTCGTCTGCGAGGCACGCGAGCTGGCCTCTTGGCACCGCAACGTGGTGGTCAAGATCCCGATCGACGAACAGGGACTCGAAGCGATCCACCGGTGCAGCAAGGAAGGCATCCGGATCAACACCACGCTCATTTTTTCTCCCAACCAGGCGCTCCTGGCGGCGCTCGCTGGCGCGGCTTTCCTCAGCCCCTTCGTCGGCCGCCTCGACGACGTCAGCACCGACGGCATGGAGCTCGTCCGCCAGTGCGTCGAGATCATGGAGACCCACAACCTGCCCGCGCAGGTGCTCGCCGCGAGCCTTCGACATCCGCTTCACGTCACCCAGGCGGCACTCGCGGGCGCGCACATCGCGACGATCCCGCCTTCGCTCCTAACCCAGATGCTGAAGCACCCGCTGACGGACGCCGGCATCCAGCGTTTCCTCGACGACGCGCGCACGGCGGGCCTGATCGGCTGAGATGGCTGAAGAAGAGGGAGCGGCCCTCGTCCGGGCGCAGGTTGCCGACCTCATCCGCATTATCCGCGGACAAAGGGTCATGCTCGACTCCGACCTCGCTCAGCTCTACAGCGTGGAGACGAAGGGTTTGCTTCGAGCAGTCCGACGGCACATCGCGAGGTTCCCAGTCGACTTCGCGTTTCAACTCACTAGCGAGGAGTTCTCCAACTTGAGGTACCAAATTGGCACCTCAAGTTCTTACGGCGGTCGCCGTTACCTGCCGTATGCGTTCACTGAGCAGGGAGTTGCAATGCTGTCGAGCGTGCTGAACAGCCCGAGAGCGATTGAGGTGAACGTCGAAATCATGCGTGCCTTCGTCCGGCTAAGAACAATGCTCGCAGCGAACGCGAGGCTGTCGCGTCGACTCGACGAACTGGTGTCAAAGTACGATCGTCAGTTCGCTGCGATCTTCGACGCGCTTCAAGACCGGGCTCCAACCTCAGCGCCGAGGCGACGGCTGGGCTTTCAACCTCGGTCAGGCACTGGCGACACTTGACGACACGCCGGGCTGTCGGCTGAGATGGCTGACGAGCGCAACTTGAGGTACCAAGCTGGCACCTCAACTCCTAACGGCGCGGAAGAACGACGGAGCCCTTAGACTCCGGGCATGCGCATCGGCCTGATCTCCGATACACACATCCCGGAGGCTCGCTTCGAACTCTGGCCCCAGGTGTTCGACGCCTTCCGCGGGGTCGACTACATCCTCCACGCAGGCGACATTCACGACCTGAGTGTCATCGACCGCTTGAGCGACGTCGCCACCACGTACGTGGCGCGCGGCAACGGCGACGACGGCTCGGGCGGGCGGCCCATCCGGCGCTATGACCCGCGTCTGAAGGAAGCCTGGGTGCTGAACCTTGGCGGCCTCTCGATCGGCATCACCCACGACCTCCCGATCCCGGAGAGCCCGCCACACCTCACGCTCGAACGCGCGATGAAGCGCTACTTCGGGCGCAACGACCTCGACGTCGTCATCTATGGCGACACCCACGTGGAGGCGATCGACCATATGAACGGCACCCTCTGCGTCAACCCCGGCTCGCCGACCTACCCCCACAACCTCGACACCCAGCTCGGCACGATCGGCTTCCTCGAGATCAGCGGCAAGGAGGCGGAAGCCACGATCTGGCAGCTCACGGACGACGGGATCGAGCCGTTCAACTGGTCGAAGTGGAAGCGCCCCTGGTAGACGGCAGTTGCCCGGCAACGCCGGCCTCCATCTTCACTCGCGCCAACCGCCGGGCAGGCAAATGAGCAGGTGGAGTCAGGCGTTCGCCTGCTCCGTCCGTTCGGGCCGGGGCCGCACCCGCGACCAGACGGAGGCGAGGCTCCATTCGCGGCCGCCCGCCGTGATGTCCCGGCGCTCGAAGCTCCAGGCGGCGAGCGCGAGGAAGACGGCCGCGACGCCGAGGAGCAGCCCGGAGCGCGCCCAGTCGAAGCCGTGGACCACCACGTGCGACGGGTCCGCCCAGTAGAAGGGTGAGATCTTCCGCGGTTGTTCGAAGGAGTCGACAGCAGCGCCGACCGTGTACAGGAAGTACGCGGCCACCACGACGACGATCGCGAGCATCGCCGCCGCGCCGCGACTCGGAAGCGCCGCGCTCCCCCAGAGCGCGAGCGCCAGAAAGAGGTAGGCGATGGGCAGCATGTTCAGCGTCGTCGCGAAGAGCCTCCCGGCGCCGAGGTCGAAGTCCACGAATGCCTTGCCGATGAGGAACGCTGGGAAGCAGATGAGCGCGGCCAGCGTCACCGACGCGACGAGCCCGGCGGCCTTTTCGAGGAGGAGCCGGCGGCGAGCGATCGGCTGCGCGAGGAGCAGGTCGAGCGTGCCCGTCCCCTCCTCGCCGGCCAGCGCGCCCGTCCCGCCGATGATTGCGATCGTGATGAGGAGGAGCGGGATCCACGAGAAAAACTCGGCAGTAATGAAGCCTTCTGGCGTTGCTATCGAGCCCGCCTCGCCGACGAATCCCTTGAACGCATCCGGGTACTGGAAGTCCTTCAACTGGTCCCGATATTGCGGGTAGATGAACACATCGAGCAGGCCGATCAGGAAGCCGGCGAACCCGACCCCAACCGCGATCCAGCGCTGATCGCGTAACGTCTTCCGCAGCACGGGCACTCGACTCACTTCGGCGCCTCCGTCCGGTAGTAGGTGAGGAGGATCTCCTCGAGGCCCCGCTGCTCCGTGCGGATGTCGATCACGTGGTAGGCAGCGAGCGTCTTGATCAGCGGGTCGACGTCGCCGGTCACTTCGAGGTGCACGGTCGTTGCGTGCCGTTCGATCTCGCGGACGCCGGGGAGCGCGAAGGTCCCGGGCTGCGGCACACCATCAGCGAAGCTGACCTCGATGCGCCGCAGCGCGTGCTCCTTCAGCGAGGCGACTGGCTCGACCGCCACCAGGCGGCCGGCGCGGAGGATGCCGACGCGCCCGCAGACTTGCTCGACCTCGCTCATCACGTGCGACGAGAAAAAGACGGTCGCGCCGCGCGCGACCTCCTCGCGGAGGAGCTCCCAGGTCGCGTGCTGCATGATCGGGTCGAGGCCCGAGGTGGGCTCGTCGAGCAGCAGCATGGGCGGCCGTCCGAGCATCGCCAGCACAACCCCCAGCTTCTGCCGTGTCCCCTTCGAATAGCCGCCGACCTTGCGGTTGAGGTCGAGTTCGAGGGTGCTCGCGAGGTGCCGAACGTAGGCCGCGTCCGGCTCCCTGTCGCGCATGCTGCCGATCAAGCCGGCCATCTCGTGCCCGGTGAGGTCCGGGTAGAGCCGCAGGTCTCCCGGCAGGTAGCCCGTGCGGGCGCGGACCTCGCGGGATTGGCGCTGGCAGTCGAAGCCGAGGATGAAAGCCCGCCCGGCGGTCGGCCGGATGAGGTCGAGGAGGAGCCGGATAGTCGTGCTCTTGCCCGCGCCGTTAGGCCCCAGGAATCCGAAGATCTCGCCCGGTTCGATCGCAAGGTCGAGCCGGTCTAGCGCCAGTGAACCGTCGTAGGACTTGGTCAGCCCCTCGGTGCGCAGCGTCGGCCCGGCGCCGGGATTGGTCATGCTGCCGCGGATGATAAGGACGTCGAGCGCCGCCGCGCACGTGCGCCCGGCCCTGAGATTCGTGGCCGGTCGCCCCCACGCGCTACTTCGCGGCGGTGTAGAGGGCCGGATCGCCTATACTCGCGCCCATCTCTCTGAGGGAGTCCAGCGTGGCAACGAACGAAGCCCAACGGCAGGTCTGGAACAGCGAAGAGTTCGCGGCGGCGTGGCCGAAGCGCGAACGCTTCACCACCACCATGACGCCGGTCCTCATGGGGGCGCTCAAGCCTCAGCCCGGTGAACGCATCCTCGACATCGGTAGCGGCGGAGGGCTGGCGTCCATCGCCGCTGCCCGCGCGGTCGCCCCAGGCGGGCAGGTGCAGGGTTTCGATCTCTCGGCGCCGCTTTCTGCGATGGCCACGCGGCGGGCGGCCGAGGCGCAGTTGGCCAACGTGCACTTCAGCGTTGGCGACGCCCAGGTCGACTCGATCCCGGGCGGCCCCTACGACGCCGCCATGAGCCAGTTCGGCGTCATGTTCTTCGCCGACCCGGTGGCAGCCTTCCTGAACATCCGTACCCGCCTGCGCCGGGGAGGACGCCTGGCGTTCGTCTGCTGGCAACCGATGGAAGCGAACAGCTGGTTCTACGGGCGCGTACTCGCGCCCTTCCAAGAGCAAACCGCACAGCGCCCCATGAGCCTCGGCGACGGGCCCGCGCCCGGCCCTTTCGCCTTCGGTGACGAGAGCTACGTGCGGGGCATCCTCGAAGGTGCCGGGTTCGTCTCGGTGGGGCGCCAGGCGCTCACCGTCTCCGCAACGATCCCGAGCGACTCGCTCATCGATGAATCGACGGTGCGGACGATGGGCATTCCGCCCGAACGGCAGGCCGAGGCCTGGACTGCCCTGCAGGCCTTCGCTGCCCGCATGCAGGGGGCGGACGGAGACTTGAACGTGGAGTTCGGCGTGCAGATCTTCAGCGCGACGAATCCGGGCTAGGACGGCGGGTGGGCGGGCCATTGCCGCCGCCAGAGGTAGGCCAACACGCCGCAGGCAACGGCAACGTTGAGAGAATCGACGCGCGGGTCCATTGGCAACGCGACGCGGAAGTCGCTTTCGCGCAGGAGGAGCTGTCCGACGCCTTCTGCTTCGCTGCCGAGGACGAGCGCCGTGCGCTTCGGCCAGTCGAACTCTGTCGCAGACGCTGAGCCTTCGCCCGTGGCGGCCGCGACGATCCAGTAGCCCGCTTCGCGCAACGTCCGCAGAGCGAGGGCGAGGTTCTGGGGCGCCGCCACCGGCGCCACGAAGCTCAGCCCGGCGCTCGCCCGGTGCACCCCCGGCGTCAGCAGCGCCCCCCGGCGGCGCGGGAGCACGACTGCGTCGACGCCAACTGCGACGGCCGCTCGCAGCACCGCCCCCAGGTTCTGGGGGTCGGTGACGCGGTCGAGGAGCAGGATGAGCGAAGCCTCGCCCGCCGCCTGCGCCACCGCCGCCAGATCGACTGGCTCCGTCGCCCGCAGCCGCACGAGCACCCCCTGGTGGACACCCTCCGCCGACAGCTCGTCGAGCCGGACAACGTCGACCGCGGAGATGCTCAGCCCGGCGCCCTGGGCGCGGCGGACGAGCTCCAGCACCCGCTCGTTTCGGGTGTCCCGGAAGTAGAAGAGCGACTTCGCCGCCCCCGCTTCGAGCGCCATGGCACAGGGGTTGACGCCGAACGCGACGTCGTCGGGTGCGAAGTTCGGCTTCGGGCGCATCCGGGCCATGGGCTGAGTATGGGGCTACCGGTGCGCCCCAGTAACGCCGTTCGCGAACCCCGTTCGCCAGCGGCCCGCCACCCGGCGAATCCTTGCGGCTTCCTTAACAATTTCCTTCCGCCAAACCGGGGCCGCCCGTACACTCGGGGGACTACCGGCCCGGGGATGTCCTATGTCTCGCCGGCTTCCGCTGGCTCTCGCCGCCTCGCTCGTGGCCGTCGTTGTGGCGGTGACCGTCCTCGCATCCGCGTGCGGCGGGGGCGACGACGTCAGCAAGACGGTGCCCGATGTCGCACCCACCGTCCCGGGCACCGCAGAAGTGAAGGCGAACGACCCCAAGCTCCAGCCGGCCCTGACGATGCCGGCCAGCCGCTACTCCGTGAGCCAGGATGACCTTGGCGCCTCCTTCCTCACCGACATCCCCGCGACCTTCGTCCTGACAGTCGACAACTACAGCAAGACCAAGACCTTCAAGTCGGCTGAAGAAGGCGCTTCGCTCCTTAAGCAATGGGGCTACCTGGGCGGCTACGAGACTGGATACACGCCGGAGGGCCGCGAAGTCGCGGTGCTCAACGGCGCGTTCTACATCAGTGTGGAGACCCACCTCTTCAGCGACTCCGCGGGCGCAAAGAAGGCGTACGACTTCTTCGACGGCGTGCTCAAAGCGGCGAAGGCGGCCCAGTCGGTGAAGGCCCCCCCCGTGGGTAACGAGTCGAGCGGCTGGCACCTCGTCCAGGACAAGGTGCGCAACTCCAACGTCGACGCGGCCTACCATCGCATCCTTTTCCGCCGCGGCAACCTCGTCGTTGTCGTGCAGACCTACGGCGCCGAGCCCTTCATGAAGATCGATGTCGCTCGCGGCCTGGCGCTCATCGTCGATACCAAGGCGATCGGCCAGCTGGAAGCGATCGAACCGACTCCGACCAGCAACTTCTTCACGCCGAGCCCGTCAGCGGCGAGCCGGACGCCGACGGTCCCGGGCCGGTGAATGCCCTCGGCCTGCGCGCGGCGCTGCTGGCGCTCGTGGCCGGGGCCCTTGGCCTCACTCTCCTCGCCTGCGGTGGCGACGACACCCCGGCCACAGTGAAGAACGTGACCGCCACCGGAGGCTCGAGCACCGGTGGCACTGAGGGCGGAAGCGAAGTCACCCTTGGGCCCCCCGCGAACCGCTACGCACCCGCGGTCAAGGACCTGCCCGCGGCCTACATCGTCCACCAACCCGAGACCTACGGGTTGAACCTCACTTCGTTCAGCGTCCAGGGGCCGTTCAAGACGCCGAAGGAAGGCGAGACGCTCGCCGCCCAGTGGGGGTTCGCCGACGGCTGGCGAGCCGCGTTCGACCCCGACGGGCTGCTCGCGGGTGTCCTCGAGGGCCGCTACTACGTCACCGTCGAAACCTATCTCTTCGCCACGATCGACGGGGCGCGGCAGGCCTTCCAGCAGTTCGACGCGTATTACGCCTCCGCTCCTGGCTCACAGAAGCAGACGGCCAAGGGGCTCGGGAACCAGTCCGATGCCTTCAAGCTCATCTCGGGCACAGTCGGCTCTTCGGCGATCGCCGGGGCGTATCACCACTTCCTCTTTCGACGGGGCAACATGGTCGCGACGGTGCAAACCTTCGGCGGAGAACCGTTCATGACCATCGCCCAGGCGCGCGACATCGCCGTTCTCGTCGACGACCGGGCACTGGGTAAGCGGCCGGCGACGGAGCCGACACCGTTCCCCACGCCCGCCCTTCCCCCGGTGGTACCCACGCCGAAACCACAGTGAACCAGGTCAGAGGGAGGTCGTGTGCGCAAGCGGTGGGTGGCCCTCGCGACACTCTGCGCCCTCGTCGTCCTGGCGCAGACGCCGGCGCCGGGCTTCGCTGAGGCTCTCGGCGACGACGCCGATCGGGTCGTGGTCCAGTTCCGCACCGGAGTCGAAGGTCAGTCGACCACCGGCGGCAGCCAGGCGAGGTCGCTGGAAGAGCTGGGCTTTCGCACGCTGAGGGTCCCCGCCGGGCAGAGCCGCGACCAGTTCCTCGCCGAGCTCCGCAGCCAGCCTGGCGTGGTGTCGGCGGCGCCCGAAGCGAGAGTCTTCGCCGCCCTGGCCCCGTCGGACCCCTACTACCTCGCTAACCAGGCTGCCTATCTGAACCAGATCGGGACGCCGGCCGCGTGGGACCTTGCGACGGGCAACAAGCAGATCGTGGTCGCCGTCCTCGACTCCGGGACGGACCTCGCTCACCCCGACATCGCCTCACGACTCTGGGAAAACTCCCTCGAGACCGCCGACGACGGCATCGATCACGACGCAAACGGCTGCATCAACGACCGCAACGGCTGCCGCTTCATCGAACTGACGACCGACCGGGCCACGCGCTGCGGCTACAGCAGCTCGGCGCGGACAGGCGCAGTGCTCGACGACCACGGCCGCCCGGGAAGTGCGAGCCATTCCCACGGCACGATCGTCGCCGGCATCATCGGGGCCGCCGGGAACAACGGCGTCGGCGTCACGGGCGTCGCCTGGAACGTGCGGATCATGACGGTCAAGGTGCTCGACTGCGGCACGGGGAAGGGTGGCGCGCCCAGCGGCGACATCTCGGACGTCGCCTTCGGCATCGACTACGCCCGCCGCATGGGGGCGAACGTCATCAGCCTCAGCCTCGCCAGCGCCCCGGGCGACCAGACAGCCGACCAGCCGATCCTGCGGCAGGCCATCCAGGCGGCGCAGGACCAGGGCATCATCATCGTGGCCGCGGCGGGGAACCATCAGGCGGGCGATAGCCAGGTGGGCCCCGGCTACCCGGCAGCCTATACCCAGTACCCCAGCGTGGTCGCGGTCGGCGCTTCCGACAACCTCAACGGGAATACCTGGGCGTCCTACAGCAACTATGGGCCAGCCATCGATTTCGCGGCTCCGGGGTCGAACATCGTGAGCACGGTCCGCAGCGACCTCGGATTACCGAACCCCTACGGCGTGGCTGAACAGGGCACCAGCTTCGCTACGCCGTTGGTGGCGGGCATGTTCGCATTGATGATGTCGCGCAATTCGCGGCTGGCAGGCGCGGATTACATCCAGATCGCGCGGGACACAGCGACACCCGCCGCGCCCGCCCCGCACGGGCAGAACTGGGCCGGGTCCGGCATCATCAACATCGGCGCGGCGGTGGCGCGCGTCCCGCTTTCGCTGAGCGGCAGCGTCCTCAACGACTGGAAGGACGCCCCCGCTGGCACCGATGTCCGCGCCTCGATCGATGGCAAAGAGTGCGGCGCTGTCCTCAGTACCACCTTCGGCGTGGTCTCGCGGTACACCCTCAAAGTGAAGCCGGTCGCCGAGACAGTGGGGTGCGGCGAGCCGGGCAAGACCGTGCGGCTGACGATTGCCGGCGTGGCCGCTGTCCCCATCTTCCTCTGGGGCGGCCCCGATGAGGACATCGGCATGGCCAACCGCGACATCAGCACCGTCTCGCCGCCGCCGGGCACGATCGTCGTCCAGACCCTGAACGGCGTCTGGAGCAACATCGCCCACCTCGATCTTGCTGGCACACTTCCACAGTCGCTCTCGTATGTGCCGAACGCCTGGGGCGTCGCTCTCCACTGGGACCCTCTGAAGCCAGGCGTCGATGGGAGCGGGGGCTACCAGCGCTTCGCCCGCCAGGCCCCCACCTACGTCAGCGATTGGACCGCGGTCCAGACCTACGATGCCTACTGGGTGAACGGAGCCTCGGCGAACATCGCCAACATCAACCCCAACCCGCGGCCGGGACGCGTCATCGCACTCCAGGCGGGCTGGAACAACTTCGTCTACACCGGCACGAGCGCCGCCGTCGCCGACGCTCTCTCCGACGTCGGCGGGAAGTACACCCAGGTCCTGCAGTACGACAACGGCGCCCGGGCGTGGCTCTCGTTCGTCCCGGGGCAGGCGCGGTATCTCAGCGACTTCGGTGGTCTGTTCACGCTGAAGGTCTATTGGATCTTCATGAAGGAGCCGGCTTCGCTGACGATGAGGTAGGGCACCTGGAATGCCAGCCGAGCGTTCCCCCTTCGACCACCGGGGCGCGACACTCGAGCCATGGACGGCGAACGCTGCGGCTACCCCACGAAGGCGGGACACCACTGTGGCTGGCCTGCGGCCGAATGCCGGGTGCCGTGGCATCGCCAGCGACCGGCCGTGCCGGGCACAGGCCCGGCGCCCTCGCCGGCCACGCCACAGCCCGCGGGCGTCGAGGAGCACGACCTCCGGGCCCTCGCCTGGTGGGTCATCGCAGAGACCCTCGGGAACCGCATCGACCCTCCGAAGGCGAGCGTCGTCAACGCCATCATGCGCACCCTTTCGTCGCTCGGCCCGGAGCCCGCCGGCGAAGAACGGGCCCTCGAGGACGTGGTCCTGCGGGGGCTACTGATGCACGGCATCCCGCCCCGCGACGAGGAAGAATGGGTTCGCGCGGCGGAGCTGTTCGACGACGAAGCGCTGGCCGAGTTTCGCCGTTGGGCGGTGCTACTGGGTGAAGCCGACAGCGACGACCGCCTGGAGCCACTCGTCCCGGGGGAGTGAGGTGCTGGCGATGCTGATGTGCCCTTTGTCGTCCAGGATCAACACCGTTGTGGTAGCGATTTCAGAGAGCTGCTTCCGTACGAAGGCGACTGTCCGCCCGTCGGCGCGAACCCCCCGGATCGTGACAATGTTCGAATCGCTGGCCTGGATCTTCGCGGCGAGGGTGGCGATGGTGACGCCCTTGTACGCGCCCCCCGCGATGATCTCGACCACGGGCAGTGTCCGAAACTCCGCGACCGTCGGGTAGAACTGCGCCTTGAGGCTGGAAACAGCCACCGCCGGACCATCGTTTGGTACCGGAGTGGGCGTGGGCAGGAGTGGCTCGGACGGCGGCTGAGTCGAGAGGCTCGCACCACCCGCAGGCGACGCGTCTTTGCTCGTGGCGTCGTCGCCGCAGGCGTAAGCAGCGAGCGTTGCAATCGAGAGGGCAGCGAGCACAGCTCGGAACGTGAAGGTTCGCGACATGCGTTCGAGACTAGGTGCCCGGCCTGCTGGAGGCAACGCCTGCGTAAACGAGCGGTTTAGTGGCCGACCGCGGGCGGAGTGGCCGTTGGGGAGGCCGGGGGCGCCGGCTGGATGATCGTCGGCCCGCCGCCGACCCCGGCCGCGTAGGCCTCGTTCACGGTGTTGATAGCCTGGTTCACGGCTGGCTCGAGCCCGCTCTTCTTCACGCGAGCGTCGCTGAGCACGGCAGTGCTCGTATCGAGGATGCCCTTCAGGCGCGCCTTCTGGAGGTCGTCGAGCGGCTGCAGCCGGGCAAGGTCAGCCAGTTCTCGCGCCTCACGCTGGAGGTTACCGATGTCTCCGGCGGAGATGTCGCCCCGCGAGGAGAGCCGCTGGATCTCGTAGACCCGCGCCTCGGTCTGGCTGAGCTGCACGTTCACCCGGTCGTCCCCGCGGGAGAGGGTGTACTGCAAACGCTCGTTGGCGAGCTTGAAGGTGTAGTTCCAATCGCCCGGGACAGAATGCCCGGCGGTGACAAAGCCGTAGGTGACCAGGGCGAGGAGGCCGGCGAAGCTCGCCATCGCCAGCCCGGCCGCGGCGCTGCCGAGGCGCAGCCCGGGAGCGGCCGGGAGCGGCGCCACGAGCGGCTCGCGCGCCTCGGCGAGGAATTTAGCCTTGAGCGAGGCCTCGAAGTAGTAGCTGGGCTGCTCGGCGGCGAAGGTGGTCTCGACTCCTGCCGAGAGGTCCAGCATCGGCCCCAGCCACTCTGCTTCGGCGGGATAAAGGCTGAGCACGAAATCCACGTCGAGCCCGTCGTCGATGAGCGACTGCGCCTCGGCGTAGAGGTCAGCTTCGTAAGCCGGCCGCCGGTCGAAGAGAGAGAGCCTCATTGGGGCTGGACCAGTTGCTGCAGTTTGGCGATCGCCTTGTGCTGGAGGACTTTCACGTTGTTCTCGGTCTTCTTGAGTGCCTCGGCGGTTTCCGCCACCGAAAGCCCGGCGCCGAAGCGGAGGGCGATAACCTGGCGTTGCGCTTCTGGGAGCTTTCCGGTCGCCTCTCGGACAACCTGCATTGTGAACTGGAATTCAACGGCGGTGACGTGGTCCTGTGAAGTGTCCTGGATGAGCTCCGTGAGCGGTGCGGTGGCGCTGCGGGTCTTCTGGCGTCGCACGTGGGAGACAACCTCGTTACGTGCGATCCGGAACACCCAGGCGCCAAATGGAAGGCCTCGCCAGGTATAACCTCCGATGCTGTGGATGATCCGGAGGAAGATCTCCTCGGTCACATCCTCGGCGTCTTCGCTATTGCCGAGACGAGCGGCGACGTAACGGTAGACCTTCGGGAAGTAGTATTCGTAGAGGTCCGAGAGGGCGCCCTGGTTGCCGCCTCTTGCGGCTTCGACGACAGCCCGTTCGTCGAACTCGGGGACCAACTCTTCCACCGTCCGGTTCACCAAAGCCAGCCACCTGGGCCGCGCCGGTTACTCTGAAGCCGAGCGTCCTCCTTTCCAAGATAGGCATGGGTATGCCTTTGGTACTAGAGATAACGTCGGCTTTGGGCAAAGGTTAATCCCGGGGCGTCATGACGGAGGGGTGTCAGGCGAGGGATCCGGGAGGGGCTTGGACTGGGGTGGCGGCGGCCCTTTGCAGGCGGCCCAATCCGCCG
>JBGPOS010000021.1:0-52492 GCA_041488155.1 Tepidiformaceae bacterium
GAGAGGTCTCCATGGCCGGAAGTTAGACACCGCCATGCTAAAGGAGGCCTCTCTCTCCATTCCCACACCCCTGACCCTCGACCCTCTCGGCAATTGCGTATACAGATACCCGACTGTCTCGCAGGTATCTGAACTCGTTCAACCCTGTATCACCTCATCCCCGGCATCGCCGGGAACCGCCCCGTGCTCAAGCTCTTAGCGATCTTCCGCGCCTCGAAAAACTGCTTGAGCAACTGGTTCACCTGCGCGGCGTTCGTCCCGCTCCCCCGGGCGATGCGCTTCCGCCGCTTTCCATCTATCCGCTCCGGGTGCCGGCGCTCCCACCCCGTCATCGACAATACGATCGCCTCCGCGTGATTGAAGAAGCTCTCGTCGATGTCGTCCACGTTCAATTGCATCTTGATCTTGTTGAAGCCGGGCAACATCTGCACGAGCTGCCCCAGCGGCCCCATCTTCCGCACCTTTCGCAGTTGCTCGACGAAGTCCTGGAGGTCGAAGGTGCCCTTCTTGAGCTTCTCACCGAACCTGTCGGTGTCTTCGTCCCCCATCGTCTCCTTCGCCCGCTCAATCAGACTCAGCATGTCTCCCATCCCCAGGATTCGCCCCGCCAGCCGATCCGGGTGGAACGCCTCCAGCGCGTCCGACTTCTCCCCAACCCCGATGAACTTCACAGCTACACCGGTCACGCTCCGGATGCTCAGCGCAGCCCCGCCCCGCGCATCCCCGTCCATCTTCGTCAGGATCAACCCCGTCGTGCCGACCTTATCGTGGAACTCCTTCGCCGCTGTCACCGCGTCCTGCCCCGCCATCGCATCCGCGACGAACAGCACCTCCTGCGGCGACAACTGCTTCCGCAGCGCCGCCACCTCGGCCATCATCGCTTCGTCCACGTGCAGCCGCCCCGCCGTGTCGACCAGCACGTGCGTGGCGTTCATCCGCTTCGCTTTCTCGAGCCCGTGCCCGGCGATCACCGCCGGCTTCACCGCCGTCCCTTCTTCGTGGTACGGGATGTCCAGCTGTTTCGCGAGCGTTACCAGTTGCTCCACAGCCGCGGGCCGGTAAATGTCGCAGGCAACGACGAGCGGCCGTTGCCCCTGCTTTTTCAGCAAGTTCGCCAGCTTCGCGATGCTCGTCGTCTTCCCGCTTCCCTGGAGGCCCACCAGCATGATGACCGTCGGCGGGCGGAGAGCCGTCTCAAGCTTCGGCGCCTCGCCCCCCAGCAACGTCACTAGCTCGCCGTGGACGATGTCGATAACCTGCTGAGCCGGCGTGAGGCTACGTAGCACCTGCGCCCCCAGCGCCTTCTCTTTCACGTGCGTCGTGAACTCCCGAACTACCTTGAAGTTCACGTCCGCTTCGAGCATCGCCATCCGCACTTCGCGCAGCGCCTGGTCGAGGTCCTCCTCCGTCACCACACCGCGGCTGCCGAACTTTCGGAACGCCCCCTGCAGCTTGTCGGTCAGCGACTCGAACACGCCTACGAGTCTACAGGCACCTCCGCCCTTCGACGAAGGCCCTGCACCTCAGTCTTCCTTTTCGAGTTGCGCCCTGATGTCCCGCTGCAGCGAGACCAGTGGCGCCTCCATGGGGTGCCGGTCGTGCCTGAATCGAGATCGCAAGAGCCCGAGCCCATACCGAAGGAAGAACCCCGGCTTCCCCATCTCCCGGAACTGGCCGATGTGGCCTGATTCGTGCGCTATCAGGGCGAGGCCTCGCGTTGTGTCCGGTCTGAACCGCCCTTCTCTAAACACCACGTGCCTCCCAAAGGTCACAGCTCCCGTCCGTAGCCCCGCTGGCAGCCATCGCCAGGGACGTTCACGCACCACTAGCATCCGCTCCAGGTCTTCCCGCGCCACGAACCGCGAAAGCCGCTCTATTGCGTCAGGCGGCAGCCCGGCGCTCACGACCCCGCCTCCTTGAGCGAACCTTCTACCCGGTAGATCACGTTCTCCCCCGAACGGAACACCTCGGTCAGCCCCGGCAGCTCCGATAGCGTTTTGAGCGCAGCCGGCGACCCGTACGCATGCTCTTCGGTGCCGACCACAACGTAGGACACGTTGTACTTCTGCAGATAGTACTCTGCGAACCCCGCCCCCGGGTCCCGGTAGAACCGCTGCGTGTCGAACCGCCGGGCCTGCACCAGGTCCGCGTAATCCTGCCGCTGTTGGATCTGGTGCCAGTCCCAGCCGATCACCGCTGGCAGCCCGGTGTTCTCCGAGATCCGCCCCGTCCAGTGGTAGAGCGGCCCCACCGCCTCCACGATCACCGGGCTTCCCTCTACGTTTGCCCGCAACCATCGGATGAGCGGCCCGTCGTCCCCAAGGTTGAGCACCCGGTCGTCCGCCGGGTCGTTTGTCCCTATGTCCTCGACGAACCGCGCGTCCGCCAGGTACGCCAGGCCGTTCAGGGTCGGCGGCAGGGCCACGAACCGTTGTTCCTGTCGCTCACGCGTCCCCGACCAGACGAAGATCGCCGCCCCGAACAGCAGCACACCAATCGTTACGGCCGCGCTCCAGGCCGCCAGCCTTCGCCCTTCTATCGGTGCCGGCCGCCAGCCCCGCACTGCCCAGAGCGCGCGTCCGGCGTACCACGCGGCAAACGCGCTCGCCAGCGCGAACAGCTGCCACGCCTGCAGCAAGAACTTGAACACCGTGTTCATCCGCTGGATGTCGTTCGTCACCGTGACCACGTCGACCCCTGCCCCGATCGCCAGCGCCAGCCCGAACATTGCCGTGACCAACAACCGTGGCACGTTCCGTTCTCGCGCCCGCAGCTCCAGCCAGATCAGGTTCATCACGAAGATCTCCGCCAGCGCACTGAGCGTCACGACGACCAGCCCGAATCGCCAGGTGAACGCCGTTACGCCCGTCACGAATATCGCCAGGGCGACCAACTCCAGGCGTCCGTTCACCAGCGCAAGCACCGGATTCCTTCCCGATCGCCCGGCCCTCGCTGCCAGTTCCTCGTGGTACCGGACGGCAAGGAAAGCCAACGCAATCGCGACGAAGAGGCCGAAGTGCGCGAAGTACTGCTGCGCTTGAGTCGTTTCCGGCGCTCGCACAAGCCCCGAATCGAACGCCTCGAAGTGCTGCGTGTAGGGCGAGAACGCCACCACCAGGACACCGGCGGCCAGGGCGAGGTGCCCCACCCCGTCCCACCAGCGCTGCTGCCACCTCCCTGCCGCCAGCACCTGCCCCAGCACCACTCCGCCTCCCACGATGAGGACCGCCGTCGGGAAGTCCCACGTGTGGATGGTGCGCACCAGCCCCAACGCCAGGCCAAGCGCGCCCGCTAATGCCCACGCTTGCGCCCGCAACCCGGCTCCAGCCGACGCGACATAAGCGACTACCAGCGCGATCGTTAATCCGAAGAAAGGCAGGTCCATCAGGTGTGGGTGCAGGTCGCCGAAGAGGAGCGACCAGTAGGGGAATTCGGTGATGTCGAACTGCCCGAAGTGCACGCGGGAACTCCGCCACCAGTCGAACGGCGCCATCTCCGCGCCCTCGAACAGCCACCGGTAGAGACCCCCCAGCACCCCGAACGCCCCGCCCAGTACCGGGAAGTCTCCCGCCACGTGCCAGGTATCGAGTCGCTGCAGCCGCTCGATAGTCTGCTGTCCCCCGTCGAGATTCCCGATCCCAACGAGCAGCACCGCGCCGAACAATCCTGCCAGGATCAAGGGCCGCCACGGCAGCTTCTCGGTCAGTTCTCTCCTTCGCTCACCGTTGAGAGCGAGCCCTACGAGGTTGTGCACCGTCGAGAATGCGGTCGTTGCCGCAAGCGCCGCGAACGTTGGCACGCCCAGGTTGAACGCTACCTCAGGCACCATCCGCAGCGCCCGGATGGGCGCCGCCATCAGGAACCATCCCATGTAGTAGTAGTTCATCGTCCCGCCCGCGAACCACGGGTCGTAGGGTGGCATCTCAACCGCACGGGTCACCGCTGTGAGATATGCGATCTCCATCGGCTTCTCGCCGCCCTGCGGGTGGTACCAGAGGTCCGGGTTGAATGCCCGCAGCCCGAGGAAAGCAAAGAACGACACCAGGAACACAGCCTCGACCGCCACCCACGACCGCCAGTGCGTTCGCCACTCGTCCCGCAGCGCATCCCGCCGGCCAAGGCCCAATCCCAGCCCAATCCCGGCGACGGCGCCGAACACCGCCCAGGCGAGACCGCCGCCAAACTGCGACCCACCCCACGCCACGATCAGCCAGGTCAAGAGCCCCACGATTCCCATGCCGATCGCCTTCGACAGCCCGTATCCACGGTCGGGCAGCGCCTTGCACAGCCACGTCAGCCAGGGCACGGTCGCCAGTCCCGCTACCTCCAGCCAAGCCAGCCACCACAGCCACGGCAGGTGGCTGGTCCAGCCGTCCTCCGAGAACACCTCGCTGAATGTCCCGCCCGCCTGCTGAGTCCGAGCCTCTTCAACGGTCATCTCGAGGCCGTTGCTCCGCCCCTGCCTCGGCAACAGGTTCACCGCGCGCTCCGGATGCGCCTCCTCGAGCAGGGCGACCGCCTTCTCCGGGTCCCATTGCGCGGTCTTCCGGTACAGCCGCACCTCCGGATGGTCATACACCGTGAACGACTCCTCCGCGCCTGAGTCATCGATGGACATCCCCATAAACGTCGGGTGCGCCATAAACGTCGCGACCCGTTCAAAACCGAGGCCCCCGCTGTCCAGCAGCTCGTAGTAGCGGATCGTCGCCGGATACTCTGCCGGCAATCGGCGGACCGAGTCGCGAACACGGTTGGACGAGATCGCCACGTAGTCCGCACCGTTCAATCCCCGGTTGGCACCTGCGCCCTCTCGGCCGTAGACCAGCTCGCGCACCTTCTCCTCCGAGTCCGTTGTGTACGGCTCGGTCT
The DNA here is from genome assembly GCA_041488155.1 of Tepidiformaceae bacterium. Lineage (GTDB taxonomy): Bacteria > Chloroflexota > Dehalococcoidia > Tepidiformales > Tepidiformaceae > JBGPOS01. The sequence continues at coordinate 4,870 of JBGPOS010000021.1, forward strand.
CGATGAGCCGGTACCCACCCGGGGCCCCCGGAATCTCGTAGGGCAGCGTGTCGTCCCACACCTCCCCGGTGATGCTCGATCCCGGCGCCACGTTGCTGTCGATCCACCGGCTGGCCGCAATCCGCGGGTGCTCCTCGCTATAAAGAGACTGAAATGCAAGCGCCCACCAGGCCGTCGCCGCGATCACCAGCACCGCCGCTCCGGCGCTGCACCATCGCAAAGGTCGCTCCGCCCGGCGGATTCGAGCGGCAGGCCACCGCACCGGGCTCGGCAGCCTTCCCTCGCCGCGGGCGAACGACCAGACCTGCACCAGCCCCCAGCCAGCAAAGACGCAAAGCACCGGGTACATCGGCTCGAAGTAGCGCATGAACGCCACGAACCGCGGGCCCTGGAACGCAAGCACCGCGCCGGCGAACGCAAGGGGCAGTGCAAACGCAACTTCCCGGCGCCGGAACATGACTACTACGGCCGTGATGCACGCCACCCACGCGGTCACCCCCAGCGCCGGTCCCATCCCCCAGAGCACCATGTTCTCCACCGGCCCCAGCACTGGCGTCCGCCCCGCGAACTGCACAAAAGGCGGGAAGTCCACGTTCCCATTCTGGAAGTCGATCTCGCGTTGGATGTCGCTCATCCATCGCTCGCTCAGGCCCAGGTCCCAGAGGTGCGGCCCCGCGAACGCGTAAGGTTGCGCGATCCTGAACACTACGAGAGCCGCCCCCAGCGACAGGCACAGCAACGAAACGTCGGTCATCCAGTGGCCACCGATGGAAGCCGCCTGCCCTCGCCAGCGCAGTCCGAGCCGTGGGAGGTCGCGCAGCCCGATCCGCGCCAGCGTCAGCACGAAGGGCGCCAGCGCCAGCGGCCAGGCGGTCACTTTGCTCGCCAGCCCAAGCCCGATCGACAGGCCCAACGCGAGCGACCACGCGACCTGCGCCCGCTGTCGCCCCGCTCTCAGCGCCAGCGCCCCGCAGAGCAGGCTCGCAGCGCCGAAGAACGTGACGTAGGGGTCCATCGTCCAGAAGTGCGCAAGCTGCGTAGGAAGCACCGCCAACGCGTAGAGCAGCGCCCCAACCAGCCCCGCGCGCCGTCCAAGGATGACCGTCCCAAGTCCGAAAACGACCGCCACCGTGGCCAGGTCGAACAGCGCCGTGATTCGCCTGCCCCAGATCACCGTCCGCTCGTAGCTGTCATCCCCGGCGATCGTGCTCACGCCTTTCGCGAGGAACAGCGGGAACGTGCCGTAGACGTACGAGTGCGTTTGCGGATCGTTGTAAGGGTTTAGCGGGCTCTTAGCTGTGTCGAAGTACGCACCGGCGCTCTCAGGCCAGTCTATCCCTCCCGACACGAGCGAAAGGAAGCGCTCGTCGGGATGCATCTGTAGCGGCGCGTCAGCGCCTTCGGGCTGGTCCCAGCCGAGTCCGTGAAACCGCAGCGCCGCCCCAACCAGGAGCACGAGGGCCACCGCCACCGTCCACCGGAGCGCGTTGGCCCGGGCGAGCGACGCGACCGCTGGCCACCCTGCCCTGTTCAGCCGGCGGTCGTACGGGGTCTCGGCCACTCGTCCCCCGGGCCCGGTGTTGCTCGCGATCGTATCCGCTCCCGTCGCTGCAGTCGCCGTCCATCAGCGCAGCCCGGCCTCTACGAAAGAATACGGCGCTCGTCACGCTCGACGGCGGCGCTGCCTAAAGGCCCTTTTCCACAAGAAAGGCGCAGAGATCACTGATCCGGCAGGCGTACCCCCATTCGTTGTCGTACCACGCGGCCACTTTGACCAGGTTCCCGCCCACGACGTTCGTGCACTGCCCGTCCACGATGCTCGACCGCTCGTCGCCTTTCATGTCCATCGATACCACGGGGTCCATCGTGAATCCCAGGATCCCCTTCATCTTCTCCGCCGCCGTCTCGCGCAGGATCTGATTCAGCTCGTCCTTCGTCGTTTCGCGTCCAGTGAGGGCCACAAGTTCCACGATGGATACGGTCGGCGTCGGCACCCGGTAGGCCAGGCCGTCAAGCTTCCCGTCTATTTCCGGGATAACCAACTTCAGCGCCCGTGCCGCCCCGGTCGAAGTCGGCACGATGTTCAGCGCTCCCGCCCGCATCTCTCGCGGGTCGCCGCCACCCGCTCTGTCGAGGATCTGCTGGGAGTTCGTGTAGCTGTGGATCGTCGTCATCTGACCCTTCACCAGCCCAAGGTTGTCCACAATTACCTTCACGACGGGCGCCAGTCCGTTCGTGGTGCAGCTGGCGTTCGAAATCACGTTGTGTCGTGCCCTGTCGTACTTGTCCGCGTTCACTCCCAGCACGATCGTGAAGTCCTCGTTCTTCGCCGGGGCGCTGATGATCACCTTTTTCACGCTGTCGCGCCGGTGAGCGACCGCCTTCGTCGCGTCCGTGAAGAAGCCTGTCGATTCGATCACGATCTCCGCCCCAACCGACCCCCACGGGATCGCACCCGGCTCCCGCTCGCTGAACACTCGGATCAACCGACCGTCGACCACCAGCCCTGCGTCGTCCGTGCGCACGTCGCGGTGCCAGCGGCCGTAGTTGCTGTCGTACTTCAGCAGGTTGGCGTTCGTGTCGCTCGGCACGAGGTCGTTGATCGCCACCACTTCGAGCTTCTCCCCGTAACGATCGCTGATCGCCTTGAGGGCCTGCCGTCCGATGCGCCCAAATCCGTTGATCCCGACTTTCGTCACCACGATCAGGTCCCCCGCAGTGCTGAAACTTGCCGCTTCAGCCTACCCCGTTCGCCTTTACCTGGCCACCGGACTACCCCCGGGATAAGCCCGGGGCAGACCACTCCCCGAGCGAACTGGCATTGGCTGAGAGTTGACATCCATAGTGTAAGACTATGGAATATCCGGCGAGAAATAGGCAATTCGGTCTAGCCCGGACTATCGATCTCTAGGACTCTGCTATCTGAGCACTCAACGAGGAGCCCCACAATGATTCGCAAAATCGTCGTCTGCCCGGCCTGCGAACTGCGCTTCCTTTCCGCCCGCCCGCTAACCTACTGCCCTGGCTGCCATCAGCTCGTAGAGCCGGCCGCCCTCAACTAGCTACAACGCTCACTCCGCTGTTCCTGCTCCCGGAGCCGGGAACGCAGACAGCGTTCCTGGACGGTCTCGCCCGCCAGAGCGGATCCTTTCCCACACCTCAGCCGGGGTCGCTATCGACCGGTATTCGCCTTTCCCCCTGCGCGCCCACTCCGCTACGTAGCACTCCGCCCCCGTCGACCCCACCTCCCCCAGGTCCGAAGCATCCCCCGAGACGTAAGCACACGCCCCGGCCGAGCGCCCGAGGAACTCACGACACTCCTCGAACCGTGCGCGCGCATCCCACACCTCCCCCTCTCGGGTCGCCGATAGCACACTCAGAAACCGGTCCACACCGGTCGACTGGATCTGTTTGATGGCCGTGTCGTGACGTTCCCGCGAAATCGCCGCGATCTCGACTCGGCCCGCCCGAATCCGATCCAATCCCAGCCCAACGCCCTCGTGTACCAGCAGCCGCTTGAGTCCGCTCCGGTAGTAGATCTCCCCGCAGAGCTCTTCGCACCGTCTCCGCTGGGCTGGTTCCTCCACTACCACCGACACCGCCTGCGCCCACGGCCGTGATCGGTACTCGTCGACGAGCCCGGCCGCGTCCACTCGCCTCCCACCGGTGCCCACGACCGCCTCTTCCAGTGCGTACTGCCAGGCCTTGCGTGAGTCGATCAGCACTTCGTCAAGGTCGAAGATCACCGCTTTGACCGTCGGTCGACGTGCGGCCTGTCCCATCCCTCAGACCGGGATGCCGAAGAACCGTCGCGCCCCGGCGTACTCCTCGGGCGTGTTGAACTCCACTTCGCAGATCGCCTCGGCCGGGAGGTCTGCGATCTCGGCTGTGTGCGCTTCGAGCACCCCGTGCAGCCCCCCGTCCTCGTCTCGCGCTTCCAGCAGCTCTGGCCGCAACCACCCCGAGACCACGACCGGGTGTCCGTGATGCGTCCCGTGCACCGGGCGCGTCGCCGCCGATTCCGGGCGGTGCCCCGCCACCAGCGTCCGCAGGAAATCGGCCGGCCTCGGCTGGTCTACGTTGATGATCACGATCGCCTCTGCGTCGCGGTTCACAGCCTTCGCTCCGATCCGCAACGAACCCGCCCGCCCCATCTGATAGCGCGCGTTCAGCATCACCCGGCAGTCCGCCTTCCGCATCAACCGTTGTATGTCGTCGGCCCGGTAGCCAAGCACAACGATTACTTCGTCCACGCCCGCCTCTCGCAGCTGCCGCACCTGGTAGCAAACCAGCGGCTCGCCCCCCCAGTCCAGCAGCGCCTTCGGCGGCCCCATCCGCGTCGACTGCCCCGCCGCCAGGACGATGCTCGAAATCATTTCGTGACCCTCAGCGCCTCGAGTGTATCGCCGCCTGGACCTGCGGGCGAACGCCGTTCAACTCCTTCCCACTTCCACAGGTTCCCCGCCGAGCACGACGCAGCGCACCCGCTGCAGCGCCCCCAGGTCGGTAATCGGGTCGCCCGCCACCACGAGCAGGTCGGCCCGCAGCCCCGCCTCCAGCCGTCCGCGGTCATCCAACCCAAGTAGCTCTGCTGACCCGCTCGTAGCCAGCTTCAGCGCCTCCACCGGCGGCAATTGCACCATCTCGGCCAGGACTTCGATCCCGCCCGCGAGCGCCTCGTGGGGCACTCCCGGGATTCCGCAGTCCGTGCTCATCAGGACCCTGCATCCGGCCGCGATGATCTCCCGAACGATCTCTCCCCGCCGCTGTCGAAGCGTCTGGTCGGCCCAGTTCCGGTAGCCGACGTTCACTGTCGGCGAAACCGTGATCCCCTTGGCAGCAATCGCTGCCACCACCCCCGGGTCGTAGTCGTAGCCGCCTCGGCCGCTGAACGAACAGTGCTCAAGCATGTCAACGCCGGCCTCAACCGCCACCCGGATCCCTTCGGTGCCGTGGCAGTGCGCTGCGACCTTCCGGCGCAACCGATGAGCTTCTTCGATGCAGGCCGCGAGCTCCGCGACCGTGTACTGCGGGCGAGCGTGTTCGTGCCGCGCGTCATGTTTCCCCCTGTCGCCATGACCTTGATCCAGTCGACCTCTGCCTTGACGCGGTTCCGAACCCCCTTCCGTATCTCCAGCTCGCCGTCCGCCTCCCCGCCCATGAAGTAGCAGTGCCCGCCCGTCGTCGTGATCGGCGCGCCCGAGACCAGCAGATTCGGACCCAGTATCAGGCCCGAAGCGAACGCTTCCCGCATCTCGATCGCTAGCGCGGTCGGCGACCCCAGGTCTCGCACCGTCGTTATCCCTGCTTCGAGCATCCGCCTGCCGTTCGCCGCCATTCGAAGCAGCGTCCTTCCGGGACTGTCTCCGTCGTAAACCGCCCGCCAATCGCTCCTTGCGTTGAAGCAGAGGTGCGCGTGCCCCTCGATCAGCCCCGGCATCACCGTGCACCCCGAGACATCGATCGACCGTCCCGCCCCTGCGTCACGCCCAATCGACGCGATCCGCCCTTCGTCGATCACAACGTCCGCTTCGGCGCTGGTCCCACGCACCCCGTCCCACGCCCGCCCGCCTCTCAGGATCAGCGACCCGCTCATCGCACGACGACCTCTAACGGAGCGAGCACTCTTCCCTCGTACTCCACGGACTCGCGGTTGTGGTTGATCACGAACTCGACGCTCTTTCCACCCCCGCTCCGACGTACCACCTCGACATCCGCAGGCGCCCCGGACGCGGAGGGCAGCCGTCCTTGCAGCGCGTTGAAAAGGCAGTCCCAGAGCTCATCGCCCCCGTACGTGCCGCACAGGATCACCATCCCCGCTCCGTGCCGCGCCAGCGTCACTGCCGGCAACCCATCGAAGATCCCGCCTTCGTATCGCGCCAGCACTTCCGCCCCGCGCGCGCCGAGCACGTCTCTCCAGATCCGGCCCCTGGCCTTCTGGCCGTCCGTGAACCTCACCTCGAACGCCTCCGCCGGCGGTGGCGCGTCGTACTCTTCTACCACGGTCGCGCACAATCGCGACAGCGGCCCAGGCCCCAGCATTCCTCCCGTAGTGTTCTCCGGCGTCTTCGAGCCCGCCCGCGGCCCCAGGACCAGCACACCTCCTCCAGTCACGTACGCTTCAAGCCGCTCGGCAAGCGTAGCCGTCGCCGTCACCAACTGCGGCGCAACCACCACGTGGTACCCATCCAGCACAGCTTCGACCGAGACAATGTCCGTCCCGATCCCCCGCCTCCAGAACGCCCGGTGCGCCGGCATCACCGACTCCTCGATCGCCTTCCAACCCTCGAGGTCGCGCGTCTGCGGATCCAGTTCGACTACCCAGCGGTCCGCGTAGCTCAACAGGATCGCCGCCCGCGCTTCCGGCGCCGTCCCCGCCAGCCGTTCCTCGACTGACCGGATCTCTTTGATCAGGCTCCGGATCTCCTCGTAGCCACGGCTGGGGCTGCCGTCGTTTCGCAGGATCCCCGAGTGATACTGCTCCGATCCGAAGTTCACCTGCCTCCAGCGGAAGTAAACGACGCCGTCCGCACCCCTAGCGATGTCCTGCCACGTCCGCGTCCGGATCTCCCCTGGCGACAGCGCCGCGTTGTAGCGCCACCAGTTGATCTTGCCCATCTGTTGTTCCATCACCCAGAACGGCTTCCGTTTGATCCCGCGCATCAAGTCGTGACTGCTGGCGAAGTGCTGTGGCGTGCTCTCCGTCCCGTAGTTGTCCCACGAGACGAAGTCGAGGTCCTCGCCCAGCCGGTAATAGTCCAGCTCGCCGAACCAACCCATCAGGTTGTGCGTGATCCACCTGCTAGTCGAGTGCCTGCGGATGATCTCTACTTGTTCCCGCTGAAACCCTGTCCACGAGTCCGAACTGAACCGTCGATAGTCCAGGGCATGTCCCGGTTGCGGATCGGCCGGCATGAACTTCGGCGTCTCAACCTGCCTCCAGTCGCTGTACGTTCCGCTCCAGAACACCGTTCCCCAGGCATCGTTCAACGCTTCGAGGCTTTCGTACTTCGTCGCTAACCACACCCGAAACGCGCTATCGCAGGCCTCGCAGTAGCACCGCGCTGTGTCGTGTGCCCCGAACTCGTTGTCAATCTGCCAGCCGATCACCCGTTCGTCCCGGCCGAACCGCCTCGCCATCTCCTCCACGACCCGCGCCGAAAACCGCCGGTACCTCCCGCTGCTCGCGCAGTAGTGCCGTCGGCTCCCGGCGCCTCGCACCGTCCCTCGCCGGTCTCGTTGCAGCACGTCCGGGTAGTCGCTCGTGAGCCAACGCGGCGGCGTCGCCGTCGGCGTCCCCAGGATTACGTCGATCCCATGGCTTCCCAGCGTTGCCACCACCCGCTCCAGCCACGAAAAGTCGAAGCGGCCTTCCTCCGGCTCCATCTTCGACCAGGCGAATTCCCCGATTCGGGCACAGTCCAGTCCAAGCTCCGCCATCATCCGGGCGTCCACCTCCCACCGTCCCTCCGGCCAGTGCTCGGGGTAGTAACAGACGCCAATGCGGATCGGGTGTTGCGACAAGATGTCTCCCTGGACCAGCCCGGCCGGATTCTACTGAACCGGGACCGATCGCGGAATCGCATCCCGCCCGGCATGATTCCGTCGCTCAGCCCGCAGGCTGCCCGAGCCCGCGGCTCTTCTCGAACGGGTTCGCGATCCCGTACTCGCCGGTCAACAACTTCAGGAAGTCACGCAGCGGCGGCGCCAGTGCCCGGTTCCGCAACACGTGCACGCCAACTTCGCGTTGGGCCGGCTGCTCCATGTCCAGAATGTCCACCCGCCGCAACTCTCCCGCCTCAACTTCCCGCCCAACGGAGACCACGGGCAGGATCGCGACACCGAGATCCGCCTCGACCATATGCTTCGTCGTCTCCATCGAGTCCAGCTCCATCATCGACTCAGGTACGACTCCAACCCGCAGGAACATGCTGTAGATGAGGCTGTGGTAACTCGAACTGCGCTCGAAGAACAGGAAGGGCTCCCGCCCCGCCTCAGCGATCGTGACCCGGCCTCGCGCAGCGAATGGGTGGTTCGGGGCCACGACGAGCGCCAGGTCGTCGTTGTAGAGATGCACCGACTCGATTTCCGGGTGCTGCGTGAGACGCGTGATCGCCACGTGCGTCTCGCCCGCAAGCAGTTTCTCCACCATGTCTTCCGTAGTCCCCGTGCTGAGGTGCACGTGCACCCGAGGTCGCGCTTCCCGGAAGCGTTTGAGGATCGCCGGCAGGACGTAGGTCGCAATGCTCGAGCTCGCCCCGATCCGGATGCTGCCCACGTCCCCGTGTCGCACTGCCTCGATGGCGTCTGTACCTTCCTGCACCGCCGTGAGCGCTCTCTGCGCGTGGGGCATGAACGCGTGTCCCGCATCGGTCAGGGTGACCGTCCTTCCCGCCCGCTCGAATAGCCGCTCCCCCAGCTCCCGCTCCAGAGACTGGATCCGCGCGGTCACTGACGGTTGCGTCAGGAACAGCGCCTCCGCCGCGCGGCTGAACGATCGGTGGTGCGCCACCTGTAGGAAAGCTTCGAGTTGCGCCAGTTCCAAGTCTGCTGCTCCGGCCCGTGCGGCCTATGGCTACTCTTTGAAGAAGTCTGCGTTTACCTGGACGAACGACTTCCACTCCTCCGGAAGGTCGCCGTCGTAAAAGATCGCCGTTACCGGACAGACCAGCTCGCAGGCCGCGCAGTCGATGCACTGGTCCGGGTTGATGTAGAACTGAGGCGCCTCGTCGCTGGTCTGGATGCAATCCACAGGGCACACGTCTACACACGAGGCGTCCTTCACTCCAATGCACGGCTCGGCGATGATGTAGGGCAACTCGCTGGTTCCTTTGTTTCGGGCTCAGTCCGGCCGTACGCCGAGTTTGTACACCACCACGTCGCCCTCAATCCGCGCCTGGCACGCCAGCCTCAGCCGTGGATCTTCGATCGATCGCAGTCCGCGTTGGCGTAGCAGGTTCTGTCGTTCGTACCGGCCCATCCCGCTCAGCCGGCCGATCCCCGACACCACCTCCATCGCGCAGTTCGTGCATTCGCCGTTTTTCGCGCAGCCCACCGGCCAGAAGTACCCCCGGCTGGCAACGGCGTCCATTACCGTCTCGCCCCTGGGCGCTTCGACTTCGATGCCAAGTGGCTCGACCCGAATCCGCGGCATTTCTCGATTCTAGCATGGGCTCGCCGCCCTCTTCGCAGCCGCTGCGACCTTCTCGATAGCCCTGTAGACTGCCGCAACAGCGACTGCAGGAGGATGTGGCCATGGATATCCGGGGTGGGGTCACCATCGTCACCGGCTCCGCGACCGGCGTGGGTGCCGCAGCTGCCAGGCTGCTCGCCAGCAAGGGCTGCAACGTCGTCATCAACTACACCAGGAGCGAAGCGGAGGCGAAGGAGACCGAAGCCGCCTGTCGCGCCCTCGGCGTCGAAACACTCCTCTGCCAGGCCGACGTCTCCAATGACGCGGACTGCCGCCGGATGGTCGCCGAGGCCTTCTCCAAATGGGGACGCGTCGACGGGCTCATCAACAACGCCGGCACCACTCAGTTCGTCAACCACGCAGATCTCGACGGCCTCGATGCCGCCGATTTCCAGCGGATCTACGCAGTCAACGTCATCGGTCCCTTCCAGATGACCCGCGCGGTTGTTCCCCACATGAAAGCCGCCGGCCGAGGGGCCATCGTCAACGTCTCCTCCATCGCCGGCGTCATGGGGGTGGGCAGCTCCATCGCCTACACCGCCTCGAAGGGCGCCCTCAACACCATGACCCTCTCGCTCGCCCGCGCCCTCGGGCCAGAAGTCCGTGTCAATACCATCTGCCCCGGTTTCATCCAGGGTCGCTGGCTGCGCGCCGGGCTCGGCGATGCCGTATACGAAGCAGCGAAGACAGCCCAGGAACGGAACACGCCCCTGCGCAAAGCCGGCACCCCCGAGGACATGGCCCAGGCCGCCGTCTGGTTCATCGAAGGCGCCGACCTCATCACCGGCGAAATCCTCATCGTCGATGCAGGCTCCCATCTCGCAGGCGCACCTCTCATCGCTCGTTAATCGCACTGAGAGCGGATTGATGTTATCTGTCTTCTGCTTGTACGATGCCCGCCGTGCGTTGGGCGGCGTTTCTTGTCGCGTTTCTCCTCTCCCTCGGCGCCGCTGCGGGGTCGCTGCTGATTCCTTCAGTCGTGGCTCTGCAGCTCCTCCTCAACCCCGGATTCGAAGACTTCGGCCCCTCCGGTCCGGCCGCCTGGGTCGTCGATGGAGCGGCCGCCTCGCCAGTCTCCGCCCCTGCCGTCGCCGGCACGGCTCTGCGCATCGAGAGTTCCCTCACCGAAGCCCGCGTGACCCAGGTCGTCCCCGCTCTGGCGGGAGCCGGCTATGCGGGTTCCGTCCGCGTAGCAGCGGGGCCGAACGCCCGCTTCGCGGCCCTCAGGCTTGAATTCCTCGATGCCTCATTCGCCCCGCTCGACACCGTCGAGGACCAGCACACGCTAGGCGCTGCATTCTCGTTGCTTTCCGTCGCCACCACGGCCCCCCTCCACACTGCCTGGGCGCGCGTCGTCGTCCGGGTGGGCCCGGACTCCCCCGGGACCTTCGTTGCCTTCGTGGACGACGCGGCCCTCACAGAAACCCCCGCCGGCGCGACCCAGACCCCCACCGCCACGAACACTCCGACCGCTGCCGTCAGCTCTACCCCCACATCCACCCCCTCCACCGCTTCACCCTCCCAAACCACCTCGCCAGAGAGCGCGACCCCCACCCGCACCCCCACCCTCACACGTACTCCCACGCCGGCCAGGACGCCGACTTCGACGAGGACTCCAACACCCACGAGGACTCTGTCTCCCCCAAGGCAGCCTTCCCCCACCAGCGCTCCCGGCGGATCGGCCGCCCAGCCCACCGCCAGTCGGTCGCCCGGCGCGCCACCTTCGGGTCCGTTCGGCGGTCTCCTGGAGAACGGCAACTTCGAGGACACAGCCCTCGCCAAGCCACTCTTCTGGAGCAAGTTCGGCGGCGAACTGGGCCTCACCTCCGGCGCCTACCGGGGACGCTCGGCCGCGACCCTTAGCTCGCAGGGCGGCTCGACGAAGTGGCTCCACCAGGTCGCCGGAGTCTCACCCGGCGCCTGGTACGTCGCCCAGGCCTTCGCTCGCATCGACTCTGGCCCCGGTGAGGTCTTCCTCCGCCTTACCTGGTACGCCGATCCAGACGGCGGCGGCGAAGCCCTCGACCAGGTCGACAGCGGGGCCCTCTCCTCCTCGGGGTGGGCCTCTATCACGACGCAACCGGCCCAGGCCCCTCCCCAGGCTACGTCCGTGCGTGTCCGCCTCATGCTCCGTGCGTCCGCCCCGGCCGCCGCGGCGTTCGACGATGTCTCCCTTCTCGAAGTCGAGCCACCAGCCTCGACAGCGGGGACCGTGACGGCCGCCACGCCTCCGGCCCGTACACCAGCAGCGCCCCAGCGGTCGCCGTCCGGACGGCCCGCCACCTCGGCGAGCACCGACCCCTCCACCGCCGGACTTCGACTCTCCGAAGTCCTGATCAACTCTCCGGGCTCTGGCAACGACAGCGCCTCAGAATGGGTCGAGCTCGTCAATGTCGGGCACCTCCCCATCGATACCGCCGGCTGGCGCCTCGGCGACGCGGACGAGCTCGACGACCTTCCGCACGCGGACGTAGCGCCCGGCGCCTACCTCATCGTTGCAGCTCGCTCCGCCCGGCTGCCCTCTGGGGTCGCCCTCATTCGGCCCGCCGACGGCCAGATCGGCCGAGGCCTGGCCAACGGCGGCGATTCCGTCCGCCTCGTCGCCCCGGATGGTTCGCTGGTCGACGCCCTCTCCTACGGGACCGACACCTCCGTCTTCGAGCCCGCACCCGAAGCTCCCGTTTCCGGCGCAACCCTCGGCGTCCGCGATCCTCACGGCGAACCTGCTGGCGAAAACTGGGCGTCCACCCAACGCCCCACACCGGGCGAGCCAAATGTCTTCCCCGTTACACCGCCCGGCTCCAACAAGAAATCTGGCGTCGCCAACCGACTCGCTCCCGAGCCCGCCGCGGCCGGTCGAGACGCCGAATCGAACACTGCCGTACTGTTAACCCTGTCCGCCGCCGTCATCGCCGCGTTCGTGGGCGGTAGCGCGCTGGTTATCCACCGAACCTGGCCCCGCCTCCGAAGAAGGTTCCCTCGTGGTCGTTGAACGCCTTCAGAAGATTCTCTCCAACGCCGGCGTCTCTTCGCGGCGCGTCGCCGAAGGGATGGTGCTCGCCGGTCGCGTCGCCGTGAATGGCGAAGTCCAGCGCACCCTCGGCGCCCGCGCCGACCCCGACGTCGATGACGTCACCGTCGATGGCGTTCCCGTCCTCCGCCACCACTATCGCTACTTCGTCCTCCACAAACCCTCCGGAGTCATCACCACCGCCCGAGATGAACAGGGCCGCGATTCAGTCCTCGACCTGGTCCCTATCGGCGACATCCAACTGCACCCCGTCGGCCGTCTTGACCGCGAAAGCGAAGGGCTCCTCTTGCTCACGAACGACGGCCGCCTCACCGACCTACTCACCCACCCCCGCTACGAAGTCGAAAAGGAATACCTCGTCGGGATCGACGGCCCCATCCAGAGTCGCGACGTCCAGCGCCTGGTTCGCGGCATCGAAAGCGAAGGCGAACGTCTCCGCGCGACTTCTGTGCGGGTCGCTGCCCAGCCACAACTCGCAGCCGCGCAGCTCCCGGTAGCTCCATTCTGGCTCCTGGTCACGCTCCGCCAGGGCAGGCGCCGTGAGCTGCGACGCATGATGGCCGCACTCGGCCGCAACGTCCTCTGCCTGCGCCGCGTTCGCCTCGGCCCCCTTCATCTCGGGACGCTCGGTCCGGGCGCGTTCCGCGAGCTCACCGCAGAAGAGGTCTCGGCCCTTTACGCCGCGGCGAAGCACGCCGAAGCCCTGCCCTCGCCCCTTCCCTGATGCCTCCCAATGTGGCCATGCCCTACGATGCGCCACGTGCCCCCCAGCTTCACCACACTCGACCTTCCCCGCCAGATCGCCATTGACGGCCCCGCCGCTTCCGGGAAGTCGTCGCTTGGCCGCGCCCTGGCCGCGCGCTTTGGCTACCTCTTCCTCGATACCGGCCTCATGTATCGCGCGTTCACCCTCGCCGCTCTCCGCGCCGGTGTCCCTCCCTCGGACCCCGCCGAGTGCGCCCGCGTCGCGGCCAGCTTCGACCTTCGCGTCGAAGCAGCCGCCGACACTCGCATCTTCGTGGGGGGCGAAGACATCACACCGCTCCTCCGCACTCCCGAAGTCGAGGCTAACGTAAGCGCCTACAGTGCCATCCCCGCCGTCCGGACTCAAATGGTTCGCATCCAACGCAAGGTCGCTCGCCGGCGCCCCGCCGTTCTCGCCGGTCGCGACATCGGCACCGTCGTCCTCCCCCGTGCACCGCTCAAATTCTTCCTCGAAGCCAGCGAGGACGCTCGTGCGCTCCGCCGTCGCGCCCAGGCAAGCTCGTGGGGCACCAGCCAGGGTCTTGACGAAGCCCACCGTGACATCTCCGGCCGCGACGTCACCGACTCCACCCGCGCCGCCAGCCCCCTGCAACCCGCAAAGGACGCGATCGTCATCGACACCACAAAGATGGCCCTCGCCGAAGTCATCGCCTTCGCTACGGAGAAGGTGCTGTGCGCCGCAGGCTGAAGCTCTCGACCGCGGTCCCTCCGTTCTACTGGTTCTGCACCCACGCCCTGCGCGTCGTCCTCGTCGTCGTCGGCCGCTGGAAAGCCTCGGGCCGCGACAATATCCCGCGCGACGGCGCTCTAATCGTCGTCTCCAACCACCTGAACAACGCCGATCCCCCGATCCTCGCCGCGGGCCTCGCCCGCCGCCGCGTCCGCTTCATGGCCAAGATCGAGATCTTTCGGTATCCCTTCGGCATCGTTCCGCGGCTCTATGGCGCCTTCCCGGTTCGCCGCTTTGAAGCGGACCTTGGCGCGATGCTCGCCGCCGAACGTATCCTCAGGCACGGAGAAGTGCTCGGCATGTTCCCCGAAGGCACCCGCAGCCGCACCGGGTTCATCGGCACCCCCCATCCCGGTACCGCCCTGATAGCTCTTCGATCCGGCGCCACCGTCCTCCCTTGCGCCATCACCGGTACCGAACAGCTCCGAAATCCGTTCAACCTTCTCCGCAAGCCTCGCATCACCGTCACCATCGGCGACCCCATCGCCGTCGAAGCCACCCGCCGCCCTACAGAAGCTCAGGTAGGCGAGCTTACCGATCGCCTGTTCGCTGCCATCAAGGCCCTTTTACCCCCCAAATACCTCGCACCCTATACTGAAATCGAAGGGACAGCGGGCTCAAACGATGGTACTGATCCTCCGCGCCAGTGAAATGGGTTTCTGCATGGGCGTGCGCCGCGCTGTCCAGATCATGGAGAGCCAGGCCTCGCCCGCCCACCCCGTCTACAGCGTCGGCGAAATCGTCCACAACCCCCACGTGGTCGCCGAACTCGAAAAGAGTGGCGTTCGCCAGCTCCCCGGCCCCGACGAGGTCGAAGGCGATATCGGCGTGGCCACCGCCCGGCGAGTCCGCGAGGGCCGCATCGCCATAACCGCGCACGGCGTCGGCGAACGAGTCGTCCGCGAGCTCGAATCCAGCAGCCTCGTCATCGTCGATACCACCTGCCCGATCGTCACCCGCGCCCAACGTTACGCTCAGAAGTTCGTCCGCGAAGGCTGGCACGTCCTCATCTTCGGCGACCCGGCCCACAAGGAGGTCCGCGGCATAATCGGCTGGACGCTGGACGCCCAGGGCGCCTCCCAGGCCACGATCATCGAACGCTGCGACCTCGATCACCTCCGCTCCTTCATCGAAGCCTTCCCCGGCGGCTTCCCCAGCAAACTCGGTGTGATGGTCCAGACCACCCACAAGATGGAAGACTTCGCCCGCTTCGTCTCCAACCTCATGCTCCTCCAGCGCGACCACAACTTCGAACTCCACGTCGTTAACACTCTCTGTCATGCCACTACCGGCCAGCAGGAGGCCGCCGCCGCGCTCGCCCGCTCCGTCGACGTTGTCATCGTCGTCGGCGGCCGCAAGAGCGCCAACACCCGTCACCTTCGCGAGGTCTGCGAAGAACAGGGCACTCCGGCGTTTCACATCGAAGCGGCGGACGAGCTTGATCTCGCCTGGTTCCGCGGCGCCACCCGTATCGGCCTCACCGCCGGCGCCTCCACACCCGACTACTCCATCGACGAGGTGGAATCGCGCCTCCGCGAGCTCCTTCCTGCGTGAAAGGGCAACCCGCCCCCGGTCTCATCTCCGCCGTGCGTTCCGGCTCTCTCGCCCATGAGGCGGGTATCGTCCCCGGCGACGCCATCGTCTCAGTCGCCGGTCACGCCCTCCGCGACGTCGTGGACTACCAGTTCCACCAGGCCGATGCCGAGGTCGAGGTCCTTGTTCGCAAAGCGGACGGCCTCGATGAGCTCCTCGTCTTCGAAAAGGACATTGATGAAGATCTCGGCCTCGAATTCGAACGCGCGACTTGGGACGACGTCACCCTCTGCAACAACAACTGCTTCTTCTGTTTCCTCAAAGGCCTGCCCAAAGGCATGCGCAGGTCACTCTACATAAAAGACGACGATTACCGCCTCAGCTTCCTCCACGGCAACTTCGTCACCCTCACCAACCTCTCCGAGGCCGATTGGGCCCGCCTCGAAGAACAACGCCTCAGCCCGCTCAACGTCTCCGTTCACGCCACTCGCCTCGACCTCCGCCGTCAGATGCTCGCCAATCCGGCTGCCCCCGACATCCTCGCTCAGTTGCGTCGCCTGGGCTCACTCGGCATCAGCGTCCACACCCAGATCGTCCTCTGCCCGGGAGTTAACGACGAGGCCAACCTCGATCGCTCAGTTCGTGACCTCGCAGCCCTCTTCCCAACCGTTCAGACCGTTTCCGTCGTCCCCGTTGGGGCGAGCCCGAAGCTCGAAAATTGGTCGCTTGCCCGCGACGGGATCGAACTCCGGCGACCGACTCCTGCCTACGCCCGCTCCGTCATCCGCCAGGTCAAGACCCTCCAATCGGAGTTCCGTTCCCGCCACGGTCAGACGATCGTCCATGCCAGCGACGAACACTACATAACTGCGGGTCTCCCGGTACCGCCAGCCACCCGCTACGACGGCTTCCCCCAGTACGAGAACGGCCTCGGCATGGTCCGCACCATGCGCAACGACTGGGCCCGGACGCGCCGTCGCCTCTCTTCCGGCGGGCACCCGATCTGCATCGGGACGAAAGCCGTCATTGGCTGCGGAGCCCTCATCGGCCCTGCGCTACAGCAAATCGCAGCCGAGTTCGATGCCCTCGCGGGCACCTCTATTGAGGTCGTCCCCATCACCAACACCGTCTTCGGCGCGCGCGTGAACGTCAGCGGCTTGCTCTGCGGGCAGGACTACGTCCGCGCTCTTTCCGGCCTGCACCCCGGCTGCTTCATCCTTCCCCGCGCGAGCCTCGATTACTTCGGCCGCCAGTTCCTCGACAGCATGAGCGTCGATGAGCTTGCCGAGCGTCTCGATGCCCCGGTGGCCTTCGCTAGCCAGTGGAGCGAGGTGCTCTCCATCCTTGAGACAGGCCCGACTCGCCCCGCCCGCAACGCTGTCTCCAACGGTGCCTTCTGGAGCGAGCACCACAACCGCCTGCCCGCCGGCGCCACCTGGGTTCGCTAGCCGCTCCCGCGAGACTGCGCTCCCCCTCCGTTTGACAGTCGCTCACCGCCCGGCAAAGAATCCCTTGCCCTATCCGGAAAGAAGGAGTGTGCGGTGAAAGCTGCGGTCATGTACGGGGTCAATCAGCCCCTCCAAATCGAAGACGTCCAGGTCGACGAACCTCGCGCTGGTGAAGTGCTGGTCAAGACCAGCGCCAGCGGAGTATGTCATTCCGATCTCCACTTCATGGAAGGCTCCTACCCCACCGCTACCCCGATCGTCCTCGGCCACGAATCCGCCGGTGTCGTCGAAAAGGTCGGCGAAGGCGTCAGCAACGTGAAGCCGGGCGACCGCGTCGTCGTCGCCTTCGTCAGTTCCTGCGGACACTGCGACAACTGCGTCCAGGGGAAGCCCCACCTCTGCAACAACAGCGCCCAGCTCGGCCGTGGCGACCGCCTCACACTCAACGGCAAGCCTATGGCCCAGTTCGCGAACATGTCCGCCTTCGCTGAATACCAGCTGATCAGCGCCAACGCCTGTGTCCCCGTCCCCGACGGCGTCCCCATGGAAGTCGCCGCCCTCGTTGGTTGCAGCGTGATGACCGGCGTCGGGGCCGTCTCCAACACCGCCAAGATCCCCGTCGGCTCCACTGTCGCCGTAGTCGGAGCTGGCGGCGTCGGCCTCAACATCATCCAGGGCGCAGTCCTCGCTGGCGCGTCGCGCATCATCGCCATCGACCTGCTCGAAAACAAGCTCGCAGCCGCGAAGGAGTTCGGCGCCACCGATGTCGTCGACGGCTCCAAGGGCGATCCCATCGCCCAGGTCATGGGCATGACTGGCGGCGGCGTTGATTTCGCCTTCGAGGCGATCGGCCTCGCCAAGACCGCCGAACAGTGCTTCGGGATGGTCAAGCGCGGCGGCAAGGCCGTTATCGTCGGCATGATCCCCGTCACCCAGATGGTGAGCGTGCCCGGCGTCGGCTTCCTCATGGAAAAAGGCCTTATCGGCAGCTTCTACGGTTCCACCCGCCAGACCCACGACATGCCCTGGTTGATGGAACTCTATCGCCAGAAGCGACTCAAGATCGACGAGCTCATCTCCCGTCGCTACAAGCTCGGCCAGATCAACGAAGCCTACGCCGCTCTCAAGAACGGCGAGGTCAATCGCAGCGTCATCACGTTCTAGTCCGGCTTGGCTCAGGTCGCCCCCTCTCCCGCGAAGCCGGGAAAGGGGCCGGGGGTGAGGGTCAGTGCGTCGCGCCCTTACCCCTTCGCGCAGGCCATCACCGGGTCGTAGTCCGGGAGTTCGGTGATCTTCTCCGAAGGCTGGATCCACGCCACCTTCCCGTCTTTCCCGACCACGACCACCACCCGGTTCGCGATGCCCCGCGGCTCTATCACCACGCCATACTTCCGCGCCGTGTCTCCCAGCGGGAAGAAGTCACTGAGCACCGGATAGTTCACTCCCGTCTGCTTCTTCCACGCCGCTAGCGCCCACGCTCCGTCGCTCGCAATGGCCACCGGGATCGCCCCCTGCGATTCGAACTCCGCTCGCTTCTGTTCGATCACCGGAAGCTGAGCGCTGCATACCGGCGAAAAGGCCGCCGGCACAAAGTTGATGATGACAGCGTTCTTTCCCCGCTGGTCGCTTAGCTTGAACTTTTCCCCCGTCGGGTTACTCGGGAGTTCGAAATCCGGGGCTTCGTCCCCTACCTTGAGTGTTGTCGTCTCTGCCATCTGGATGCTCCATTCCTTTTCGGCTGAACGACGATCGTAGCTGCCATCCCCCTTCGCCCTCAACCGGTCATTTGGCCAGCTCCACCTGGCCGATCATCCCCCAACCAGCCATTTCGGCTGACGCTTCTCTGCGAATGCTGTCATCCCTTCCAGCGCCTCGTCCGACGCGAACAGCCTCGCCGAGAGTTCCGCCGTCATCGCGAACGCTTCATCCATCGCCATCGCCGGCACCAACCGCACCAACCGCTTGCAGGCCGCAAGAGCGTTCGGTCCGCCCTTCAGCAGGCTATCGACGAACCGCCCAACCCCTTCGTCGAGCCCGTCCGCGGCCACCGCTGCGTTTATCAACCCCAGTCGCATCGCTTCCTGCGCGTCAAAGATGTCGCCCGTCAGGAACAACTCCATCCCTTTGCTGATGCCGAGCTTCGGCAGCGTCACCACCGAGATGATCGCTGGAGCCACTCCGATCCGAACCTCGCTGAATGCGAATGTCGCCGTCTCCACGGCAACGGCGATGTCGCACGCTGCAACCAGGCCAACACCTCCCGCGCGCGCCGCTCCGTTGATCCGCCCGACCACCGGCTTGGGGGATTGCCAGAGTGTCTTCAGCACACCGGCCAGTCCGCCCGGACCGGTCGCCTGCGAACGCGTCTCGTTCGCCTCGTGTTGCTCCCTGAGGTCGGCTCCCGAACAAAACACCGGCCCCGCCCCCGTGATCATTAGCACACGCGCTCGGCTATCTCCCAGCGCTGTCGTCAGGTGTCGCTCAAGGTCGCCGAACAGCTGCCGCGACAGCGCGTTGCGGTTGTGCGGCGAATCCAGGGCGATCGTCGCGACCCCACCGCTGATCTCAAGGTGAACAAGCTCTTCGCTCATCGCTTCGCCTTTCCCGCCAGCTCCCGGCTGCCACCCCGCGCCTGGTGGTCCGGCGAACCCCCGTCAGGGTCGCTGGGCATCCGTGGCAACCCGCCGGAGGCGAACGTTACAGCGGATCCCCGGCCTCCGTCATGCCCTCGCCCCAACCCGGCCACACCCCGGTAGAATCGCCCCGTGACCGACCTCCCGCTCGCTGGCATCCGCGTCTGTGACCTCACCTGGATCATCGCCGGCCCTACCGCCACCCGCGTCCTCGCGGATTTCGGCGCCGAAGTCATCCGTGTCGAACACGCCCAGGCCGCCGATTCGGTCCGCTTTGGCCGGCCTATCGTCGGCGACCACCCCAACCTCAACAACTCCGGCTTCTTCAACTACTTCAATCGAAACAAGAAGAGCATCCTCCTCAACGCCCGGCACCCTCTTGGCATCGATCTCCTCAAGCGACTCATCGCCCAATCCGACGTCGTCGTCGAAAACTTCTCGAGCCGCGTCATGGAGTCCTGGGGCCTCGACTACCCTGATCTCCAGTCCATCCGCCCGGACATCATCTATTGCTCTATCTCAGGCTTCGGCCACAGCGGGCGCGACCGCGATTTCACCACCTGGGGCCCCACCGCCCAGGCCCTCTCTGGCCTCACCCTCACCTCCGGCCTCCCCGGGCTGCCTCCTGCGGGCTGGGGATTCAGTTACATGGACCACACCGCCGGCTACTACGCCGCCAACGCCATCATGATGGCGCTCCACCACCGGAACCTCACCGGTGAAGGCCAGCACCTCGACGTCTCCCAGGTCGAGGCGGGCATCGTACTCTCAGGCCCGGCAGTCCTCGATTTCACAGTCAACGGTCGCACCTGGCGACGCGACGGCATGCCGCCCGGCAATCGCGCATGGGAGCCCTCGGTCGCGCCCCACAACACCTACGCCTGTGCCGGCGAGGACCGCTGGCTTGCCGTCGCGGTGATGAACGACGCCGAGTGGCAGGCTCTTGTCCGCGCCATGGACGAGCCCGCATGGGCGATCGAACCCCGATTCGCCACAAATGCCGGTCGTCTCGCCAATCAGGACGAGCTCGACGCGCGTGTCGAGGCCTGGACCAGCGAGTTCGAAGACTACGAAGCCATGGAGTTGCTCCAGGCCGCAGGCGTCCGGGCCGGAGTCTGTCAGAAGGCCAGTGATCGCTTCGAGCACGACCCCCAACTGAAGGCTCGCCAATGGTGGCATCGCCTCCCACACGCCGAGTTCGGCGACTGCGACTACGACGGCATCCTTCCCAGGCTCTCGGTGACACCGGGTCAGATGCGAACTTCCTCCCCCCTCATCGGGCAGCACACCCACGAAGTCCTCCACGACGTCCTTGGTATGTCAGCTGAAGAAATCGCTGAACAGGAAGCACTCGGGGTCCTCATGTGACCGGACCCCTCACGGACCTTCGCGTAGTCGAACTCTGTGACGAGCTCGGCCAACTGGCCGGCAAGCTCCTCGCCGACATGGGCGCCGACGTCATCAAAGTCGAACCCCCGGCTGGCTCGACTGCTCGCGCCATCGGACCCTTCGTCAAGGACATTTCAGGGCCCAACCGCTCGCTCAACTTCTGGTACCACAACACCAACAAGCGCTCTGTCGTCCTTGACCTCGAACGGAGCCAGGCCGACCGCTCGATCTTCAGGAGGCTCGTCGCCAGCGCCAGCATCGTCGTCGAGTCCTGCCGCCCCGGTTACCTCCCGGGCCTCGGCTTCGGCTTCGAAGACCTTCGCGCCGCCCGCGACAACCTGATCATGTGCTCGATCACCCCTTTCGGGCAGGATGGGCCCTGGGCCGCCTACGCCTCGTCAGATCTCGTCAGCCTCGCCCTCGGCGGCCCGATGAACATGAACGGCTACGATCCCGAAGACGCACCCGGCGCGCCGCCCATTCGCGGCCACGGCGACCAGGGCTACAACACCGCCTGCCACTTCGCCGTGCACGGTGTCCTCGCCGCTCTCCTCTATCGCGACCGCACCGGCCACGGACAGTACGTCGATTGCTCCATGCACGAGGCACTGAGCTGCACGACCGAAGTCGGCATGCCCTACTGGCTCTACAAACGCCAGGATGTCATCCGCCAGACGGCTCGCCACGCCGCCGCCAACCGTACCGAGCCCTGGCTCTATTCAGCTCGAGACGGCCGCGACATCATCGTGTTCGGCGTCGGTCGCGACAACGCCGGATGGAAGAAGCTCACAGACTGGTTCCAATCCGAAGGCTTCGGCGAGCAATTCAGCGAGCCTCGCTTCGCCAGCCCCCAGGATCGCCAGCCCGGTCGGGGCAATCCGCAAGCGGCGGAGATAATGGCCGAAGTAAAGCGGTTCATCGCCGCCCACGACGCCGACTACGTCTACCGCGGCGGTCAGGAGCGGGGTCAGGCTTGGGGCGTCGTCCGATCACCAGAAGAAACCCTCTCCGATCCGCACTTGTGGGATCGCGGTTTCTTCGTCGAAACCATCGGCGAAGGGGCGCCAAATCCCGCCGCCATGCCGGGTGCCCCTTACGTTTTCAGCAAGACCCCCTGGGAACTGCGCCGGCCGGCGCCGAAGCTGGGGGAACACACACAAGAAGTCCTCGCTGAGCTGCAGTGATCCCGGTCCGGCCGCCGCGTTCGTGAAGATTTCGTCTCCCACCCGGCCCCAACCCTTCAGGCGGCGTATTCTCGTCCTCGACGGCCACTCGTCTTCACTGCAGAGGAGGTTCTCCCATGTCAGTGGAATCTCGCTTCCCACCGACCATCTCGATCTACGAAGCGATTAGAGCCCGGCCAGGCGCCTTGGCTCGCCTGACCTCAGCCGGGCTCACCCCCGAATACTTCGACTATCGGATTCCCGAGGCGGCGCGCGCCCTCGGGATGCCTGTGGAACAGCTCCACGCTCTCATCGAAGCCCCGCCAGGCGAATCATCTCCCCCTGCCCCGGCTCCCGTCCTTGCCGAGCCAGCTAAGGAATCTTGATCGTCTGGCCAATCTGGAGCTTCGAGCAGTCCACGTTGCCGTTCGCCGCGACCAACTTCGTAAGATCAACACCGTAGCTCCGTGCAATGGCGTCGCAGGTGTCCCCACTCACCACCTTGTACTCCTTCCCGCTCGGCCTGGGCGTCGGTCCCCCGCCAATCACCCCTCCGCCACTCGCCCCCGGAGTCGGCGTCAGAACCGGGATCTTTAGCTTGTCGCCCGCGTGAAGGTTCGTGCAGCCCGCTTCGATCGTCCGATTCGCTTTCAGCAGCTCGTCGACGCTGATACCGAACTGTTTGGCGATGTCACCGCACGTGTCGCCCGACTCCACGGTGTAGGTCTTCGAACCTGCCGGAGTCTGACCAGCGACCGGCGTCCCCCCTCCGCCCGTCCCCCCGGATAGCGACACAACGTCCCCTCGGATCTGAAACAGGGTGGCGCCCTGGATCGGCGTGGAGCTCGGCACCTTGGCCGGGTCTGTCACCCGCTGGCCGCCACCCCCCGTCGCCCCGTCGTCTCCGCCGCACGCAACCGCCATCACTCCGCCCGCCAGTACGGTCAACATCAGCCCGACGCACATCTCGCGGATCGTCATTGGGCCCATGCTAGGTTCGCTCTCAACCTCAGGCAACCTCACCCAGGATCTGTTTGATGCAGGCGTAAGCCAGGTCGCCCAGCTCCTCGACCGTCTGTGGGTCGATGTCGCCCGTCACGTCCTGCGGCGTATGGATCGTGCCAAAGTCGCCCGATGTCAGGTAGAGGATCGGGACGCCCGCGTCCTGGAAGCTCTGGTGATCACTTCCTGCGTTGGCCGGCAGCGACGACGACGCAGCGGGGATTCCCAGCGTGGCGGCTATCCCGAGCGCCTCCTTCTTCAGGCGCGCATCGCCGATCAGCTCAACCTCCGTCCCGATCCCCGTCACGTCGAGGTTTATCATCACCCTGGGCAGCCCGCCCTCAGTCCTCAGCCGGTCTACCAGCGCCTTGCTCCCGAACAGTCCCGACTCCTCGGCCCCGAAGGTCGCGAAGCACAGCCCCTCGTCGATGCCATCGGCGGCGAACGCTCGCGCAAGCTCAATCACGTGCGCGGCGCCGCTCGCGTTGTCGTTCGCGGCCCCTGTTCCCGGGACGCTGTCGTGATGGCCCCCCACGAGAATTCGACACGCCGCCCCCGCTCGCGGCCTGGCAACCACGTCGAGAGCATGGCTCGTCGTTCCCTGGGGCACCTCGATTGTGATGCGCTTCGCGGCAGTCACCGCCGCTCGCAGTTGATCCCCAGCAGTAGACGCGACTGCCACCACGGGAATGTCCGCGGGTTTTCCAAGCGTCCCGTTGATCGATCCGACCTGGTTGTTGATCAACACGAGTGCCACAGCCCCGGCCGCCTTGACGTTGTCGAACTTCTCGACGAAGCGGAGCGTTCCGCGGTCAGCCACGGCCACCTTCCCTTGCAGGCTCCGCCCACCGATCCCCGCCGCATCGGCCAGTCCCACGTAGACCGGGACGCCTGACACCTTCCCTCCCGCACTTCCGCCCAGGCTCTCTGCGTCCAACATCGATGCCGCTCCGTCGATCCCAACCGTCCCCGCCCGGAACCGGTCGCCCTCGTAGCTGAAGTCCATGACCTCCACGTCGTAGCCGTCCGCCCGGAACTGGTCCGCGATGTACTTCGCCGCTGCCGCTTCTCCCGGTGTGCCCGCCACCCTCGACCCGATCGTGTTCGCCAGCATCACAATGTGGGCCAGGGTCCGTTTTCCGTCGTGCTCCGGCGGGCCCTGGGCCCTGGTGACGTTGGCCGCTAGCGTGGCCGTGGCCTGCTTCGCAGTTGCTTGCGCCGTCGGCGCCGAAGCTGCCTCCGAGGGCTTTGCCGCGGGCTGGTCCCCGCTCGACCCCGAACAGCCCGCCAGCAGAAGGGCGAGCCCCGGTACAACAACCAGGCGGGCAAAGCGCATGGCCAAATCCTAGGCCCCTCGGCGTTAAGGGCGCGAAAGCCGGCTTGGAGCCCGCCGACCTGGGCTTAGCGTCCGCGTAGCTTGCGTTTGATCCGCTCGAACGGTCCGGTATTCGCTGGTTCGTACTCGATGTACCGATCCCGCCAAAAGTGGCCTTGCGGCGCAGCAGTCTGCGCAGGCCTCGGACTCCGGAAAAACGACCACGCAAACGCCCCGAGGAACATCACGACCCCTCCGAACGAAAGCCAGATCAGCGCATTCCAGACGCTCGACAGCACGAGCCCCGCTACCATTGTGCCCGCTCCGGTAAACAACAGCGTGGCCGGCGAAAACCGGGACCGAATGCCGCTTGTCGCTGACTGATTGCCCGCTGGCGCCGGCGGCCGGGCCTTGCGCCGCGAAGCGATAGACACCGGTTGCTTCTTCGCTTCGTCCGGCTTCTTCTCCGCCGGCCCTGTGTCCAGCTTCGCCAGGATCTCTTCGATTTCGCGCTCGACCCGGTCTGCCATGGTGGCATCCACAGTAGGCGATTGCGGGACCCGCGTCGATGCCCCTTGCTTTACCGCTTCAACTCGTCCGACCCCGTTCGATTCGCGGCTTCTCCCCCTGCGTGCTACCGCTCTCAGAGCCACGGGCAGCGCCAGGTTCGCCCACTCTCGATATGCCTTCGCCGACGGGTGAAGTCCGTCTGCGACCACCATCGAGAGGTCTCCTTCCGCCGCCCGCGAGAGCTCCGTCACGTCCACGAACTCGACCCCCAAGTGGCCACACACAGCCCGCGCTGCCGCGTTGAACGCGTCGATTTCACGTCCGATTCGGGCACGGTCCCGCCCCGCCCCGAACGGCGTCCTGGCCCAGTCCGGGATCGATAGCGCGACCACCTTTCCCGCCTCGCCGCCTACAAGCGCGATCACCTTCCTCAGCAGCTGCTCGAACTCGCTCGAGTACTCCACAGCGCTCCGCCCCCGGTATTGGTTGTTCACCCCCACAAGCAGCGTCACGAGCTGGTACCGCCCCGCCAGCGAAGCCTTCTCGACCGCAGCCGCGAGCTCGTCCGTCGTCCACCCGGTCTGCGCGATTATCTCCAGTTCGACCACGGCTATCCCCTCCGCCCGCAGGAGTTTGGCCAGCTGCTCCGGCCACCGCTCCTCCCCCGCCACCCCCTCCCCGATCGTGTACGAATCACCCAACGCCAGGAACCGAATGACCTCGCTCGAACGTCTCGCGCGTCCGCCAGGATCGTCAGCGGTCATCGTCCGCGTCGAGCGCCCACTAGATGGACTCCTTCACCTTCTCCGCCAGCACCCTTGTAAACCCGACCGTGCTCGCGATTTCCTCGACCCCCGCCTCCCGGATCGCCCTAACCGTCCCGAACTTTCGCAGCAGCGCCTTCTTCCGTTTGGGTCCCACCCCCGGGATCGAGTCCAGCGCGCTCTGGATGGCGCCCTTCGCCCGCACCTGGCGGTGGTACGTAATCGCAAAGCGGTGAGCCTCGTCCCGGATGCGTTGCACGAGGTACAGCGCCTCCGAACCCCGAGGCAGCACTATCGGCTCATCCTCATCCGGCACGAACAGCTCTTCGAACCGCTTCGCCAGCCCTACGGTCGGGATCTCGTACACCCCAAGCTCCCGCATCACCTGCACCGCGGCGCCGAGCTGTCCTTTGCCCCCGTCGATGATCACAAGGTCAGGAAGGTCCCAGGCCTCACCCCCCGTCACCGCCTCGCTGCCCTCCTCGGAGGATGCCCCTGCCCTCTCGTCGACAGCCGCGCGCCTGAACCGCCGCCTCAGGATTTCCTGCATCGTCGCGAAGTCGTTCGCCCCCTCGACCGTCTTCACCCGAAATCGCCGGTACTGCTGCGGCGCCGGCTTCCCATCGATGAACACCACCATGCTCGAAACGGGGTTCGACCCCTGGATATTCGAGTTGTCATAACACTCGATCCGCTTCGGGATCTCCCCCAGCGTCAGCTCCTCCCGAAGCTGCTCCAGCGCCTGTTCCGTCTTCGAAGAGTCCGCCATCCACTTCACCCGCATCATCTCGAGAGCCTCACGGGCGTTGTCGTTGGCCAGCTCCACCAGCCGTCGCTTCTCTCCCCGCTTGGGCGGGCGTATCTCGACGTTTGCGCTGCGCCGGCCAGTCAGCATTTCCTCCAGCTCTCGGACGACTTCCGGCTCGCAAGGCACCGCCACCAGCCTCGGGATGTACTGCGCGCTCTCGTAGTACTGCTGCAGGAAGCTGCTCAACACCGCAGCATCCGTCTCGCCGCTCGTCCCTTCCACCACGAACGTGTCCCGCCCGATCATCTGCGTCCCGCGCACGAAGAACACCTGCACGCAAGCCTGGTCTCCGTGCCGCGCCAGGCCGAATACGTCGAGGTCCTCTTTCCGCGTGGTCGAGAGCATCTGCCGTTCCACCGTCCGCTCCACCGATCGCAGTTGGTCGCGGATCATCGCTGCCCGTTCGAACTCCATTCGCTCCGCCGCGCCCTCCATCTGCTTCCGCAGCCGCCGCAGCACGTCGTCCGCCCTCCCCTCGAGGAACAGGATCACCTGGTCAACGACCTCCGCGTACTCCTCCTTCGTGCAGAAAGCCGTACACGGCGCGATGCAGCGTTTGATGTAGTAGTCCAGGCACGGTCGCGCGTCCTTCCCCGTGATCTCCTTTGTGCACGACCTCCATGGGAACAGCTTCTTCGTCAGGTCGAGCGTCGCCCGCACCGACCCCGCGCTCGCGTACGGCCCGAAGTAGCGCGCCCCGTCCTTCTCTATCCGGCGCGTGATGTAAACCCGTGGCCACGCGTTCTGCACGTCGACCTTGAGGTACGGGTACCGTTTGTCGTCCTTCAGCCGGATGTTGAAGAACGGTTGGTGCCGCTTGATCAGCGTCGCCTCGAGGATCAGCGCCTCTCCCGCATTGCCCACCACGATGTATTCGAAGTCCTCGACCTGCTGGCGCAGCGCGAACGTCTTCGGTTCCATCCCGTGCGACGACCCAAAGTACGAGCGCACGCGATCCTTCAGCCGCGCCGCCTTCCCGACGTAGATCACCTCGCCCTTCGCGTTGCGCATGAGGTACACGCCAGGCCGCGCCGGCAGAGCCGCCAGCTGGGTGCGGATCTTCTCCGTGATGGTCGACGAAGCCACCTTCCAAGTGTACGGCCCCGGTTCGCGCCGTCCCACGATTCTGCCTCCGGTGGCGTAGAATGCCGCCTTGCCACCCGATCCCCAGCCTTCTTCGGCTGCCCCTGGAGTTCTTCATGCCCTACGAAGCCATCCTCTACGACCTCAACAAGGGCGTCGCTACGATCACCCTCAACAAACCCGAACGCCTTAACGCGTTCGACAACCAGATGCTTTCCGAGTGGGCCGACGCCATTCGCGAAGCCGACCGCAACCCCGAAGTGCGCGTCGTCATCATCACCGGTGCGGGGCGCGGCTTTTGCAGCGGCATGAACGTCAGCGATGAAGCCGGCGGCCGCGGCGTCCTCCGCACCGAACAGTCCATCGCCACCCGCCGCCAGAGCCTGCGCAACAGCGTCCATCCCATCCCCCGTGCCCTCATCCAGCTCGAAAAGCCCTACATCGCGGCGATCAACGGCGCCGCTGCCGGCGCAGGCATGGACATGGCCAGCATGGCCGACATTCGCTTCGCCAGCAGTTCAGCCCGCATGGGCATGACCTACGTGCGCATGGGCCTCATCCCCGGCGACGGCGGCTGCTACACCCTCCCTCGCATCGTTGGTCCTTCCAAAGCCCTCGAGCTCATCTGGAGCGGACGCCTCTTCAACGCCCAGGAAGCCCTCGCGATGGGCTACGTCAACGCCGTCTACGAGCCAGAAGAGCTTATGCCCCGCACCATCGAATTCGCCGAGCAGGTCGCCCGCGGCCCAGCCACCGCCGTCCAACTCTCCAAGAAGCTCGTCTATCGCTCGGCCAACATCGCCTTCGACGAGCACCTCGACATGGCCCAGCTCGCCATGGTCATCGCCCAGTCGACCGACGACGCGAAAGAGGGCCCCCGCGCCTTCATCGAAAAGCGCGAGCCGCAGTTCAAAGGGTTCTAGTCCGCCAGGCGTTCCCGGCTCCCGCGGGCCCCAAGTTCTCTGGGCTGAGCGTCGCGGCATCCCACCGATCGTCGTCGCCAGTGCGGCGCCCTTGCCGTATCTTGGAGGCGCCGGCGACAAGTCCGGTGGCGGTTTGCGGATATGCGCGTTCCTCTCGGCGTCGTGATCGGCCTTGGTGTGCTGCTGGGTGCGGGCGCGACGGTCGTGGCAGCGCTGTTACTCACTGACGACGGGCCCACCTCTTCTGGAAGCGGCGCGGCCGCGCCACAGCCGCTCGCTGGCTCGGCGGAAGCTCCCGCGACCTCCGGCGTGGGCCTCGCACCAGGTCAACCGAATTCGTCGCCCGCTTCGCAGCCCACCGAAACACCGTCGGCCCCGACTGTCGGAGCAACGCCGATTCCTGCCACGCCGACCGGCGCGCCCCAATCCCCCACACCAACCCTGGCCCCCGGCGCTCCGACTCCGACCCCTACCTCGACTCCAACTCCGGCCCCGACAGCCACTCCCACCTCCACGCCAGTGTCTGGCGTCGAGTCCTCAAGCGTTAGCGAGATCAAGTGGTGGCTGCGCGGCTCCGACGGACTGGCTGACGCCACGAAACCGATCCCGCCAACTTCGGCGCTCGGCAAAGCCTTCTGCGCTACGTGGAAGACCCGGGGAGTCGCGCCCTTCGGATCCGGAAAAGCGACGTTGTACCGCGACGGGACGACAGTTATCTCGCTCAACCTGGCGACGAAGGACTTCGTCCCGGGAAGCTGGTACTGGTGCTTCAACGGGTCCCAGGCTTCGGCCGGCGAGTACGCCCTGGAGTTCTACTTCAACGATGTCTTGCTGGCCCGTGCCATCGTGTCGATACACTGAGGCATCGCTCGGCCGATCTTTCGTGGCACCAGCCCGGATCTTCGCGTCTACCGTAGGCCTGCGAATCGCTCGGTCGCCCGCACGATTTCTCCGGTCAGTCCCGGATGGTCGGCCGCGTGGCCGGCATCCGCGACGACCACCAATTCAGCCCGCGGCCACACACGCTTCAGCTCCCACGCGTTGGCGATCGGCGCCTGCAGGTCAAAGCGCCCGTTCACCAGGATCCCGGGAATATCGGCCAGGACGTGCGCATCGCGGAGCAGGCACCCGTCCTCGAGAAACCCGTCGTTCCGCACGTAGTGAGTCACAAGGCGCGCAAACGCCATCGCAAAATCCGGGTCGGCGAACCTGGGCGCCAGTCCCGAAGCCGGAGGCCACGTTGGTGTCGCCGACTCCCAGGTGCACCATGCCACCGCGGCAGCCTGACGCACTGCGGGATCGGGATCGTTCAGGAGCCTGTGGTACGCCTCCACGATGTCGCCATCTCGCTCTCCGGCTGGCAGAACTGCGCGCAGTCGCTCCCACTCCTCGGGGAAGAGCATGGCCACCCCGCCTCGGAATAACCAGTCGAACTCCTTGCGGCGCCCGGTGGTGATGCCGAACAGGATGATCTCGGTGACCCGGTCGGGGTGCCCTTCGGCGTAGGCAAGGGCCAACGTGCTGCCCCACGATCCGCCCAACACCAACCAACGATCGACTCCCAGGTGCTGGCGCAGACGCTCCATGTCCGAAATCAGGTTCCGAGTGTTGTTGCTCGCCAGGTCCGTATCCGGCGCACTGGCGTGCGGCCTGCTCCGCCCACAGCCGCGTTGGTCGAACAGCACGACGCGATAGGCGGTTCGGTCGAACAGCCTGCGGTGCCACATCGTGCATCCCGAACCCGGTCCGCCGTGAAGAACAACCGCAGCCTTGCCGCTCGGGTTGCCGCACGCCTCCCAGTACACGAGGTTGCCATCGCCGGCATCCAGCATGCCCCGGTCGTAGGGCTCGATTCTTGGATAAAGACCTGGCACTACCACGGACCCTTCTGTTTCCTCAGTCGTTCCGGCGAGCTGGGCTTGTGCTTGCCTGACCGAACCCGTACGTTGACCTCTGTCAGTTGCACCATGCAACGACGGTTGCCGGGAAGTCTCCGGGCCGCCGCGGAGGTCGAGGGCTATTGGGCCAAATTGCGTACAAATACATCGTCGCGACCCTCGCCGTCTTCGCGATCTTCATGGAGCTGCTCGACTCCACCGTAGTCAACGTCGCGTTGCCCACGCTCGGACGCGACTTCACCGTCACCTCGCCCACGACGCTCCAGTGGGTCGTCACGGGCTACCTGCTGAGCCTCGCAGTGTTCATCCCCGTGAGCGGCTGGGCCGGGGATCGGTTTGGTACGAAGCGCGTCTTCATGTTCGCGCTGAGTGTGTTCACTGCGGCCTCTCTCCTTTGCGGCATGGCCCAGTCGATAGAGCAGCTTATCGCGTTTCGCGTCTTGCAAGGCGTTGGCGGCGGAATGCTCTCGCCCGTTGCCTTCGCGACCGTCTGGCGGGCTTTTCCGCCCGAGGAACGGTCGCAGGCAGCCGGTATCATGGTCGTGCCGGCCGCAGTCGCGCCGGCGAGCGGTCCCCTCATCGGTGGGTTGCTGCTCAAGTACACCTCGTGGCATTGGGTCTTCTTCCTCAACGTCCCCATCGGCCTGATCGCTCTCGTCATCTCAGCGCGCTACCTCCGCGAGCACCGTGAGCCCTCCACCGGCCGCTTCGACCCACTCGGCTTCGTCCTTTCCGGCGCCGGGCTGGCGATGTTGATGTATGCCCTCGCCGAGGCCGGCCACCGCGGGTTCGGCGACGCCAGGGTCATTGCCTTCGGCCTGCCCTCCTTCGCCCTGCTCGCGGCGTTCGTCGCCGTCGAGCTGCGAAGCACCGCCCCGATGCTTGACGTCCGGATCTTCGCCAACACCCTCTTTCGATCTTGCAACCTGACGTGGCTCGTCACAATGTTCGGCTTCACCTCGACGATCTTCCTGTTAACCCTCGAACTCCAGGCCACGCGCGGTCTCTCTCCCCTGGAGTCCGGGTTAACCACGTTCCCGATGGCGGTCGGCGTGATGGTCGTCGCGCAGCCCGCGAGCCGCATTTACCGGCTGGTGGGTCCAAGGCGCATGATCCTGAGCGGGCTCCTCATAACCGGACTCTCCGTCTTGCTGCTGTCGCAGACCGATCTCACCACCAACCTCTGGCTGATCCGCGGCTTGATGGTCACCAGAGGTTTAGCCTTCGGCCTGGTGCTGGTGCCTCTGCAGGCCGCGACTTACGCCATGATTTCGCCGAGAGACACCGGCCGCGCCACCGCCCTCTACAACGTCAGCAGCCAGGTCGCGTCGACCTTCGGCGTCGCCGTGGCGGCGGCACTCCTGACGAGCCGGCTCGGGCATTACGGCGTCGTCTTGGGCGCACCCAACGGGCGGATTGGTTCCGTCAACGCATTCCAGGATGTCTTCATCGTCACCGGCCTGGTATGCCTGGCCGGGGCAGCGTTCGCCCTCCTTATCCGGGATCGCGACGCGCGGGCTACGATGCGATTTCAGGTTATAGAACGCGAAGACCCGCAGAACGTTGAACCGCCAGCGCTGGCCGGCCCGGCCGAGTAGACAACGAGCGACGCCGGTCCGAATAAGGGCGAGGGTCACCTCTCCGCCTGCACCTCTCCTCCCTCCGCGGCCATCGCCCGAGGCTAAGTTCCGGAAGCCGGCCGCCGGCCGTAGCGGCCACTCATGTCGAGTGCGGCGGCGAGGAACACCGGGTTTGGCTCCAACGCATGCTCGCGCAGGCAGGCCTCGGTGAACTTGATGGCGTGCTCGTCGCCGGAGAACACCGCCCTGTCGACAATCTCGTCGGCGCTCGGCAGTCGTTCTGGAATCGTAACGGGCCGCGGATAGTGCGCCCGTGAGTGGATCGCCGCGCATGCCTGCCACGCGTAGCGGGCAGCCAGCCGCGCCGTCTCCGGCGACAGGAACGGCGCGATCATCCGCAGCGCGCTGGGCGCCGTCACTGTGTGCACATACGGGATGCTTGCCGGCCCGGCGTTCTCCAGGTAACGCTTCGCCATCGTAGCCGTGAGGTCCGAGATGAACGCCGAGAGATCGTCGCCCGGGGCCGCCAGGTCAATCGCGCCCGCGAAGGGAGGAAAGTCGTCCAGCTCCGCCACCGCCCCGAAAATGCTCGTCGGCCTCCGGCTGCGCAGATGCGAAGGCATGATCGGCACCTGGTCGATGACATCGGATGGCAGCCGCACCGCAACCACGCCCGGGACGCCCGGCACTACCTGGTAACGTGCGGCCCAGTAGGCGAGCCCGGCGACCACCTCCGCCCGTCGCCCGGGCGTATCCTCGGCTGCCAGGCTGCGGACGGCGTGCGCCGTGCGAATGAAGCCGTGCGTTGCGGCGCTCATGATCCCCGGCGATAGCCTCGGCACCCAGCGCTCCAGCAGTGCCGGCCATGGCATCGACTCCATCTCGGTCTCGAGGAAGTCCTCCCAGTCCGACACCCGTGGCACATCCCCGAGCGCCTGCTGCCACTGCTCAGGCCGGATGCGTTCGACGTTGGGCGGACGCTCCAGCAGCCGCTTCCGATAGCGAAAAACCCAGTCCTCGACCGCCGCCGGTCGGCCAAGAGCGCAGAGCGCCTCCGCCCCCATCGGCCCGTGATTCGAAAGCCCCGACGCGAATTCCGGCCCGCACCCCGCAAGCATCGCAAGGGCCTCGTCGATCGTTGCCATGGGCTTACCCCCGCCGGCCAATGCTACACCGCCACAGCAGCGCTCCGGGCTCGCTGGGCCGCCGGACTCGAGCCGGTTCGCGACCACTCGAATCTGTCCCCTGTCCTCGGTCCCCTGTAACCTACCCGTCATGGCAATCGAAGTAGGCAAGCCCGCCCCTCCGTTCACCCTCCGCAACAAGCTGCGCGAGGAAGTGACGCTCGACTCCTTCCCCGGCAAGCACCTCGTGCTCGCCTTCTATCCCCTCGCGTTCACCGGTGGCTGAACGTCGGAGATGACGGCCTACCGGACGCACTACGATGCGTTCGTGCGGGCCGATGCCCAGGTGCTGGGCATTAGCGTCGACTCCTTCGCGGCAGCAGGCGAGTTCGAGAACAAGCTCGGGCTCGAGTTCCCCCTCCTCAGCGACTTCCCCAAGGCCCAGGCCGGCCGCGACTACGGCATCTTCAACGAAGCCTTCGGCATCCACAGCCGCACCACCGTCGTCCTCGACAAAGACCACATCGTCCGCGACATCTTCACCGAACCCCGCGACTTCGAGTCCCACCCGACCCACGCCCTCGACGTCCTGCGATCGATGGGCGAAACGCCAGCCTAATTCGCGTCGCTTGCCCTCGTTCCCCTCTCCCTGGAGGCTGGGAGAAGGGCCGGGGGTTAGGGACTGGATCATTGTCCAGCCCGGGACTGGCCATTCGGCTGGCGACAACGTCTCGGAACCGCCGTAGCGTCAACCCATCTTAGGCGCTGGAGCGGGACTGTCCGGTTCCAGCCGGCAACTCGCCGGTTTGGAGGTGTCTTCACACATGGACAGACGTCTACGACGCGGACTTCGACGGAGCCTCCGTCGAGCCGATAGTCGCGAGCATGACTTCCTTGCTGACGGGGTCAGCTACACGGTAGGTGTCGTCGTAATGATGGCCATAGCGATCGGAGCGGTGGTTTGGGTCTGGGATTCACTCGGGTTGTAACTCGTGGGTCGCGGCCGTCCCTCGTCCGTTCTCAGCCGACCCTGGGAACTTCGCTCATCAGCGCCATGATGTTCTCCTCCGTGTCCCGGAAGAACCCCATCCAGAGATCGTGGTCCGGCATCTTCGCGACAATGTGCGGGTCACCCTCGAAGAACGTCACCCCGCGCGAACGTAGCGTCGCGACGGCGCTGTTGATGTCCCCTACCCGGAAATAAAGGACGGACGACGGGTGGTCGAACTGCTTGTCCTCCGGGATGTCGAGCATCAGCCGCACGCCGTCGCAGTCGAAGAACGCGAGGTTTCCCGCTTCGAACAGGAACTTCATCCCCAGGACATCGCGGTAGAAGGCCGTCGCGCGCTTGATGTCGTGCGCATTGACCGCGACCTGTCCGATTGTCCCAAGGCTGAGCGTCGAACCGATACTCGTCATTGCCACGACCCCCGAAGACGTTGCGACGAAGTTTGGTTCGTCCGCCCGGGGAAGTAAACCCAGCCCGTTCGTCGCTCGCGTGACCAGTCCCGGAGACTCCCTCTCCCGCCCCAGCGGAAGAGGGGCCGGGGTGAGGTCTCATTGCTCATCGCTCATTGCTCCGCGGAGTCGGTTGCCCGTCGTCGCCCAGCATCCCAAACTCCGCCGTATGCCCAACGCCGTGCCTCCACAGCCGCGTTTTCTCACGACAATTGCGGCCCTGTTCACCGGGGCCCTAATCGTCTCGAACATCGTCGCCGTCAAAATCGCCGACTTCTCCGGGGTGGCCGGCCCCATCCCCGATTACTTCCTCCCCGCTGCGGTCGTCATTTTCCCCCTCTCCTACCTCCTCGGCGACGTCCTCACGGAGGTGTACGGCTATCGCGCCGCCCGGCGCGTCATCTGGTCGGCCTTCCTGGCCAATGGCCTGGCTGTCCTCGCAATCGTCAGCGCCGAACGGCTGCCCAACGCCCCATTCTGGAGCGACCAGCAGGCCTACGAGTCCATCCTCGGCCAGACCTGGCGTATCGTCGCCGGCAGCTTCCTCGCCTTCCTCGTCGGCGAGTTCGCCAACTCCATCGTCCTCTCTCGCATGAAAGTGCTCACCGGCGGTCGCTTCCTCTGGAGTCGCACCATTGGTTCAACCATCGTCGGCGAAGGCCTCGACTCCGCCATCTTCATCACAATCGCCTTCGCCGGCCGCCAGGGGATCGACCTCTGGCCGCTCATCTGGAAGCAGTGGCTCTTCAAGGTCCTCTGGGAATTCGTCGCCACCCCGTTCACCTACCTCGCCGTCATCGCCCTCAAACGCGCCGAAGGCCTCGACGTCTACGACGAAGGCGTTGACCTCAATCCTGTAGCGATTTGGCGCTAGCCACTTGCATCTCCCGCCAAACGGGGCACGCTTGCACCATGTCCGAGAACACGTTCAAGACCGACGGCACCATCGATAGCTTCGAAAACCGCCACCCGGACCGGAACTACGAAATCGAATTCGTCGCCCCCGAGTTCACCAGCGTCTGCCCCATGACCGGACAGCCCGACTTCGGCACCCTCACGATCACCTACGTCCCGGCGGCTCGCTGCATCGAGCTCCGCAGCTTCAAGTACTACCTCCAGACCTATCGCAGTCGCGGCATCTTCTACGAGGACGTCGTCAATCAGGTCCTCGACGACATTGTTGCCGCTATCTCGCCCCGCACCGCGTTCGTGACCGGGGAATTCAACACCCGCGGGGGCATCTCCGCCCGCATCACTGCCACCTTCCCTGAGGAATAGAGATGCACCCCTCGGCCCGTCGCCCCGGACTCCCCCTCGCGCCCAACATGGGCATCGTCGTGTTCGAACCATGACCGTCAAGCCGGACCCCGGCGGATTCCCACAGCGCAAGTCGGCGGATCTGCCGGCGGTCTCTGCGCGCCAGATGCGCGAGATCCAGCGAGTCGCCCAGGAAGACTTCGGCCTCGACATCATGCAAATCACCGAGAACGGCGGGCGAGCGATCGCCACCCTCGCCCTCGCGATGCTCGGAGGCCGCGGGCACGGGCAGCGTGTCGTTGTCCTGGCAGGCGGAGGAAACAAGGGTGGCGCAGGGCTCTGCGCCGTCCGCAACCTCGCCAACTGGGGCTGCAACGTGGAGCCCATCTTCGGTGAGGTTGAAAGCGAAGTCTCCTTCGCCGCTCGCCGCCAGCTCAACATCCTCCGCGAATGCGGCATCGTCGAGCCGGGCCACGAAGACCGAAGCGAGATTACACTCGAGGAGCACCTCAGCGGCGCCGACCTCGTGATCGACGCTCTTGTCGGCTACGGCCTTGAAGGCCCGCCCTCCGGCATCGCCGCTGCCCTCACCGAGCTCGCCGTCGCCTCGAAGTGTCCTATCCTCGCCGTCGATGTCCCGACGGGCGTCAACGCCACTACGGGTGAGGTCAGCTCTCCCGCTATCCGCGCATGTACCACTCTTGCCCTCGACCTGCCCAAGAAAGGTCTCTTCGAACCCGGCGCCAGGGCTTGCGTCGGAGAGCTCTATCTGGCGGACCTCGGAATCCCCCTTCGAGTCCATGAGAGGCTTGGCATCGCCCTTCGCGGCGTTTTCAGCGAAGGCCCGATCGTCCGCATACGGCGCTAGGTAGGAGCATTGCTCGGGCTTGCGCTCCCGGCCAGCTTAGGCGAGGGGAAAACGTGACCCGAACTCGCAGTACGACATCGCCCGACAAAGTGTGCCGCCTCAACCAAACCGGCCGCAGCGGTCAGTAGCCGCGGCTGTCCCAAAGGATGTCGCCGGCGCCTGACAGCTTCGCCTGATACCGCGCAGCCACGAAGAGGAGGTCGCTCAGGCGGTTCAAGTACGGGATGACCTGCGCGCCGACCGTCTCGACCCGGGACAGGGCGATCGTGTCGCGCTCGGCGCGCCGGCAGACCGTGCGGGCCACGTGGAGTTGCGCCGCCGCCAGATCTCCGCCGGGGAGAATGAAGCTCTTGAGTGGCTCGAGTCCGTCGTTCCATTCGTCGATCCACTCTTCGAGCTGTTCAACGTGCCGTGGTTCAATTCCAGGTACCGGCCACTTGAGCTTGTCTTCCTGGAGGATGCAAAGGTCGGATCCGACGTTGAAGAGGACCTGTTGAATCACGAAAAATTGGGGCCGCATGCTTTCGTGCAAGCCCGCAGCCACAACAACCCCGATCACGCTGTTGAGCTCATCAACCGTGCCGTAGGCCTCGATTCGCACGCTGTCTTTCGCGACCCGCTGGCCGCCCCCCAGGGCCGTGGTGCCATCGTCCCCGACGCGCGTGTAGACGCGATTGATCCTGACCACATGGGAAGCATGCTCGATTCCGTCGTGGAGTGCGACCCGTCGCGTTGTCGAACCGATGCTATGGTGGTGTGCCCGAAGCCCACCGCTGGCCCGGGAAGTCAGCTTCAGGATCGGCCCATGTCCCCTCAGCCGCCCGTGCAAGTCCCCGCCGCTCCTCGCGCCGGCGACGTCCTCTCCTTTCGGATTGGGCCAATCGTGGCCGGGGGCGCCGGGCTCGCTCATCTCCCGGACGGCCGCGTTGCCCTGGTTATGTACGCGGCGCCGGGTGAGCTCGTGGAGGCTACAGTCGAGCGGGTCCATCCAGACTACATCGAAGCTGCGACGACGCAGGTGCTCGAAGCTTCCCCGGACCGGGTAGATCCGCGTTGCTCGCTCTTCGGCGACTGCGGCGGGTGCCAGTTGCAACACCTCGTGTATCCGGCGCAGCTCGCCGCCAAGGAAGGTGTCGTGCGAGAGCAGCTCCGCCGGATCGGTCACCTGGACGAAGCGGTCGTCAGGTCGATAGTGGCCGCCGAAAGTCCGTGGAGCTACCGGAACCACATGCGATTCTCCACCGGGAAGAGGTGGGGCGACGTTGGCTTCATCACGCGCCGTGGCCGTGGCCTGCTCAAAGTCGAGGCCTGCCCTATCGCCGACCCGTGGGTCAACGAGTTGTTGCCGCTCCTTCAAGGCAAGGGTCGCGGATTGCACCAGGTCCAGGTACGGCACAACTTCGCGACGGGCTCGTTCCTCATCTCGCCACCCGTGTCTGGTCTCGACCTGCCGAGCGGACAACGGACGTACGAAGAAGAACTTGCCGGGAGGCGTTTTCAGGTGAGCGCGTCCGCGTTCTTCCAGGTCAACAGCGCGCAGGCCGAGCAAATGGTCCGGCTGATCGGAGAAGCACTCCCGGCCGAGGGGCGACTGCTGGTCGATGCCTTCGCCGGGGTGGGGACGTTCTCGGTCATCTTCGCCAACCGATTCCAACGGGTGATCGCAATCGAAGAGTCACGCGAAGCCGGGCGCGATGCGGCCGTGAACGTCGCCGCAACGGCCAACGTCGAAGTCCTCACGGGCAAAGTCGAAGAGCTGTTGCCAAGACTCGACGTTCAGCCGGACGTGGTGCTGCTGGACCCGCCTCGCCCGGGTTGCGCCAGGCCAGTGCTCGAAGCGATCGCCCGCCTGGCCCCAAAGACAGTCGTCTACGTCTCCTGCAACCCGGCAACGCTCGCCCGCGACCTGCGCCTGCTGGTCGACGCTGGGTACACCCTGGATTACGTCACTCCAATCGACATGTTCCCGCAAACGGGCCATATCGAGTGTGTCTCACGGCTCACGTTCGCGGATGGCGACGGGTGACCGAAGTGGTGCTGGCTTCCGGTTCGCCTCGGCGGCGCGAGCTGCTCGCAGCCCTCGTAGCGCGGTTCGAGGTCGAAGCGGCCGACATCCCGGAGGTGCTCGGTTCCGACCCCGTCGCAGACGCGGTCAGGCTCGCTCGCGCCAAGGCCGAGGCAGTCTCTGCTCGTTTCCCGGCCGCGGTCGTCGTCGGGGCGGACACCATTGTCCATGATGGGGTGCGGGCTTTCGGCAAACCTGGCGACCCGCAGGAGGCGGCAAGGATGTTGCGCGAGCTCAGTGGCAGGAGCCACAGGGTGGTGACGGGAGTCGCCGTGGCGCACGACTCAGCCGTGAGAAGCGCGTACGGCGAATCTGTGGTCGAGCTCACGCCCTTCTCTGAGGCGTCGATTACGGCCTATGTCGCCAGCGGCAGACCTCTCGACAAAGCTGGCGCCTACGCCATCCAGGATGACGACGTCCCGACCGTAGCCAGTCTTGCCGGCTGCTATTGCTCGGTGGTGGGCCTGCCGCTGTGGTGCCTCCGGGATCTCCTCGAGGCGGAGGGCGTTGCGTGCAGCGACCCTTCGGCGACCTACCCCCGCTGCGCCGGATGTCCCGATCGCCGGGACACCCGGGGAGCGTGACTCCTGGCGTTCACCCGGGTTTGCTGTGCTTGCTACAGTGAGGGGGTGGATGAGAAGGCCGCGACCCGAACTGAACACGATGCCCTCGGTGACTACGAAGTGCTGGCTGAGGCCTACTACGGCATCGACACCGCTCGCGCCCGGGACAACTTCCCGATAAGCGGGCTGCGTTTCGGGAGGCCGTTCATCCGGGCGCTGGGAGCCATCAAGCGGGGCGCTGCACTTGCCAACCGCGACCTCGAACTGCTCGAACCCGAGCTCGCGACGGCCATTGTGTCCGCCGCCACGGAAGTGATGGAG
Organism: Tepidiformaceae bacterium; assembly: GCA_041488155.1. Taxonomy (GTDB): domain Bacteria; phylum Chloroflexota; class Dehalococcoidia; order Tepidiformales; family Tepidiformaceae; genus JBGPOS01. Next base: position 44,294 of record JBGPOS010000021.1, read on the forward strand.
GGCCGCTGGGACGACCAGTTCGTCGTCGATGTGTTCCAGACTGGCTCCGGCACGTCGACGAACATGAACGCCAACGAGGTCATCGCGAACCGGGCGAACGAGCTGCTCGGAGGCAGTCCGAAGGGCGTCTACTCGCCGGTCCACCCGAACGACCACGTCAACCGTGGCCAGTCGTCGAACGATGTCATCCCGACCACCATCCATGTCGCGGCGTTGACCGAGATGCTGCGACGGCTGCTGCCCGGGCTCTACCGTCTGGAAGCAGCCCTGCAGCAGAAGACGGTCGAATTTGATGGAGTCGTCAAGACGGGGCGAACACACCTGATGGACGCTACGCCGATCCGATTGGGACAGGAGTTTTCGGGCTACGCCGGGCAGATGGAGAGAGCCCGGAGGCGTGTCACGGCGGCCTGCGAGTCTCTCCGGGAGGTGGCCCTCGGTGGCACGGCCGTCGGGACGGGAGTGAACGCCCACCGCGAGTTCGCGGCGCGCACGCTCGCGTTCGTCTCTGAATCGGAACGCCTCCAGCTGCGCGAGACCACGAACCATTTCCAGGCGCAGAGCGCGATCGACGCGATCGTCGAAGCGAGTGGGCAGCTGCGCGTGGTGGCGACTTCGCTGGCGAAGATTGCCAACGACATACGGCTCATGGGTAGCGGGCCGCGAGCGGGGCTGGCCGAGCTCTCACTGCCTGCCCTCCAGCCGGGGAGCTCGATCATGCCCGGCAAGGTGAACCCGGTCCTGCCCGAAGCCGTCGTGCAGGTGGCGGCGCAGGTCGTTGGAAACGATGCGGCTATCGCGATGGCAGGGCAGTGGGGGTTCTTCGAGCTCAACACCATGCTGCCGGTCGCCGGGTACAACCTGCTGCAATCTATCGATCTCCTGGCGAACGTCGCGCCGCTGTTCGGGGCGAAGTGCATCGAAGGTCTGCGAGCGACCGACAGCGGCCCGCGGATGGCAGAGCGTGGCCTGGGCATGGCGACGCTGCTGGCGGCAGTGATTGGGTACGACCGCGCCGCCGAAGTGGCCAACGAGGCCGCCCGCACGGGGAGATCGATCCGCGAGGTGGCCCTGGAACAGGGGGTGCTGCCGGAGAAGGAGCTGGACCAACTGTTGGACGCGAGGCGGATGACGGACCGGTAGCGGTTGACCCTGGCGGAAGGCAAAGAGGGAGCAATGACGTCGCGAAGAAAAACAACGCGTTGAACGCGTGCAACCCTTCGACAATCGGCCCGTTTGGGAGAATTGGCTGGATCGGTGCTCCTGCTGGAGTAAGCCGCCGAGGTGTCCATCAACGACAGGATGGCGTAGCGGCGGCGGAAGTCCGAGTCCGACATGGCAGTTCGATAGTGGTGCGCGGGCCGACGAAGTTAGGGCCTCGCGCCCTCCCCGGCTACGACGTACGTGCCGTTCCCTGCCCCGATCTGCAGGCCCGAGCCGTCGGACAGGTCTACTGCGCAGTGGCTCAGGGAGCGCCCGCGACGGAGGATCCGGCCGCGAGCGACGATCGTGTTGCCTTCCAGCGGCCGGAGCCAGCGGAAATCGAGTTGGGCGGTGAGTATTCGGTCGGAGGGCGCACAGACGGTGCCGAGTGCGCCGCCCATCGCGGAGTCGGCGAGGAAGAGCCAGGCTCCGCCGTGGACGATGCCGTACAGGTTCTCGGTCTTCGGGGAGGCCGTGAAAGTGACCTCGGCCCATCCGTCTCCTGCGGCGCTGAATCTGTAGCCGAGGTCGCGAAAGAGGGCGACCGCCTGCATCGCCTGCAGGGCTGGATAGCGGTCGAGCCACTCGTCCATCGGCGCGGACTTCAGCGGACGGTGTAGGCGTGCACCCGGGCGAGGGCCATCGCCGCGCGTTCGAAGCTCGGGTAGAGGGGGATGCTGCGCGAGGTGAACTTGGGCTTTATCTCGGCGGCGTACACCTCTTCGTGCGAGGGGTGCATGACAAGCACGAACGGCTTCTCGGAGCGCTCCATGTGGGCCGAAAGGCTATCGATCATGCTGTCGAGGCCCTCGGGGTGCCGCTTCCACTGGCGAGCCCCGAACATCGCGGAGAGCTCCATCGCGTAGCAGTCGATGTTGGGGTCCGCGTCCAGGATGCGGAAAATGCGGTCGAGGGTCTCCATCTTGCCCTGGATGGTGCCGGCCATGTCGAGGGGGTTCTGGTAGCTGCCGCCGACGATGTTGAAGAACTCGGCAAGCTCCCGGTAGGTCTGATCGCTGAAGCGGGGCACAGCGAACCCGGCCCTTGCGAAGGCGTCGGTGATGGAGACTGACTGGCCTCCCGTCTGCGCGAGGAGGGCCATGCGGTTGCCCCGGACGGGCTTCGTCTGGAGCAAGACCTTCATGACGTCGATGGTTTCGTCGAGGTTGTTCGTGGTGATAGCGCCGCACTGGCGCATCATCCCGTCCCAGACGGCCTGGGGCGCGGCGAGGGAGCCAGTGTGCGACATCGTGGCGCGGGCGCCCGCGTCGGTCTGCCCGCCCTTCCAGACGACCACGGGCTTGCGAGCACAGGCATCGCGCAGCACCTTGAAGAAGCGGCGGCCGTCCTTCACGCCCTCGACGTACATCCCGATCACTTCAGTCTCGTCGTCGAGGGCGAGGTATTCGAGGTAGTCGCTGACGTCGAGGACGATGGCGTTCCCGAAGCTGGCGCAGCGGCTGAGGTGGAGGCCGTTCGCGGCCGCGACGAGGCTGAACATGATGCCGTGGGTGCCCGACTGGGAGAGAAAGCCTATCTTGCCGTCGTCGGCCACAGCCGCATCGGCGTTGAAGCGGACGCCTACCTTTGGGAGGTAGAGTCCCATGCAGTTCGGTCCAACCAGGTTGAAGCTGGCTTCGCGGGCCATGACTGTGAGCTGCTCCTGCAGCTTTATGCCGAGCTCTTCTCCTGTCTCTGCGAACCCGGAGGTGAAAAACCCCGCCCCGCGAGCCTTGTTCGCGATGAGGTCCTTGAGCACGAACGGAGAAACGTGGCGGGGTACCGCGACGACGGCGTAGTCGATAGGGCCGGGGACGTCCGCCATCGCCCGGAAATTGGTCACGCCCAGGGCTTCGATGCCGGCGATTTCTTTCTCGTCGATCTGGACTGAGTAGAGGTTGCCGCCCTTCTCCTTGAAGGGGAGGTTGTTGTGTATCCACATGTAGCCGGGGCCCTTGTCGCCGACGACGACGACCGTCTTCGGGTTGAACATTGCGTCGAGGCGATGGCCGGCGACCGCCATCGTTCAGGACTCCGCCACGACGATGCGAGCGTCTACCGCAACCGCGCCGTCGGGGTAGGCGAAGACGGGATTGAGGTCGATCTCGCGCACCTCAGGGTGCTTCTCGACGAACTGGGCGACCTTGAGGATCGTCGATTTGAGCGCTTCGACGTCGGCTGCAGGCTGGCCGCGGAACCCGTCGAGGACGGGGCGACCTTTGATTTCGGAGATCATCTGGCTGGCGTCGCGGTCCGTGAGGGGGACGAGGCGGAAGGAGACGTCTTTGAGGACTTCGACCATGATGCCGCCGAGCCCGAACATCATTACCGGGCCGAATTGTGGGTCGGTGGTCATGCCGACAATGACCTCGGTACCGGGCTTTGCCATCTTCTGGACCGATACGCCGAGGATGCGGGCCTTGGGCTCGGCTTTACGGGCGCTGGCCAGGATCTCGTCATAGGCGGCTCCGGCGGCTGCTTTGTTGGCGAGGTTTAGTTTCACGCCACCGACGTCGCTCTTGTGCGCGATGTCTTGCGATACGACCTTTAGTACGACCGGGTACCCCGTCCTATCGGCGAGCTGCTCTGCCTCGGCGCGGGAGCGGGCCAGCTCGGTGGCCGTAGCGGAAACTCCGGCCTCGCGCAGGACGTCCTTCGCCTCGACTTCGTTCAGCAGCGTGCGGCCTTCGGCGCGGGCCTGCGCCAGGACGGATTCGAACGTCATAGAATGCCTCGTCGGTTGTTCGGAGCGCCCTTCAGAGAACGGCGCCGGAAGCCTGCGTATCAGCGGAGCTGGAGCAGCGTTCGCAATTCTACGTGAGGGGTCAGTGGATGTCAGGTTCGAACGCGCAAGAGTTGTTCGATATGGTGGTAATAGGTGCAGGTTCGGCGGGCGCCGTGGTGGCCGCGCGGGCCAGCGAGGACCCTAACCGAAGCGTGTTGCTCATCGAAGCCGGGCCGGACTACCCGTTGATAGCGGAGACGCCATTCGACCTGGTGAACAGCCACAATAACTCGTACACAGCCCACGACTGGGGGTTCAGCTACCGGCCGACAGCAGCGAGCCCGGGCGCTCCGTTTCCTCGCGGCAGGGTGACCGGGGGCTCGAGCGCGGTGAACACCACGATCGCGTTGCGCGGGATGCCCGAGGACTATGACGGTTGGGCCGCAGAAGGAAATCCGGAGTGGGCGTGGACGCAGGTGCTGCCAGCGTTCCGGCGCCTGGAACGGGACTTAGACTTCGGCGACCAGCCATTCCACGGCGACGCTGGACCGATCTCGATCCGCCGGTACGGCTGGGACGAGCTGACGTTCGTGCACCAGGCCTTCCTGGAGGCCAGCAGGGGACTGGGCTACCCGGATTGCCCCGACGCCAACGACCCGGACGGCTGGGGGGCAGGGCCGCACCCGATGAACAAGCTCGGCAGGCTGCGGGTGTCGACGGCGGTAGGGTACCTGGCGCCCGCGCGCATCCGGCCCAACCTCACGATTCGGGGTAACACGCACACGCGAAGGCTTGTCATCGAATCTGGCGCAGTCAAGGCGGTCGAGGTCGAGACGGGCGGTGAGACCAGCCTGGTGCGAGGGCGGCTGTTCGTCCTGTGCGCCGGCTCGTTGCAGTCGCCGGCGATCCTGATCCGATCCGGGGTCGGACCGAAGGCCGAGCTGGAGAGGCTGGGGATCGAGATGGTGCGGGATGTGCCCGGGGTCGGCGCCAATCTCTGCGACCATCCTGCCCTGGCGGTCGTCTGCCGGGCGAAGGATCCCTCGATCCTGGATGCCGACCAACCGATCGTCCAGACCATCCTCCGGTATACGGCTCCCGGCAGCGACCAGCGGAACGACCTGCAGATCGAGGCGTTCTCGTTCTCTCCACGAGGTGGGCCGCTGGATTCTTTCGCCGTGGCCGCGGTGCTGGAACAGTCGTACGGGAGGGGACAGCTGCGGCTGGAGTCGGCGGACCCCCACGCGGCGCCGGTAGTTGAGCAGCACTTCTGTGAAGACGAACGCGACACTCGGCGGCTGGTAGCCTGCATGCGAGACGTGATCACCTTTGTGCAGGCGCCTCCGTTGCGGGAGCTGGTGGCGGAGGTAACGTTCCCGCGGCTCGACGGCTTAAGCGACGAGGTGCTGGGGGACCTGCTGCGAAGGTTCGCGGCGAGCGGGTTCCACCCGTGTGGCACACTGAAGATGGGCCCGGCGTCGGACCGGGGCGCTGTGGTCGACCAGTACGGGCGGGCGCATTCGGTGGGGCGCCTCGTGGTCGCCGATGCTTCGATCATGCCAACGGTGCCGCGCGCGAACACGAACCTGACCTCGATCATGATCGGAGAGATGATTGGGGAGTGGGTGCGGACGAGGCCGGCGACGTACGGGCTCTAGGGGTCAAGCGGTCTCGATGGGGAAGCGGTGGTGTTGGAGGCGCCGGCCGGATTCGAACCGGCGGTGAAGCTTTTGCAGAGCTCTGCCTTGCCACTTGGCCACGGCGCCTGGCGGGTTCGGTCGTGGTGCCCAGGGTGAGATTTGAACTCACACGCCCAAAAGAGCACTGCCCCCTCAAGACAGCGTGTCTGCCATTCCACCACCTGGGCCCGATTCGATCCTACGGAGTCAGCGTGCTGACGGGCAAGCCGAGAGCGCCGAGGCGCATCTTCTGGTGAATAGAGGTTTGGCAGGGGCGGCAGGACTCGAACCCGCGACCGGTGGATTTGGAGTCTTGCCGGGCAAGATCCACATCCCATTGCCTGCTCGAACCTACTGCGCCGACTGCGTAGCCCGTCTCGACGGGGCAGAATTGTCGTCGCCTCATTCGCTGGTTCGACGGGGAGATTGTACTGCAACGTACGGTCAGTTGCGATGTCGTCCGGTACGTCTCGGGATCTAGAGGAACGCCTCGAACTCCGAGCGGCTCATGCCCGCCTGCTGAAGTATGGATGCGAAAGTGCCTGCAGGGATCTCGGTGGCCGGATGCTTCACGATGACCGTGCGCGCTCGACGGTCGTTGACCCGGCGCAACTTCAGGTGGCTGCCCTGCTGGCCAACAGTCTCGAAGCCTGCGCGTCGCAAGACGGCTAGAACCTCGCGGCTCGAGAACCGTCTAGACAACCAGTTCTTCCAGGCGGGCCTCGGTGTTCTCCTGAATCTCGAGCCCGCCATCGTCGTCCAGTAGCAATTGAAGGGCTTCGCGGACTGCGTCTCGTGCCTCGTCGGGAGTCTTCCCAAATGAGGAACACTCGACGTTCAGGGCTTGCGCCACCCAGAACTCGTCCTCGCGATAGATGACCACCTGGATACGCCGCATTTCAGAACCCCTCCAGTGCTCGATCAGAATACCCCATGGCGCGGTGACAGCCTTCGAAGGGAGGTGACGAGAGGACAGGGATGGCGGCCGGAGCCGCGGGAACGGGTCTCCGTTCGGAAGCAGGGCCACTGGGTCGAGCGGGCTACGAGTTAAGATCTGAGGGGAGGAGATTGGCAGGGGCGGCAGGACTCGAACCCGCGACCGGTGGATTTGGAGGCCACTGCTCTACCAACTGAGCTACACCCCTGCGCGGAAACCAATGGTAGCAAATCGGCGCGCAGGGGGAACTTCTGCGTCAGGCTGCTACCCACTTGCCAGCGGGCAGGAGCTCTGCCTGCATGGTGTGGCCCGGGCGGCTGAGGAGGTCGCCCTGGACGGCGTAGACGGCAAAGCGGGCCGGTTCGCCGTGTTGAGTGAGACTTTGGACCAGTTCGAGCATGCGTTTGTCATCGATACCTTCGGCGATGATGAGGCCGTCTGTCTCGGAGGCGAACGCGATGATCGCCATGAGCACTGCTTTGCCACGAGCGCTGTCAACGGCGTTGGCCAGTACGGAGCGGTCGACTTTGACGTAGTCGACCGGCACCTTGCGCAACACTTCGAGGCCGGAGTTGCCGGAGCCGACGTTGTCGAGGGCGAGCTTGAACCCGGCCTCGCGCAGGCAGGAGGCCTGGTGCGTCAATACGCCTACGGGAAGCTTCGAACGCTCGGTGACTTCGAGAACGACGCGTGAAGGCTCGAGTCCTGCAGCTCGAACCTCGCGGGCAAGGTTTTCGGCTGAAAAGCTGGCGTGGACGAACGTTTGTGGCGACACGTTGAGGAAAAGCAAGGTGCTTGGGGCCATCTCAGGGGCGTGGGAGAGGATGGCCTTGCGGCAGGCGGCATCGAGGTCGTGGGCTCTGTTGATCCGGGTGGCCAGGGCGAAGGCCTCGAGTGGCCCTTCGAACCCGTACCGGGTGAAGGGGCGGGCGAGGGCCTCGTAGGCGAGGAGCGCGCCAGAGGAGATGTCCCAGATTGGCTGGAAGGCGGCGCCGACGCCGTCCTCAGCGATGAGCCGGCGCACCGACTCTAATTTGGCCGACTGGAAGAGCGGGCCGGTGCTGGCGGCGTCGCGGAAGGGCACGACCCGGTCGCGCCCCTGCCTCTTGGCTTCGTACAGGGCTGAGTCAGCCTGCTCGCGCAGAAGGCGGCCGTCTCCCTGGCCGCGCACAATGGTGGCCACGCCAACGCTGATGGTCGTGGAGATGCGATCCATAGCTGCCTGGCGGATTCGTTCGACGAGGACGGCCGCCTCCGACGCGTCGGTGTGAGGAAGGAGTACGGCGAACTCGTCGCCGCCTATGCGAAACGCGCGATCCTCGTCGCGACTTTCGGCGCCAAGAAGTGCTGCGAGCTTCACAAGGACGCTGTCGCCCCATTCGTGGCCCCAGGTGTCGTTGACTTCCTTGAACTCGTCGATGTCAATCAGGGCGAGGGTCAGCGTGCCGGCGTGGCGGCTGGCTCGCGCTCCTTCCCGGCGAAGTTCCTCTCGAAAGGTCCGGTGGTTGCCAAGGCCGGTGAGGCTATCGGTGTCGACGGCCCGGCGCAGGTGGCGGATCTCCATTCGCGCGCGGAAGTGATGACGGGCAAAGAGCCAGAGGGCCCCGACAAGGGCAGCGATCAGCACAAGGCCAAGCGCCAGGAGGTCGTAGATC
>JBGPOS010000022.1:0-50382 GCA_041488155.1 Tepidiformaceae bacterium
CGGCGAGCGCCTTCTCAAACGGTTCACCCCCACGCGTGTGGGGACGACATGTCCGTAACACCGGCGAGCGCCTTCTCAAACGGTTCACCCCCACGCGTGTGGGGACGACATGTCCGTAACACCGGCGAGCGCCTTCTCAAACGGTTCACCCCCACGCGTGTGGGGACGACGCGTAATCCGCCCGCGGCTCAAGGAACACCTCCGGTTCACCCCCACGCGTGTGGGGACGACCTCGCCCACATCACCGAGGTCACTGACGGTACCGGTTCACCCCCACGCGTGTGGGGACGCCGCCGCCCGCCAGTACCAGGTCGACGTCGCCAACGGTTCACCCCCACGCGTGTGGGACGACGAGGTAGTGGCTGAGGCCGAGGACGGTGAGCTCGGTTCGCCCCCACGCGTGTGGGGACGACCACCAGAAGCTGGAGTGGCAGCAGCAGCACTACGGTTCACCCCCACGCGCATGGGGACGACCTGATGACGTTTCTACAGCCGTTTTCGGCGAGAGCGCGCATCGCGGCGTGCGTGACGGTAGTGCCGGGTCCCAGGAGAAGGACGGTGAGCGCGGCGCAGGGGACAGCCACGCTGCCCCGCGCATCGAAGAGGGTTATCGCCTTCTGGTCCTGCTCTACCTTGCAGCGCTCCACGTACAGGTAGGTGAGGCTGTCGCGGACCTTGGGAAGGCTGTGAAGGTCTTTCACCGCTCCGGTGAGAGGGAGAGCAACCCGCAACCGAAGGCCTTGCCAGGCCCAACGCCCGCGGCCCATGCATGGCGAAACCTGGCGGGATCGGTCACGACCAACTGCCCTTCGAAGAGAGCTGTGCCGAAGGTGAGGCGGCGGTCGCGGCTGAAGATTCCTCCGGCGGGGTCGGCGCGCGATTGCCAGAACCGGCGGGCGTCATCGCCGGCCGGGCCAACCTCGCCGTCGACCAGGCGGGCCGCTTTCAGTTCGAAGCCATCAAACTCGGAGCCGCGGCGCGCGAGCCACGCGATTCGCTCTTCTTCGCGGCGGATCTCGACGCGTTTACCAACGCGCTTACCATCCTCGCGTTCGCGCCACCACCTGCCCTCCTCGGCCTCCGGGCGGCGCACGAGGCGGGTGCGTTCGTGCTCGGGGATTTCGCTTGCTTCGCGCCACTGGCCCCGGGTATCGAGTTCACGGGTGTCGGGCCCGAGGGTGGCCCTGTGGTGGACGCGGCGGGTGGGGTTCGCCCGCAGCCGGAACCGGAAGCGCGCCCCCTCCGCTACCAGAGATTCGAGGCCCGCCAGGTCTTTCGGCCCATCGACGCCCACAACAGCGGAGGATTCGATGGCCCACCGAGGCGGCGCGCCCGACTGGACGAGCACGTCGACCCGGGCGCCGCCCGCGGTCTCTTCCACGCGAAAGAGGACGCCTAATTCGGCGCGGGCCTGCGGCGCCTGGGCCTGGCCGAAGCCCGACATGATGGTGCGGTGAAGCTGGTTGCAGTCTCCCAGCCATGCGCGGGCATCGCGGTCCCTGGGGTTAAGCGTGAGACGGCTGAGGTACATCGCTTGGCTCCTTGCCTGGAAGTTCAGGCGTGAACTCGTGGACGATGGCCCGCTGGCCGAAGGTGCGGTCTTGGAAGGCGGCGCCAACCGGTTGGTCGTTGCGCGTTTCGGGGCGGGCGGGGCCGCTGAAGTCTGTTTCGAGCACCAGGCGCAACCGTTTGCCACGGCCCTCGGGCGGAGGGCGCCACGCCAACGGCCTCAGGGGCCAGGGTTCGGCTACGAGCGCTTCCCGAAGCGCCAGCGGGCGGATGCCACCCTCGCCAGGGAGGTAGAGCGGCACCGAAGGCAGGAAGCTCTTGCGCCCAAGCGAAAGCTGCCAACAGGGCGCCCGCAAGGCGTCTTGCAGATCGTGCAAGAACACCTCGCGATCCCCTTCGAGTCCCACAAGGAAGTCGGCGCCGGCGAGGAAGTAACGATTGGAAAGGACCGCATTCTTCGAAATGCCGCCGGCCGCGCGGGCGACCCCATCCACTCCGCCAGCGGTGTGGTAGTCGTTCGCCATTGTCCCTTCGTTATCCACGCGCACACCCATGCGGAGGGCGGCGAGGTCGCTGACGTCTTCGGACCGGGGCCGGCCGAGGGCCGCACAGAGGATGCCCACGACGCCGCTTTTGGAAGGCTCCAGCTCCGTATCGCGCTCGGTGAAGCGGCTACGCGTACCCCACGACTGCATGGGGCCGCAGAGGCGGATGAGGAGGGTGGGCATACTATCTCGCCTTCACTGGACGGGCTGCATCCAGGGTCCGTTCGAGGAGGACAGCGAAGTTGGCCACCTGGTGCGGCGCGAGGTGTTCGAGAGCAGGCTTGCCGAGAGCTGCCACCGCCAACCGCGCTCCGGCCGGCGGCCCGTACATCGACACCAGTTCGCCCCAGTGCGTGTCGAGCGCCCCGATCGAGGCCTCGATCAGCCCCCCATTGCGGCCCGCGCGCACCGGGTCCACGAAGGCGTTGGCAAGCGACCAGGCGCCGCTGTCGCGCACAACGGTGAAGACGAACGCGGGCGCGTTGCGGGCGGCGAAGGAGTTCTGCTTCCCGGTAGGGATGGCGTCGCGACTGGCCAGGAGGAAGGCGCGCAGGGTGGCATCAACCAGCTCCTGGTCGCCGCCCAGGTTCGTTTCAAGTTGCGCGATGTCAATGTTCGCGTAGCGGTAGAAGCAGGCCGAGTTGAACTCCACGGTACCAATCATGTCGGCGCCGGCAGTCTCCTTCGGCTTCAAGTCGTCTACCGCGGTGTAGTAGTCGAACTCGCTGCTCACTTGATGAGTAGAGATGGCGTGGGCAACCTGGCCGGCGGCATCGATGTTGCGCTCGGGAAGATCGGCAAGCATTCGGCCGAAGAGCGCAAGGTCGCTGGCCTTGCCGCCATCGAGGTTCTTGGCCAGCTCGGCCGCGAGCTCCTTGGTGGCGTCGTCTTTCGCGTCCTTCTTGCCCTTCTTCTCCGTGCTGGCGGCGAGTGAATCCCACTGCTGGTCGCAGAACTCCGCGATAGCAGCCACTTCGTGCTCCCCCAAGAAGAGGAGGTACTCGGTCTTTTGGTCTGTTGCGAGCTTGATATCGAGCAGCGCAAGTCCCGCTTCGGCCACAGCGGGGGCGGCTTCGGCGTTGCGGCCAGCGGCGATGAGGCGCTTTGCCACTTCGTCCACGAACCGCTTGCTGCGGGTGGCGCGCTGCGCGGCGGGTACGAGTCCACCAGCATCGAATTCGCCCCGGATCGCACGCTTGATGCTCTGGCTCGAAATGCGCGCTCGGCGGTAGCCACCGAATTCGCAATTCTTGGGACTCCCGGTGTCATCGCGGTTGAGGTTGGAAGGGGCGAAGTTTTGGATGATGTGCAGTTCGAGAAGCATGGCTGGTTAATCCTCCTGTTCCGTGGCCGTGTCGTTATCGGTGGTGGGTGCGGCGTCATCGGTGCTGGTGGCTGAGCGGCGCCAGAAGCCGGCGGCCCAATCGCGCTGGACGCGCCGGTCCGCGGCCTCCCAGCGGACGATGTCGTTGTAGAGCTGGCCGTAGTCGATAGGTGTGTCTGGCGAACGTGAGTGGAGCAGGGTCATGAGGTGGCGGAGATGCGTCGGGAGGCCCTCGCTGTCGCAGTTGAGCAGCGCCCCGAAGCGGCGGGCCACGCCCTCGTCTTCATCAACGCTGCCTTCGCGGCGGCGGATGCGAGCCAGGCTCGTCCCAAAGCCGCGCTGCTGACGGGAGCGGACCTCCTCGGCCGGTTCGCCGTGGTTCGGGTGGAGCCCGAAGAGGCTCGCCACCAGGTAGGCGGCGTCCACGTTGCTCTCGTATTCATTCACCGGGATGAAGGGCTCCACGTAGGGGAACATCTCCGGCACGGTCCCGGCGGGCTTGCCGAGACCGCGGCGAAGAGCGGCAAGGGCTGCGCGGTCGTCTCGCTCTTTGAGCTGGACGAGCCGCGCGACGAGCGGGTGTTGGCGCGCCGGTGGCGCTGGGGCGGTCATTGTGAAACCTCCTCTGATTCTGGTGCGAGTTGGGGTGGGGCATCGGGCTGCAGCGGTTGGAGGGCCTCCCTCAGCAGGTAGCGGACGCGGGGACCAGCCTCGGCGGCCGCGCGGTAGCCACGGCTTTCCGTCTCCAGCGCGCGGCAGGCTTGGTCGAAGGCGGCGCGAGCGGCAGCGGAGACCTGGTCTGCCCACCACACGCGCGCGGCTTCGCCGTAGTCGGATTCGTACTCCGCCGCGAGGCGGACCATGTAGGTGCGAAAGGGGACATCGAGCACGGGCCAGTACGCCCGGAGGGGCGCGAGCGACTCCACGAGCGCGGTCACGCGGTCCTTGTCGGCCGTGCCGCCGGGCCCGAGCGTCTCGCTCGCAAGCAGCCGAACTCCACCGCGAAGCGCCTTGCCCGACTCTTCGGCCGCGGTGACGGCGCGGCCCAGAGCAGCGACCAGGTCCGGCTCATCAAGGTAGGCGAGCGGGAGGGGAAGCTCCTCGCTGCGCCAGAGGAACACTTTGGCCCGGTCCGTGGAGAGCCCGAAGGCGGCGAGGTTGAACTTGCGCGACGGGTCGATCGCACGCTCGTTGCGCAGGCGGGCCAGCCAGCGCAGAGCAGCGGAGATCTGCTTCGTTTCGTTCAGTGCCTGGAGCAGGTTCGAGCTGTCCCTCCAGAGCGCCTTCTCCGGCGCGAATCCAACGGGCGCCCACGGGTCGGTCCCTTTCATCGGGTTCGCGCGCAACTTGTAGGCGGCCATCGTTTCGCGCTGCCGGACTGTCAGGTCCGATGAGAGGCGGAAACCGGCCATGAGCGTCATCCGGCTCACTGTGTCGCCATCCGGGTTCGGGAACAGAAGGATCCGGCGGCTTTGCCAGGTGAGGAGGTCAAGGTAGCCATCGGGCGCTCGCTCCGCGGCGTGGGCCGGCGGGCGCTCCCACGCCGGCGCGTCCTTCGTAGCGTCGAACTCGAACGGCTCGCCGGCCTCGCCGTCTACCTGCACCATGTTGAGGACAAGCGTTTCGAAGAGGTTCGCGCCCACATTCAGCAGGACCGCTGCTTTGACCAGGTGGGCCGCCTCGGCGCTTGGTGGGTCTCCGGGCAGCCTTCCGATCAGTCCGCCGATGGCGAACATGTGTTGGGAGAGCACTAGCCGGGCCACTCTAGCCGCCCGGATCGACGGCAGTGACGTGTCCCAAGAGTGGTCGAAGAGGACGGCGTTGTTCCCGGCGCTGAACTCGTGTCCGAGCTTGGCAACTGTGGTCGCGGCCGTCTCCGGCAGGCCCGGCGCCTGGTAAAACGGCCGGTCGGCATCGAAGAGGTCGAAGCGGTGTCGCCACACATCTGCCCATGCGTCGATGGATGCGACATCGAACCGGCCCGCTTCCCACAGTTCGGACCAGTCCGAGTCATCGGCGACACGGAAGATGCGGTGGAGCACGGCCAGCAGCAGCCGGTGGACGGCGATGGTTTCGAGCGGCGAATCCGCAACGATCCCGGTGATCTCCTCCGCGTGGGCGAGCGTGTCTCGCAGCGAGAGGTCTTGCGGCACCGCCGTACCAACGAACTGGCACGGGATCCAGGGCCTGTCGATGAGGTTGAACGATGCGGTCATTGGACCTTCTCCGTTGTGATACTCAGCCCGGTTTCCGCGCTGTACTTGAAGCGCACGCCCTCCACCGACGCCTCGTCGTTGCTATCGAGGATTAGAAGCCGATGGCGGCGCAGGGCGGCGTGCGCCGCGAGCGCTGGCGGCACCTTCAGGTTGAACAGCGCGGGCACGGCCCGGCGCGATGACACGGAGATCGAGTGCAGGAGGAGTTCCTTGACGGTATCGCGGTTCGGCGCCGCGCTGCCCTTCGGCTCCAGCGAGGAGCCTTCGGGCAGCAGCACGACGCTCACCGTCGGCTCAGTGAGGCGCGTCACCGCCTGGAGAGCAGGGTGCAGTTCGGGCGAATCCTCTTCGCGCCAGAACTTCTGGAAGTCGGACGGATCCACCACGATGCGTCCACCCGGTTTGCGCACCCTGCGGCCCTCCGCTTCGCTGCTCTCCTTTCCCTTTTTCAATTGCATCGCCGCCCACGTCTCTTGCCACTTCTCCGCCAATTCGTTCCCCACGCCTTCGGGGACTCCTTCGTCCTCCCGGTAGACAAGGTCCACCAGTTCCTGGATGTCTTCCGGGATCGCGATCGCGTCGCGGCCGCGGAGGGCGTGCCAGGTGCGGAGGAGGATGTGCTCGTCGTAGACGTACGTGCTGGCGCGGTCGAACTCCGGGGTGCCGTCGTCTCGTTCGTTCGGCCAGCGCACGTGAAGCGCAGGCGCGCCACCGGGGCGCCCTTCCCGCTCGTGCCGTTGCAGCCGCCCGGAACGCTGTAACAGCAGGTCCACCGGTGCGAGGTCCGTCACCATCACGTCGAAGTCCACATCGAGCGATTGTTCGATCACCTGGGTCGCCACCAGCACGTAACGTCGCGGCCGTTCGGCCTCTTGCGCTTCAGGTGGGCCGAACCGCCGCAGGCAATCCGCCTCGATACGCTGCCGGTCGTTCGCGAGAAACTGGGCGTGGAAGAGTCCAAGTTCCTTCGCTTCGAACGCGCCCTTGAGCGCGGCATACGTCTCCTGTGCCCGGCCCACGGTGTTGCAGATGACAACCGCGCAGCCGCCGTCCGCCAGTTCCTTCAGCAGCAGGTCGCGCGTCGCTTCTGGGGAGTCGGGGACCTTGTTCAATTTCAGCTCGCGTTTCGAACGCTCCGCGGCGGGGAACGACTCGGCGCGAACAGCGCCGCCTTCGAGCCAGGTGATGCGCGGGTAGGCGGTCGGCGCTGCCTCGCCCCCGGTGTCAGGAGCGCCCTGCCCGCGACGGTAGGCCTCCGCCAGCAGCTGTCGCCGGCCAGTGGGCAGAGTCGCCGAGAGCAGCACCACCGGGGACTCGAGAGCGCCCGGCCACTCCGGCCCACGAACAGCGGCCCCGCCACCACGCCAAGCCGCAGCAGCGCCTGCAGCGACGGAGGAGTCACGGGCACGCGGCGATCGCCGACCTTCCCCCGCACACGGATCGCCCCCGCCTCGAGGTCGGCCGCCGTCAGGCTCGAAAGCTCGCCAACCCGGATCCCCGTGTCCAGCAGCACAGTCAGCGCCGCCACGTCGCGAGGGTCCCGAGCCACCCCGAACAGCATCCGCAACTCAGCGCCCGAAAGCACCCGCGGCAGAGTCGGGAGCGGCCGCGGAAGCCGCACGTGGTGAGCCACGGAACGAACCCCGTAGCGCTCCTCAGCCCACCCAAGACAAGCCCGCAACGCCCGCAACCGAGATCTCGCCGACTGCCCAGAACGAGCCGCCGCCAGCCACTCCTCAACCGCCTCCACGGTCGCCGCGCCGGGGCACAGCCGCACGAACGAACCAAGGAGCCAGCCGTACCACTCCAGCGTCGCAGCACTCACGTGGAGCGCCCGGCGGTTCGCCAGGAACGCCCGCACAACCTCACCCGCCGTCACCGGCGCCAGGCCCGCCACGGGCCGTATACCGCTATCTCGAAAAACGTTCATAGGCCCGTGCTACGCCCCGGCGTCGCTCCGCACGCCCGCCAAGGCGCCAGTCTTGGGCCTGTCCGAACGGCCAGCCCAAACCCAGTACTCGTCGCCGGGGCCGGGGCGGGCCCTGTCGATCCGCCTGGGTGTCCCTCGCAGCGGCACCTCATCGGCCAGGCCCTCCGGCCAGTCCTCGCGCTCAAGCCGCTCGACGCTCGCCCAGTCGTCCTTCGGGACGTCGGTGCCGTCCCAGAACTCCAGGCCGCTGTAGCAGCCGTCGTAGACCTCGTAGTCCAAGGGCTCGGGCACCCACGAAGGCGCCGGAGGGAGGCGATCGCCGGGCTCCCACTGCGCATCGCTCACCGGTTCCCACTCCCGTCGCAGCCGCCGGACAACCTGCTCCGAGGGCGGCTGGATGAGCAGCTCCCGGGCCCGCTCGTCCGCGTCGAGCCACTTTTTCAACAACCCGGGCGCGTTGCGCACGCCTTTCGGCTGGAACCTGTGGGGCGAACCCGGAAGAGTCCAGGCAGGGTCGAACGGCGCCACGAGCTCCAACCGTGCGAGGGCGAGGTCCACAGCCTCGTTGCCGTAGCGATCCAGCCACCGGTTGGGCTCGTTCACGCCCAGGTCGATGAGCTCGCCGGCCAGGGCCTCAGCGCGCGCCCGCGCGTTGGTGGTGGTGCGGAAGATCTGCCGATCATGATCCCAGGGGAGATCTGAAGATCTCCCACCACCACCATGGTGGGGTGCAGAAGTTGCACCCCTTTCAGATTCGAAATGGGGTGCAGAAGTTGCACCCCTAAGCGGTGCAGAAGTTGCACCCCTTTCCGGCCAGTTTTCAGCCAGGGACCGGCCGATAAAACCCGACCGGGCGGGCCGGTCGACGGGGAACGAAAGCCCGCCAGCGACGCCCCACCGCGTCGCCTGGTGGTCGATCAGAAGCCCGGTTTCCATGAGCTCGTCGATCGCCGCGTCGAGGGCTCGCTTCGACACGTGGGCCCGGCCTGCCAGCGTCTGCGGCCCGGTCCCGTGGCCGCCCCTGGGCAACGCCAGGTACACGCGCCGCTCGCCTTCGATCACCCTCGGGGACCCGTGCCGAAAGAGGCAGATGACGAGCATCGCCGCAGCGTGCCGCCGGTGCGGCAAGACGTCGTCTACGACCCAGTCGGGGAGGTCCATCAGCGGCCGCTCGCTGAGAAACGTCCGGGGTCGGTGCAGTCGAGGAAGTGGCTCAGCCCGGTCTCGGCGCTCACGGGCACGATGGCGCCGGTCTTCCGGCTCTGCGTCAGTCGCATCAGCTTGCCGCACGCCAGGCACGGCCGCTCGGCCACCACCCGCCCAAGTGGCTCAGCGGCCGGCGGCGCGTCAAAGAGTCGCAGCTGACGGGCCCGCTTCATCCGGGCAGCACCGCTTCGAGCTCGACGAGCCCGCACTGCCCGCAGTAGGCGCCGATGACGCGCTCGCGGAGGAGGACGGCCCGCCGCACCGAAAGGAATCTCCGGCACGACGGGCAGTGCGTGTCGACGACGAACTCACTCGCCGGCTCTGCGACCGGCGTTCCCCCACTGAACCCGCCAACGCAGCGGACATCGGCTGGGGTCGCGGGCTGCCCGTGTGACACGAGCCAGAGGCTACGGGAAGTGGGCCAATTAGGTCAAGCGGTGGCGAGAAGCAAGGCCGCCAGGCGAGCGCGCCGGCCGCGGCCAGGCCCCGGAACGTAGTGCCGCGCAAGCGCAGCCACGTCGGCTTCGACGAGCAAAGTCGGCTGCCCGCGGCGGCCTCTCGCGACACTCCGAATCAGCCCAGCGTGAAGCCAGTGGGACAGGGTGGTGTGGGGAATCGAGTAGCGGGCCGAGGCCTCGCGCAAGCTCAGAGTGTTCACAGGAGCCATCATACGGGCCCGGTCCTTCATCTGTCCCAATTCCTCCCCGGCGAAGCGATTGTTCTGGCGACCCCGAGCGGATTCGAACCGCCGATCTCCACCTTGACAGGGTGGCATGTTAGGCCGCTACACCACGGGGCCGCGTTGGCTAACTCCGGGATCGTAGTCGGGCCCGGCCCGGCGGGCAAGCTCAGGGCGCCTGTCAGAGCCTCGCCAGGCGCCCGCCAACCGCCGCCGTGATCGCCAGTAGGGCAATCGCGCAAGCCAGTCCCGCCAGGCCTTCGCGCACCCCGGAAACCGAAATCGTCGCGCCGATCGCTGCCGGTCCGACGACACTGCCCAGGCCTTCGGCGAAGAACAGCCATCCAAGTGCCGCCCCGCTTCGCTCGCCCGCGCGGGCAGCGTCGAGAAGGCTCGCGTTGAGGAGCGGCGTCACACCGCCGAGGGCGATCGCCAGGGGCACGGCCGCCAAAGCGAAGAGCACGGGGCCATGCGCGGCCAGCATCCACGCCACTGCGGCGGCGGCGAGGCCGTAGAGCAGCGCGAGCTCCGATAGACGTCTCCCGTGTTTCGACCGGCGGCCCGCGATGTACATCGCCGAGGCCCCCGCGAGGCCTGCCGGTGCGAGAAGGAGCCCCGCGTCGAGCAGCGACAGGTCGAGCGTCCGCAGGACGAATGGACCAAACGCCCCCAGCGTAGCCGTGACCACAGCGAAATGGGCGAAGACGACCGTGCCCGCGATGATTCGCAGCCGCCTGCGATTCTCGGCCTGCAAGCGCGGTAGGCCGGCCTCCACATGGCCGGCAAGGAGCTGAGCTGGTCCGCGATCCACCCGCAACATGGCCGCGGTGGCAGCTATCGAAAGTGCAATGCCGGCAGCGAAGGCGATCTGCCAGTAGCGTGTCTCGCTCACCAGCGCGGCAATGCCGAAGCCCACGGCGGTGGCAGAGATCGAAGTCAATCCCATGTAAGCGGTCGCTGCGCCGCGCGCCTCGGGGTCGCTGCCAGCGCCGAGGGCGTGGAACACAACCAGCCAGGCGAGCGCTATTCCCGTCGAAAGCGTCCCGACGCCGGCTAGATATCCCGCGGCAGTGTTCGTCGCGAGGATGATCACCAGCCCACAGAGTTCAAGGACGCTCGCCGTGGCGATAACGAAGGTCGAACGAACCTTGTCGAGCAGCCAACCGCCAGCCGGCGCGGTCAGCAGTTTCACGAATCCGTATATGCCGAGCGCGTAGGCGGGGTAGGCGGCCGGCGCACCCAGGGTGTTGATGAGATAGCTGTTGCCGTAGGCGATGACCACCAGCGTTGTCAGGGCGTCAAGGGCGAATACGGAGGCGATGACTGGCAGGAGCATCGCCGGAGTCCGCGCTTCTGCGCCCCGGGCGACACCCTGTGAGCTAGAGATGGCAGTCACTGATGGAATCGCGTTTCGCTGCGGGCGACGGACGCACGCGGTAGGCCAGGGTGCCGTCGGCGCCAGTGAACTCCCGTTCGGCATCGCCGAGCGCAACCAGTCGACCGAGGAGGCCACTCTCGTTCAGGTAGAACTTTCGCTTGTACTCTCCGCTGAGGACGACATGGTCGATGTTCTTGGTTGCGAGGAAGCACTCATACGCGTCGACGCCCGAGAACTCCTGTCGATGCACGCTTTCGGTGAAGAACTCGTTCGCAAGGACAGCCCCGGCTCTCATGAATTCGACCATACCGTCTTCGTGGTTGTTCTTCACCATTACCCGGTAGTGCGCCCCAGCTTCGATGGGGTGTTCCGCCAGGTAGGCAGCGAAGCGGGGGTGTGAGCGTTCCCACAGCCCGGATGGTGGCAGGAGACTGAGCAACAAGGCGGTGGCTCCCGCCAGCCCCCCCGCCACGGCCCGTTGGTGGCGGTACACGAACGGCGTGGCCGCGGGGAGGACCAGCGCGAAAGCCACGATCGACAGCCGTCGCAGATTGTCGAGGGCGCTCAGCGCAACGACGGCGTGGTTGGCCTCCCGGATGGATGGGGTGCTCAAGAACAGCCAGATGGCGGGCGACGCAAGGATCGCGGAGGGGATCGTGACTGCCACCAGCCGCCAGGGGACTCGCCGCGTCCGCACAAGCTCCCATGCGCCAAAGAGCAGGAGCGCGCCCGCCCCCATCATCGGGTGCACGGCGATGGCAAAGCCAAGGAGGGGCGCGGCGAGGACGTACCGGCGGCGCTCGAACTGCGCAATTGCAAAGAAGAAGAAGCCGAACGACCAGATTGTCGCCAGCTGGAACTGCGTTATCCCGTTCCAGAGCAATGGGTTGAGGAAGAAGAGGGCGAGGAGGAGTGGGTTGCGCATAGCCGTACGGAATTGCAGCAAACCGGCCACCAGGAAACAGACCCCGGCAACCATGGAAGCCGTCACGATCCAGTCGCCAAAGATCGGATGGAGAAGGGCGTCCGGCAGCCATGGCACGATCCCATAGGGGAACATCACCCCGTCGCCGTTCTCTAACTGGGCGACGTGCCAGGGCCATTCGTGGCGTGTGAAAAGTGATTCCGACAGGTACCACACGTGTGCGTAGGAGTGAGCGCTATCGTCGCCCAGGTAGAAGGGCTTGAGGAGCATGAGAACGAGCGCGACCACCGTGACCGCGAGAACGGCCACCGGCAGCCAGAGCGTGAACGAGGTGCGATGCCCCGCCGGCGCCACCCGCCAGCAGGCCAGCCGGTACCAGGCGAGCGGCATGCAAACGGCATCGACGGCGGCGTCGAAGAGGCGCGTCCGGGTGCGTGCCACCGGGATGTCGATTGGGAAGGCGTTGTCGACCCGATAGCCCATCCGGGCGAGGATGACGGCCACTTCGACGGTCTCGCTGTACTTGTAGCCCCGGTAGAACTCCTGGGCTTCGAGGAGGGGGCGGACCCGGAACACGCGGTAGCCACACTCGATGTCCTCGAACCGCTGGCCGCCGGCAAAGCGGCCGATCCACGTCATGACCGCGTTGCCGAAGCGCTTGTAGCCGGTGTGGTAGGAGAGATCGCGGCTGCCGATGACGCAGTCGAAGTGATGGTCGACGAGGTGGGCAATCATCCCGTCGATCGCTCCGGGCTCGTGCTGGCCGTCGGCGTCTATCGAAAAAGCGACGTCGTTGGGGCGTACCTCGCCTCGCGCCAGCATTGCTCGCAGCTCGTCCCAACCCGCCCGCAGGGCGGCCGAAAGGCCATGGTTCGCGGGGAAGTGGATGACGGTGGACCGATCGCGGCCGCCTGCCCAACGGTCGATGATGTCGGGCGTTGCGTCGGTCGAGCCGTCGTCGACGATGATGAGGCGGTCGATCCGGGGGTAGAGGTCATCGAGGACTGCCTCGATGGTAGGCGCCTCGTTATAGGCCGGCATGACCGCGACTCGCGCGGGCCGGCCCGAGGGCGCTGGCGTGGGGACGCCTGTCAGACTGCTGCCGCGAGCTGTTCCGACCACTTGCCGAGGAACCAGTTGAGGGTTCGCTCGAAGCCGTGCTCGAAGCTGGTGACCGGTTCCCAGTCGAGCAAATCTTTCGCCCGCTGTCGCGATACCTTCCGCCCCTGGTAGTCGCCTCCCCTGGCCTCGGTGCGCACGATGCCGCCGTTGGTGGGGATGGAGCGGTTCACCGCTTCCGCGAGCTCAATGATCGCCACTTCGCGCGGACCTTCGAGGTTGAAGGTACCGGTGGCCGCCCGTTCGAGGACGCGCACGTGGGCGTCGGCGATGTCCTCGACATAGATGAAGTTGCGGTATTGCAATCCGTCGCCGGCCACGGTCAGAGGTTCGCCTTTGAGCGCCTTCTTGATGAAGATCGGCATCACCAACTCTTCGCGCATGCGGGGGCCGTACGGGATCCCGTAGCGCAGCACCGTAACCGGGAAGTTGTAGAGGTTTCCGTAGGAGTGAGCGAGCATCTCGCTGGCGATCTTTTCTGCCATGTAGAGGTGGCTCACACCGCTCGGGTTGAGGGCCGTCGATTCATCGACTTCCAGCTCTGTGGTGGCTTCGTAGACCCAGACGGTTGAGGCGAGGACGAAGTGCATCCCCCCGGCCAACCGAGCGGCTTCGAGCATCGTCGCGGTGCCCATTACGTTGATGTCGACCGACTCGGCAGGGGCGCGGGCTACGTCGTTGACGTTCGCCATCGCGGCCAGGTGATAGACCGCGTCACAGCCGGTCAGGGCCGCCTGCACCTGCGAAAGGCGCGTGATGTCACAAGGCAGCCACTCCACGTCGGGCCGATGGGGGGCGCTTCCGTCGAGCACCCGCACCGTGTGGCCCGCGTCGACCAGTTTGTCGACGACGTGACTGCCGATGAATCCAGAACCACCGGTTACCGCGATGTTCATGCGTTCACTCCTGCAGGGATGAGTTGGACCAGGCTCTCGATGACGTAGCGCGCGTCGTCGGGCGTCATCCGCGCGCTCACCGGGGGGCAGATCTGTCGGGCGCAGGCGTAGTCGGCGCCCGGGTAGGGGCCACGCGCCAGCCCGGCGAAGACCGGCTGGGCGTGGAGTGGAAGCTCGTATACCTCGCCGCTGAGGCCGACGTCGAACCGCTCGCGCATCGCCTGCTTGAGAGCCTTTCGGTCGATGCCGTCGGGCAGGTACGCGACGAACTTGTAGAAGTTGCTCTCCGTCACCTTCTGGGCCGCGGGAAGACGCAGGCCCCCGAGTCGCTTCGCCGCATCCTGGTATGCCGCCGCCACTTCGCGACGGTGAGCGATGAATTCGTCCAGTCGCTTCAACTGCACCAGCCCGATGGCGGCGTGGACTTCGCTCAGCCTCCAGTTCGCGCCGAGGCGTACATGGAAATTGCTGCTGAAGCCTTCCTTGCCCTGGTCGCGATAGATTCGCGCCTCCGCGGCAAGGGCTTCGTCGTCGGTGACGATCATGCCGCCCTCCCCCGACGTCATGACCTTCGTCGGGTAGAACGAATACGTCGAAGCCACGCCGAAGTCGGAGGCATCGCGCCCGTTCAGAGTCGCGCCGTGCGCGTGGGCCGCATCGCAAAGGAGGAAGATCCCGCGGCGCCGGCACTCCTCCGCGAGCCGGGGGAGATCGGGCGAGACGATCCCGCCGATGTGCACCACGATCACCCCGGCCGTCTTCTCCGTCACCCGCGAGAGGACATCGGCCGCGCTGACCGCCAGGGTTTCGGGGTCGGCGTCGGCGAGGACTGGCAGGCCTCCGGCGTGCGAGACCGCCGCCGCCGTCGCGAAGAAGGTGTTGTCGGGCACGATAACTTCGCGACCCTCAACGTCCAGCGACCTCAAGACGATTTCGAGTGCACTGGTGCCGCTACTCACCGCGACCGCGTGTTTGCGCCCACAGCGGGCCGCGAAAGCCTCTTCGAAGGCTTGACCGTGTTTGCCGAGGGTGAGCTGGCCGCTGCGCAGGCTCGATTCGATCAGTGAAAGGGCTTCTTTGATGTCCTCGTCGCTGAAAACGATCGACGCAGCCGGGACCCTCATGCAACCCTCGTCTCGACCCCTGATTCCGCGACTCCGAGCATCTCAAGACAGCCCGGGTACGGGTTTGGAAAGTCGATCTGGCCGAAGGTTGGCAGGCCGGGTGAAACACTCGCTCAAGCGAGCATGAATGTTAAGTGAATTTGTTAGAGAAATTGTTAGCCCAGGAGAGGCAGGACTACGCGCGCCGTCGCGCCTGGGCCGTCGTCGTTGGACCTCAGCGAAAGTTCGCCGCCGTGGATGCGGACGATCCGGGCGGCAATCGCGAGGCCGAGGCCAGAACCCGCCGGGAACATCCGCCGCGCCTGGGCGCCCCGGAAAAAGCGATCCATAGCCTGCTGTACCTCGCTCGGGGAAAGGCCGATTCCGGTGTCGTGGACTTCGATGACAGCGTTCCCGTCCGTTGCACTCGCGGTCACACGCACCGCACCTCCCGGCGGGGTATAGATGCAGGCGTTTTCGATGATGCTTGCGAAAAGGTCCTGCAATTGATGACGGTCGCCCGCGACGTCGAGTCCTTCGCCGATGGCAGCTTCGACGGTGAGCTCGACGCTGGCGACCCGCGCTTCGGCCACCAGGCGGCCGAGCAGCTCCCCCAGGGCCACCACTTCCCAGTCGGTGCCGGGCGCCTCCTGTTCTCGCGCCAGGAGCAGGAGGCCGTTCACGGCTCTGGACATTGTGCTGAGCGCGGTCCGCGCTTGCGCGACCACTTCGAGGCGTTCTTTGCCGTAGACCCCCTGCTCAAGCAGCTCGATGTCTCCCTGGATCACGGCCAGCGGCGTCCGCAGCACATGCGACGAGTCGGCGAAAAACGCTCGTTCGCGGTCGATGACGTCCCGCTGTCGAGCGACGAGGTTGGAGAACGCTTCTCGGAGCTCACGCGCTTCCGTGCTGCCCTCGCCGGAGCGGGGTACGTCCTTCTGGAACCCCGAGGCGGCAGTCTCGTGAACCACTTCGGTCAACTCCTGCAGGGGCCTGGCTTCTCGGCGGGAGAGCCAAACCGTGCCGGTCCCGGCAATCATCAGGCCGAACACGCCTGCAATCGCCACGACAACGGTAAGGCTGGAAACTGAGTCGTCGACGGTCTCTATCGGGCTCGCCGCCACGACGTAGCCGCTTAGCTGACCGTCCATGTTGACCGGATAGGCGATGATCCGGACCTGGGTGTTCTGGAACTTCGCCGTTCGGAAACGAGTGTGCGTCGCGTTCAGGTTGCGGCGGGCCATCGGCAAGCTCAGCTGAGCCAGGTTCGACGAGCGAGCGACGACCTGCCCGTTGGGATCCAGGTACTCCACGAATTGGGCAGCGGACGAGAGGTCTTCGACCACCTTCTGCGGCGTTGGGGCGTCTTCCTGCGTCAGGCGCTGTTCGACTGTCTCGCCCACGCCCTGCAGGTTGTCGTCGATTGAGGTCTGGAACGTGCGCCGTGCGTAATAGAGCGTGAGGGCCGCCACCACGACGAAAGCAACCAGGAACAGCAGCACAAACGAGACGCTCAACCGCGTCGCCAGTCGCTGGGGGTACTTCACCGGAGCACGAACCCAATCCCGCGCACGGTCTGGATGAGTCGCCGCCCGCCGCTAGCCTCGAGTTTCTGCCGAAGGTTCGTAGCATGCGCGTCGAGGAGGTTGTCATCGACGTGTTCGTTCGACGGCCAGAGCAGCGACATCAGCGTTTCGCGGGTGAAGACCCGGTTCGGCTTGCGCGCCATCAGTTCCAGGAGGGTGAACTCCTTCGGCGTCAGCGGGATGAGTTCCCCGTTGCGCAAGACCCGGTGGCCTTCGATGTCGACCTCGAGGTCGTCGTAGGTGATGGTCGCGGGGGTGGCCGGCCGGCGCCGGAGGACCGCTTCGATGCGGGCGGCCAGCTCTTCCATGGCGAAAGGCTTTACGACGTAATCGTCCGCCCCGGCGCGGAGCCCTTCTACCCGGTCGCTGACGGCATCTCGCGACGTAAGCATGATGACCGGCACTTCCGCCAGTTCCTGCATCTGGTAGCAAAGGTCGATGCCGTCGGCGTCCGGGAGGAGCAGGTCAAGCACTACCAGGTCAGGGATGTCGCGAGAAAACGCTCGCATCGCGGACTCGCCGTCGCCGCAAGCGACGACCTCGTAGCCGCGCCGCTGCAGTCCCCGCTGCACGATGGAGAGGATGTCCGGACTGTCGTCCACCACCAGGATGCGCGTATCCCGCCGTTCAGCGGCTGCTGACATGGTTCACCAGTGTTCGACCCACGAGCTTGATGTTAGTCGCCCGGGGCGCAGGAATCACCGGCCCCGCGGGTTAGATAGAGGTCGAACTGCTCGTTGCGTTCAGCCAGGACCACGCAGCCCTGCGCCGTCAGCTGTTCGAGGAGGGCGTGCTCGTTGGTCCGGTAGCGCTCGTCGTACGCCTGGTAGATGAGGACGTAGTCAACGTGGCGCCCCTCGAGAAAATCCACGTACGCCTGCGCCTCAGGCCAGCTTGTTCGGTGGATGCTCTCGGGGAAGAACTCCGAATCGAGTCTGCCGCCTTGCTGGATGAGCTGATACATCCCCACTTTGCCATCGGCCACCCGCAGCAGGCGATACGTTGCGCCTCGCTCGAACCGGTCCGATTCGAGAAAGGACCGCAGCGTCTCGTCCGGGGACCGCGTGAAGGCGTGCCAGGCGTAGCCGGTGTCGCGCAGCGGCACGAGGGCGACGTTCGAAGCCACCAGTAGAGCCACCGCCGCGAGGGCAACGGTTGACTTCCCGAGGAGCGGACGCAGAAGCAGCGCAACGAAGGGTGCGAACACCACCCCGGCGCGCAGGCCAACCGTCCCGATGAAATTGCCGAGGAGGGCAGCGGTCGTGCTGTCCTCTACGACCGGAGATGCGAATACGAGGGCCGCGGCCGGGGCCGCCAGCGCCAGCGAGACGCCGTAGCAGACCACCAGGCTCCGGCGCTTCCGTTCGAAGATCATCCAGCTCGCCACCAGGAGACCCGCGAGGGGGATCAGCACCGCAGGATGAGTTGCCTGCGACGCAGCCATCAACACCACGGCGCCCGAAGTGCGGCCCCTCCGCCAGCAGCCGATCGCCGCAGCGAGCAGGGCGGTGGCCCAGAGGAAGGGCAACTGGGAGAGGATGACCGCCTCCACAAGCATCGGGTTGGCGAGCATGAGCGCGAGCGCTGGCGCGCTCCGCAGTTCGGGAAAGGCCCACCATGTGGCGGCCGCGAATCCAACGAAGCCGGCGACCAGCCAGAGCGTCACGACCCAGTCGCCGAAGAGCGGCCGCAGGAGGGCAGCGCTAAACCAGGGCAAGAAGCCATAGGGGAAGGCGAGGGCGTCGCCATGGCCGATCTCCGGGAAGTGGAACGGCACCCCGTTCCCCGCCCAGAACTCGCGCGAGACGTACCACACGTGGGCGTAGTTACTCAGGGAATCGTTCGTGACGAAGATCGAGTGCGTAAGGATCGTCAGGAGTCCCGCGCTCCAGGCAGCTCCAAGGCAAGCGAGGGCGAGGGTCTCGGGTCCGGCCAGCTTGATCTTCCCGCGCATCACCCGACACTCTGCCAGCATGGCAGGACTAGCGGAACCAGGACCTTCGCCCGCACGGCGCGGGGCCTCGGCGTTAGCGACAGTCGCAAGAGTGGCTCAAGCAGCCGTAGCGGGCACCGTCCTTCTCCCCGCCCTGGCGCTTGCAGGCTCCCCTATCCACGCCTCTCCTCCCGTCATCGCAATCTCGTTGCTGATCACAGCGGTAACCGCCGCCAC
The DNA here is from genome assembly GCA_041488155.1 of Tepidiformaceae bacterium. Lineage (GTDB taxonomy): Bacteria > Chloroflexota > Dehalococcoidia > Tepidiformales > Tepidiformaceae > JBGPOS01. The sequence continues at coordinate 18,587 of JBGPOS010000022.1, forward strand.
CACCTGGCGCTGGGCCGGCCAGTCGAGAATCAGCGCTTCTGCCGGGTTCGCTGCCTTCGGTCTCGGGGCCTGGCTGCTTGGCGAAGCCTCGTATCCGGGTTCGGGGCTCGTCGTGTCAGCGCTCGTGGGCGCCGGGCTCGGGCCGCTGCTCCCCCGGATCGAGGGGTGGAGCCCCCTGAGAGACGGGAGCGCCATCGTCGCAGCCACAGGTGGCCTGGCCGGAGTGCGGGTCTTCTTCGACGCGGGCACGACCTCCTGGGTCTCCGGCGGTTTGGCCCTCGCGGCCCTCGCCGGAACTCTCCTCGAATGGCCGGCGGCCGTCTTTCCTCAAGGCGCTTCGAGCCGGACCGCCCTGGCGTCCCTGGCGCTCTACGCCTGTTTCTCCGTCTGCTGGGTTGGCTCGACTTCTCCTTCCGTCGAATGGTTCGGCGCGCTTTCGAGTCACGGACCTCGCTCCGGATACCTCGTCGCCCTCACGTTCGATGACGGCCCCGACGGGCCTTACACCGATCAGATGGCGGCGATCCTTGAGAAGTTCGGCGTCCGTGGGACGTTCTTCGAATTGGGCAAGGCCCTTCGGCGCGAGCCGGACGTCGCCCGGCATCTGGTCGAAGCGGGCCACGTCGTCGGAAACCACTCTTACAGCCACGGCGCCTTCAGCTACCTTGACCCCCGCTACCCCGAGCTCGACCAGACCCAACAGGCGTTCCGCGAGACGCTCGGCATCTGCCCGGCGCTGTTCCGTCCGCCCCACGGGACCCACACGCCCTTCATGTCCTGGCTGGTCGGCGATGCAGACATGACGCTCGTGACCTGGGACGTATCGGCCAAAGACTGGGCTGAACGCGACCCGGACAGGCTCGCCCGAAACATCCTGGCGAAGGTCCGGCCGGGGTCAATCATCCTGCTGCACGACGGGCTCGACGGAGCCGCTGGCGCCGACCGCTCAGTGGTGGTGCAGGCGCTGCCGAAGATCATCCAGGGTCTGCAGGATCGTGGCCTCGAACCGGTGACGCTCGACCGGCTACTGGGAGTGGAACCCTATCTCGCCGATTGTCACTAGCCGTCTGCTAGAAGGCGCCTGGCGCGGCCCGGCTTTCGAACCCGGATTGGTGCAGCCACTTCTCCTTCTGCTCGGCCCTCACGAGTTCGTCCGAAGGACGATAGCGGCCGTTGAATTCGCGGGCGAAGTCCGCAAACTGGTTCGAACCAATGGCAGCGCGCACGCGTTCCGTGAGGCGCACCAGGTACCGGATGTTATGGATGGATGCCAGGCGGTATCCGAGCAGCTCGTTGTTACGGAAGAGGTGGTGGAGGTAGGCCAGGCTGAATCGCTTGCAGGCAACACAGTCGCAATCCGGGTCGATGGCTGAAGGATCATCACGGTAGCGGGCGTTAAGGACGTTCGCCCGGCCATCGTCGGTGAACAGAGATCCGTTCCGTCCGAGCCGCGTGGGGAGCACGCAGTCGAACATGTCGACCCCTCGATCGACCGCGTTGACGATGTCCTCCGGGCTGCCGACGCCCATGAGGTAACGCGGGCGGTCGATGGGCAGCTCTGCCGTCGCGGCTTCGGTCCCCGCCCACATCTCCGACTTGGACTCTCCCACCGAGACGCCGCCGATGCTGTAGCCGGGCGCATCCAGCGAGGCCAGCGATCGTGCGTGCCAGCGGCGCAGCTCGGTGTGGATACCGCCCTGGACGATGGCAAAGGTTGGAAGTGGTCCGGCTGCCACACGTGAGCGCTCGTACCAGCGGAGCGTGCGTTCAGCTGCATCTCGCGCGGCCGCCAGGGTAGATGTGCCCGGCAGCACGTGGTCGAGCGGCATCGCTATGTCGACGCCCAGCGCGCGCTGCACCTCCATCGCCAGCTCCGGGGTGTAGAAGTGCTCCGATCCGTCAATGTGGGAGCGAAAGCGCACTCCGCCCTCGTCGACCTTGCCAAGCCGGGCCAGGCTGAATACCTGGAAGCCGCCGCTGTCCGAAAGGATTGGCCCGGCCCAGTCCATAAATCGGTGCACTCCACCGAGCCGTTGGATCAGGTCGTGCCCGGGCCGCAGGTAGAGGTGGTACGCGTTGACCAGCAGGACCTCGGCGCCGGCCGCCCGGACGTCCTCCGGAAGCAACGCCTTGACTGTCGCAAGGGTCCCCACGGGCATGAAGGCTGGAGTCTGAATGCGGCCCCGCGCGGTGGTGATGATCCCGGTGCGCGGCGCCGTGGGCGACCGATCGCTCGACGTGAGCTGGAACTCGAACATCAGGTGAGGACGGCCGCAAGCGCTTTGCGGACGATGGTGTCCCCGATGTCGTCTCGCACAACGGCGCGACCGATGTCTTCCAGCAGCACCCAGCGGATCGTCCCAGACTGCACCTTCTTGTCGAGCGCCATCGCCCTTCTGACGTCCTCAATTCTCGCCCCCTCGACGCGTTCCGGGAGCCCGTAGGCGCGGATCAGCCGCTGCTGGCATTCGAACGATGCTGGCTGCAACAGACCCGACTCGACCGCAATGATCCCGGCGGCCCGCATCCCGACGGCGACCGCTTCTCCGTGGAGATAGGCCGAGAACCCGGTCGCGGCTTCGATCGCGTGGCCAATGGTGTGGCCGTAGTTCAGGAGAGTGCGCCGTCCCTGTTCCCGCTCGTCTTCTGAGACGACGGCGGCCTTGATCGCGACACTTCGAGCAATGAGCGTCGCCGAAAGCATCGCGCGCGGGTTCTCCGAGGAGGCTTCGAGTTGGTCTACGAGCTCGCCGTCGAGGATGAGCCCGTGCTTGATGACTTCGGCCCAGCCCGCCCGGCGCTGGCGTTCGGGGAGGGTCTCGAGTACTGACGGGTCGATCACCACCGCGCGGGGCTGAACGAACGCGCCTATGAGGTTCTTCCCGGCCGGGTGGTCGACACCTGTCTTTCCGCCGATGGCCGCGTCGACCATACCCAGCAGGGTGGTCGGTACGTGTACGAAGTCGATGCCACGCAGGCACGTCGCTGCAGCGAATCCGCCCAGGTCGGTGACCACCCCGCCCCCGAGACAGACGACGAAGTCGCTCCGTTCGACGCGTTCGTCGATGAGCCAATCGTAGACTGACGCGACCGTCTCCAGCGTCTTGTGCTCTTCGCCGGCCGGAATTGCGAACACCGAAACGCGGTAGTCAGCCTCCTCGAGGGCCCGGCGGGCCGTCTCCCCGAAGAGCGGACCAACCTGGTCATCGGTGACAATGAAGGCCCGTCCGCGAAGGCCCAGATCCCGGCTCACCTCCCCGAGCCGGGCGAGCGATCCCTGCTCGACGTAAATCGGGTACGCGGCCGCAGGCGTGCGCACCATGGCTGCAACGTACGGGTGTGACTGTGATTCCCGCCAGAGCCGCACTACCTGGTTGGCCACTTCCGCTGGAGTGCAATTGTCGACCGCGACGACCGCATCTGCCTGTTCATAGTGGACACGCCGGTCCGCGAGGAGTCGTTTCAGGCGTGCCCGCCGGTCTCCCGCCAGGAGTGGCCTGGCCGCCGAGCCCGGCTCGCTCGCGAGCCGGGCCGCCGCGGTCTGAGGCGAGACAGAGAGCCAGACCGTGAAGCCAGCCGCCAGCACGCGCCGGGCCGCTTCGGTGGTGGGGGCTCCCCCGCCCGTTGCCACTACCACCCGCTGCCGGGCGGCGGCTGAAGCCAGGGCCGACTGTTCGTGCTCGCGGAAGGCCGCTTCGCCGTCCTTCGCAAAAAGCTCCGGCACGAGACGGCCGGTGGCCGCCTCCACCTCGGCATCCGTGTCGACCAATTGCCAGCCGAGCTGCTCGGCGACGAGCCGCCCGACCGTCGACTTGCCGGCGCCAGAAAGGCCGATCAGGAAGATTCGTTCGCGGTCCACAGTAAAGGCCGTCGTCAGTCGTTCCGCGCGCGGGGGCCGGTGGTCCCGAGGTAGTGCTCGTAGTTGGCTCGCGTTTCAGCCAGTGTGTCGCCGCCAAACTTCTCGAGCCACGCATCGGCCAGGACGATGGCGACCATCGCTTCGGCAACCACCCCCGCGGCCGGCACAACGCAAACGTCGCTGCGTTCGTAATGGGCAAGCACTTCTGCGCCGGTATCCAGGTCCACCGACGGCAAGGGATGGGCCAGCGTCGGGATCGGTTTGACGGCTGCCCGGACCACGATCTCCTCCCCGGTGCTGATCCCGCCTTCGATGCCGCCGTGGTGGTTGCTGGCGTGCAGCCACGGCCGTTCGTGCCACTGGTCCATCGGTAGGATGACGTCGTGAACCTGGGAGCCGCGGAGCGCAGACCCCTCGAAGCCAGCACCGAAGCCGACCCCTTTGAACGCGTTGATGCTGCAAACGGCCTGTGCGATCCGGCCATCGAGCTTACGATCCCATTGGACATAACTCCCGAGACCGAGCGGGACCCCGCTCACTCGCACCTCAACTTCCCCGCCGACCGTGTCGCCGGCCCGCTTTGCGTCATCGATGGCGGCCACCATGCGGTCCGAGGCGGCTCGATCGGCGCAGCGGACGGGGTCGTCTTCGACTCCTTGCCAATCGATCGTGCCCGGCACCGAAGCGCGAATGCCACCGAGAGCGATGGTGTGACTGTGGAAGCCAATTCCGAACTCGCTGAGCAGGCGCTTCGCGACGCCGCCGACAGCCACTCGAGCGGCAGTCTCACGAGCGCTGGCGCGTTCGAGCACGTTGCGGACGTCATCGAATCCGTATTTGATCGCCCCCGGAAGGTCGGCGTGACCGGGTCGCAGCCGTGTCACTCGCTCCGTCTCCCCCTCTACCGGCTCGACCGCCATCTTCTCGGTCCAGTTCACCCAGTCCCGGTTCTCCACCCAGAGGGCGACCGGCGAGCCGAGCGTCTTGCCGTGCCGGACACCGGCCGTGATCTCGGCGTGGTCCTGTTCGATCTTCATCCGCCCGCCGCGGCCGTAGCCACCCTGCCGCCGCTGGAGGTCGAAGGCGATGTCGGCTTCCGAAAGGGGCAATCCGGCAGGAAGGCCTTCGACGATCATCGAGAGGCCCTTGCCGTGGCTTTCGCCTGCTGTGAGGATTCGGAAATGCCCCATCACGCCACGTCTCCGCCGGTCGTAGTGACAGGCTGGCGAGGGGCGGTGCCCACCAACGGTGCCAGCTCGATGGGGATCGCCTGACCCGACGAAGCCCGCCCCGCCCTCGTATCAAAGCGCGCAAGTACCTCGTCCGGCGTGAGATCTTCCCAGGCGATGCGGTCGGCTTCTCGCCGATCGGCGGTTGTCGTGAGGATAGGTTCTTGCACCGGCGTGCCGCCGTCCCTGGTGAAGGTGGTGTAGATGTCGACCCGGACCGTCGCGAGCCGAAGGTTAGGGACATCGTACAGCATCATGTCCACGAGCCTCCCCGCCAGTGCGCTCGCCATTTCCAGCGCCGAAGCCACCTGGATGCGCTTTCCTTCCTCAGTTCTGAACTCGGCTTCTGCCGAGGACGAAACTGTGGCGGTGTCCGCAGTGAGCGCAATCAGCTGAGCGCCCTGCACCCCGGCCCAGAGGTTCGCCGGCAGGCCGCGGGGTGGACGCGCCCGCCGCCATGCCGCCAGCGCTTCCTCGATCAGCGCCGCCACAATTTCGACATCGCCCGACTCGACTCGCCGCCGCCATGAGCGGTGCTGGAACATCTCGGTGGCCACTGCCCACCCTACGAGCAGGAAGATCCCGAGCGTCACGATGCTGCCGAGGATGATCACCTGGTCGACCCCAGGATCGCCGTCACGCCGGGGCTCTGGCGGCGAGGGCCCGGCGTGCGGCTTCGAACATGACTTCGACCGGCGCCGCCACGCCGGTCCAGAGCTCGAAGGCGAGCGCCCCCTGGTAGATGAGCATGGGTAGCCCACCCAGCGTCCGGTGGCCGGCGCGCCTGGCCGCCAACAAGAACGGCGTGTGTTCCGGCGCGTAGACGATGTCGACGACGAGCGCCTCGGGGCCCAGCCTAGCCAGCTCGCATGGCAATTCTCCAGCGTCTCCCACGCCGTTCATGCCAAGCGATGTGCAGTTCACGACGCAGGCGAAGCCGGAGAGGTCTCCGCCCACCGGCACGACGTTTGCCTCGCCGCCTGCCGCTGTCACGTCCTGGACGAGGCGCTCGGCGCGCGACGGAGTCCGATTGGCGACCCCGATCCGGCTGGCGCGAGCCTCTACGAGTGCGAAGGCGATGCCCCGCGCCGCCCCGCCCGCTCCGATCAGCAGGATTGCCCGCCCCGAGGGATCGAAATGACCCTCGTTGCGCAGAGCAGCGACGAAGCCGGGACCGTCGGTGTTGAACCCGAAAAGTCGGCCGCTCCTGTTCACGATTGTGTTTACCGCCCCGACCCGCGCGCTCTGCCCGCCGAGCTCGTCGAGCATCAGGATCACTGCTTCCTTGTGGGGGATCGTCACGTTGGCGCCCAGGTACTTCGGATCCCGGAGGCTGACGACGCGTCCCCCGAGAGCATCGGTCGTGGTGTCCCACAACTCGTAGCGGGCGTCCAGGCCGCAGTGCGCCAGTGCCGCATTCTGAAAAGCAGGCGACAGCGAATGGGCGACCGGATGTCCGATCACCCCGGCGAGGCGAGTCATGGCTGGCCGACCCGGGCGATGTTGCGTTCGTGCTCGGCGAACGTCTCGGCGAAGACGTGCGAGCCGTCGCCCTTCTTCGCGTCCGCGACGAAGTAGTAAAGCTTCGTCTCCGACGGCTTCGCCACTGCTTCCAACGATGCGAGACCCGGGCAGGCGATCGGTCCCGGGGGAATGCCCGCGTGCAGCCGGGTGTTGTAGAGCGACGGGTTCTCGAGGTCGTCGATCGTGAGCTCTTTCTTCCACCATCCGAACTTCTCGACGCTGGCCGGCTTGAGCGCCGCGGCGTACTGCACCGTTGGATCGGCGCCAAGCCGGTCACCGGCAGCGATGCGGTTGTAGAAGACGCCCGCGATGAGCGGGCGCTCTGCGGGAACTACCGCTTCCCGTTCGACGATCGAGGCCAGCGTCAGCGCCTGGTGAGGATTGAGGCCGTGTGCTTGCGCCATCGCTCGAAGTTCAGGCGAAAATCGCTTCGCGAACGTCTTTATCATCAGCTCCACGAGCTGCTGTGGCGTCGATCCCACTGGCAGGATGTAGGTGTCGGGGAAGAGGTAGCCCTGCAGCCCCTGTCCACCGGGGAGCGTCGCGGCCAGGTCTTCCGGGAGCGTCGCGCCGGCTACAGCTCCGATGAACTGTTGCTGCGTCCCGAAGCCGGCCTTCTCAGCGATAGCGGCCATCTCTTCGATGCGGATCCCTTCGGGGAAGGTCACCTTAAGGGTGGGGACCCGGTCCTTGACGGTAATCTGGGCGATCACGGAAGCAGCGGAAGACTGTTTCGCCAGCGTGTAGTCCCCTGCGCTAAGCCGGTCCTGCAGCCCCATCAGGCTGACCAGCGCCTCGAACTGGCTGGCCGATCGAATGACCCCGAGCTTCGCGAGGTCCGCCCCGACGTCGGCCGCGGAACGGCCCTTCGGAAGGGTGTAGGCGATCGTCTCTCCGGGTTGCCCGGCCGCCGAAGGCGTGTTGTCTCCACCGAGCACGTCGCCGGGCGTGCGGGCGACCAGATAGCTCGCGCCGAGCACCGCCAGCACGACAAACGCCGTAGCGGCCGCCGCCAGCTTCACGCTTCGCCTCGTTCGCGGCGGGAGTCAAGCACCGACTGAAGAACGGTTGCTGCGGCCGCGGAGTCGAGGTCTCCCGTGCGGCGCCTCGATGTGCTGCGCGTCCCGCGAGCGGCCTGCACCGTCGAGAGCCGCTCATCCCATTCGGTGATCGGGATCACAAGTCGCCGCCGCAGCCCGGCGACGAGGGCGCGTACCGACCTCGTCTGGGCGGAATCAGCGCCTGAAAGCGAGAGCGGGAGGCCGACGACGAGCTCGTCGGCGTGCTCGCCTTCCGCAAGCTTCGCGATAGCTTCGACCGCGTCGGCACCGGGGCGGAGGAGAATCGCTGGCCGCGCGTGAGCGTAGAGGCCGAGTTCATCCGCAATCGCAACCCCGATCCGCCGGGAGCCGGGATCAACGGCCAGCACCCGGCGAGCTGGCAGCGGCAAGGACCGGGGTTGGGTCATTCTTCGTCTCGATCTTCGAGGTGTCCTGGACTCTTCCCCTGGGCAGTTCGACCGATGTTCGAAAGCTGACACGGGGAAACCGCAGCGCACAGCCCGGGGGAGCGTTCGACCTCTGCATCCGGAATACCATAACTCTGAACGCGGGTCGATTTCCCCCGCATCGATTGACTTGCCCGTGACCGCCTCGGCCAGTCCGTTCGGCCCGCTCGGTGTTCCGTCTAGGTGGCGAGGGCGGCCGCCGCGAGGTGGCGCGCCGCGGCCAGAGCGTCGTCCAGCCTCGAAGAGTCCTTCGCGCCCGCCTGGGCGAGGTCCGGCCGCCCGCCACCGGCTCCCCCTGCGACCTTCGCCACCTCGCGGACAAGATTCCCGGCGTGCACTCCGCGTTGCACGAGTTCGGGCGATGCCGCCGCGAGGAATGCTGGACGGCCGTCGATATTGGCGCCGAGCACCACAAGGCACGGCTTGAGCCGGGTACGGAGTTCGTCGGCGATCTCCTTGAGTGCGTCGGTCGAAGCCACCTCGACGCGCGCTACGACGAGGTGGGCTTCACCCACCCGCGTGGCGGCTTCGGCGAGCTTTTCCGCGATCGTGGCGGCCTGCAGTCGCTCCCACTGCGCGCTCTGACGGCGTAGCCGCTCGAGTTCGGACTGCAACGCGTCGACCCGTTCTTCGAGGTCAGGCGGGGTGGTGGAGAGGCGGGCAGCGAGCCGCAGAAGCCGCTCCTGCTGTTCGACGAGGTACGCCTCTGCCGCCGGCCCGCTGAGCGCCTCGATGCGGCGGGTGCCGGCGGCGACGGCAGACTCCCGGACGACCTGGACGAACCCGATCTGTCCGGTGTGGTGCACGTGCGTGCCGCCGCACAGCTCGGCGCTGAACGTGTCGCTGTCGTCCTTGATTTCGACGACCCGCACATCGGCGCCGTACTTGTCGCCGAAGAAAGCCAGCGCGCCTTCAGCCACCGCCCGCCGGTAGCTCGTTGTGCGCCAGGCGACCTCGAGGTCCTGCCGAATCTTCTGATTCGCCAGCTGCTGGACCTCGATCAGGGCCGGGCGAGGAGTCTGTTCGAGGTGCGTGAAGTCGAACCGCAGGCGGTCGGGCGCGACCAGCGAGCCCTGCTGGTGGACATGGGGTCCGAGTATCGAGCGGAGGGCCGCGTGGAGGATGTGCGTGCCCGTATGGTTCCGCGCGGAGCCGGCTCGCCACGAAAGGTCGACGCTCGCCTCAGCGGGTTGAGCGACCCGGATCTCCCCCTCCGCGACGCGGCCCTTGTGGACGATTGCGCCGCCGGCCGTCTGCGTGTCCAACACTTGAAAAACGCCCGTCGGCGTGGAAATGCTGCCTCTGTCGCCCACCTGCCCGCCGCCTTCGGGGTAGAACGACGTGGTGTCCAGTACGAGATCGCACGTCTCGCCGGCGGCCACAACTTCAGCGAGGGCGTCGCCCCGGAGGATTGCAACGACGTTCCCGTCGGCCACGGTGTTCGAGTAGCCGACGAAAGCGCTGTGTTCCTCACCGATCGCCTGGAGCAAGGGGGAGGGTTCACCTTTGAGGAAGCGGCCGTGTTCACGCGCCCGTTTGCGCTGCGCCCCCATCGCCGCCTCGAAGCCCGCTTCGTCGACCGTAAAGTTCCGCCGGTGGGCAATCTCCTTGGTCAACTCCAGCGGGAATCCGTAGGTGTCGTAGAGCGCGAACGCCTCCTCGCCGCTCACCACCGGTAATGAAAATGCGCCAGGGGCACTGCCAGCTTCAGTCGCCAGCGGGAGCGGGGTTCCCGGGCCACTGCCGGATGCGGAGACGAATTCGCTCAATCTGCGTTCGAGCAACGCCTCCAACCGATGCGACCCTGCCGCCAGCGTTCGCAGGAAGCGCTCCTCTTCGGCCACGATCGCCCGCCGGATGAAGTCCCGGTTTTCAACCAGGTGGGGATAGCCCACCTTCAGCTTCTCGATGGCCGCGTCGACGAGGCGGGCAGTGAACGGTTCGCTCACGCCCACCTTCCGGGCGAAGTAGATGGCCCGCCTGATCACCCGGCGCAGGACGTACCCTCGCCCTTCGTTGCTCGGCACCACCCCGTCCCCTACCAGCATCGTGGCGGCCCGGCAATGCTCCGACATCGCCCGGATGGCGTATGCCTGCTCCTCGGTCACGCCCTTGAAGTAGTCGACGCCCACCACGCGCGACGCCGCTTCAAGGATCGGGAGGAAGATGTCCGTTTCGAAGACCGACTGTTTCCCCTGGAGGACGGCCGCCACCCGTTCGAGGCCGCTACCGGTGTCGATGTTTTGGGCGGGCAGCTTCGTGCGCGAGCCGTCCGAGTGCTGGTAGAGCTGCATGAAGACGAGGTTCCAGATTTCGAGAAAGCGCTTGTCGTCATAGGCGACGTTGATGCCTTCGAGCCCTCGTTCGGGGAAGTGGTCAAAGTAGATCTCGCTGTCCGGCCCGCAGGGACCGCTGCCCCCTTCCGAGAAGCTGAACCAGTAGTTCTTGTCTTCGTCGCAGCGGTGGATGTGCGAGTCCTCGACCCCCACTTCGCGCCAGAAACCGTAGGCCTCGTCGTCAGTCAAGAAGATGGTTACGTGCAGGCGGTCACCCGGGATCTGGTAGACCTCCGTCAGGAGCTCCCAGGCGAATGCGATGGCTTCACGCTTGAAGTAGTCGCCGAAGCTGAAATTGCCAAGCATCTCGAAAGCGGTGCAGTGGCTGAGGTCACCAACTTCTTCGATGTCGGTGGTGCGAAAGACTCGTTGCACGGTGGTGACTCGCGCGGCCGCCGGCTCCTGCTCGCCCATGAACTGCGGCTTGAACTGCTGCATGCCCGCCGAGGTGAAGAGCGAGGTTGGGTCGCCGATTGGTACGAGCGGCCACGGCGGCAGGGGGAGATGGCCGCGCTCCTGGAAGAAGCGTACGAAGGTCGCCCGGATGTCGTCGGAGGTACGGGGAGGGTGAGCCATGAGCGTTTCCAAGCATGCTACGAAGGCAGCGGGAGCGGTGTCGAGTTTGCATCCGCTCCTTGACAGCCTTTTCGGCCGCTACCTAGCATGAATCCCGGACGCAGCCCTGCGTCCATTATGTGTACCGACCTTGACCCCTCGAGGCGTCACCCCTGCCGGCCGGCAGGCTGCGGCGACCCCGGGCCCCGAGCCGCACGCCGGAGCTCCCGATGAGTCCCGCCGGCGTCGGAGTCATCGTCCTTGCCGCGGGAAAGGGCACGCGCATGCGTTCCGCGCTGCCGAAGGTGCTTCATCCCGTGTGCGGCAGAGCGATGGCCGCGCACGTCATCGATTCGGCCCGCGGCCTCAACCCCGCGAGGATAGCGGTCGTCGTCGGCCACGAAAGCGACCGTGTGCGGCAAGAACTGGCGGCACCGGACATCACATTCGTCGAACAGCCCGAGCTCCTCGGCACCGCCGACGCCGTCGGCCGCTGTCGCAGCGCGCTGGACGGCTGCGACATTGTGGTCGTGCTGAACGGCGACTGCCCCCTGGTCCCTACCGCGCTGCTGTCGCGCTTGACGGAAGCGGCAAGCGGCAAGGCGATGGCACTCGTCACTTCGACACTTGACAATCCTGGGCGCCTCGGCCGGGTCGTGCGTGAATCTCAGGGCGCCGTAACACAGGTCATCGAGGCTGCTGATTTCCGGGGCTCCGACGGTCCAGCTGAGAACAACGCCGGCCAGTACGCGTTCGACGCTTCCTGGCTCTGGGCGTACATAGGCGCCGTCCCTCAGAGCCTGAAGGGTGAGCACTACCTGACCTTCCTGCCTCGATTGGCCTACGACCAGGGCCGACCGGCGGTTACCATAGAAGCCGATCCCGGGGACACTATGGGCGTCGATGACCGCGTCAGCCTCGCCCGCGCCGAACGCCTCATGCGAGGGCGCATCCTTGAGCGCCATATGCTCGCCGGTGTCACGATCGCCGATCCTGAGATGACCTACATCGATGCCGCTGTCTGCCTCGAAGAAGACGTGACCCTGCTCCCTGGCTGCCACCTCCGCGGCTCTACCCGTGTTTCAAGGGGTGCGGTCATCGGTCCCTCCACCACGCTCGCCAATGCGGTCGTGGGCCGGGACTCGCGTGTGCAGTCTTCCGTGGTCGAAGACTCGACCATCGGCGAGCGCGTCACAGTGGGCCCGTTCGCCCATCTCCGCGAAGGCGCCGTGCTGGGCGACGACTGCGAGTTGGGCAACTACGGCGAAGTGAAGAACTCGGTCATCGGCCGCGGTGTAAAGATGCACCACTTTAGCTACATCGGCGACGCCGACGTCGGCGAAGGCACGAACTTCGCCGCCGGCGCGGTCACCTGCAACTTCGATGGTGTCAAGAAACACCGCACGGTCATCGGCAGGGACGCTTTCATCGGCTGCGACACCATGCTCGTGGCCCCGGTGACCGTCGGCGATGGCGCCTCGACTGGCGCGGGGGCCGTGGTCACCCAGGACGTGCCTGCCGGCGTGACCGTGGTCGGAGTTCCGGCGCGTCCGATCCGGCGCGCTCGCCCGTCCGACTAATGGACACGAGCCAGCTGCTCGCCATCTTGACAATTGCCTGCGCGTCCGCGGTGCTCGCAGTAGTGGCGGCCGCGGAAACCGCACTCGAGCGGGCGAGCCAGGTGCGAATCCAGGCGCTCGCCGCTCGCGGCGATCCACGCGCCCGCCGGATCGCCGGTTCGGTAGAGCAGCCGCGCCAGTTCCTCGGTCCGCTCACTTCAGCGCGAGTGCTCTGCGCAGCCCTCGTAGTGGCAATGTTTGCCTACCTCGGGGCGCACGCCTTCGGGGCCCTGCGCGGCGCATTCGGGATCGGTGTCCTGGGGGGCGTGTACGTCGCCTTCCTCGAGATGACGGTGGGCCTCGTCGCCGCCAGACAGCCCGAGTACACAGCCATCCAACTGAGCGGACTGGTACGCGTCACCGGCTACCTCTTCGCCGTACCTGCCTTCGTCCTCGGCCTCCCGTCCCGGATCGTGGCTCGCTCTCTGCGGGTGGTCACGCCCAATGTCGCCACCGACATCCTCTCGCTGGTCGAAAGAGAAGAGGCCACCGGGGGGGTAGAGGAGCAGGAGCGTCGCATGATCCGCGGGATCATCGACCTCGAAGACAAAGCGGCGCGAGAGATCATGATCCCTCGCATCGACATCGTCGCTGCGGAGGTGAGCGACAGCATTTCGGCCGTGGCGGGTATCGTGAACGAGCGGGGCTTCAGCCGCGTGCCCGTTTACCGGGAGAACATCGATGACATCGTCGGCATCGTCTACGCCAAGGATCTGCTGCGCGCGGTGTTGAACGGCGGCGGCAAACGCCAGTTGCAGGAGATCCTCCGCGAGCCCGTGTTTATCCCTGAATCCAAGCGCCTCGACCAACTCCTGACCGAGATGCGCGGCACGCGCACGCACATGGCGATTGTCGTAGACGAATATGGCGGGACCGCTGGTCTCGTGACAATCGAAGACCTCCTCGAAGAGATCGTGGGTGAAATCGAGGACGAATACGACGTCGCCAAGCCCGCCATGGACGTGATCTCAGATGATGAGGTCGTCCTCGATGCAGGGATGCCCACCGGAGTGCTCGAGGATCTCTTCGGATTCGAAGTCGACTCAGAGGACTTCGATACGGTAGGCGGTTTTCTCATCCACGCGCTCGAGCGACTGCCCGCGGTCGGCGATGAAGCGACCGTCCGAGGCCTTACCCTTCGCGTCCTTAGCATGTCCGGCCGCCGCGTGAAGCGAGTGCGGGTAGCACGCGTCCGCGAAGAGGCGCCCGAGGCCGCACCGACTGGCCAGTGATCTAGTTCCACCGTGCACGTAGCGCTGGTAGAGTGCCCCGGATGGACGGACATCCTGATCTGCCCTACTGGCTGGCGTTGCGGCGCGCGGGGCTCGGCAGCACCAATTTCGCGCTGTTACTCGCGCGGTTCGGCGACATCCGCGCTGCCTGGGAGGCGCCGGTAGAGGCGGTCGCGAAGGCCGGCCTCGACGCCCAGTACGTCCGCGCCGTGACCAGGGCCCGCGCGACCTTCGACGCCGGCCGCGAACTCGAGGCCCTCGAGAAGCATGCCGCCCGAGCCTACACATGGCTCGACGAGGATTACCCGAACTCTCTGCGGGAGATCCCGCAGAGCCCTCCCGTCGTCTTCGTACGCGGGAAGCTCGGACCATCCTTCGACCAGGCTGTCGCCGTGGTCGGTACCCGCCGGGTGACCCCCTACGGCCGCCAGGCGGCCGAGTACTTCTGTGAAGCGCTGGCCAAAGCCGGGGTGGCCATCATCAGCGGCCTCGCCCGTGGTGTAGACGCCATCGCCCATCGCGTCGCGTTAGAGAACGGAGCGCCGACAGCGGCGGTCCTCGCCGGCGGAATCGACCAGGTATACCCGCGGGAGAACGCAGGACTGGCCGACCGAATCCTTGAGCAAGGCTGCCTCGTCAGCGAATACCCTGTCGGAATCCCGGCCCGACCCGACTACTTCCCTCGGCGCAACCGGATACTCTCCGGGCTGGCGCGGGCGACCCTCCTCGTAGAGGCCGGCGAAGGGAGCGGGGCCCTGCACACGGCCAACTGGGCCTTTGAACAGGGCCGCGACGTATTCGCTGTTCCGGGTAGCATCTTCTCGCGGCAGAGCGAAGGAACAAACCAGCTTATCCGCGAGAACACAGCCCGCCTCGTCGCAACGCCGGGACAACTCTGTGAGGAGCTCAACCTGCTGACCGCAGCCGGCCAGATCCCACTCGACCGTGCCCAACCAGCGCGAGAGACGCCCGTCGCTCTGCGCGTTGCCGCGTCCGCCGAGGAAGGGAAGCTGCTGCGCTGCCTCGGCGACGAACCCGTCCACGTCGACGAGATAGCACGCCAGTCGGGCGAGCCCATCGCTTCGGTAAGCGGCGCCCTCCAGGTCATGGAACTCCAGGGCCTCGTCCGCCAGGCGCACCCCATGATGTACACCAGAGCTTGACCCATAGCTCCCCGGTCAGCCACGGTAGTAGCTCGACAGATCTCCGGGAGTATTACTACCTTCGGACGAGTGGCTCAGACGACTGGCCCAGGCGATAACAAGAAGAGGCAACAGGCGACTTGGCAACACCCACTGCTCGAAAGCCGGCGCGTCGCAGCGCCGCCGCGGCGACATCGACAACAGCAGCGCGCCGTCCGGCAACGCGGTTGCCGGCGAATGGCGCCAACCCGCGCCGCGGTCGAAAGGCTCCGAATCTTGTAATCGTGGAGTCTCCGGCAAAAGCCCGGACCGTCGAAAACATCCTCGGCTCGGAGTACCGCGTAATCGCCTCGGTCGGGCACGTCCGCGATCTGCCCAACTATGGCTACGGCGTCGAAGACTTCGAAACCTTCCGGCCAAAATACGTCATCGTGAAGGACAAGAAGCGCGGCGTGGACAAAACGTCGGTGATCAACGAAATCGCCGAGGCAGCGAAGGAGGCGAGCCGCGTCTACCTCTCCACCGACCCCGACCGCGAGGGCGAAGCTATCTCCTGGCACATCCAGGAGGCCGCCGCCATACCTGCCGAAAAGACACAGCGGGTCGTGTTCCATGAAATAACCCGGCCGGCCATCGAAGAGGCGTTCCGCCACCCCGCGAAGCTCAACATGGACCTCGTCGATGCCCAGCAGACCCGTCGCGTGCTCGACCGCCTCATCGGCTTCCCCCTGACCTGGTTTGTCCAGGGGAAGGTGAGCCGCAGCGCGAGCGCCGGCCGCGTCCAGAGCGTTGCTCTGCGCCTGATCGTGGAGCGTGAGCGCGAGATCGGGGATTTCGCCGCCCAGGAGTACTGGACGATTCACGCCCTGCTGGCGAAGGGGGCGGAGCAGTTCACAGCCGAGCTTGTCCGGGTCCCTGGGCAACGCGGCAAGCCGAACATCCCCGACGCGAGCGCCGCTGGCGAATTGGTTGAGGCGTTCAACCGTTCGGCGTTCACGGTTGCGAGCGTGAAGAAGGGCGAGCGGGCGAAGTCGCCCGTCCCGCCGTTCACGACGAGCACCTTCCAGCAGGCGGCGAACAACCGTCTGGGAATAGGCGCCTCGCGGGCCATGGCAGTCGCCCAGCAGCTCTACGAAGGCGTGGCGCTGCCCGGAGAAGGGCCCGTAGGTCTCATCACCTACATGCGCACAGACTCTTTCAGCATCTCGCCGGTTGCTCGCGGAGAAGCGCGGCGGTACATCGCCGGCCGCTGGGGCCCCGGCTACGTGCCCGCCAAGGAACGGGTGTACCGCACTCAGACGCGCGGTGCCCAGGAAGCCCACGAAGCCATCCGGCCGACAGGCGCCGCCCGCACGCCCGACAGCCTGCGGCACGTCCTCGACCGCGACCAACTGCGTGTCTATACCCTCATCTGGCAGCGATTCATGGCGAGCCAGATGACAGACGCGCGCTTCGCGACCGTCGTCGCGGAGATGGAGGCTCGCGAGCACGGTTCAGCTGGCGACAATCTAGGGGCGAGCGCCCCACTCGTCCCGACACTCCACGGCACGTTCCGCGCGGGCGCCCAGCACCTCCTCTTCCCGGGGCATCTCGCGGTCTACGGCGCTGAGGCCAACGACCGCGACTCGACCGAGGACGAGGACGCCGAGGCCTCCCTGCCTGAACTCGCCGAGGGTGAAGCGCTTTCGCGACGAAACGTCGAGCCCAGGCAGCACTTCACGGAACCGCCGCCGCGCTACACCGAGGCCTCGCTTGTGAAAGCGCTCGAGGAAAAGGGCATCGGCCGGCCAAGCACGTACGCGACCATCGTCCAGACCGTGCAGAAGCGCGAGTACGTGAAAAAGGAAGGGCGAGCTCTCGTCCCACTCGAACTCGGCTTCCTCGTGAACGACATGCTCGTCGCCCACCTCAACAAGTACGTCAGCGTTGGCTTCACCGGCGAGATGGAGGAAGAGCTCGACGACATCGCCGAAGGCCGCCGCAACTACCTCGGAGTCATGAAGGACTTCTGGAGTGCCTTCGAGCCCGACTATGAACGGGCCAAAGGCGAAGCGCCGAAACAGCAGGAAGAAACGGACATCCGTTGCAGCGTCTGCGGAGAAGCCAACATGGTCATCAAGTGGGGCCGAAACGGGAAGTTTTTCGGCTGCCCGCGCTTTCCGGAGTGCCGGAACATCATGCCGATGGATTCGCAGGGCAGGCCGGTGGCAGTCAAAGAACCGGTCCGCACCATCTACCCGTGTCCGAAGTGCGGCTCCGCGACCGTAGAAAAGACCGGGCCGTATGGCCCCTACCTCGACTGCACGAACCGCGAAGGCCGCAAGAAATGCGATTTTCGCTCAGGGGTTCCTGTCGGGGTGGCCTGCCCCGAAGAGCCCGAGAACGGGCAGCTCGTCGAAAAGCGTGCCCGGCGCGGGACGTTCTTCGCCTGCTGGAACTATCCCAACTGCAGCTACACCACCAACAGCCTAGAACCTGGCAAGATCACGGCGGCCAGGACAGCCGAAGCCCGCGCCGCCGCCAACGCGAAGCTCCTTGAGCGCAGCGCCCGCGGCAAGGCCGCTTTCGCATCGCGCCGGGTGAATGCCGCGCGGGCACGCAGAGCGAGTTGAGAGAGCCTGTCGCCTGATAGCCCGTTCGTTCTTCCAGACCCGGAAGATCGTCGCCTCTATCCGTTCTTAACCGTATCGTGAAGCTTATGGTTAGTGCCCCGCACCGGACCGCCGAAGCCTATCTCGAGGCGTACCTGCGCGAACTCGCCGCCGTCGGCAACCGGTCCGCCTACACCATCCGCAACTACCGCAACGACATTGGTCACTTCCTTGCCTACTGCGCCCAGGCAGGGGTCGATCCCCTGTCGATTAACCGCCAGGCCTTCCGAACGTACCTCGGAGGCCTGCGCGAACGAGGCATCGTCCCGGCCTCTGTCACGCGTCGCACCAGCACGGTGCACGGGTTCTATCGCTATCTGCTGCAAGAAGGGGCCACTGACCGTGACCTGCTCTACGGAGTCGCCCTGCCCAAACGCCCGAAGCGACTGCCCAAGGTCGTCGACCCGGCAGTCCTCGATGCGCTCCTCCGCGCCCCTGACCCTTCGCGACCTGCTGGCTTGCGAGACCGGGCCATGCTGGAGCTGCTCTACGGCGCCGGTCTGCGGATCTCGGAGCTGGTCGGGCTCGATGCGGGCCAGATCGATCTCGAAGAAGCCTCGGCCATCATCCGGGGCAAGGGGGCGAAAGAACGCGTGGTAGTCTTCGGCAACCCGGCCGCTGAAGCGCTTGAAGCCTACCTGGAGAAGGGCCGCCCAGAGCTCACCGGCCCGCGCGAAGCCGCCCTCTTCCTCAATCGCTTCGGGAGGAGGCTGTCCGTGAGGGCCGTCCAGATGCTTATCAAGCACCACGCTGTGGCTGCAGGCATCTCCCAGGATCTCCACCCTCACCTCCTGCGTCACTCGTTCGCTACGCACCTGCTCGACGGTGGCGCCGACCTGCGAATCGTCCAGGACCTGCTCGGCCACAGTTCGGCCAACACGACGCAGATCTACACCCATGTCAGCCAGGCCCGGCAGGCCGAGGTCAGTGCCTCTGCCTGGGAGAAGCTCGCCGAACAGGCCCTGGAGTCGCCTCGCCGCCGCAGAAAGGCCGCCGGATGAGCCGCGCTGCGCCAGTCCTCCTCCTGGTCCATGGGCCTAACCTCAACCTGCTAGGTGAGCGCAACCCCGCCGTCTACGGCACATTGACGCTGCTCGACATCGAAGCCGAGGTGGCCGCCGCCGCCAACGCGCGCGGCGCCTCGGTGCTCTGCTACCAGAGCAACCACGAAGGCGCCCTGATTGACTTTCTCCACGAACAACGCAAGCTCGCCGACGGCATCGTCATCAACGCCGGAGCCTACACACACACTTCCGTCGCCCTCCGCGATGCAATCGAAGCGGTGCAGCTCCCGGCTGTCGAAGTGCACATCTCCAACACGCATGCCCGTGAGGAGTTTCGTCACGTCTCGCTCATCTCGGCGGTGTGCATCGGTCAGGTGACCGGGCTCGGACGCGCGGGGTACACTACGGCGGTCAACTTGCTGCTCGACCATCTGCGCGCTGCCGTCCGCTAACCGGACCGCACCGCCTTCCGGAGACCCAATCAATGCCCGACCGCTTGACTCTGGTGCGCGCGGCCCTCGCCGAAGCAGCCCTGGATGGCCTCTACATCTCGTGCCCGGTCGACGATGTGTTCGGGAAACACTCCCAGAACCGCCGTTACGTCTCGGGGTTCACGGGCTCGACAGGATACGTCCTCGTCACCGCCAACCACGCGGTCCTGGCGGTCGACTTCCGCTACGTCGAACAAGCCGAACGAGAGGCCCGCCCCCTCGGATTCGAGATCTTGCCGGTCACCGGCAGGCAGAAATCTTGGCTACCCCGGTTGATCAGCCTCGGGGGTCTCGGCGGTAAGAAGCTGGGACTCTCTGGAGCGGATTTGAGCTACGGAGAGTTCGCGGCGATGCAGAAGACGATCGCCGATATGGCTTCGCTCGATCGCCCGGAGTTGGTCCCCGCGCCGCCGATTGTCGAAGACATGAGACGCCATAAGTCTCCCGATGAGATGGCCTTGATCCAGCGCGCGATCGGTGTCGGCGATGCTGCCTTTGAACGCGTAGCCGCCGCCCTGACGGGCGCGGAGACCGAGGAGGAAGTAGCGCTTGCCGTCGAACGCGCCGTGCGGGACCTCGGCGCCGAGAGCGTTTCTTTCGAGACGATCGTCGCCGGTGGGGCCTGGGGAGCGATGCCCCACGCAAGCCCACGCCCTGAAGCCATCGGCTGCGGTCAGCCAGTTGTGATCGACATGGGAGCTCAGTACCAGGGTTACTGCAGCGACCTCACGCGGACCGTTGTCGTTGGCGACCGCACCCCCCGTTTCAATGAGATTTACACGATCGTTTTCGAGGCGCAGCGTGCAGCCATCGAAGGAGTAGAGCCGGGGATGAGCGGCGTCGCCGCCCATCACCTGGCGGCCGACGTAATAGCGGCGAAGGGCTTTGGCGACCGCTTCGGGCACGGCCTCGGCCACGGCGTCGGGCTCCAGGTCCACGAGGCGCCCCACCTGGGGCTCTCGTCGGAGGATACCCTCGAAGAAGGTATGGTCTTCACAATCGAACCCGGGATCTATCTCCCTGGGTGGGGTGGCGTTCGCATCGAAGATGTCGTCGTCCTCGAGAACGGCCACGCCCGGGTGTTGAGTCACGCCACTAAACTGGTACCCGCAGGAGTGCAACCTTGATCTCGACCGGCGAACTGAAGAAAGGCGCGACCATCGAACTCGATGGAAAGCTCTTCTCTATCCTGGACTACAGCCACATCAAGACCGGCCGCGGCTCCGCACAGGTGCGGATAAGGCTTCGCGATGTCCGTAGTGGCTCGATCATCGAGCAGACCTTCCAGGCAGGGACCAAGTTCCCCCGCGCGCGGGTCGAACGGCGCGAAATGCAGTACCTCTACAACGACGATCAGTTCTACTACTTCATGAACACCGAGAACTACGAGCAGATTCCGGTGAGCGCCGAGAAGGTTGGCGACGCTAACAAGTTCCTCAAGGAGAACGACAACTGCGAGCTCGTCCTGTACGGCGAAGAAGTGATAGGAGTCGAGCTCCCTCTCTCAGTCGAGTTGACGGTCGTGGAGACTGAGCCTGGATTCAAAGGCGACACGGCCACAGGCGGGACGAAGCCAGCGAAAATGGAGACCGGCCTGATAGTCAACGTGCCCCTCTTCGTGGAAGAGGGGACGCGGATCAAAGTCAACACCGACTCCGGGGCGTACATCGAGCGGGTGGGATAGATGCAGCAGGCACTGCCCGTTTCGGTGGTCGTCGGCTACCTCCGCGAGGTGCTGGAGAGCAGCGAAATCTTTTCCGACCTGTGGATCGTCGGCGAGGTCTCCAACTACTCCCGTTCGCAGACCGGACACCGCTATTTCTCGCTCAAGGATCCCGCCGCCGTGCTGCGCGCCGTGTTGTTCCAGAGCAACATGCCTGGACTTCAACTCCACGACGGAGACCGCATCCTCGCCCACGGCCGAATCTCCGTGTACCCCCAACGTGGCGAACTCCAATTCGTCTGTGACTTCGTGCGCCCGGAGGGCGTCGGCATCCTCAGCGCCCGCTTCGAAGAACTCAAGGAGCGGCTCGACAAGGAAGGCCTTTTCGACCCAGGCCGCAAGCGCCCGCTCCCGCGGTTTCCTCGCTGCATAGGACTGGTGACTTCGCCCACAGGCGCCGCGCTGCAGGACATCAAGAACGTCCTCGCCCGGCGCTGGCCTCTCGCCTCCGTGGTGTTCGCCCCGGCCATGGTGCAGGGCGAGCAGGCGGCCGGCCAGGTTGTTGCCGCCCTCCGGGCTCTCGCTGCCGAATCTGCACTCGATCTCGCGATCGTCGCGCGTGGCGGGGGGAGCGCCGAGGACCTGGTTGCCTTCAACGATGAGCGCGTAGCCCGCGCCATCTTCGCCTTCCCCGTGCCGGTGGTTGCCGGAATCGGCCATGAAACCGATGAGACCATCGCCGACTACGTTGCCGACCTCCGTGCGCCCACGCCGAGCGCAGCGGCCGAACGGAGTACGCCGAACATAACCGAGATTAGACGCCGGCTTCATGCTTTCGATCGGGCGATGTCGTCGGCCGCCGCCGGGGCGATCGGCCTCGAAGCATCCCGGACTGGCGCCGCCATCGCCCGGCTCCGGCGGCACAGCCCGGACGCGGCCGTTCGCGCCCAAGACGTATCGCGACTCCTCCGCGCGTTGCAGACCTCGCTTGAGCGACACTGCGCAGCCGACCGGGCCCGTTTCGAACGCGCAGGCGCCCAGGTCGCGGCCCTCGACCCGCGGGCCACGCTGCAGCGAGGTTTCGCAATCGTTGAACAGGCCAGGACCCACAAAGTCGTCAACAGCGCGCGCAAGGTGAAGGGCGGCGACCGGCTCGCGATTTCGGTCGCTGATGGCGCGTTCTGGGCGGAGGTCAGCTAGCGGTGGCGGAGGAGTCGTTCGACGAGCTCTTCGCGGCGCTCGAAGAGAAGGCCCGGCGGCTCGAGCAGGGAAACCTCGGCCTCGAAGACTCGCTCAAGCTCTACGAACAGGGTGCGGAGCTCGTCGACCGGCTGCGCGCCATCCTCGAGTCTGCTGAACTTCGTGTGCGCACCATTCGCGCGCGTCTCGACGACGACGAGGTTGAGTTGCGCGAAGCTGAAACCGAGTACGGCGCCGAGGAAGACTGAGTGCCCGCGGGCAGCCCATTGCGTATAGCCTGGCTGACCACCGGCCGGGGCCCGGGTTCGTTCGGCGCCCTCGAGTACGCCGTGAAATCCATTGAGCGCGGCCTTGCGATGGAAATCGCGGTCGTTTTCGTCAACCGCACGCGGGGTGAAGCCGAACCGACGGACCGGCTGATAGACTTCGTGGAGGCCAGAGGCATCCCGATCGAGACCCTGTCGTCTGTGGCCTTTCGTAAGGAGCGGGGCGGAAAACTCTCGCGCCCCGGCGAGCCCTTGCCGGGCTGGAGGCTCGAATACGACTCCACCGTCGGCGCGCTGCTGCGCCCCTACCGCTTCGAACTCGGGGTGCTGTTCGGTTACATGCTCATCGCCACGGAACCGCTCTACGGCCACTACCGGCTCATCAACGACCACCCCGCGCTGCCAGATGGGCCAGTCGGAACCTACCAGGAAGTTATTGCGCAGCTCATGCGCACCGGCGGCACTCAATCGGGTTGCATGATGAATGTCGTCACCGGCGACGTTGATCGCGGCCCGACCGTGAGTTTCTGTCGCTATGGCATCCGCGAAGCCTCGAACGAACCCGAGTGGCGGCAGTTCGAGGCCGACTCGGCCAAGATGGACGTAGTGGATCTCCAGGAAACTGGGCTATACCGGGATATCCGCCGCCGCGGGCTAGAACGAGAGCGGCCGTTCCTTGTCGAGACACTCCGCGCTATCTCCGCGGGTCGCCTCGCTATCCCCCCGGAAAGGCCGCTCGACCTGACCGCCGAGGTCGACCTGATCCTGACGGGACAGAGTTGAATACCATAAGCCTTAGCCTGTGGTTTAATGCGTGCCAATGAGCGCTGACTTGTTCGCCTGCCCTGACTGTGCCGCCTCCTACGACGCCGAGGACAATTACTGTCGGCGTTGCGGTATGTTCCTCGCTGCCCTCCGGTCGATGACCCCTGCTGAGGTTCACCAGCCGCCCCGCGACTTGGTCGCGGTACGGACTGGCCTCCCAGCGCCCGTGAGGAAGGCTGCGACCGCGCTGGCGATCGGCACGGCGCTGCAGATCGGCGTTGGCCTCGCCGGCAAGTACCTCGCGACGCAGGCCTCGCGCCAGGCCGTGTCGGCCATCCGCCCCCGTCCCAGGCGGACCCGGGGCCGGGAGGCCGCTCCCCGCGGGACTTCTCCGATGGACGAGGCCGCCGCCGTCAGCGAAACGGTGATGGTGCAGCGCGTCTGGATCCGCCGCAACCAGGCGTAGGGCTTGCGCCGCCCCGCGCAGCATTCGTGTTTGTATTCACAATGCCCCTTTGCTAGACTCGGTGCGCTGAACGCTCGAGGACGCGAGCTTCGCGGCGGCGGAGGACAGATGGCTTACGGGACGGGCATTGCAAAGGGCATGGGCCTCACCCTGAGGAGCATGTTCCGGCCTGTCGCGACCATCCAGTACCCGGAAGAAACGCGGGCGATCCCGGTGTACGCGCGCACGAACCTCCTTTGGTTCGAAGAACGCTGCACCGGCTGCAGCACCTGCGCCCAGGCCTGCCCCGACGGCTGCATTCTGGTCGCCACGAGCCAGGATGCCGAAGGCCGACGCAACATCGACCGCTACGAAATTGACTTCCGTATCTGTATGTACTGCGGGCTCTGTACCGAGGCCTGCCCCTACGAGGCCATCCAGCCTGGCGGCCCGCTCGACGACGCCGTCTACAACTTCGACGAGATGTATCGCGACAAGCACGCTCTCACCGGCGTCGCACAGACCTTCCTCGCGGGCCACGACGACACCTATCCCAACGGCATGAAGGCGCCAGCCCCCGACGCCGACTTCCACCGGCTGTAGGCGCACGATGGCGACGCTCACCGTCGACGGCCGGTCCGTCGAAGCTCCGGCCGGGGCCCCGCTGGTCGAAGTCCTGCGAAAGAACGGCTTCTACACCTCGAGCCTTTGCTACATCGACGGCCTGAAGCCGTACGCCGGCTGTCGCTCCTGCCTCGTCGACATCGAAGGTCCTCCCGGCCTCCAGCTCAGTTGCACCGCTGTCGTCCAGGACGGGATGGTGGTGGCAACCACCACCGACGAGGTGAAGGAAGCTCGCAAGGCGGTCCTTTCGATCATCCTCGCCAACCACAGCGACCGTTGCCTCACCTGCCACCGCCGCGAACACTGTCACCCGGGCGACATCTGCCTTCGCGATGACGTCGTCACCCATCGCTGCCTGACATGTTCGAAGAATTACCGCTGCGAATTGCAGGCCACGTGTGAGATGGTCGGCATGTCCGGGTACGAGCCATGGGTGGGCGAAGAGCGATCGTTCTATCAGGCGCTCCAGCCGCCGCCCGACCGCGCGAACCCATACATGGAGTTCGACCCCCAGATGTGCATCATCTGCACGCGTTGCCAGCGCGCCTGTGAAGAGAAGCGACATACCGGCGCGATCACTCTTGGTGGCAAAGGCTGGGACACCCGCATCGCCTTCGGCGCCGGCGGACCGATCCACGAGAGCAATTGTGACTTCAGCGGCGCCTGCATCGACGTCTGCCCCACTGCCGCGCTCATGGAGCATCCGAACAAGTGGGTCGCCAAGCCGGATTCCTGGACCACGACCACCTGTGACTCCTGCGCGGTCGGCTGCAGCATCAAGATCGGCTCGAAAGACGGTCGCGGGGTGATCGTCCGTCCCGGCGACGGCAATCCGTTCAGCGGCGACCAGATCTGCGTCCGTGGGCGCTATCACTACGATTCGCTCAAACCACGGGAGCGGCTCGGCAAGCATCTCGTGCGCCGGGGCGAGGTCCATGCTCCGGTGGGCCTCGCGGAAGCGATAGCCGAAGCAGCGGCGGCGCTCAAGGCCGCGGCCGCCCGGGGAAGGGTTGGCGTCCTCGTGGGCGGCAACGCGACCAACGAAGAGGCCTGGCTGGCGGCCAGGATCGCGCGCGAAGCCTTCCGGGAAGGCGCCGATAGCTCCCTCGGCCCCGTCATCCGCGCCAGCAAAGGTGCGCTCGAGGCCCGATTCGGCACCTGGCGGATGGCTTCTTCGATGACGAGCATTCCCATTGCGAAGGCGATCGTGGTCGTGGCCGATGACCTCGAAGAGAGTCACAACGTCGCCAGCGTCCGGGTCAAAGATGCGGTGGTGCACCATGGAGCGAAACTCATCGTGATAAGCGCGCTCCGCAGCGAGCTCGTCGATTTCGCTGCATCGTGGCTCCGCCCGCCCGGAAGCGAAGAAGGCCAGATGGCGGCGGCGCTGGCCGACGCCGTGGCCGGCGGCGACAGCGCCTCCCCGGAGGTGGCGGAGGCGGCCGCGATCCTGGCGGGAGCCCCCAGGGATGAGACGATGGTCATCTGCGCGCCCAATCCGGTCAGTGCCGCCCAGGCGGGCTCGATGAGCGCGGGCGCCGCGAACCTCGCAATCGCGCTATTCGGGGCCGAAGCAAGCCAACACCTGGTCGTGCTGCCGCCTGAAGTGAACATCCACGGCCTGCTCGACATGGGTGTCGCTTCCGAGGGCAGAGCCGATCCGTTGGCCGGACTCGCGGGCCTGTTGGTTGTCCGCGACGACCCCACGATGCGCCTTCCAGGTGCCCTCCAGGCCATCGCTGCCATTGAAACTGTCGTGGTGATCGACAACGTGCTCCACCAAACGGCGAAGGGCGCCGCCGTCGTCATCGCCGAAGGTCGGCCCTACGCGACCGCCGGCACCTACACGCAGGGCGACTTCCGTGTCCAGCGCCTCAGCGGGGCTATCGAACCCGACGGCGACGCCGTCGCCTGCATCGACGCGCTGCAGGCGCTTGGAAAGCAACTCGGACTTGAGCTCCCTGCCAACGCCGACCAGGCGCTCGGCGAAATAGCGCGGGCCAACCCGGCCTACCAGCCCGCCTACGACCTGATCATCGGCGAAGGCGTCCGCCTCCTGGTGCCCTCCAGCGGCAAGGCGGCCGCAGTGCCAGTCGCTCCAGCTGCGGTCGTCGACACCGGACTTCGCGTCATCACGGGCCGCGACCTTTACACCGCGTCCGATGCGGCCGCTCTGCGCCACCCCGACGCCGACAAGCTGCATCGCTACGACCACATCCAGGTCTCGGAAGCAGATGCAGCACGCTTCGGGATCAGCGATGAAACCGAAGTCGAACTCTCAGACGGCTCGCACACAATCCGCGCCCGCGCGACCGTTACGGAACGCGTGCCCGAAGGCAGCGTCTTCGTCTCGAGCCTTCTCCAGGGCGGGGCTGTGGTCGCATTTTTCTCCCCGAGCGCGATCCCCACCGTCCGTGTAGGCGTTCCCGCCCTCGTCTAGGACGTTTCCGTCGCCGCTCGGCGCGAAGGGTCAGCCGTGGCGCCGACCGTTGACTCTCCGGCACAAGGCGGCAGCGCGGTGCGGCTCGCGAAGCGCCAACGCGGCACCAAGCCTGTAGGATCGTCCCGCTACCCGGAGGCCTGCGCCCGTCGCCGCGGGCCCGATGCCTCCAGTCACAGCGGAGGCCGTCATGCGAGAAAACACCGTCAAGAGCAAATGGGGCCGCGGAGAAGTGACCCACGGAGCCTGGCTCTCCGTGCCGTCCTCGTTTTCGGCAGAAGTTATGGCTCACCAGGGGTTCGACTGGCTCTGTATCGACATGCAGCACGGAGTCATCGACTACCAGGTCGCACTCACCATGCTGCAGGCGATCGGATCCACCGACACGATCCCCTTCGTCCGCGTGCCCTGGAACGAGTTCGGCATCATCGGCAAGGTTCTCGATGCGGGCGCGCTGGGTGTGATCATCCCGATGGTCAACAGCGTCGAGGAGGCGCTGCAGGCGGTCGCCGCCTGCCGCTACTTCCCCCTCGGGTCGCGCAGCTACGGTCCAACGCGGGCCGCCTACTACGCCGGCTCCGACTACTTCGGCGATGCGAACAACCAGGTCGCCTGCATCCCCATGATCGAGACTCGCCAGGCGGTCGAGCGCCTCGATGACATCCTCTCCGTCCCGGGCATCGATGCCGTCTACGTGGGCCCCGCCGACCTCAGCATTACCCTTGGCCAGGCGCCGCGGATGGACAACGGCGGGGCGTTCGAAGAAGCGCGTATTCGCATCGCCGAAGGGTGCGCCCGGCACGGAGTCATCGCCGGCATCCACGCAAACGCCACTCTCGCCGCCAAACACGCCGAGGCCGGATACAGGATGATCACCGTTAGCGGCGATATCGGCTCCATCGCAGCAGGGGCAGCCGCCGATCTTCGCGCAGTGCGGGGCGGATCGGGCTCGTCCGGACAGCCCGTGTATCGCTGAAGCGTCAGGCGATTGCCTTCGGAAACTCCACCGCCAGCTCTTCGCCGAGGGCCGTAAGCTGTGCCACGCTCTCAGCATCAAGAGGGATTCCAATCTGGCTGTTGACGGCCCGTTTCGCTGCCTCGGGGTCGCCGGGGATCAGGACCGCGTCCCGGCCCGGCCCCGGCCGCGTTGCCCGGATGTGGTCGACCATCCGCTTCATGTCTGCTTTGAATTCGGACAGATCGCGAAACGCGTCGATCCGCCAGGCCGCGAACCATTGGCCCTGAACAAGCGTCTGCCGGTCCGAGAAGAGGGCCGAGCCCATACCCGGCAGCACCCCAGAGAGAATGTCCACCATCAGCCCAAGGCCGTAGCCTTTGTGGGCGCTCGTCTCCATGTACGAGCCAAGGGGCAGTAACGCGCCGCCCTTGCGCAGGATGGACGGATCGTCGCTGTCGTTTCCGTCGGCATCGACCGCCCACCCGCGTGGGATGGCATGGCCCTGCCGCAGCGCAATCTCCAGCTTGCCCCCCGCGACCGTCGTCGTCGCTATGTCGAGCAGGAAGGCGTGGTCGCCGGCCACGGGCGCGGCCATAGCGATGGGGTTTGTGCCGAACACCCGGTCGAGTCCGCCGCCAGCGACCGCGAGCGGCGGGACGTTGCACATCGCCATGCCGATGCAGTCGCCCCGGGCGGCCATGTGGGCGTAGTAGCCCGCAGCGCCGAAGTGGCGTCCGTTCGTCACCGCGATCATGCCGATGCCGGTAGCCGTTGCTTTAGCGATGCAGGCGTCCATCGCGTGCTTGGCCACGACTACGCCAAGTCCGGCATCTCCGTCCCACGTCGCGGCGACCGGGCTGTCTCGGAGAATCTTGACTGCAGGCTTCGGGTTCACCAACCCGCGCTTGAGGCCAGGCGCGTAGCCGCTGTGCCACGGCAGATGCGCGATTCCGTGGGATTCAATCCCGGCCAGATCCGCATCGATGAGCACCTCGGCGGCGGTCTCCGCGTCGGCGCTCGGCACGCCGAGTCGCTCGAAAACAGCCGCGGTGAAGACGCGTAAAGATTCGGCGCTGTAGCGGGGGCGAGGATCGGGCTCAGTCATCCCGGCCCTGGGATTGTGCGCCAGTGAACGAGCGTGTGGGGGGCGGTGCCATCGTGGTCCTCGAACACCGCTTCGACCGGCGCTCCAATCTGCACCGCCTGTTCAGGGTCGCCGAGGAGGTTGCCGACCATCCGGATGTTGCCTGCGTGCGGAAGTTCGACGAGCACGACGATGTAAGGTACCGCCTGCTGCAAAACTGGATGCACCGGATACCATGCCCGCTCCCAGCTGTAGATGCGTCCGGAAGCGTCCACCGCTTCGAATCCGAGGTCGAACGAGTGGCAGGCGTAGCAGATCCACTCCGGCCCCCACTGGAAGGTCGCGCAGCCCCTGCATCGCTGGACGACGAGTTCGTGGCGGCGGGTGGCGTCCCAGAATTCGGCTCCGAGGCCATCGGGAGCGGCGGCCGGGGCGGGGAGGCCTTCGGGAAGGTAGTACTTGGGGTCGGCTGGCCTGTCGATGGCCATCTCCGGTCAGTTCCGCTCAGCTGCCAGGATGAGGTCGCTGACAGGCTGCACCATCGGGCCCGAGGTGACCATCGATACGTTCACGCTGGGAACCTGCGCCGTGCTTGTGCCCCGCACCTGCCGCACCGCTTCGGTGACGAGTTCGAGACCGTGCATGTAGCACTCGGCAAGATTGCCGCCGCTCGTGTTGAGCGGCAGCCGGCCGCCAAACGCGGAGAAGTTCTTCACCGTGAAGAAGTCGTTCACCTCATCCGGCTGACAGAAGCTATGCTCGACGATGCTCATCATCACCCCGCCGGTGAAGTTCTCGTAGCTCTGCAGCACGTCGACCTCGCCTGGGCCAAGCCCGGCCATCGCGTAAAGGCGTGGGGCAAGCGTCTTGAAGTTGGAAGTTGCGTAGTCCGGCGCGTTGTGAGCCGTGGCAGCCTGCCGAAAGTCCGAGCCCTGTGCCGCTGCTAGGAGGTAGGCCGGCCGCTGGCGAAGGTCCCGTGCCCGCTCGGCCGAGGTGAGGATGACGGCCGCGGCGCCGTCGTTCTCCAGGCAGCAGTCGAACAGCCGGAAAGGTTCGATGATCCAGCGCGAGTTGTCGTAGTCGTCGTCGCTCAATTCGCGGCCGTGCATGATCGCCCGCGGGTTCAGCTGGGCGTGTTCATAGCTCGCGCGGGCTATGGCACGCAGGGCATCGTGACCGATGTCGTGTTCGTGCATGAAACGCCGCACTCGCATCGCGAACGTCTGCGCGGGCGACATAAGACCGTAGGGGACTGTGAACGCCCCTCCTCCCGGCACGGTCGCCGCCCGCGGGCCCTGCCCGAAACGGCCGAACTGCCCCTGGGCGAGGCCTCGGTACACCACGACGTAGTCGGCGTAGCCGGCCGCGATCGCAGCCGCTGCGTTGGCGACGGCCCCCGAACCTCCGCCTCCACCCCCACCCCAGAACATGTTGCTGAGGCTCAGTCGCGGCAGCCCCAGCGCGGTCGCAAGGCGCGCCGGATCGTTGCGGTCGTTGCTGTAGGAAGCGAAGCCATCGATTTGCGTCACCGGGATGCCGGCATCCTCCGCGGCGAGGAGGATCGCTTCCAGGGTCATCTTGAACTCGGGGTCGGGCGAGCCGCCGCGCTTGTAGTAGCGCGTCTCGCCAACCCCAACGATCGCCGTCTTGCCCCGAACTGAGTTCGCGCTGTCGGCAGGCATCAGGCCGGAACCGTTTCCTGGGCCCACTGCGGAATCTTGAACCCGAAGAACTCGGCGGCGTTCAGGCCAAGGATCCGGGCCCTTTCAAAGTCGTTGAGGTGCCCCATCGTGCGTTCGATTGCCGGCGCCGAGTGCGGCCACGAACCTTCATGGTGCGGGTAGTCGTTGGCCCACATGAAGTTGTTCACGAGGTTCTGGTCGCGCGCAAGCTCGATCCCTGGGGGGTCCTCCTGGAACGAGGCCCTGCCGTGGATGCGGTAGTACTCACTCGGGAGCATCTTGAGTTTCGGGAACGCCCACATGTGGTGCTTCTCGTAGGCTTCGTCCATGGCCCGCAGCATCCAGGGCACCCAGCCGATCCCGGCTTCAATCGTGGCGAACCGCAGCTTCGGGAAGCGATCGAGGACGCCCGAAGAACACAGGCAGACGACGGGCTCGGCGGTCGGGGCAAGGGAGTGGATGACATAGTTGATGATGGCGCCGCCGTTGCCCTTGGCGCCTCGCGGGTCTTTGCCCGTCGACACGTGGAACGTCATCGGCAACCCGCTCTCCTCTATCGCCGCCCACAACGGGTCGAACCCCGGCAGATTGTAGTTGGGCTCATCGGAACGACCCGGGCCCCAGGTCGGCTTCGACGGCAGGCTCAGTCCCCGGAAGCCAAGGTTCGCTACTCGGCCGATCTCCGCGATGGCACTTTCGATATCCCCTGTCGCGATGCAGGCGAGCGGCGAGAGTCGATCGTAGTACGGACCGAACACCTCCCACGCCCATGTGTTGAAGACCCTGCACATTGCCTGCGAGAACAACGGGTCGGGAGTGGCCCACATCGTCAGACCGCGGTTCGGGAAGATTACCTCTGCGTCGATCCCGTCCCGGGCGTGATCGCGCAGGCGCTCCTCGGGGTCCCGGCTGCCGGACTTCGACCGCTCGAGGTCCTCTCCCTCAAGCTTCAGGTCGCGGATCTTCACCGGCGCGTAGCCATCGACCACCGACCACTTGACCCCGTTGCCGTCGACCTCGATGCGAGGCAAGCGGTGGCGATATTCGGCCTCGATCCGCTCCACCCAGAGGTTCGGCGGCTCGTTGACGTGGCAATCCGCGGACACCATGAAGTACTTGTTGGGAGCTCCCGGTGTCGCCACCCGTGACCACCCTTCGTGGCCGGGGGAGATTGTCCTGGCGAGCGGAACTTCAGCGGTGGTCATGGTCGGCACTCCTCCTGGGGCATGTGGTTCAAGCGACGTCCTGGCGCATCAGGCTAAACCGTTGCCGGGCGTCGAAGTCGAGCTCGGCGGGACACAGGTCCAGGAGCCCGGCGATACCCACGACGTCGACGTACTCCGGCTCGAGGCCTTCGTTCGGCCAGCGCCGAATGCGAAGGCCCGTGGCGGCGGACGGGACAGGAAAGCCAGTGCGTTCACCACCCCGTCCACTGTAGAACCAGCCGGCTTCCCGTCCTTCAGAGCCGATCAGCCAGCTCCCGAACCAGAGCATCCGGTCGCCGTGCTCGTTTTCAAGAG
>JBGPOS010000023.1:0-49970 GCA_041488155.1 Tepidiformaceae bacterium
AGCTCCGGGAGCTTATCGGCCTGATAGAGGAGCACCTCGGCAAGAAGGCGGTCATAGATAAACTCCCCGACCAGCCCGGAGACGTGCCGATAACCTATGCGGACATTACGAAGTCCGTCAGGGTCCTGGGCTACGCCCCCAGGACCAAGGTCGCCGAAGGGGTTAAGAAATTCGTCCTCTGGTACAAGGAGAACAGGGAGCGCTTGGGATGAAGTCCAGGCATGTCGTCGCCATAATACCCGCACGCTGGGCGTCTACCCGGCTCCCAGGAAAACCCCTGGCGGACATTGCCGGGAAGCCGATGGTGTGGCGCGTCTATGAGCAGGCGAGAAGGGCGAGTCTCGTTAATGAGGCCTGGGTCGCGACAGACGACAAAAGGGTATACGACGCAGTCAGGGACCTTGGCGGAAACGCCATTATGACAAGCCCTGAACACCCGTCCGGCACGGACCGCCTGGCTGAGGCGGCCGGGAGTATCGCGGCGGATATATACGTGAACGTCCAGGGCGACGAGCCTGTGATACCGCCTGAGATGATTGACGAGACAGTCAGGCCGCTACTTGACGACCCGGCCCTTAACATGGCGACCGTGGCTAAAGAGACCTCGGACCCCTACGAGATGACTGACCCTGCTGTCGTCAAGGTGGTCCTGGACGAGCGGGGCAACGCGCTTTATTTCTCCCGATCCCCGATCCCGTTCCACCGGGACATATGGGGCGGGCCTTTGTACATAAACGGGGGGAGCTGTTACAAGCACATCGGCCTTTACGTATACCGCAGGGATTTTCTGCTTAAGTATGCGGGTCTCGCGCCGACCGGGCTTGAGCTGAAAGAGAAGCTGGAACAGCTTCGGGCCTTGGGGCACGGAGAAAGGATAAAAGTGGTCATAACCAGGCACGAGTCCATAGGGGTCGATACCCCAGAGGACCTTGAAAGGGTACGTGGCATCTTATCCCGGACGGAGAAAACTTAGATGACCAAATACATATTCGTAACAGGGGGCGTGGTCTCGTCACTCGGCAAGGGCCTTGCCGCGGCTTCAATAGGCGCCCTGCTCGAGGCACGTGGGTTCACGGTCACAAACCAGAAGCTCGACCCGTACATAAACGTTGACCCCGGCACGATGAGCCCGTTCCAGCACGGCGAGGTCTACGTGACCGACGACGGCGCGGAGACCGATCTCGACCTGGGGCACTACGAGCGCTATACCAACGTCACCACCGGCCAGAAGAACAATTTCACATCCGGCAGGATCTACAACAATGTCATCACCAAGGAACGCCGGGGAGACTATCTCGGCGGGACGATCCAGGCTGTCCCCCACCTCACGAACGAGATCAAGTCCCGTATCCGGGGGCTGGCCGACGCCAGCGGCTGTGACGTCCTCATTTGCGAAGTCGGCGGCACCGTGGGCGACATCGAAGGCCAGTCGTTCATCGAAGCGATCCGCCAGATCTGCCACGAGGAGCCCCGCGAAAACCGCCTGAGCGTCCACGTCACCTTCCTGCCCTACGTAGGAGCGACCGGCGAGCTCAAGACAAAGCCAACGCAGCACTCGGTCCGCGAGCTGCGCTCGATGGGGATCCAGCCCGACGTTATCGTCACCCGCGCCGACCACCCCGTGCCCCGCGATATCTGCGACAAGATCGCCCTCTTCTGCGACGTCGACCCCGAGGCCGTGATTCCGCTCGAAACTCTGCAAACGATCTACGAGGTCCCGCTCGTCCTTGAAGAGCGCGGGCTCGGCGACTATGTGATCGACCGCTTCGGCTTCCATGGCTCGCGCGACTTGCAGGACTGGCGCGAGATGGTCGACCGCCTGCGGCACCCGTCGGGCGTGGTCGAGGTGGCGGTCGTTGGCAAGTACGTCGAGTTGCACGATGCCTACCTGTCGGTGAAGGAATCTCTGGCCCACGCCGGGATCGTCAATCGCGTCGATGTCGACATCCGCTGGGTGCACGCCGAGTCCCTCGAGACGCGCCCGGCGGCTGACATCCTGGCCGGGGTCCAGGGCATCATCGTGCCCGGGGGCTTCGGGGAACGTGGTTGGGAGGGCAAGATCCGCGCCGCCACGTTCGCGCGGACGAACAGCATTCCCTACTTCGGGCTCTGTCTCGGCATGCAGGTCATGGTCACCGAGTTCGCCCGCAACGTCTGCGGCATGACCGGCGCTAATTCGACCGAGATGGACCCCGAGACGCCCTACCCGGTGATCAGCCTGCTCGAGGAGCAGCAGGGCATCGTCAATAAGGGCGGGACTATGCGCCTTGGCGGCTACCCCTGCCTGCTTACGCCCGGCTCGCTCGCGGCACACGCCTACTCCGGCGACCTCGTGGTGGAGCGCCACCGCCACCGGCTCGAGTTCAACAACCTCTACCGCGAGCGCTTCGAAGCCGCGGGGCTGCGGGTGAGCGGCGCGTCGCCGGATGGGTCGCTCGTCGAGATCACGGAGATCGCGGGGCATCCGTTCATGCTCGGGACCCAGTTCCACCCCGAGTTGCGCAGCCGCCCGAACCGTGTGCACCCGCTCTTCGCCGAGTTCATCGCCACGGCGAAGGCACTCTCGGACGCCCCGGCGTCCGAACCCCTGCTAGCCGCAACGTAGCCGCGAACTCCTGACGTCACGGAGGTCGACACCGCTGGCCGTGCAAGCTACGTCTTCGTCCAAATGCGGGGCACCGAGCGTGCTATCATCGTCGTCACGCGAACCGGACGGGTCAGAAGCCTGTTTCCCGTGGCGGCAGTTGGCCGCTGGTTCGCGAGGCAGACACAGGCCCAAGAGGTCACAGAACGTGCTAAGCGAACTCGGACGTGACATTCGAGCCTTCGAGGCGATGGTCGAAGCGCTGCCGATCTATGACGAGTGGCACGAGGCTCAGAACGTCCTTGTCTGGCGGGAGAGCATCCAGGCAGACATGGACGAGGGCGCCTGCCCAACTGCCAACGAACGACGCATCCTTGCCCGCTCAGACGCGGCTCTCGCCGCCCTTCGCGATCTCATTGTCCAGCGCTTTCCGGAAGCCTTCGATTGCAACGTCGACATCCCCACCGCGTACTGGTGGTGGCACCTCGACAAGGGTCCCCAGGCCAGGCCTCCGGCGATTACCCCGGCACTCGTCTCTTAGCCTTTGGATGTCTGGCGCATCCTCCACGTCCTCGCACTCGTGTGGCTCGGGGCCGGCCTCGGCGCGACCTACCCGCTGATCCTCAAGGCCTGGGCTTCGAAGGACGTGAAGTACCAGATGTACTGTCTCGTCGAAGCGGCGAACAACGAGACCCGGGTGCTCCTCCCGGGCGCGATGGCGACGGGCATCACCGGATTCTTCTGGGGAGTGGCCGAAGGCTACAACTTCGCCCGCGATGGCTGGCTCGCCGCTCTCTCGCTCGTTTACGTCTTCGTCTACTTCGTCTGCCTGCCGCTCATGGGTTTCGGACTGCGCCGGGCCCGGCTGGCCTCGCTCATCGCTGCCAAGAAAGGCCAGGAGACCGCCGAACTCCGCCAGATCCTTGACGACCGAGTGCCGATCGTGTTCGCCACGATCCTCGTCCTCAGCATCCCCCTCCTCGCCTGGCTCGCCATCTTTAAACCAATCTGATCCGAAGCGCGCAGGCTCACCCCTGTCCCCTGTCCCCTGTCCCCTTTCGTTTACACTGCGCTAATGACTTCCGGCTCCTTCTTTGCGCGCCACCAGGCGGTGCGGGCGTTGGGCCACCGCGACTTCCGCCTGCTCCTCGCCGGCTCGACCCTCGTCAGTTTCGTCATGCCCTTGCAGTTCCTCACCCAGATCTTCTGGGTGCAGGACCACTACCACGCCCGATCTGTTGTCTACGTTGGGCTCATCGCCGCAAGCCGCGGTTTGGCGATGCTCCTCTTCAGCCTCATCGGCGGGGCGATCGCCGACCGCTTCGAGCGCCGGCGCGTGCTCCTCGCGTGCGAATCCGCGGCCTTCAGCCTGAACGCCGTCATCGCCCTCCTCATGCTGGCCAACCCCTTCGGCGAAGGCACGGTCGTCGCCATCCTGGCGTTCACATTCCTCGCGGCCGGGAACATGGCCATCGACATGCCCGCCCGCTCCGCCAGCACCCCGGCCATCGTCGGCATGGAGGACCTGGCGAACGGCATCAGCCTCCAGATGATCTTCAACCAGCTCAGCTTCCCCCTGACCCTGCCCCTGGTCGGCTTCCTCAACAGCCACTTCGACGCCGGGCGGGTATACGCAGGCTCGCTCGTCGCCTGGGTGTTCATCATTCCCCTCATCAGCATGCTTCGCTACCGCAGTCGCGGCGAAGCGGACCGCGGCCGGGGGTTCGTCGGCAACATCCGCGATGGGCTTGCCTATACGCGCCGCGACCCGACCATCTTCGGCGTCATCTCCATCATCCTGGTGATGCAGGTGGTTGGCATGCCCGGAGTCGCGACGCTCGGCCCGGTCTGGATGACACAGGTGCTCCACCTGAGCAAGGCCCAGTTCGGCCTCATCGCGATGACCTGGGGGCTGGGCGCGCTCGCCGCTTCGTTCTTCTTCGCCCACCAGCACGCGCTCATCCGGCGGGGGTCAACCCTCTGCGCGAACGTCATCGTCTTCGCGCTGGCCGCGATCGTCTTTGGCCACTCACGGATCATCCCCGTCACAGCCGTCGCCAACTTCTGCCTCGGCTTCGCGATGGTCGGGACGATGGTGGGCTCGTCGACGATTGTCCAGCACGTCGTCAGCGACGAAATGCGGGGCCGGGTGATGGGCCTCTTCCCGCTGGCGATGGGCTTCTCAATGCTCAACGCCGCCCCGATCAGCGGCCTGGGACAGCTCTTCGGACTCGAAGTCGTTGTGCCTGCGTTCGGTTGGGCGTCGTTGGTGCTGGCGGTCGCGATCATCACTGCCCGTCCGACGCTGCGCCGTGTGCACCCCCTGCCCATGACGAGGGGGTCGCTGCCGCTCAGCATGGAACCGGCTCCCCAGCCGGGGATCGGCGTGTGATCCGGGGGATCAGCCCCTGTGCTCGCGAAAGGCCGAGTCGATAATCCCAACATGGCACGCTTCTGGACCCGCGCGGTGCGGTACCCCGCCCTTGCCGCGGTGAGCCTCGCCCTGCTGTTTGGTGTCTCGGGCGCAATCGGATGGCCGCTGGCCTGGACCGGCGTTGCCATCGCCTACGTCATGTTCACCCTTGCGGGGCGCATCGCCCGGCTGGCCGCCAACCGCGAGAAGATCCCGGTGCCACAGGCTCAGCCCGTACGAACTCCGCCCGCCGACTTCATCGAGCGTCTCAGCGAAAGCCGCGAAGAAGCCGAGGCTCTCCCCCGCAGCGCCTGAGCGGCCTCCCGGGCCTGAACGGCCGCTACACGGCACGCTGCATTCCAGCACGCGCCGCTGGCTCACTCATCGAAGAGCCTCTCCGTTATGAGGCGGGACGCCATACTTTCCGCGCCGAATGCTTCTCTGGACATCGCCCAATGCAACGTACATAGGCGAGAGGGTTGTCTCGTGTATCTGCTGATGCCGGCGTTCGACAGTCGATGATCGCGGGCAACGCGCACCTGGGCCCAAACTGCGTAGACACCCGCGGGATTCGAGCCTCTCCGCCCGCGTGAGCGCTTGACTTCGACCCCGAAGGCTCCGCAGCCAGGCTTGCGTCGCCTAACGGCCTTCGGGAACGGCTGCCAGTCGCGTCCAGCACACATGCGTCTCCCAGGGAAGCCGGTACTCCGCCCCCGTTAGCAGCCGCCTCACCTCGTCGAGAAGGGGCAGCCGGTCTTCGTCGCGGAGGTTGGCGATCCAGCCCATCGAGGCGAAGAATGCGCACAGCCCCTCCCGATCGACCGTCTGTGGATTCGACAGCCGCGCCTCCTGCAGCTCCTCAAACACCGACTCTGCGAACGCAAGGTGCCAGTCGCCGGAACCGCGGCCACTCCCCGAGAGGCCGAGATCGAGCGGGAGGTCCCAGCCCCTCGGCCAGTGCGGTTCTAGTAGCTGTTCGACGGCTGCAATGGATGGCTCGGTCCGTCCGGCAGGCAGGTTCCACACCAGGACGAGCGCGCCGCGCGGCCGGAGGACGCGGGCGATCTCGGCTAGCGCTCGCTCGTTG
Source organism: Tepidiformaceae bacterium (assembly GCA_041488155.1). GTDB lineage: Bacteria > Chloroflexota > Dehalococcoidia > Tepidiformales > Tepidiformaceae > JBGPOS01. Next base: position 6,085 of record JBGPOS010000023.1, read on the forward strand.
GCGAACCAATGGAAGGATTGTGCCGCGAAGACGGCGTCGACTGAGACATCTGGCAGCGGAATCTGCTCAGCGCTCCCGGCGAGCGCCTCGGCCTCCGGGCAGAGTGCGGCCAGTAGGCGCCGCATCACGTCGTCCGGCTCGACCGCGACTACGTGGACGAACGCGGAGACTAGCAGGCGCGTGAGCTTGCCGGCGCCCGCGCCGAGGTCGAGTACGGAGGCGGACGACGGTAGGCCAGGGACACCCACGACCTCGGGCGGGTAGCCCGGCCGGCCGCGCTCGTAATCGTGATACCAGCGCTCTGGCATGTCATTCCAGGTCACATACGTCTCCTTTGAGTTGGGCTGCTCGCGTACCACTGTCAAGCTCGCCCGGGCAAGGAGTCTACTTCGTTCGCAGCAATTCACTGGTCCGGCCGGTGACTAATCCCGGTGACCGGCGCCTCGGCGGGGCTCGCCGCAGATGCAGGAGTGAAGCGAATGCGCGAGCTGGTCGATTCGATACGAGAGGCCCCCTGAGGGCATCAGTCTCTGACGACAGCAGGGTCCCGCTGTCCACCTGTCCGCTTTGGGCAGGCGTTGGTGGCGGCCGACCGCACCCGGTAGACTGGGGCGGCCCGCATCCGGCGCAAGGAACAGCCCATGAAGTTCGGCATCTTCTACGAGCACCAGCTCCCCCGTCCCTGGGAGCCTGAAAGCGAATACCGCCTCATCCAGAACGGCCTCACCCAGATCGAGCTGGCCGACAGCTTGGGTTACGACTACGCCTGGGAGGTCGAGCACCACTTCCTCGAGGAGTACTCCCACTCCTCGGCGCCCGAAGTCTTCCTCGCCGCCGCGAGCCAACGGACGAAGCAGATCCGCCTGGGCCATGGCATCGTCCAGCTCCCCACCAACCACCCGGCCCGCGTGGCCGAACGCGTCGCCACCCTCGACCTCGTGAGCGGCGGGCGCGTCGAACTCGGCATCGGCGAAGGCTCCAGCGTCACCGAGCTCCACCCCTTCGACCGCCGCTTCCGCGACAAGCGCGACGTCTGGGAGGACGCGGTCAAGGCCCTCATCCCGATGCTCACCCAGGAGTCTTCCGAGTACCACGGCCAGTACTTCGACTTCCCGCTCCGCAACGTCGTCCCGAAGCCTCTGCAGAAGCCGCACCCGCCGCTCTGGGTCGCCTGCTCGCAGCTCGACACGATCGAGATGGCAGGACGGCGCGGCATCGGGGCGCTGGGATTCCAGTTCGTCAGCGCCGAAGCAGCCCACGCCTGGGTCAACACCTACTACAACTCGTACACGAAACGGCTGGAGAAGCTGGCCGACTACCAGACGAACCCCGCGATCGCCGTCGTCAGCGGGTTCATGTGCGCCGAGACCGACGAGCAGGCCCGCAAGATGGCCGAAGGCTGGACCTTCTTCCAGTTCTCGCTGATGTTCTACAACACCCACGGCCCCGTCGTGCCCGGCACCGTCAACCTCTGGGAGGAATTCCAGGCCTGGAGGCAGTCCGAGAAGGGCCAGGCCGCCGGCGGCAGCACGAGCGCCCTGATCGGCTCGCCTGAGACCATTCGAAACCGCCTGCGGAAGTTCGAAGAATCGCACGTGGACCAGGTCATCCTCCTCAACCAGGCCGGGAAGAACACCCACGAGGACATCTGTTCGAGCCTCGAACTGTTCGCCCGCGAAGTGATGCCCGAGTTCCACGACCACGAGCCGGAGCACCAGCGCTGGAAGCGCTCCGTGCTCGCCGGCGAGATCGAGCTCGAAGACCTCGACACGAGCCGCTTCAACGCGCCTTCGAACCAGACCCCGAAGAGCAAGCTGCCAGAGGGCGTGACCCCCGCGGCGGCCGCCGCTGCGCGGGTCCCATGAGCGGCGGAGACTCGCCGGCGACCCCACTCACGGCGTAGCCCGCAGTGGCCGGACTCGCGCCCGCCATCACCATCCGCAACCTTCACGTGGTGCGCGGCGGCAAGACGGTGCTCGGCGACGTTTCCCTCGATGTCGCCGCCGGGTCCGTCACCGGCCTCCTTGGGCCGAGCGGCTGCGGCAAGACAACGCTCATGCGGGCCATCGTCGGCGTGCAAAAGGTCGCCTCGGGCCGGATCGATGTCCTCGACAAGCCCGCCGGCTCGCGCGAGCTTCGCAGCCGCGTTGGCTACGTGACCCAGGCGCCTTCTGTCTACGGCGACCTCACGGTGCGCGAGAACCTCGACTACTTCGGCCGCGTCCTCGGCACGCCCGGCAAACGCGCCGGCGAGGTGATCGAAACGGTCGGCCTGCAGGGGTTCGAACGGCAGATCGTGAACCGCCTCTCCGGCGGGCAGCGGGCACGAGTGTCACTCGCTACTGCCCTCCTCAACAACCCCGAGGCGCTCGTCCTCGACGAACCCACCGTAGGCCTCGACCCGGTACTCAGGCGCGACCTCTGGCGGACGTTCCACAGGCTCGCGGCCTCCGGCGCCACGCTCCTCGTCTCTAGCCACGTGATGGACGAAGCCGAGCGCTGCGACGAACTCGTGCTCATGCGCGACGGCACGATCCTCGCCACGGGCACCCTCCCGGCCCTTCTTGAGCGCACCGGCGCCCCAGACATCGAAGCCGCGTTCCTTCGGCTCATCGAAAGCGGGTCCACCGTGTGAGCCCTCGCGTGACTGTCGCCACCGCCCGTCGCGTCCTCGCCCAGCTGCGGCGTGACCCCCGAACAGTAGCGCTGCTTGTCGTCGTCCCGGTAGTGCTGGTGGCGCTGATTAAATGGGTGTTCTCGGGCGAACCGGAAGTCTTCCAGCGCGTCGGGGTGCCGTTGGTCGGTGTGTTTCCGCTTATATCGATGTTCCTCGTGACTTCGATCACGATGCTCCGCGAGCGCACCACCGGCACCCTCGAACGGCTGATGACGATGCCCCTCGCCAAACTTGACTTGCTCCTGGGCTACGCCCTCGCCTTCGGCGCGCTCGCCATCGTCCAGGCAGTGGCGGTCTCGTCGGTGTCCTTCGGCCTCCTGGATCTGCAGGTCGAGGGCGACATCGGGGCCGTGGTCGCGCTCGCCGTCCTCAACGCGCTACTCGGGATGTCGCTGGGGCTGTTCGTCAGCGCCTTCGCCCAGACAGAGTTCCAGGCGGTGCAGTTCTTGCCGGCGTTCCTCCTCCCGCAGCTGTTCCTTTGCGGCCTGATGGTGCCCCGCGACCGTATGGCCCGGGCCCTCGAAATCATCTCCGACTACCTGCCCATGACCTATGCCTACGACGCACTCCATCGCGTCGCCGCCACCGGCGACTACAACCGCTGGCTGGCGCTCGACGTGGGCGTGCTCGTCGGGGTCATGCTCCTCGGTCTCGGCCTGGGCGCCGCGACGCTCCGCCGCCGCACGCCCTAAACGTTGGAGCCAGGAGCGGCAAGGCGCTCTCGCAGCGAAAGCACATCGTTCGCGTGCTCGGTGATGAACCACTCGGCAAGAAGGGGCAAGAACCTACGCTGCACGGCCAACGGCTCCCGAAAGAAGTTCACCTGGATCAGCTTTCGGCAGTGCGGGCTCCGGCAGGCACACTCCCACTCACCCTCACCGAAACTGCTGATGCAGTAGTCGTTCGTGATCTCCTCGCCCGCAGTGATATCGCGACGCGCGCAGATGTGTCCGATCCCTTCGATGAAACGCACGTAGGCACTCGGGTCGCAACAATGGTTAAGGTGCCGCTCGGGGTAGCCGAGGAGCACGACGCGCCCGCCTGCGAGGTCGTCGCAGTGTCGCCGCTCCTCGCCCAGCTCGGGGCGAAGCGGCTTGTTCCGGGTCACCCCCCGCGACTCGTCCCGCCGCAGGATGAGGTCACCGGCAGCGAAGTCGCGCAGTGCGAAGATCCCGACGCCCTGAATCTGGGACGCTCTGACGATGACGTTCCCGACGGTCACGATCCCTCCCTCTCGGGCCCTCAGGTACCAGTCGGCCCAGGCAGGTTCATTACCTGTGGGCCGTCGCCCGGGCGGAACTTCAGTTCGCGCAGCCACTTCCCCGTCGATCTTGCGGTCGCCCACTCGGGCACATCACCTTCCGTGACCGAACCCGCGAAACTTTCGAAAGCCCGGACGCGCCGCCTTCGCTTGAGTTCAGCTTCGAGGGCTTCGGAGATGAACCGGCTGCGGCCCCGCCTGCCGGCAAGCGTGTCGATCTCCCGTAGGAGTTCCCGAGGAAGGACTACGTGTGTGCGCACGAGCAACACGATACTCCCACGCTTTTGGGATCTTCATCTCACACTCTCTGTGCCCCTTCTTCCAGCACCCGCGCCCACTCCGCCTCCGGGTCGTCGCTGCCGATGTGGGCGGCAGCCGTACGACGCGACTGGATGCCCGCGTCTACCAGGATCCGTTCGTCCGCGACCTGGCGCGAGCGGTCGATCGGGAGCACCGGCCCCCAGTGCATGACGGGCCGTAGGCCTTCGATGTCGAGCCCGGCGTACTGGTGCAACAGGCTAAGGATCATCGTCGCGCGCCGTTCGTAGACCGACGTGCGGATAAGCTGCTTGCGCGCGACCTTCTTTGCGAGCGGGTCCAGCTCGGTGTTCAGGGCGACCCCGCTGAGGCCCTGTTGGTTGTGCCCGAAGGCCGTCCGCGGCGATTCGCCGAGGTCGTGCAACGTCCTGTAGATGAGGTCGATGTAGTCCCGGTGGAGGGCGACTCCGCCACCCTGGAGCAGATCGAGCAGGTAGGCTCGCGCTCGCTCGGGCACCTCCCAGACTGCACCCGGTTCGACCGCGATGTCCTGCGAGCCCGTCACCCCTTCGAGCACAGCAATCGGGTTGCCCGAAAGCTCCAGGATCTGGCTCAACTGGCTGTAGGCGCGGTTCAGTTCGCGGCCCGATGCGATCAGCGGCGGGATGTCGCTCGCGCCCCAGGCCTGCTTCGGCTCGCGCACGTTCGGAAAGACAACGAAGGGGACGAAGCTGTAGGGGTTCCGTACGCGTTCCAGGAGCTCGACGCCATGCCAGAGTTCGAATATGTCGACGGTCCAGTACTCGGTCACCACGGTTGCCGGCGGCTGCGGTTGGCCGATCGGGCCCGGGATGCTGTACTGCGATGCCACAGCCGTGACCCGCGAAGGATCGTCGGGCACCCGCCAGGTGAAGATGCCCTGCACGTCCGGCGCGCTCACCCGCACCATGCCGGCGGCGATGTCCCAGGTCACTTTGTAGGCCGCATCGCCGAGCACTGCACAGTCGAGCTCCGTTTCGAAGTCGAGCTGGGCGAGCGCGTTCTCCGACTCTACCTCGCGCAGCGCCCGTTCGGCCGTACGCGCTCGCTCACGGCCGGCCGCCGAGCTGCCGTCGCGCGCCTCAACCTGCACCGACTGGCCATTCAGGAGGTAGCTGGTGATCTTGTCGCAGAAGGCCTTCGCGTAGTTGAAGGTGAGACGGCGTTCGCCGCGCCGTGCCCGTCCTTCCCACTGCTGCCCTTCGTAGAACGCGAGGTTGTCGCGGTAGCGGCGCATCCGGTCCTCGTCCAGGCGGCGGAGGCGCTCCGGCAGCGGAAGTTCGACGGTCGGCAGGCGGCGAGGGGGCATGGCGTGGCTCCGAAAGGTGGTGCGCCCACGCTCAGACAGGCGGCCTTCAACTCCAAGGGCGCCCTGGCACCCCTTCCCTCCGGGCCAGGAGGTTTTGTAGGATCGAACCCTCGATGCAGCCTGCCACAAGCCCCGGCGTCCGCGAGCGCGAGGAGGTCGAACCCGGCCTCGCCCCGCGCTATCACCTCATCCTCCTCGACGATGACAGCCACACGTACCAGTACGTGATCGTGATGCTGGGGGCCGTTTTCGGCTATGGGGTCGAAAAGGGCTACGCCATCGCCTGTGTGGTTGACAGCCAGGGCCAGGCGATCCTGATGACGGACGGCTACGACGAGGTGCGGGCCAAGCAGGAGCGGATCCATGCCTTCGGCGCCGACCCCCTGATGGCGGAGTGCAAGGGCAGCATGTCGGCGGTCATCGAACCGGCCGAGTGAGCCACGCCCGGCGGCTCAGGGTTCGCCCGGCATCACTTCGAGCCCCGCCCGGCTGAAGTCGTCATCGAACGTGAAGACGCGTCGGATACCGAGGCGCTGCGCGAGCACGATCAGCGAAGCGTCTGCATAGCTCAGTTCGATGCCTCTGAGTGATTCGAGTCGCTGCCAGACCTGGGCATCTTCGGCTTCGAGCAGGTGCTCGACGGAAACGAAATGGCTCGCACGAACAGAACGGACCCAGCGCATCGCCAGTTCGTAGCCCTGGCGAGATCTGATGAGGGTGAACGCCTCGCCGACAATCACGGAATTGGTAAAGAGCCGAAGGCTGGACTGCTGAGCGAACGCCCTGGCAGCAAAATGGTGTTGATCCCTCGGGACAAGCAGCGCGAAGACGGCGGAGGTATCGAACAGACAGTCCACTACCTCCGCCCGCGATAAAGATAGTCGTCGTGGTGCATTGAAAGATCGGTTGCCTTCTCCCCGGCGAGCATGCCGATCGTGGCGAAGAACGGGTCGGTCTCGCGTTCCTCCGCCTCGCGCGCGGCCAGGGGACGAAGCGCCCTGCGCACGACTTCGCTCCGCGACACGCCGAGGCGACGCGCTTCGCAGCTCAGCGCCTCGTTCTCCTCGTCGTCAATCAAAACCTGTACGCGCACCAGTGCCATCGCGGCGCCTTCCGTGGCGGTTACACACCGCATCGTGCTGCTACACAGTCTAGCACGACCTCGCCGGGGCTACCGGGGTCTCGTCGCGAGAAGGAGCGTTCGAGCCCACGCAGCGCCCAGAGACGGGCGCGGCTATGGGGCCTTCCGAGAGTTCGCTCAAGGCGAACTGTTCTGCTAGGCTGCGACGACGTTAACGTTAGAGTGAGGCTTGTGGCCGGCTACTTCTCGCGCACGTTCTACGCCCTCGAGAACGCCCAGTACCGGATCCTTTTCTACGGGACCGTCTTCTCCTTCCTCGGCATGCAGATGCAGATGATCGCCCGGGGATTCCTCGCCTATGACCTCACCCACCGCAACAGCGCCCTCGGCGGGGTGATGCTCGCCTTCGGCCTCCCCCAGCTGCTCCTCTCCCTCTGGGGAGGCGTGCTCGCCGACCGCCTCGCCAAGCGGCGGCTGCTCGTGGTCAGCCACACGGTCGTTGCCGCCAACTCCCTCTGGCTGGCCGTCATGATCGAAACTGGCGCCGTCGAGTACTGGATGCTACTCGTTGCCGGGGTAGTGCAGGGCGCCGGCTTCGCGTTCATCGGCCCGGCCCGCCAGGCCTTCATCAGCGACCTCGTCGGCAAGGAGGCGATCGGCAACGCTGTCGTCCTCCAGCAGTTGAGCATGAACAGCACGCGCGTCATCGGCCCCTCGATCGCCGGGTTATTCATCGCCGTCGCTTTCATCGGCGTCGGCGGGGTCTACCTGGTCACGACAGCAGGATTCATCATCGCGGCGGTCACGATGCTTCGCTTGCCCCCCGGCAACCCCCGTGCCCGCGCTGAGCCAACCTCGGCCTTGAACGACATGCGCGATGGGCTGATCTACGTCAGGCGGAGACCGGGGATCGCCCTGCTCATCTCCGTCTCCTTCGCCGTCGTCATGATCGGTTTCCCCTACCAGTCGTTTCTGCCTTCGCTTGCCAAGAGCGTCTACGACGTTGGCTCGGGGGGACTGGGTCTGCTCTCTTCGGTGGGCGCGATCGGGGCGGTGGGCGCGACGATCGTGGTCGCCACCTACGCCTCGCATCCGCGCGCCTACTTCTTCCAGCCGCTGCTCGGCATCGCCTTCGGGGCATCGGTCATCGCCCTCGGCATCTCGCCCAACATCTGGACCGGGCTGCTGGCGATGGTGTTCGTCGGCGGGCTCGCGAGCGCCTTCCAGTCGCTCAACAACGCCCTGACGATGTCGCTCAGCGACCATGACTACCAGGGCCGCGTCCAGTCGATTTCGATGCTGAGCTGGAGCCTGTTTGGCCTGGTGGCCCTCCCGATCGGCATGCTCGCCGACCGCATTGGGCTGCGCGAAACCCTCGCCCTCCAGGGGGCGCTCGTCATCATCTCGGTCACCTTCCTCGAGACCCTCGGCCGGGCGCTCCACGCCTCCGAAGACCGTCGGCCACGCCCCACCATTCTCGAACGCGGCCCGGTGGCGGGCGCTGGCAGGAGCTAGCCTCACCACCCGGACCCTCCCCGTGTCGGGGTTTCCGAGTATCGGGATCGGGGTGCTGTCCCCTGTCCCCTGTCACCTGTCCCCTGTCCCCTGTCCCCTCGCACCGCTTACCGGGCCGATCCTCCACCGCCGTGTACACTGGATCACACGATGCGGAACATTCGGCTCGGCTCTCTTCTCGGGATCCCCATCCTCGTTAACCCGAGTTGGTTCATCCTCTTCGGCCTCACCACCTGGCTTCTCGCTACGGAGATCTACCCGTCGGCCCTGAAGAGCGCGAGCACGAGCACGCACTTCCTCATGGCGGCCGTCAGCGTCCTCCTCTTCTTCGCCTCCATCGTCCTCCACGAGCTCGCCCACAGCGTAGTGGCGAAGCGCTACCAGATCCCGGTCAAGAGCATCACCCTGTTCGTCTTCGGCGGCGTGGCTCAGATAACGCGCGAGGCTGCGAAGCCGATCTCCGAGCTGCTCATGGCGATCGCCGGACCGCTCACCAGCCTTGCGCTCGGAGGCCTCTTCTTTGGCGCCTGGTTCGCCATCGGCGCTGGCGACAGCCGGCCCATCGACTACGTCCTCTTCTGGCTCGCCTGGATGAACGCTATCCTCGCCGTCTTCAACCTGCTGCCTGCGTTCCCTATGGACGGTGGCCGCGTCTTCCGCTCACTCATCTGGCTGGTCAGCGGCAGCTACTACCGGGCTACCACGATCGCCGCCTGGACCGGCCGGGCCATCGCCTGGACCATGATGTCCGTCGGCTTCCTCAGCTTCCTCGGCTTCGACCTCTACCTGGTGGCCGACCCCGTGGGTGGCGCCTGGATGCTCCTCATCGGGCTCTTCCTCGAAAACGCCGCCCGCCAGAGCCTTGTCCAGAACCGCCTCGTGCAGACGCTCCGCCGCTACTCTGCCGGCGACCTGATGATCAGCGACCCGCCCGTCGTCGAAGCCGACATGAGCATCGCTTCCCTGGCCCGAGGCGTGCTCGAACTCAATCCGCGCGTGTGCTACTTCGTCGAAGACGAGGGCAAGCTGGCCGGGATCGTCAGCGCCTACCAGATGCGCGCCATCCCCGAAGGGCTCTGGACCACTACAACGGCCAGCCAGGCGATGGTGCCGCGCGACCAGCTGCACGCCACGGCCCCCGACCGCCTCGTCTCCGATGTGCTCATCGAGATGGAGACCGAGAACCTCATGCACATGCCGGTCGTCAAGGAAGGCCGCGTCGTCGGCGTCATCGGCCGGGACCGCATCGTCGGGGTTCTCCGCCAGGCCGGCCTGCTCCCCGGTTAGCCTCCTGTCTTTGTCGCCAGCCTCGCCACGAACCGCTCGCGGTCGACCACGAAGCGCTGGTGCGTCCCGGTGCCGACCTCTTCGCGCTCGTCGTGAGCCGTCCAGCGAAAGTCGACGCGGCGTCCCTCGACCGCCGTCACCTCGACCTCGACCGTCACGCTCAGCCCCGGCGGCGTGGCAGCCGTGTGGTTGATCACGATCTGGGTGCCGACGCTCATTTGCTCTGGCTCGATTTGCGCGGCCATCCAGCCTGCGGCCGTGGCTTCCACGAGGGCCCCAAGGGCCGGGGTCGAATAGACGTCGGGCGTCCCCGGATACACGCGGCTGGCGAAGTGCTCCGCCGCAACGGCCTGCGTCGCCTGGGCCTTCGCCCCGATTGCGTCCGCTGCCAGTGCCATGTCGCTGCCTCCCCGGTGCTGCCGTCGAGGCGCCATTCTACGGCGGCCTCCCGGCTTCGTCCCGTACGATAAGGCCGTGCACCCCCGCCTCGCGCTGGCCGTGATCGCCGGGAAGAGCGCCGGCGCCGTCTCGCGACGCCTCGGCAAAGGCGGCGGTACCGCCGTCCCCGGCCTCGTCGCCGCTCGCATCGACCCTGCCATCGTCAGCGACCTCGGGCGCCAGCTCGGGCGCGGCTCCGTCCTCGTCACCGGCACGAACGGCAAGACCACCACCAGCCGGATCCTGGCCAGCATCCTCGACGCCGAGGGCGTGCCCTGCCTGCACAACCGCGAAGGATCGAACCTGATGCGGGGCATCGCCAGCACCCTCATGGGCCGCACCGGCCTGTCGGGGGCTGTAAGGGACGGCTCCGAGACCCTCGGCCTCTTCGAAACCGACGAAGCCACCCTTCCCCTCGCCACCACTGCCCTCGCCCCGCGCGCTCTTGCCTTCACGAACCTCTTCCGCGACCAGCTCGACCGTTACGGCGAGGTAGACACGGTCGCCGCCCTCTGGCGCGAAGCGCTCGCCATCGCTCCGCCCGGGGCCACGCTTGTCCTCAACGCCGATGACCCCTCGGTCGCAGAGTTCGCGATCGGCTGGCAGGGCCCCGTCCACTGGTTCGGACTCGACGACGCGGCCCTCGCCACCGGCTCCGCCGGGGCCTTCGACGCCCGCTGGTGCCGGGCCTGCGGCGCGAACTTCGCCTATGAGCGGCGCTATTTCGCCCACCTCGGCCTGTGGCGCTGCACCGGCTGCGGACGCGCGCGGCCTTCGCCCCAAACGGCCGCGACAGACGTCCGCCTCTCACTCGACGAGGCCGCTTTCAGCGTCGACGGGCTGGGCGTCGTGACGATGCCGTTGACGGGTGTCTACAACGTCTCGAACGCACTCGCCGCGGTCGCCCTGGCGCGCGTCCTCGGCCTCTCCGGCGAGGCGATCCGGAGGGGGCTCGCGAACGTGCACCCCGCCTTCGGCCGCCAGGAGTCCGTCATGCTCGAAGGAAGGCGGCTGCGTCTCCTTCTCTGCAAGAACCCCGCCGGGGCCAACCAGGTCATCTCCCTGCTCGCTTCGCTGCCGGGCGACGAGCTGAAGGCCGGCATCCTCCTCAACGACCGCGACGCCGACGGCCGGGACGTTAGCTGGACCTGGGACGTCGATTACGAGCGCCTTGCAGGCCGCGTCGCCCGCTGCTGGACCGGCGGTACCCGCGCTGAGGACATGGCCCTGCGCCTGAAGTACGCCGGCTGGCCTGCTCCGGCCGCCGTCGCCAGCGACCCCGGCGCTTTCCTCGACGCCGTCCTCGCCGGGTCACACGCGGGCGATGAGATCTTCCTCATTCCCACCTACACTGCGATGCTCGACATGCGCGCTGATCTGGTCCGGCGCGGCGCTGCCGCCAGGTTCTGGGCGAACCAGACGTAACAGGCCAGAGAAGGCGAGGATACCTGTGACGGAAAAGCTCCAGCTTCGCCTCGCCCACCTCTACCCGGACGTCATGAACATCTACGGCGATCGGGGCAACGTGATCGCCCTTCGCTACCGTTGCGAAGCGAGGGGCATCGAGCTGGAGGTGACCGAAGTGAACGTTGGCGACCCCTTTGTCCCCACCGACTTCGACCTCGTCCTGATAGGAGGCGGCCAGGACCGCGAACAGCGCCACATCGCCGACGACCTGGTCGCCAGGGGGCCTGCGCTCAAGGCTGCTATCGACGACGGTCTCCCGGCGCTCGCCGTGTGTGGCGGCTTCCAGCTCTTCGGCCACCGCTACGTCGACAACGAGGGGGGCGTGATCCCCGGCATCGGCGTGTTCGACCTCGAGACGCGCCATCCCGGGCCGCGCGCCGACCGTTGCATCGGCGACGTCGTCCTTGCTACTGAACTGGGGGACATCGTCGGTTTTGAAAACCACGGCGGGCGCACCTATCTCGCGCCGGGCCAGCAGCCCTTCGGCTCGGTGAAGCGGGGGTTTGGGAACAACGCCGAAGACCACACCGAGGGGGCGCGCCACCGCAACGCCATCGGCACCTACCTCCACGGCAGCCTGCTGCCCAAGAACCCTGCCCTCGCCGACGAGCTCATCCTGGCCGCCCTGCGACGCCGCTACGGCCCGGACGTCGAACTCCCGCCGCTCGACGACGCCACGGAAACGGCCGCCCACGATGCCGCGACCCGTGTCGCCGAGCGCCGCTCGCGCGCTTCCCGCTAGGTGCCGGCGGCGCCGAACCGCGCCACTTCTCGCTCCATGTCGAGCGGCATCACGACCGCCTGGCGATCGCGCTCGCCCCACTGGTCGCGCGGCACCATCCACATCACCTCGAACTCGTTTCCGTCCGGGTCCTTGCCGTAGAGGGACTTTGTGGCCCCATGGTCGCTCTGGCCCGTGAGGGCATTGAGCGCGACCAGCGTCATGCGCGCTGCTGCGAGGTCGGCGATCGTCGGGACCTCCCAGGCCAGGTGATAGAGGCCCGTCGAACCCTGCACAGGCTTCGGCGCTTCGGGCCCAACGGAGAACAGTCCGAGGTCGTGGTGGTTGGCCGAGCCGGCGGCGCGCAAGAAAGCCATTCGGCCGCCTTCGCGGCCGATCTCTTCGAACCCGAACGCCTCGCGGTAGAACGCCACCGACCGCTCGACGTCGCGCACGTAGAGCACCGCGTGGTTCAGGCGCGACACCGGGATGGGGCCGCTCACGTCGCAGCCCCCGCGCACGCATAACCAGAATGAGGTACAACTTCATTAGTCATGGCAAATCCTCGACCTAACTTACGACTCGTAAGCGACCGTACGAACCCCGGCGAAGCGTGTCAAGCGGGGGACCAATGGCTACAGTAACCACGATGGACCACGAAGAAAGCGTCTTCTGCCCGCTGTTCCACCACGCCGTCGAACTCATCGGCCGCCGTTGGACCGGCGCGATCCTCAAGGCCATGCTCAGCGGCAAGGTCCGATTCTCCGACCTCGTGGCCGCCATCCCCGGCCTCAGCGACCGCCTGCTCAGCGAGCGCCTCAAGGAGCTCGAAGCGGAAGGCATCGTCGTCCGCCACGTCTACCCGGAGACCCCCGTAAGGATCGAATACGTCCTCACGGAGAAGGGCCTCGCCCTCGAAGCGGCGATCCACGCCGTTACCGCATGGGCCGAGGCCTGGGCAACCCCCGCTCAGCCCTCGCTGAGCCGCTAACCGAGCCCGCCCTCCCGTCCCCCGGCCCTTATTTGATCGCCCGCATCCAGATCTGGGCCTCCTCTATCCCGACGAGCGGCCCCCAGAAGCGTTCGCAGTAGTACTGTGTCCGCTCGCTCCGGTTGGCGACTGCATCGCAGACGAGCCCCACCAGCCGCCTCGCCCGGCCCGGCACCCACGTGTCGGCGTTCATGTTGAACGTCAAGCGTTGCTTCACGATCCGGAACTTCGCCGGGTGGTAGTACCCGAAGACTCGGCCATCGAAGGTCGAGGGGTCGAAGTAGTCGAAGGTGTCCAGCAGGACCCCGCGCCGGTGGGTCGGATCCTTCCAGATGACGTAGGGCGTCGAGGCGTGGGGGAAGCGAAACTGCACGAGTGCGTCCGGCTTCGAAATCCGCCAGACCTCGCCCATGAAGGCCATCAGGTCGTCGACGTGCTCCACGAGGTGGGAGGCGTAGACCTCATCGACCGAGGAGTCGCGGAAGGGCAGCGTGCGCGTGACGTCGGCCAACACGTCGACCCCTTCGATGCGGGCGATGTCGAGGCCGACCGCGCCCGGCCTTTTGCGCCCCCCGCAGCCAAGGTCAACGACGATAGGCCCGGTCATCCTGCGATTATCCGGGCCGCCGCGACGGGGGCCAATGCCTCTTGATCCTGGTATCGCGAGCGATACTATAGGTAGCGTTGGACCTTGAGCGGCGGCTGGCCACGCTGAGGAGGAGGCGACGGAACGTCCGCCCGGCGGAACTGCACTCGATTCTCCTGCGCGTCGGGTTTTCGCGCCGGTTCGGAAAGGGCGACCATTGGCTCTACACGCACCCCCGCTTCGGCGGCATTCTGACCCTCGATCCGAAGAATCCTTACTCCCGGCCTACGTCACCGCCGCTCTGAACGCTATTGCCGAGGTGAATGCCAATGACCACAGCTGAGGCCTACTGCGACCTCCCCTACCACTTCGTCCTGGTGCCGGACCAATGGGACGACGGCACTCCTGGCTGGTTCGTGGCGGTCGAGGAGTTCCCGGGGTGCATCTCGCAGGGCGAGACGCCGGACGAAGCGATCGCCATGGCGAAGGACGCTATGCTCGGCTGGGTCTCGGTAGCGCTCGAAGACGGGATGGACATTCCCGCGCCGCGAGCCGATTCCCTGCCCAGCGGTCGCTTCGTCGTGCGTCTCCCGCGCGGGTTGCACAGCGCCCTCGCGGAAGAAGCGGCTCGCCAGGGAGTGAGCCTGAACCACTTCGTCACCGGGTCCCTGGCCGGGTCAATCGGCTGGCTCGGCCCCGCGCAGCGACATGGGGATGCCAGGCCCGCGAAGGCGCGGCGCGCCGCAAGCTGAAGCCGGCCACCCCCGCTATCCTCGCCGGCGAATGGCCAGCGAAGAGATCGTGACCGAGGCGACGCCGAACCCGGTCATCACGAGCAGAGAGCGGGCGAGATGCGTCCCCGGGAGGTCGCTCACCGTCGCGCGAATGGCGTCCGCCGAGTACGTCGGCGGCATGAAGTCCGCCGTGTGACTCAGAATCCAGGGGAGCTGCTCCTTCGGGATCAGCACCGGCGCGAACAGCAGGACGTAGAAGATGACCAGCTGCGTGATGATGTTCGTGAGCTGCTGGTACGGCGAGATCATCGCCACCATCACGCCGACCCCGGCGAGCGAGAGGATCGAAAGGGCGACTACGACGACCACGAGGGGCGAAATCGACAGCGACAACTCGTAGTTCCAGGCACCGAAGGCGACCGCCGCGATCGCCCCCGGCACGGCGATGACAGACACCGTCGTGATCTGCGAGAGCAGGTAGGCCTCGCGGCTGATGGGAAGGCTGAGGAAGTAGTCGAGGCGGCCCTCGGCCTTGGCCTGCGACAGGATCTGGGGCAACATCACCAGCCCGACCGTGACCACCGCCTGCGTTGCCGTGCCGGTCGTCAGGTACCACGCCGCCCCCTCGGAGATGTTGGGGATGATGTAGCCGAAGCCGAGCACAATCCCGACGGTGAAGGCGGACTGCACGATGAGCAGGAAGATGAACTCGTTGCGCCACATCTGGAGCTGCATGAACACGAGTTGGACGTAGTTGCGAAAGCCGGTCATCTCACTGCCTCCAAGACCTGGTTCGTGACCGTCACCGTGTAGATGTCATCGAGCGACGGCGGCGAGATCGAGAAGTCGAGGAGCTTGCCCTGTCCCCGCAGCGACCCCAGCCAAACGCTCACCGGGGCCAGGTCCTCGTGGTCGAAGAAGAAGGCGCCGGGCCCGCCGTCGGCGCGCAGGGCGGGGTGGGGGAGGACGCCGGCCGCCGTCACGAGCTGCAGCTTCAGCTGGTCGGTCACAAGGGAGCGGAGCGACGACGGCGCGCCCTCCTGGAGCACGCGGCCGTGGTCGATGATCGCGAACCGGTCGATGACCCGCTCGGCTTCGGCGAGGTTGTGCGTCACGAGGAGCACGGCGATGCCCTGGCCGCCGAGCTCGTCGATCGTCGTCCAGAGGTGTTGGCGGCGTACAGGGTCGATGTCGTTCGTCGGCTCGTCGAGCACGAGGAGGCGAGCTCCGCCGACGATCGCTGCGGCGAAGCCGGTGAGCCGCCGCACGCCGCCGGATGCGGCGCGCATCTGGGTGTTGCGAAACGGGGCAAGGTCGAGGCGATCGATCAGTTCATCGGCGCGGACGCGAGCGTCCTTACGGCTCAGACCCCTGAGCACTCCGACCCCGGCGATGAGCTCGCCGACGCGGATCCCCGAGAGGGCGAACATCTCTGCCTGGGGGAGGAAGCCGATGTTCGACCGGGCGTACCCGGGGTCGGCGACGACGTCGACTCCCTGGACGCGGATGCTGCCCGAGGTTGGCTTCAGGAGTCCGAGCACCTGCCGCACCAGCGTGGTCTTGCCCGCGCCGTTGGGCCCGAGCAGGCCATAGACTTCGCCCGGCTCCAGCGTGAGAGAGATGCCATCGTTCGCGACCGTCCCGTTGCGATACCGTTTGGTGAGCGAGCTGACCTCGAGCACTGGCACTTCTTAGCTCCGTCAGGCCGGTTGGGCTGCGGCGGTGGCAGCGTCGATGAAGGCCTGGAACTCGGGCGGGAGGTTGGACGAAGCGAGCGCGATCGTGAACTGGTACATCGGCAGAGCGGCTTCGTCGCGCCGCTTCTGGTACGCGGCCATCGCTTCTTCCATCGGGCGCGCGCCACTCAGCCACTCGTGTAACCCTTCGCTGATGAACTCGGCGTCGCGGAAGGCGTCACTGATACCAAGTCCTGTGGTCGGGTCCTTGTGGTAACCGGCGTCGCCCACCAGGGCCCAACCGGGGCCCCAGGGCTTGCGGAAGAGGTTCTGGGTTTCGGCGGTGCCGATCCACTTCTCCTCCCGTTTGCCGGCCCGGACACGCGCGGCGAGGCCTGCGTCGATGGCCTCCAGGTAGCGGTAGAAGTTGCCTTCAATGTCGCTTCGATACTCGGCGAAATCTTCGATGGCGCGGCCGACAGCGAGGCAGACCAGGCCATCGTTCGTCGGAAAGGCCAGCGCGCCCGCTCCGTCTCGAGTGAAAATCTCGGCGCCGTCCATCTCGATGCCGCTGAAGTAGCTGTAGTAGCCGCAGGTGTAAGCCCGATCCTCGTTGTACGTCTCGGCGTGCACTGCACGGGCGACCAGCGAATGCAGGCCGTCGGCGCCGATCACGACCTTCGCCCGCTCCTCGGACTCGGCTCCATCGCCCGAACGGCCGCGGACACCGGCGACCCGGTCGCCTTCGAAGACCAAGTCCCGCACCGAGAACCCTTCCCGCAGTTCGGCACCAGCAACAACGGCGGCATCCACCAGGATCTTGTCGAGCACCGTGCGCCGGGGGCAGTAGGCGGTCGTCGGCATGCCAGGCATGGCAGGCGGATTGAGGGCAACGCCGTTGACGTGCATCGTCGTCTTCTCGATGGGCGGGCAGTTGGTCGCGGCGACAGCATCGAGGAGGCCCCACGCCCGCAGCCGGACAACGCCCTCCGGCTGAATGTAGTGGGTCGACATGATGTCGCTTGGAAAGCGCGACCTGTCGACCAGCAGGACCTTGTGCCCCTGGCGGGCGAGCAGCATGGCAGTGGGAGATCCGGCGACTCGCGCGCCGACGATGATTGCGTCGTACATGAAGGTTTGCTCCTGGTTCCCGATTGGGGCTTGATCACCCGGGCGACTGCGAGGAGTGCGGGCAATCTCTGGATGTCAGGCCGTAGTTTAACGTCTGACTGAATAAAATCAAGTACCAACTGAAGTTTAGCCGAAACGTAGCTTACTTCTTCCGGTTGTCGACCAGGTTCCGGGTCAGCTCCGCTTCGCCCGCGTGCTCGGCGGCATGACGAGCCGCCTGGAGGAGGACGGCCCAGCCGGGCACCTCGCCCAGGCGGGGATGGACGCGCAGCCCCTTGAGGTCAGACGCGGGCAGTGGGTCGAGGGCCTCCCACATCCGGCGCTGCAACGACGCCCACCGCGCCCTGAGAGGCTCCGCGGAGACGCCCGCGGCGGCGAACTCTTCGTCACGGCGCCAGTCGTAGGGCAGGCCCGCGAAAGTCCCCAGCACGTTGCGCTCGGCGTTGGCCAGGGCGTGCGTGGCGATCGCGTAGAGGCTATTGGAGCCGGGCAGCGGCCGCCAGTTCAGGGCCTCGCCTTCGACTCCTTCGAGGCAGGCGACAATCCGCTCGACCGAGCTCACCACCGCTCCGAGGTAGGTTTCGATAGCAGCGTCCACGTCGATCAGACTGGCAGCTAATGGCTAACAGCCAACGGCCAACGGCGCTCTGCGGCCCTCACCCCCAACCCCTCTCCCTGGGCAGGGAGAGGGGAGCCGCCAGCCACAAACCCCTTCTCCCGCGCACGGGAGAAGGGGCAGGGGATGAGGGGAGCCAACGGCTAACGGCTAATAGCCATCACGGCCGGACGCCCGTCAGCTTCGACAGCTTGAGCGTGTTGAACACCGCAAGCCCCGCGTACCACTTCACCCGGACGCGCGAGGCGTCCTTCGTTTCCAGGCTGCCGACCCGTTCGACCGTCAGCCCGCCCGGGGCGGTGAGCCCGCTGGCTGCGCCCTCCCCGAACTGCATCGCGTAGATCGTGCTGCAGTCGGTGTTCGTGCCCACGGTCTTCGCGTCGCTGATGAAGTCGTTGATGCCGATGGGGATGCCGTCGTAGAACTGCAGCATCCCGCCGAACTGGTCGCGGTCGGCCTCCAGGAAGGTCCCGAGGGTCCGGGCGAGCACGTTCAGCGTCCGGCGCGTGCGGCGGCTCATCAGGAGCAGTTCGGGTTTGCCGCCGCGTACCTTGTCGATGAGTTCGTCGAGCTTGTCGAGCGAGAGGGTGGCGCCGTTCGTCCCCATCGCTACCGTCTGGCCCGCCACCGTCAGCCGGTCGATGCCGTCGAAACTCTTGGCGTTCGTGCTTTCGTTGCCGTTCACGAAGGTGTCGTCGAACAGTACCTGCACCGCTCGCGCCTTGAGCTGGACGACCGCAGCCTCGAGGTCCTGGATGTTCGAGCGGGTGGTCTTCAGGAAGTTGTCGACGTCCGCGTCGCCGCCGAGGATCTTCAGGTTAGCTGTGATCTGGGCGAAGGTCGGCGTGTCTTCGACCCAGGTATCACCGACATCGAAGAAGGCCGCGTTCGGGCCCGCGTTCTGGCGGTTGTAGGTCAGTCCATTGCCCACGATTTCGATGAACGGCAGGCGCTGGAGGATGGGGCTCTCGGTGGCGATCGTCTGGATGACGCCGGCCACCAGGGTGTCGTTGCTGAGCTTGCTTGCTTCGACGAGCGTTAGGGCCACGTCAGCGAACCTCCTGTTGTGTATTCCAGGAGAACTCTTGGCCAGGGCAGCCTCACCTCCAATGCTGCGATGACACCGAGCGTTGCCTGCGGCTCCCGCGGGGTGGTAGCGTCCTGCTCCGGGAGGGAGCCTGTGAAACCGCCGAGACGGAGCGCCTTCGATGTGATCCCCGAGATCTACGACCGTGCTCGCCCGGAGTACCCGCCTCAGCTCTTCGACGACCTCCTCGCCTACCTCGGCTCGTCTGGCGCTCCCGACGTGCTCGAGATCGGCCCCGGTACCGGACAGGCGACTCGGTCGTTGTTGGCGCGCGGTGCGCGCGTGACCGCAGTCGAGCTCGGGCCCAACCTGGCTTCGTTCCTGGCCGCCAAGTTCGAAGCCGAGGACCGTCTCCAGGTCGTCTGGGACGCCTTCGAAGACGCCCAGCTTGAGTCGAACCGGTACGACCTCGTGCTGGCGGCAACCTCATTTCACTGGATCGACCCGGCCGTCCGCCTCTCGAAGAGCCACGGCATCCTGCGTCCCGGCGGTGTCCTTGCCGTGATTGAAACGAACCAGGTCCGCTCGGCCGCCGACCGGGGCTTCTTCGATCGCTGCTTTCCGATCTATCGGCGCCACCGGCCCGGCGAGCGCCGGACGAAGTCCCCCGGTGAAGACCTCATCCCACCGGCGTTCGCCGAGCTCCAGGGGAGCCATCTGTTCGACGACGCGCACTTCTGGCGCTACCGCTGGGACCAGACCTACACCACCGCTGCCTATGCCGACCTCGTCCTTTCGTACTCGAACACGCAGGACATGGAACCGGGCCCACGCGCGGCGCTGGTCGCCGACCTCTGCGCGCTAGTCGATGCGGAATTCAACGGATACGTCGTGCGGCCGCTGGTTATCACCCTCGCCGCCTGCCGGCGCAAAACCCCGTCTCCCGCGCACGGGAGTAGGGGCGGGGGATGAGGGGGAGCTAACAGCCACGATCGTCACATCGTGTCGTTCGCTTCTACGCCGGCGCTGATCGATCTGCTCGCGCGTGAGAAATCTCGAACCAGCCCGGGCTTGCATCGACAGACGTTGACAACCGAGTATGGTGACCATTGCCATATGGCAAGTCTCAGGAGGAGGGAAGTCATGAGCTTCCTCAAGAAGCTGCTGCGTCGCCAGGAACCACTGGCTCCGCCGGAGCGGCCTCAGGGCCTCTGTTTGCACGTGACCCTCGTCCCACGTTGGGACACGCCGGAAGACATGGGGAACGAGGCCCGCACCAGCCGCTTCGTGTGTTCCGCCTGCTCGACGTCGTTCAACCCGGAGGAAGCGCGCGGCCTCCGCGCGTCCGAGGCTGAGCGGTTGCGAAACGTCGTGGGCAGCTAACGGTTGGCTTCCACCCCGATGATTCGCCGGCTCGACCCACGGGCTCGCGTTTTCACCTTCCCTGGGCGGGCTGGCCCGGGTCGCGCCGACACGAAGAACCCGTGGTGCCATGGTGAAGAAGCTACAGGCGGTCGATGTTGGGGATCACGCGCTCGTACGCCTCCGGACTCAACCCGAGGAGCTGCTTGAGCATCCACAACCCCTGCAAGTGTTCCGCCGTGTGCTGGATAAAACGCTCGGCCCACCACTCAACTGTCACCTCACCCCACACCGTGGGATGCGTGAAGACTTGTTCCCACTGGTCGTCGTCGAGAGCCTCGAAAACTGCCAACGCACGCGTTCGAGCGGCTATGAAACCAGCGAGCATCTCGTCCACCGATTCGGCTTCCGGTGGCGGAGCGTGCTCCACCTGGCTGGGCACATACGCGCCCTGAGTGAGGACGCCCTCGAGCCGTTCCAGGTAGCGGCCTTCGATCTGGCGGAGATGGTGAACATGCCGTCGCACGGGCCATTCTCCGGGACGCAGCATGCGATCTACCGACTCAGCCGGGAACGCCTGCACCACTCCAACGACCTCGGCGAGGCCCGCCCTGAGGGTCCGCGTGAGGCTCTCCTGATGGCCGTTCATGCTCAACCTCGGGGCTCCTGCGTTGGTCTCAGATGGTACATGCCGGCAACGCGCGGACACAGTCTTCCGGAACAAGGTACTGGTGCCCACGATGACCTGATCGCGATACGCGGCATTGGTCGCGAGCCGCCCGATGGTCGCCCTCCGCTATCTCGGTCCGGCCGCGACGTCATCTTGGGCATGCGCGTCGGCTTCCTTCGCGGCCCCCTCAGGGTCTCTGCCAGGGTGCGCTCGTGGAGAGGTCCGCCAGTGTCTAGGTTAGAGGTACTACTGCTGCTTGCCATAGGAGCAGCTCCTGCTCCGTCACGGGAGGCCCAGAACGCGGACCTGCGTCACGCGGCGCCCACGCCGCATCCCAGACCTCGCGGGCCGGCTCCGACAGGACATGCCCGCACGGGAGGCAAGCGACGGAGTCATGGTTACGAAAAATCGAGTGAGATCCGCAGCGCGGACAGATCATTGCTGCCACCTTGTTGTTTTACCTGAGCTGTCGGTGCGACTGCACCAGTGACCACGAAGGGGTCAACTAGGTCTTCGGCGGTTGCTGTTCAGCCGGCTTGCCGAACAAGCGGCGAAACAGTCTTCTGAGCCAATCCATCTCGAGCACGTCCTCTATATCGAGCGAAGCGTACACCCTCAGGGCGCCCCTGAACTCGGAATCCTCTTGCGGGTCAGCCCCTCATTCGCATGGGCCTGCCGGCAAAGACCCCTTCTCCCGCGGACGGGAGAAGGGGCAGGGGATGAGGGGAGCCCACGGCCAACAGCCAACAGCCAACAGCTGACGGCCAACGGCCAACACGAGCGGCGCGCGCTCCGTTCGGGTAGGCTTTGCCCCATCGCTTTTCAGGAGGCCCCGCAGTGGACTTTCGAGACACACCCGAAGAAAACGAGTTTCGAATCCAGGTTCGCTCCTTCATCAGCGCAGAGCTGCCATCGAACCTGCGCGGTCTCCAGTTCGAAGAACTGGACGATGAGGGCCGCAGCGACGCCATGAAGGGCTGGCGCGGGGCAATGGCTCGCAGAGGTTGGATCGCCCCTCACTGGCCCAAGGCCTACGGGGGCGCCGGCATGAGCGTGGTCGAACAGTTCGTCTTCAACGAAGAGATGGCCGAGGCACGCGCGCCCCAGGTCGGCGGTTCCGGCGTCGCGATGATCGGCCCGGTCCTCATCCGCTACGGCACCGAGGAGCAGCAGAAGGAACACCTCCCCCGGATCACCTCGGGCGAAGTGAGCTGGTGCCAGGGCTACTCGGAGCCCGGCTCCGGCTCCGACCTCGCCTCGCTCCAGACGCGCGCGGTGCGCGATGGCGACGACTACGTCATCAACGGCCAGAAGATCTGGACATCCGGCGCCCATCGGGCCGACTGGATGTTCCTCCTCGCCCGCACCGACCCCGACGCCCCCAAGCATCGCGGCATCTCGATGCTGCTCATGGACATGAAGAGCCCGGGCATCTCTGTGCAACCGTTGATCACCCTCAGCGGCGACCACGTCTTCAACCAGGAGTTCTTCGATAACGTCCGGGTGCCGGCTAAGGCGCTCGTGGGCGAAGAGAACCGTGGTTGGTACGTTGGCGCCGCCTTGCTCGACTTCGAACGCAGCAACATTGGCGGCGCCATCGGCCACAAGCACTTCATCGGCGACATCGTGCGGATGGTGAAGTCCGTCCCGGCCACCAGCGGTATTGCCCATCGCCTGCGCCGCGTCCGCATCGAGCTCGCCGAGCGCGCAGTCGAAGCGGAGATCGCCAGGCTGATCTCGTATCGTCTGATCACGATCCAGAAGCGCGGCGGGATCCCGAACTACGAAGCTTCGATGAACAAGAACTTCGGCGCCGAGCTTTCGCAGCGCGTTGCGTCCACCGGCATGCACCTCCTCGGCATGCTCGGTGGCCTCAGCCACACGTCCGAACTCGCCCCCCTCCGGGGGCGGATCAACCACGTGTACCTGAGCTCCGTGGCCAGCACGATCGCCGCCGGGACCAGCGAAGTGAACCGCAACATCATCGCAACGCGCGGGCTCGGCCTTCCCCGCAGCTGACCTACGCGACCCGGAGGGTTCCAGATGGCTCGTCTCACCAACCGCGTGGCGCTGATCACCGGCGCCGCCTCCGGCATCGGCCGGGCCTCGGCGTTGCGCATGGCCGAAGAAGGCGCCGCCCTCATGTGCGCCGACATCGATGAGGCCGGCGCACAGGGCACGGCCGCGATCATCGCCGAGCGCGGCGGCCAGGCTGCCGCCCTCCGCCTCGACGTCGCCGACGAAGAGGCTGTGCGCGCCGCCCTCCATCACACCGTCTCGGAACTCGGCGGCCTCGACATCATCATGAACAACGCTGGCGTCGGCGGCGCGGGCTGGGACACCACCATTTCGATCAACCTCAGCGGCGTCTACTACGGGCTCTTCCACGGCGCTGCCCTCCTCGCCGAACGCGGCGGCGGGGCGATCGTCAACACCGCCTCTGCCGCCGGGCTGGTCGGACTGGTGCGCTCACCGGCGATGGCCGACATGCCCGTCGAGCCAGGTGCCGGCGCCTACGTGGCGGCCAAGCACGGCGTCGTTGGCCTCACTCGCCAGTACGCCATCACCTACGCGAAACGCGGCGTCCGCGTCAACGCCATCGCGCCCGGGTACGTCCAGACCCCGATGACCGCCCTCGCCACCAGCGACGAGGGCACCCGCCGCTTCCTCGAATCGCTCCACCCCATGGGCCGTCTCGGCCAGCCCGAAGAGATCGCGGCCGCCGCGGCCTTCCTGGCCAGCGACGACGCTTCGTTCATCACGGGCGTGACCTTGCCCGTCGACGGCGGTTACACCGCAAGGTAGCGGCCCGGCAGGCTCAGCGGTGCGGGTCGACGAGGATCTTGATCTCCGCGTTTGGCTTCAGCAGCCGTTCGAACGCTGCCTGCGTCTCCGACGCCGGCACGATGTCCGAGACGAGCCCCTCCACCTGGATCGAGCCGCGCTCCAGAAGAGCGATGGTAGCGGCGTAGTCCGCCCGGCTGTAAGCGAAGGCCGCACGCACGGTCACCCGCTTCGTCACCCACGTCGACGGCCGGATGGGCGCGGCATCGAACGAGACCCCGACCATCATCACGTGCCCGCCGGGCTTCACGAAGTCCACCGCCTGCTGCAGCGTCGCCTTCACGCCCGCGGCGTCAAAGACAACGTCGGGTGGGCCGCCGAGGCGGTCGGTGATCTCCCCCGCGACGTCGGCGGCGTTCGGGTCGAGCACCGCGTCGGCGCCGAGAGCGATCGCCGCCCTGCCGCGGGCTGCCACCGGTTCTATCGAGACGATCCGGGTCGCGCCGGCCTCGCGCGCACACTGCAGCGTGAACAGGCCGATCGGACCCGCACCGAGCACGGCGACCCGGTCGCCGATGCGCAGGCCCGAGTTGCGCACCGCGTGGAAGCCAACGGCGGCGGGCTCGACACAGGCTGCCTGGCGGTCGTCGAGCCCGTCCGGGACCCGCATCAGCCGTGCCGCTGCGACCTTCGCGAGCGGCCCGTATCCCCCGGACCCCAGGGACTGGCCAGCTCCCCGAGTCAGGCCCGCGCGCTGCATCTCGATCCGGTAGTGCTGGTAGCACATCTCCGGCTCGCCTCGCCGGCAGAAGACGCAGTTCGCGCACGGTTCGAGCATCGTCGCCACCACCCGATCCCCCTCGCCCCAGCCTTCGACCTCCGCGCCAACAACGACCACGGTCCCGCCGAACTCGTGGCCCAACACGATGCCGTCCGGCGCCATGGCACTGTCGTAGAGGTGCAGGTCCGAGCCGCAGATGCCGCAAAGCCCGACCCGCACGACGACCTCGGCCGGTCCC
Organism: Tepidiformaceae bacterium; assembly: GCA_041488155.1. GTDB lineage: Bacteria > Chloroflexota > Dehalococcoidia > Tepidiformales > Tepidiformaceae > JBGPOS01. The sequence continues at coordinate 30,734 of JBGPOS010000023.1, forward strand.
GCCACCGGGTCGGGGACCTCTTCGTAGCGCATCCCGCGCCGGCCGTGGAGGACGGGGACCTTCAAACGCTGCTCCTTCTATCCGTCTATCGATTTGGGGCGACGAGCACCTTGACGTCGTCGCTGCCCGGCTTGCCGAGCTCCTGGAACACTTCGTCGAGCTCATCGAGGCTGACCACCCGGCTCACCATCGGCTCGACCCGGATCTTGCCCGAGGCGAGGTAGTCGAGCGCCGTCTGGAACAACTCGCCACCGCCGAGTGAGCCCTTTATCTCGCACTCCTTCGCGACCATTGTCAGCGGCGAGATCTCGTCCGGCTCCATGTTCACGCCCGGCACCATCACCTGCCCGCCGGGGCGCACGAGCTCGACCGCGGCCTGCAGCGTGCCCTTCGCCCCGGCGCACTCGAACACGACGTCGGGACCGACTTGGGTGTTCTTCAGGAAGAAGCCGGCAACGTCGTCGACGAATGGGTTCAGCACACCGGTTGCGCCGAGTTCGAGAGCCTTCGCCTGGCGCCCGACCGAGGGCTCGATCACGTAAACCGGCCCGGCGTTGGCAAGCAGCACCGACTGCAGAACCAGCAGTCCGATGGGCCCCGCGCCGATGATCGCCACCGTGTCGCCTAGACGCAGCCTGCTCGCACGCACCGCGTGCAGCCCGACGATGGCCGGCTCGTTGAAGGCGGCCGTCCTGTCGCTCACCCCGTCTGGCACCTTCGCCATGATCGAAGAGTGGGTCATGACCATTTCGGCGTAACCGCCGGGCACGCCCGTGTAACCGAAGACCTGCCAACCCAGGCGGCAGCTGCGGAAGAGTCCCGCGCGGCACTTGTCGCAGCGATCGCAGGGCACCGCCGAGAGCGTCGTCACCCGATCGCCGACTTCGAAGCCGCGCACGTCGGACCCCAGCGATACGATCTCACCTGTGATCTCGTGGCCGAGGATGGCGCCCGCGGCTATCCCGCCCGCGCGCACGAGATGGAGGTCCGACCCACAGACCCCGCAGTAGGTGACGCGCAGCACTGCCTGGTGGCCCGAAGGCTCCGGCTCCGGCACATCGCGGACGGCGAACCGGCCACCTTCCTGCAAGACCGCAGCGCGCATGTCGACCCGTCCCTTCCCCTGACCGGCCGTTCAGTGCGAAGGAACGTTCCGGGCCGGGCGAATCTATCCGCCCGGCTCTGCGAGCGTCAAGTCGAGGCCTCGGGGGGCTACCCGAATGGCGAGGCGCTAGAGATCATCGCGGTAGACCTCGTCGTGCGTGCAATTGACTCGCAGCCGAATCCGCTCTGAATCGAGAAAGGTGAACGTTATCCGCAGCGAACGGCTGGCTCGCGCTTCCCACACTCCCGCCGCCCCTTGAACACGTCTCGCCCGCAGCGAACGATGGGCGAAGTCGGCCTCCATCAACCGCAGAGCTTCCTTGATCCTCGACTGGTCTGCATCCGACTTCTGCTGGAGCCGCTTCCTGAACGTGCGTGACACGCTCGCAATGCGAACTTTCCGCACCGCTGGTCGACCAGGCAACGCTATTCGTCGCTCTCGAGCCAGGCGACCAGGTCGTCAACGTTCGTGGGCAAGTAATCGTCGCCCACGAGAAGGTCGTAGTCTGCCAACCGTTCAGCTCGCTGCCACTCGGGACACCAGAAGTAGCGTTGCTCACCGTATGCGAGGGATGGCCGCACAAGGCCCTCCGTAACATCCGAGGATTGTAGGCCGGCGGCCACACGCAGGACCGGCGCCGTGGAAGCGCTCACCAGCACGTCGACCCTAACGCTGCTCACGTGCGTGACTCCTTCGAAGCCTCGTACGAATCCAAGTTTTCGCTCATCACCCGCACGAACTCTCTCATGTTAGCAGCGGTGAACCCGACCCTGGCCACAGTCTTGACGGGCACAAAGCGCAGGCCCTCGAGAGCTGACTCTCGCTCTGCTTGGCTGCCAAGAAGGGCAGGCGGCGACATCTGGCCGAACGAGAGGATGAACTCGCTGCCGTAGTGCTGTACGAGGAGTTGGTTGGTGAACGCGATCTCCTTGTCTTCGAGTTCGACCCAGACCAGAGGGATCGTCCTGCTGTCTTCTGTACCGGCCACCGTGTCGCTCCACGCCCTGCGATTGTCGTGTCAGCATACACGTTGGTCGGCCCTCGCTCGCGGCTCTCAAGCTACGGCCGCAGCGGTACGAGCTCCGTCAGGATCCCGCCGGCGCTCTTCGGGTGGAAGAAGGCGGCACGCAGGCGGCCCGCGTCGTTCCCCTGCCCCAGGTCGATCTGGCGCAGGCCGTTCTTCGCCAGCCTCGCGGCGTCCGCCGCTACGTCGCTCGAACCGTAGCCAAGGTGGTGCAGGCCCGGACCGTTTCGAGCGAGGAACCGCGCCGTGCCACTCGTCGTGTCCGCCGGGATGAGCACCTCCACCCTCGTCCGCCCCAGCCCTACCTTCACGAAGTAGTTGTTCGTGCGCTCGGGCGCGAAGTAGGAACCGTCCGGCAGCGGCGTGCGCTCTTCGTCCACCTCCAGTCCGAGCTGGTCGATGAGCACCGCCCTCGCCTCGGCCCACGTGTGCGCCACGATCCCAACATGGTCCAGCTCTCCGAACATTGCCCATCCCCCGCCGCTACCCGGTGTCGGGGTATCGGCGTGACGGAGTATCGGCGATCCCGGCCCACGCCGACACTCCGTTCCACGCGCGTATCGGAGTGTCGGGGTATCGGAGTATGGGGGATCCGAATCCTCTCTGACCCTCCGATTCTTCGACACCGAAGGATGACGTCTGCCTCTCGGCGTTGGCCCTTCCCGCCCGCGAAAGTCGCCCCATGCCGCCGCGCGCTCCGTTCCTGCGTGACTACCAGGCCCGAACCCTCCGGGCGCTCCTCCGCGGACTGGCCATACATCGCGGCGCCACCTTCACCGTGATGTATCCCCGCCAGGCCGGCAAGAACGAGACTGCGGCGGCACTCGTCGACTGCCTGCTCAGGACGAACGCCGGTCGCGGCGGCACCGTCGTTGTCTGCGCGCCGACCCTCCACCCGCAGGCCGACATCAGCTTCGCTCGCCTGCGCGACGCCCTGGCCGCGACCGAACCTCTCTTCCCCGAGGCCGGCCGCACACGGATCTCTGGCGCCACGATCTCCGTCGGGCGCGCGAGCGCGGTCTTCCTCAGCGCCTCGCCTGCGGCCCACGTCGCCGGCCACACCGCCTCCCTCGCCCTGATCGCCGACGAGGCCCAGGACATCGACAGCGACTGGTTCAACCGCCAGTTCAGGCCGATGGCCGCTTCGACCGGCGCTTCGACGGTGCTTTTCGGCACCGCCTGGGACGGCCGCAGCCTCCTCGAAGAAGCAGCCGCACAGAATCGCGAGCGGGTCGCCGCCCAGCACGGCCGCCCGTACCTGGACTGGCTGCCGTTCCACCACCAGGTCGAGTGGCGCGAGGTGGCGGCCGCTAACCCGCGCTACGGCGAATACGTGCGCAGCGAGCGCCGCCGCCTCGGCGCGAACCACCCGCTCTTCCTCAGCCAGTACGAACTGATCGCCGCTGAAGCCGCCGGCCGCCTTCTTTCCGCGGGGCAGCTCGCCCTGATCGAAGGAGATCACCCGCGCCTCTATGGCCCAGTCCCCGGCGAACGCTACGTTGGCGGCCTCGACTTCGGCGGTGAAGGCCCCGGCGCCGACGCCACTGTCCTCACCATAGCCCGTCTCGACGGCCAGGACTGCCAGGTCGTCGCCCACGTCGCCTGGCGGGGCCTGCCCTATGGCACGGTAGTCCGCGAAGTAGTCGCCATTGCCCGCCAGTGGCGCTTCGAGCGTCTAACCGCCGACGCGACCGGGCTCGGCGGCCCCCTGGTCGCCGCGATCACATCGGACCTCGGGCCGCGGATCGAATCCTTCACGTTCACCGCCCAATCGAAGACGTCGCTTGGCTACGCCCTCATCGCGGCGGCCAACACCCATTCGCTCTCGCTCTACGCCGATGACGGCAGCGCCGAAGCGGCGGCGTGCCGCGAGGAACTGCGCGAGTGCCGCGCCCAACTCCGCGGCGAGGGCCAATTGGCCTGGGCCGCACCGCCGGGCGCGCACGACGACTTTGTCGTCAGCCTCGCCCTCTGCCTCCACGCCGCCCGCTCGGCCGGTACGCCTCGCGTGGCCCGCGGCCGGTAACCACGGCCGCCCCAAGCTGGTAGCCGCGGCCGCCCCGGGCCGCTGGAGCTGGTTGGATCTTCGAGCTTCTCGGCTTGCGACTCCTCGGTCAGCTCACCACTTCCACCGAGTCGATCACCTCCGGCGCCGACTTCAGCGTCTTGTGCACCGGGCAGCGCTTCGCGATCCCGAGCAGTTCGTCCCGCTGGGCGTTCGTCAGGTCGCCCCGGAGCACGATCTTTCGCCGCAAAACCTCGATCCGCCCCTCGTGCGGCTCCAGGCAATCGGCGCAATCGTTCGCGTGCGTACGCTCGTGCTCGACCTCGACCGCAACCTCGTGCAACGGGATGCCTTTGCGGCGAGCGTAGATCTGGAGCGTCATCGCGGTACAGGCGCCGAGGGCCGCCGTCAGCAGCTCGTACGGCGAAGGCCCGAGATCGTCGCCCCCGTCGGCGCGCGGCTCGTCGACCACGAGCGCCCGCCCCTCGGCGGTCACCAGCAGCGCGTGGGTGTAGTCCAGCAGCGATTGCACGATCACCTTCGTCATCCGGCGCCTCCCGGGGAGAACCCCGGCACCATCATCGCCGCAGAGGCGACGCCGGTCGAAGGGACGACAGGCTCCGGCTCGAGCCCGAGCGGGACCCTACATCGCGCGGAGTTGGCGAGGGCGGGGTTCGGGGCCGTAGACGCGCGGCACCGGCCGGTTCGGCGGGATGCGCGGCTCGGCCATCAAGTCCGCAACGAGGCTTGCGAGATGACTCTTCCGCGCCTGCCTGTTGAGCTCGGCCATGTGGGCCTCGGCGAGATATTCAAAGACCATTGAGTGGACTCCTCTTCATCGGACGGGGGGCCGTCTCCCCTACAGTGCCATCATTGTCGCCTATGGATATGAACGCCGCGTAAATGGCTCGTTAACAACGGATTGCCGGCCCGTGCAGATGACGGGAGGTTGACCGCGTCGGGGACGGCCATTCATCGCCGGCGCACGAACACCAGTCTGCCGTCGCGCTCGTCCGCCAGTGCGTCGCCCGCCGCATTAAGCCGGGAACCCACACAATCCTGGCCAAGGGAGACTCCTGAGATCAGGCCTTGGCTAACTCGATTAAGGGGTCGGCTTTGGCACGATCGACTTCTCTCCTGGGTACCAGAAATTCGGTTCTCCCGTGATCTCGTAAATCTGTTTGGGTGTCTTCCTCAGCCACTGTTCTGCGCAGCCAAGATAGCTGGAAGCAAGCCCAGGTGGACGTTGCGCAGCCCCTCGCGCCGAGAGCCGTAGGTTGGCGTGCGGCTCGGGGTTCTCGCGGTTCAACCGGGCAAGGAGTTGGTCCAGGTCGGCCTGAACGTAGGGCCGCGCAGGATTCGCCCGGAGCTCGAACTTTGCGTTGGCCATGCACGCGCTAAAGGGCTTCCACCCGGGACTGAAAACCGGGTCCGCCGCCTTTTGAGCGTCCGAGAGCTGGCGGCTATCCCAAAGCGGTGCCGTGAACTGGCCCTGTGCATCCATGAACTCCGTCACGATCTCTGGCGGCAACCCGATTTCTTCTGGCGTGAAGGGCCCCTGCCGCGGGGTAGTTGCTCGCGTCTGCGAGGTCATGACTGCGAACGCGCCGACGAGCGCCAGCGCCAGCCCCACGCCCACCGCGCCGAGCGATAGTGTCCTTCTCTTCGACATCATCATCAGCTCACTTCGCCAAAGTGTGGCGATCGAGAGTGAAGTTGCAGTTAAGTGCGGTTGGAATTCCTTCTGCAGCGGAGCCGCTCCCGTCGCTCATCTTGGGGACCACGGCGTGGAATTTCAGTAACGCCGATTCCACGTGGGGCTACGGCTGTCGAACTTAGCAGCAGCCGGAAGGGGTGGGTTCAACAGGGGGCCGTATGAAAAACCGAAGAGTCCGCTCGTGGTTGCTGACCGTCGCTGCCGGGGCCGCGGCCCTGCTCCTCGCCGTTGGCGTCGCTGACGCCGTTTCCATCATTACCGAATATCCCGTTGCGGTGACCTGCACGTCCACCGGCCAGGCCTGCGACCAGACGTACCAGAAGACCGTTACCACCAGCTCGCAACTCAAGCTCGAATTTCAGAGCGCGTTCGACGGCTGCGCGAGCTTCGGTGTTGGGTTCTACGTGGACGGGACGCTGGTATTCTCATCTCCGGCGCTTGGGCTGCTGGAGAGCACCGGAACCTTCGACGCGGGCCCCGCCACTCCCGGCAGCCATGCGTTGGAAGTGCGAGCCACCGGCGTCGCCGGTGGGTGCGACGATGGGACACTCCACTCGTGGGGTGGCCGGTTCACTGTCTCAACGAATGATGATTCGACCTCGCCCACGCCGCCGCCCGCCGCTCCAACTTCACCCGATCAATGCAAGAAGGGCGGCTGGCGGTCGTTCACGGCCCTGGCGTTCAAGAACCAGGGGCAGTGCGTTAGTTTCGTGGTCCACCAGCCCTAGGCTGTGCCGGCCAGGCGCGTCTGTGGCTCTCCTGGTCGACGGCCGCGGCATCACGAGCGACCGCGTTCTCATCCGATCGTCACCACATCTCGGGTGAACTTCCAGAGGTGGCGACGAGTCAAACTGGCCTCTGATAGCGGCACCGCCGACCAGCCCCCCTCTGTCACCGGACGCCGACCTCGCTGCAACAACGAGGCCCTAGGCAGCACAGCGAGGCCGTCCGAATCTCTAGGTGAGCAGCTTTCGGCCAAGGCCTTGAGCAGAGGCATCGGAGGTCTGGCATTGTTGTCGAACTGCGCTCGCAAGCTTCGCTCGCTTCATTCGCGGGAGCATGGTCAGGCCCTGGTGCTGTTCGCCGGTGGGCTTGCCGGACTCCTCGGCCTCGTCGGGATCGCCATCGACATCGGTCACCTCGTCTACACGAAGACCGACCTCCAGAAGGTCGCCGACGCCGCCGCACTGGCCGGAGCGCAGGATCTCAACAGCACTCCCGAAGGAAAGATGGCCGCCGAAACAAGCGCCCAGCTCTACGCCCAGAAGAACGGACTGGGCAGTTGCCCGGTCGGCTCCTGCGTCGTCGTTACGGCATCGCAGGGAGGCACCAAATACGACACGATCACCGTGACGGCGTCGCGCTGGGTGGGCTACGACTTCCTGAAAGTCATCGGCCTCGATGGCGCAACGCCGGCGGCTAAAGCGGTCGCCATCGGATCGCCGAAAACCATCACGGGCTATAGCTGGAGCGCGATCGCGCCCTTCGTCATCTGGGGCGGTTCGCGGCAACACGAGGTGCACGCCGGCGATGCGAGCTGCGCGCTCCACATCTGCGTGGGCGCGTCGTACTCCTTTCTCGACAACCAGTGGATGAATGCCAGCGGGACCCCAAATGCGCCTGACTGGACCGCCAGCGGAAGCAACAACTTCAAGGGCGACCTCAACCACGGCGCAGGAAGCGAAGTAAACCAGATCGGCGACCTATTCTCCGACGGGGGTCTTGGCAGCATCACAGCGCCGGCCGTTGGCAGCATTCTGGTCATCCCCATCGTGAACAAGGCTTCCGGCAACTCGAACCTGCGCACCTTCAGGATCGCCGCCTGGGCGATCGTGAAGGTGGACGCCGGCTGCAAGAAGCAAGGGTGCACCGGGACGATCCAGAGCACGAGCGTCACGCCCCCGCCGGGCTGGGACACCAGCGGCAGTGTCCCACCGCCCGCGACCCTCACGTATGTAGGGTCCGTGTATCACCTATCGCAGTAACGCCGAGGCGCCCCGGGGAGGTGTGGATCGGCACGTTCGCGGCCGTCCACGTGCCGTCAGGCCACCGACTGACCAGCCCCTGGAACTCGCCTGCTACCACTCCTCCACGGCTGCGCCATCTTCGCCGCCACAGCTCCACCAAACGATTCTGGGGCCGGAGAATCTTCACCCGTTTGTTCCTTCCTGTTCCCCTTTTGATCCGTCACGCGAGCGTCGTCTGTCTCGGTAGGCGACCAACAGATGGGCGCCGCTAGCGTGCTTTCCAAGGAGGCTCCTATGAGGGCGATGTTGCGTAGCGTTTTCGCGCAGGCGCGTTCGACCAGCGAACACGGGCAGGCGATCGTCCTGTTCACCTTGGGCCTCGTGGGCCTGGTCGGCGTCGTCGCGATGAGCGTCGATGTCGGCCGCCTGGTCTGGGCTCGAACCTCGATGCAGTCTTCCGTCGACGCCGCCGCGCTCGCCGCCGCCGGAAGCATGCCCGACACCAGCGCTGCCAACACCCAGGCCACGAAGTACTGGGACGACAACGCCGGCTTTATCAAGAGCCAGGGCACGAACATCCACTTCACCACCACCTTCCCTTCCGGCACGGACAAGGGCGTCACGGTCCACGGGGACGCCGACATACCTACCTGGTTCGCCAAGGTCTTCGGTCTGAATAACTGGCACGTCGCCGCCGATGGCAGCGCCTCTTCGACGTACCTCGACCTCGCCGTGGTGCTCGACATCTCGGGCTCGATGTGTGACGACAGCTACCCCGAGACCGAGACCGCAGGCATCTACCTCCACATGTCGCCCGGGCGCACCGCAAGCATCCCGAAGATAACCCAGGCGATCGCCGCCGGTGGCGCCGCGAGCATCACCATCAAGGTCAACAACGTCACGCTGTTCAATTCGGCGACCACGACGGCTGGCTTCGGCTACACCAGCGGCGGGACGAAGTACTACCAGTACACCTATACCAGCGGCGCGCGCGCCGGCATGATCATGATCGACAACGAGTTGTTCCAGATCACCAGCATCAACGCAGGCGCACTATCGATGGTTGTGAGTCGCGCCAAGACGAACAACTTCACCGGTGCCGCCGGGGTCGCCGTGGCCCACGCCGTCAACGCTGAGGTCTGGATGAACCGAAGCGCCTGCCTGGCAGCCGATCGGAACACGCCGACTTCGTCGGTGCTCGGGCCAAACGAGCGCTACGACACCACGATCTCCGACGCCAAGTACTTCACCACGCTCTTCAACAGCACCTACGACAAGTTCGCCCTCACTTCGTTCACGAGCACCGCGAACCCCCGTGGCGCAGGCACGATGGTCAACCTGACGAACAACTTCGGGTCCGTCACGAGCGCCATGGACTCGTTCGCCTATCCGGACGGCGGCACGAACTCGGCCACCGGCATCGCGGTCGGCAGGCAGCTCCTCGACGGCGCGGGCAAGCGTGCGAACGCAACGCGCGTGATGCTGTTCATCACAGACGGTCGCGCCAACGCCTACTGCGGCTCGTCGTACCTCGCCTCGAACTACAACACAACGGCCTGCCCCAGCCAGGGTAGCGGCGCTGATGGCAACGCTTCGGCTGTCAACGCCGCCATCCAGGAGGCGACACGCGCCTACAACGACGCCGGCGGCAAGATCCTGATCTACGTCATCGGGCTCGGCACGGCCGTCGACGACGCGTTCCTCCAGCAGATCGCGACCATCGGCCACGGCCAGTACTTCAAGGCCCCGACCCTCGGCGAGATCCAGGGAGCCTTCACCTCCGTGTCCGAACAGACCCACATCGCCCTCACCCAGTAGGCTTAGCCTGCAAGCCACTCACACGACGCCTCGCTCTCTGAGTGAGGCGATTTCGTGTCCGGCCAACCCCAGCTCCTGGGAGAGGACCTCGTCCGTGTGCTCACCGAGGAGCGGCGCCGCCGCGAGCTGTGTCGGCTCGTGGTCGAGCCGGATCGGGTTGCCCAGGATCTCGACATCGCCTCGAGTCGGGTGGTGCACCGTCTGCACCATGCCACGCCCCTGCAGGTGGGCGTCGTTGAACACGTCGCCCGAATCGAACACCGCCCCCGAGGGGATGCCACAGGCCTGGAGCTCGGCCATCGCTTCGTGCTTCGTCCGCTGGCTCGTCCAGTCGCGCACGAGCTCTTGCAGCCACTCCTCGTTCTCGCGGCGGGCGACGGCGGTCCGCAGGCGCGGGTCGTCGGCCAGTTCTGGCCGCCCGATGGCGATCATCAGGCTCTCCACCATGCGCCCCGAAACGGCGACTACGTAGACGTAGTCGTTCGGCCCGAACGGCTTGCAGGGGTAGGTGTTCGTCGGGGCCAGGCCGCGAAGGTTGTTCCCCACGCGCGGCACCGGGTCGCCCGTCGTCTCCCGCGCGAGGAAGCCGATGCGCGCGTAGCTCGCGATTGCCTCCTGCATCGAAACCTCGACGTGCGAGCCTTCGCCCGTCTTCAGCCGATGGGCATAGGCAGCAAGGATGCCGATCGCGAGCTGCATCCCCGTCCCGGTGTCGCCCCAGGTCACACCCGAGCGGAAGGGGACAGTCTCCGCCGTTCCTGTGAGCGACATCGCCCCACCCGCCGCCTGCGCGACCATGTCGAAGCTCTTGAAGCGGCTGTAGGGCCCGTCCGTGCCGAACCCCTTGATCGTCGCGAAGATGACGGGCGGGTGGTGCTTTCGCAGCGTTTCGTACCCGAGCCCGAGCCGCTCCACCGTCCCCGGCCCCAGGTTCTCCGTGACCGCGTCGAAGCGGGGCAACAGCCGCAGGAACAGATCGCGGCCCTCCGGCTTCTTGAGGTCGATCGTCACGCTCCGCTTGTTGGCGTTGAGGTTGAGGAAGTACCAGCGGTCGACCGCTGTGCCCGGTGCAGCCGCCAGCCCGCGCCCCGGTTCGCCGATCTCTCGCGGTTCGACCTTGACGACGTCGGCCCCCAGCCAGGCAAGGGTCTGCGTCGCCGAAGTCCCCGCCTCGTACTGCGTGAGGTCGAGGATGCGGAAGCCCTGGAGTGCGTTTGTCATGGCCACCCACGCGGATCGGGATGCCCGCATGATACGTCGTCGCGAGCCCGCCTCAACGTCTCCGGTGACCCTACGCGGGGGCCACAGGTGGGCGACCGCACGCTGAACGCGAGCACCGGCGAAGTGCTATGCATCCGGGTGTCGCTCTGCCAATTTCGGACATGACGGCGGCGAATTCACGTCCATCCGGTGTCCGGCAATAGATACGAACGACCACGTCCAAGTCGGGGGTCGCCCTTAACCTTGAGGATGAGCATGAAGGATGGTTTCTCTTTCTCGCCGGACTCGCCCCAGTCGCTTGCGTGGGCAACGGCGCAAGAGTGCATGTTTTGGCGGGAAACTGTCGGACGCGTGTTGGCGGCTAGCATCCTCTGCTTGATGCTTGTCGCAGCCTCAGTCGCCACCTTCACTGGCGCGACCTTTACCGGCACCCAGTGGGTTAGGTCGAACCCGATCAACGCGAGTTCAGTCGACACCTCGGCTTCGCCCGCCAGCGCTGTCGTAACGTTCGGCGAGATGGCGCCGGGTGACAAGGTGACAGCGCCTATAACCGTCTCGAACGCGGGCTCTCTGCAACTCCGCCACGCCACTAGCGAGACGACCGAGAACACGCTCGCGGAGCAGCTCGACATGACGATCAAACGTGGTGTGACGAAGTGCACCAACCGCGGCTTCGCCATCGACGGTACGGTGCTTTACGGCCCGAACGATTTCGGCAGGACCGGCGGCCTCAACGTCTTCGGTGACCCTACGCGGGGTTCCCAGGTGGGCGTCCGCACGCTGAACGCGAACGTCAGCGAAGTGCTATGCATCCAGGTGTCGCTCCCATTGGCCACCGCCACGAGCTTCCAGAGCCTGACCACCACCGCCACCTTCGACTTTGTCGCCGAACAGACGGCCACCAACTAGAGGGAGCTTCGTCCAGGGAGAGCGCGAGGGCGGGCGACCGAATCGAGCCGCATTCACCCCGCCGTCTACGCTGCCTGCTCGACCGTCTTCGTTTCGACCGGGAAGTAGTCGCTAAGAACCCCGCTCTCGGAAAGCGCAAGAAGGGCCTTCACGACCCGGGGGCTGAACTGCTTGCCAGACTGAGTTGAGATCTCGTCGATGGCGTAGGAGAGGCTCCGGCCCCGGTGATAGCTTCGTTCACCAGTCATCGCCTCAAGCGTATCAGCCACCGCCGTAATACAGGCCGCCTCGGGGATCTCATCCCCTCGAAGCCCTTGTGGATAGCCTCCGCCGTCCCAATGCTCGTGGTGAGATTGCGCGACTATCGCCGCGAGTTCTGTGCCGGGTCCAGCAAGGAACTGGGACCCAAGATACGTATGCTTCTGTAACTCCCGCTTCTCTTCGGCAGTAAGGACTCCCGTGCTTGCCAGCAATGATTCGGGCACGTAGAGCTTTCCAACATCGTGCAACGCCGCAGCAAGACCTATCTGGTGCGCGTCATCTGGGGTCAACCCAAGTTCTCGTGAAATGAGCTCTGCGATTTCCCGAACGCGGCTCTGATGCGGTCCCGTCGCTGGGTCGTGGGCCTCAGCGGCAGCGGCGAGTCGCATTACAGTCGCCTCCTGTTCTTCAGCTAGCCGCGCCGCTCCCTCCTGAATTTCCTCCAGTAAGAACGACGTGTTAACCACAGCCAGCAGGGCCTGGGCCACTGCTTTGAAGAACTGTACGTCGGCTGGCGCAAAAGCCTGTGGGTGGCGACTGCCTACGTAGAGCGCGCCGATGATGCCATCCGGTCCGTTCAAAGGGACAAGCAACGCGGACTGCATTCCAGCAACGCTCGCGACCTCCAGGCCCGAATCTGGGATCCGCCCGTCTGCCTGGAAATCGTTGATGACCATCGGGCGACCCGACCGAGTCAACTGCTGCCAGATTGGAGACTCGGTATAGGAAGGCCTTTCGAAATATGAGTTCACTTGCAGCTCCACGCCTTCATCGGCCGAAGGAACCGCGCTTCGGGCCAAGGTTACTGCCCTCTGACTCGCCTTCAAGATAACCACAATGCTTTCGGAGCCGGTCGCGTTTCGTAAACGGTGAGCCACGTCGTACATCTTGTCCCCGAGGCTCTTAACCCCTGAAAGGAGTGGGGCAAATGCGCCGAGGATGCTGGCCAATCGTTCGACGTTCAGCTCGTACTTCTGACGGCTATGCTCACCTGTCGCCCGCCGCTGCCGCTTCACGGCATACATCGCTTCGTCTGAGAGGCGCAGGAGTTCCTCTGCCTCCCTGGCATCCTCAGGCAACATGGCGATTCCCAGGCTTGCGTGGACGTCGACTCGGTTCCCAGTTACCGAGTCGATAACTGTCGCAGTCTGCAGGGAGGACATCACTCGCTCTCTATAGTCCTCCGCCTCATGACGGCTCACGTTCTTGAGGATAGTGACGAACTCGTCACCGCCGTAGCGGCCGACGACTGCATCCCCTTCACTGAGGCAGCCGGCCACCGTGATCAACGCCTGATCTCCCGAGACATGGCCGTAGAGATCGTTAATGCGCTTCAAGCCGTCGATGTCAGTCATCAGGAGCGCGTGGTTGCCAGCCGAAGACGTCAGTCGTCGAAGCTCCTTAAGTGCGGCCTCGCGGTTGAGCAAGCCGGTGAGAGCATCACGTCGCGACGTTTCGATGATTCGGCCTCGGGACTTGGACAACTTCCTGGCGAGTAGGCCAGTGACGACGACGGAGCCGAGACTCATGCAAGCGAGGAGTCCGACGGCTTCCTCAGCCGCGGTTTCGAAGGCAGTGCCTTGGAAAGTGTTGTGGTATTCGATGGCGCCGGCCGCCGAAGCTACGAACCACAGTGGTGCTGCGTAAGCGAGCCACTTCCAGTGCTTCGGAAAGGTAGGGGCTTTCGCTCGGGCGCTCACTATCTAAGCTATCGGCTTACCCGCCCGGAACCTGAAGTGAGTGCTCGGACATTCCCTTGCTGATTTGGCGGGCCTCGGCGCTGCGGCCCGTCATTCCCGCCGGACTTCGCAAGGCTCGGAATCTGCTTCGCAATTTGGCGGGAGTGCATGGGAGTCGAACCCACCCCCCGCCGCGCTTGCGACAGGGCAACCGTTTTGAAGACGGCGAGGACCACCGGGCCCCATCCACCCCCGCGCCGATCGTAACGGCGACGGGGCGAATCGGCGACGGGGCGACGGGGCGACCGGCCGACCGTAGGTCGGGCCGGCGACGCCAGGCCTTCATTGCCCATCGCTCGTCGCTCATTCGCCGTACGCTTGGCGCGTGCTGGACTTCGAAGAATTCGAACTGCTCGCCGTAGAGCTCCTGCTCATCGCCGCCGCGGTCGCGATCGCTGCCAGGTACCTCCGGCTGCCGTACACCGTCGCGCTGGTCATCGCTGGGCTCGCCTTCAGCTTCGGGCCTTTCTTCGAGGTCTCACTCAGCCGCGACCTCATCCTCCTCGTCTTCCTTCCGCCGCTGCTTTTTGACGCCGCGATCAACATGGATCTCGAAGAGCTGCGTCGCCGCTTGGCGCAGGTGGGCTTGCTCGCGACCGCCGGGACGCTCGTCACTGGCGCCGCCGTGGCGCTCGCTCTCTACGCCTTCACGGACCTCCCGCTCAAATACGCAGTGCTGCTTGCGGTGATGCTGGCTTCGACCGACCCCATCAGCGTCCTCGCCACGATGAAGGAGAACCGGGTCGCCGGGGGGCTCCGCACGCTGCTCGAAGGGGAGTCTATCTTCAACGATGCCATCGGCATCGTGCTCTTCGGCATCGCCCTCGCGGTCGCTTTCCCCGGCGAAGCCGGTGACGACGTGACCTGGTGGAGCGGCCTCTCGGACTTCGCCTCCGAGGTCACGATCGGCGCCGCCGTCGGGGCAGGCGGGGGCTTCTTGATCCACCACCTCATGCGCCTCCTCGACGACTACCTTGTCGAGATAACGCTCTCGGTGACGTTGACCTTTGGGGCGTTCCTCATCGCCGACCGCCTCGGAGGCTCGGGCGTTATCGCTGTCGTGGCCGGTGGTCTGCTCGTCGGCAACTACGGGACTCACCGGGCGATGTCGGCCGAATCTCAGCGCGCGATGCTGCAGTTCTGGGAGGTCGTCGCCTTTCTCATCAACTCCGCGCTCTTCCTCCTCATCGGGCTCCTCTTCGACATCGAGAGCCTCACAGAGTCGACGACACTCCTGGTCACTGTCGTCGCGCTTCTGGCTTTGCTCCTCGGTAGGGGCATTGCCGTCTACGGACTGCTCTTCCCCTTCGCGCACCGCCGAGCGCCGCATCGCATCCCCCCCGCCTGGCTGCACGCCCTCTACTGGGGAGGCCTGCGCGGCAGCATCCCTATCGCCCTCGCGCTCGGGCTTACCCAGGACCAGCGCAACCTGGCCGGCGCCGATGCCGTTGCGGTCGTCTTCTGGGTCGTGCTCGTCTCGCTGGTCGTCCAGGGACTGACCTTCGCCCCCCTCCTCAAGCGGCTCGGTGACCGGGTTTCGGGGTCACGGGGTACGGGCGTATCGGAGTAAGCCCACGCCGACACCCCGATACTCCGTTACTCCGATACTCGCCCGAGGCGCCGCAGCGCCTCGCCCGCCACCCGCCAGGTCGTCCATTCGTCCATCGGCAGCGCGCCGAGCGAACGGTAGAACGCGATCGACGGCTCGTTCCAATCCAGCACCGACCATTCGAGGCGGCCGCAGCCACGTTCGACCGCGATTCGCGCCAGCTCGCCGAGGAGGGCCTTGCCATGGCCGTGGCCTCGCAGCTCCGGCCGCACGAAGAGGTCTTCGAGATAGATCCCCGGCTTGCCCGTCCAGGTGCTGAAGTTGTGGAAGAAGAGAGCGAATCCGGCGTTCGCGCCGTCGTCTGTTTCCCCGATCAGTACCTCGGCGTAGGGCCGCGGCCCGAAGAGGTGACGCCGTAACTCCTCGCGGTCGAGCTGGACCGCCTGCGGGTCGCGTTCGTACTCCGCCAGCCCGTGGATCAATTCGATGATCGTGTCGAGGTCGCCTTCACGGGCCGGGCGGATGGCCATCGCCTACTGCGCCACCAGCTCCACTTTCGCTACCTGCGCCCCATCCTTCGCTATGCGGGTGACGAGCGAGCGGCCGCCCATCCCCGCGGCCTCGAGCGTCTGGAGCATCGCCGCCGCCGCCGGCCTGGCGTGCTCTTCATCGCAAATCGCCGCCACGCTGCTGCCCGCACCGCTCAGCCAGGCCGCCGCCGCTCCCGCCCCCTTTGCCGCGGCGAAGATTTCGAACAGAGGCGGGAAGAGTGCTGCCCGCTGGTGCTGGTGAATGCGGTCCTGGGTCGCTTCGTCCAGGAGATCCAGCCTGCCGGAAGCCATCGCGGCCACGAACAGGGCCGCCCGGCCGATGTTGTGGACCGCGTCCGCACGGCTGTACGTCTCCGCCAGCACCTTGCGCGCTTCCTTAGTCGCCATCGAATGGTCGGGGATGAGGATCGCCATGCTCACGTTCGCCGGGTAGGCGCACCCCGCCCGCGTCCAGCCCCCGGCTTCGTTCGCCACACACACCTGCACCCCCCCGAACATCGCCGGGCAGGCGTTGTCGCCGTGGCCTTCGAGTTCGCTCGCAACAGCGAGGCAGGCCTGCGCGTCGAGCGGGTTGCCTTCGAACTCATTCGCCGCAAGCACCCCTGCGACGCGCGCCACCGCGCTCGCTCCCAGCCCCCGGCCCAAGGGGATCGCCACGTTGTAGTTCGCCCTCACCGTGGCTGGACACTCCTTATCCAGCCGGGTGTACGTCTGGCGGACCGCGGTGAGCACCATCTTCTCGCCGACGTCGCTCGTCGGCGGTTGCTCCCGCCCGTTGAACGTGACCGTTATCGAAGCGAAGAGGTCGAGCGCCAGCCCGAGGCAATCGAAGCCCGCGCCGAGGTTGGCGCTCGTCGCTGGCACGCGGACGGTAATGGCGGTGGGTTCCATGGGTCGCCTGCGCAAATCCGAAGGTTCGGTCTCGAAGCGGGATGATAGCAGAGGCGCGCCAGCGTCCAACGTCGGCGGCCGCTCGCTGGTGCCCTACTTCGGGTTGGAGACCATCTTGACTGCCTGACGAATGAATTCTCCCAGCGTCGGCATCTCGGCCAGTGTCACAGGCTCGACTTGCTCGCCTCGTCTGGTGAAAACGTGGCGATGCAAGCGAGAGTCGTGAGCTCGCGAATTGTCGTAGCGAATCAAGTCTCGCCGAGGCGTTCCGAGCCGCTGCCGCACCCAGGCATGGTATTGGTAGGAATTCGTGACCACCTCAAGCCGGTTGGACTGCCCTCGCCGAACCTTAAGCTTCTTATCAACGCGGATCGCCACATCGTCGCAGCACGCAACCCTCCCTCGAATGGTGACGAGAGCTAGCTTGCCGGAGCCATCCACCGACTCATAGAAAGAGAGCCCATCGCGGAGGACGAGCCCTTCATCTTGCAGACGACGTAGATGGCTGACGTGGACTACCTGGTATTGCTCATACGAGATCCAGTCATGCGTCCAGGCGCGTACGCTTTCCTCAGGCTCCTGAGCGCCGAATAGTCGGTCAGCCATCTACTGACCTCCGCCGTTTCGCGCATTTGTCCCGAGCGTACGGCGGCCAGTAGCTTCGTCGACTTGCACTCGTAGCGATGCTCCATCCGAGAGACGAATGTCTCTAGCCTCTGGATAGTCGCTTCCACGGGCTCGCGAACCACATGCGGCTTGCTGGCAAGTGAGGTCATGGGGAGCGTCCCCTTCCACGCTGACGCGACGCTACTACATCTACCAGCATCGGTCACCCGGATTTCTTTGCCAACCCCCGACGTCACCTCGCCGTCAAGTTCGACCTCTTACCTCGATGTGGAGCGCTCAGCAAGAGGCGTCGCGCGCCCCTCGACCCTCTCTAGAGGTCACGTCCGCGAGCCGATGCCTTCAAGTTGTGACCATACCCATTGCTCATCCCTCATCCCTCATCCCTCATCCCTCATCCCTCATCCCTCATCCCTTCACGAGGTAGCCGATCTCCTCCGCGAAGGCGAACACCGCCGACTCCCACGCACCTGCCGCCTCCAGGTTCGCCGCGTGCCCTGCCCCTTCGAGCATCACCGTGCGCAGCCGCTCCTTCGGCAGCTGGGCGATGAAGGCAGACGCGTTCCGCAGGAAGTCGCTGTCGCGGTCGCCGATCGTCAGGAGCATCGGCACCGACAGCTCGCCCAACCGCTCCCAGGCGTTGACCTGCGCCGTCAGCGCTTCGCAGGTGCCCGCGACGCCGTTCGCGGTCAGCCGCTCGAAGTCCCGGACGAGTTGCTCCTTCGCATCCGGGGGCAGACGCCGGCTATGCGCCGGGTAGAGCCGGGTCGTCTTGAGGAAGGCCGTGCCTTCTGCCCGCACCCGTGCACCCATCTCTCGCATTCTCGCGCCCGCGACCGCCCGCCAGCCCGCACCGCCTGCCGCCGAATTCGAATTGATCACGATCAGCCCCGCGAGCCGTCCCGGTTCGTCGAGGGCAAACCGGAGGGCCAGCGCCCCGCCCAGCGAGTGCCCGCAGAGGAGCACGCGTTCGTAGCCAAGGTGGTCCAGCAGCTCCGCGATACGCCGCACGGCCCGCTCCGGCCCGTAGGGCGCGGCCTCGCCCGGCGACTCCGACGCCCCGTGGCCGAGCAGGTCCACGGTCACGACCGTGAAGCGCTCGCGCAAGGCCGGGATGTTCGTCAGGAACGACGCCGCGCTCGCCGTGAACCCGTGCACAAGCACGATCGGCGGCGCCGCCGCTGCTGACGCGTACACCTCGTAGCCAATTCGCTCACCCGGCGGCCCGAACAGCGGCATGCGCGGACTCTAGTGCTCGCCCGTCAGGGCGTCACTTCGAAGGCCCAGCCCACGATCTGCTTCGTTGGTTCCTGGAGGTTGCGCGGGTTCTGGACGGAGATCGCCGCCTGGTGTTTGCCCACCGTCAGGCCCTGCTCCGGTGCGTAGCAGACCGTCCCGTCTTTGGGGTCCGTCGTTGACTTGACCAGCCAGGTCAGCTTCGCCGTCACCTCCTGGCCGTCCACCGCCATCCGGAACCACTGGGCGTTCTCCGGCAGGCCATCGAAGGTCACGCTGGCGCATACGCCGCGCGGCGAGCGGGCGTCGATCGTCCGAGTCGAGGCCTGGGTGACTCGGGCCGCCCAGGCCGGTGCGACCGTGAGAATGTTGCCGCCGAGCTTTGGCGACTCTCCGAACTCGCCTCCGCCACCGGCCGTGGCCGGAGAGCCCCCAACGCCCGGAGTGCCGGGGCTTGCGATTGAAGTGGGAAAGACGGTTTTTACGTCGTCGCTACAGGCCGCGGCCAGCACGAGCAGGGCCGGGACGACGGACGCCAGCAGACAGTATCGAAGGCGCATGACGGTAGCCCGAGGCTAGCATCGCCCCGCTGTCCGAACCAGTGACATGCAGACCTTGGC
>JBGPOS010000024.1:0-48066 GCA_041488155.1 Tepidiformaceae bacterium
GCCAGGGTTGCGGCACTCAGGAGGGAACAAACCCTGCTCAGCCGAAGCGCCACTCCGGGACAGCGGAGTGGCAGCGGGGGCAGTAACGGTCACGGATGTCGTAGGCGGTCCGGCAATCGGGGCACAGCCGTTCCGAGTCGGGCCGGACGACCACATAGGCGGGCACCGGGGTGAGCCAGGCGAGCCGCTGCCACCAGGGAAGGCGCTCAGGACGCATCATCATCAGCCTCCAGAATGCGCGGCGTACGTCCGCCGGCGGACCGGCGTTCGAAACGCGTGCGAAGTGCCGTGAGAGGCTTCGTGCGGCAGGCTGAAGGGCTGCCACAGCCTCTCCCTTGGGCCTACGGGGTTAGCTGACGGGTTCAGTGAGGGAGTCACCTATTCCGCTTGCGCGGAAATGCACCCCATGAGTTGGTTCCCCCGTTCCGCCTTGCGGCGGATTCGGCAGGGACGTTGTACCACAGCGGAAGTAGCGCGCGTGTTACACGCCTGTAAATTCCGGCCCGACGGGGCGGCTGCTCCAACGAGTTGAACTTATGCCGTGGGACCCGCGTCCACCAGGGGGTAATCAGCAATCCACTTCAGGTAGTCCACCTTGTGGGCGAGGAGTCGCAGGAGGCGCCGGTCGTCAGTCCAAAGGGTGCACCCGAGGGTCTCAGCGAGGGCGAGGTATTGCGAGCCGTAGACGGCAGGGAGGTCATGCGCCACGGCGAGATGAAGCGCCCTGAGGTAGAGGGCTTCTTGCTCGCGCGGCGCATTCGGACGGACGGCGACCGAGAAGGCCAGGAATCGCTCGAGGGCGGCCTCGGCGTCGGCCAGCGAAAGTCCGTCGCGAGACATGCGTTGACGGATGACGTTCGAGACTTCAATTGGGAGGAGCGCCGGAGCGACGAGCCGTTGTCGAGTCTTGCGGCAGTCGTCAACAAGCGCGACGGCCTGCTGTGAGTACTCCTCCTCAAAGACCCACTTGGCGGCGACACTCGCATCGATACAGATCATGGACGGTCGTGACTTCGCTCATCGCGCATCTGAGCAATTGCTTCCCAGGCGGACCGGAAAGGCTTGCCGTCGCGACGAGCCAGCAGTTCGGCTCGAAAGCGGTTGGCCTGTTCGATTGCCGCCCCGAGGCGCTCCTGTTCCTTCGCTGTCAGCGGACGCTCTCGTTCGTCCACAGGCTCTCCTTTCTCCCCGCGGGCGGGACGCAGCAAGGGCGCGAGGTCGGCTTGTTTGACCATGATCCTCTTGGGCCCGAAGCGGTAAGCAGGAAGCTCCTGGCTGTTAATCCACCGCCAGATGGTCGACTGACTCACATGGATGAGCGTCGCTGCTTCAGTAACCGTGAGGAATTCTTCTCCGAGCGTGACTGCCATCTCGTGGTCCCCTCTCTTGGAATATGCAGTGGATGTAATCATTATTAGCTATATATTAGCATACCTATTCAATGCTTGTCACCTGTAGCCTTCTCATCTGCAACCCGCTGCGTCGTCTGCCGCCATCGCAGTTCGCTAACCGCGAATCGATAGCAGCCGTTACACTCCCTGCGTGCTTGCGCTCCGTTTCTTCGAACCCGGCCGGGTGGCGGTCGTCGATTCTCCTGACCCGGTGGCGGGGCCTGGCGAAGCCATCCTGCGGGTGCACGCTACCGGCCTCTGCAACAGCGATGTGCGCGTCTACCTGGGCGAAAAGAAGGCGGTGGCGGGAGTCGTGCCGGGCCATGAGATCGCGGGCGAGGTCGTTTCCATTGGCCCCGGGGCGGGGGCTCGCGTGGGAGAGGTGGTCTCCGTCTGTCCGATCCTCTGTTGCGGGCGTTGCTCGTTCTGCCGCGACGGGTTTCGCAACCGCTGCCCGTCGCGCCTCACCCTGGGGTACGACCTCGACGGCGGCATCGCCGAGTACGTTCGGGTTCCGGCCCAGCTCGTTTCCCTTGGCCACCTCCTGCCCATGGATCCCGCGACGCCCGCCCACCTCCGTGCCTTTCTGGAGCCGCTGGCCTGCGTGCTCAACTCGATCGAATCGCTCGGCGTGCGGGCTGGCAGCCCGTTCGCCATCGTCGGGGGCGGGCCGATGGGGCTGGTGCACCTGCTGGCGGGCCGCCTCTACGGCGCGGGGCCGATCCTGGTGGTCGAACCGGACGAAGCGCGGCGGGCAGTGGCGCTCGAACTCGGCGCCGACGCTGCCGTCGCGCCCGAAGGGGCTGTCACGCTCGGCCGCGACCTCACAGGCGGCGAGGGCTTTCCTTCGGTCGCGGTAGCAGTGGGGCTGGCCCCTGCGCTGCCACTCGCTCTCGACCTGGCGCGGCGGCTCGGGGCTATCAACTTGTTCGCGGGATTCCCGCCCGGGTCCGCCCACAGCCTCGACCTCAACCGGATCCACTACGACGAGGTGCGCATCTTCGGCACCCAGAACGCGCCGTTCCACCTGTTCGCACGGGCGTCCCGCCTCATCCCCCGCCTGCCTCTGCTGGACCGGATCGTGACGAACCGGTACCCACTGGCGGCCGCGGCGGACGCCTACACAGCGCGTCTCGGCCACGAGGGGCTGAAGTCGGCTGTGATCGCGGGCGCCGCGCAGTGATCATGCACGTTTGCTTCGGAAGGTGGTCACCATGAGGGTGAGCTACGACGACAAGCACGATCTGCTCTACATCGAGTTCGACGACAGCGCTGAACAGCTCCGCAACGAAGACCTGTCGGACGGGATCGTGGTGGACCTGACGGACGACGACCGGATCGCTGGAATGGAGATCCTGGGCGCTTCGCGTCGCTTCAACCTCAGCAAGCTCTTGCCCGTCGAATTCGTTCTCGCGGTGTCCTAGCTCAGGCTATGCCCATTGACGTAGCTGAGATCGCCCGCAGGTTCCCTCGTTCTGCCCGTTACGACGACACCCTCCGGCGCATCCCGGCCATGGGCCCGAGCGTCCTCTGGCTGACCGAATCGCTGGCCGAGGTCCTCCCGCTCGAGCGCGGCATGCGCGTCTTGGACCTGGGCTGTGGCCGGGCCACGAGCTCGATGTTCCTGGCGAAGGAGTTCGGGGTGCGGGTCTGGGCTGCCGACCTCTGGATTAAGCCGACCGAGAACTATCGGCGGATCAAGGAGTTCGGTCTCGAGGCGGAGGTCTTCCCCATCTTGGCGGAAGCCCACGCACTGCCCTTCGCCGATGACTACTTCGACGCGGTGATCAGCACAGATGCCTACCACTACTTCGGCACCGATGCCCTCTACCTCGGCTACCTCGAACGCTTCATTCGCCCCGGCGGGCTGCTGGGGATCGCCGTCCCCGGCCTCCGGGAGGAGTTCCGCGATGGCCTTCCGGCCCACCTGGCGCCGTACTGGGACCGTGACTTCTGGAGCTTCCACTCTGCGGACTGGTGGAAGGCGCACTGGGAGCACACCGGGACGTTCGAGGTGCTGCACGCCAGCTTCCTGGCGGACGGAGGCGCGCTCTGGCTGGCCTGGCTGGAGATGCCTTCGGAGGGCGTCGAGGCGCCGCCGTCGGAGGTCGCGATGCTCCGCGAGGACGCGGGCCGGAACCTCGGATTCACGATCGTAGCGGCCCGCCGCAAGGGGTAGCCGCGGCCGTCTCTGGCCGCTGCATGTGCACACACGCCCAAGGTAGCCGCGGCCGTCTCTGGCCGCTGCATCGCCGCCCACGTCACTCGGCAGGCCCCAGCAGATCTCCGGCCACGAACGTCCAGCCCCATTCCTCTGGCTCGTTCACGAGTCCATCGGCCACCGGATTCTGGCGTATGTACCAGAGCGTCCGTTCGAACTCCTCGTCGTCCCGGATCCGGCGGTCATAGAAGGACGGTTGCCAGAGAGCCCCACGCAATCCGTGCCTCCAGGCAACTCGGGTAGTGTGGGACTTGAATTCGCGCACCCAGGACACGACGTCCAGATCAGCGGGTTTCAGGAGAATGTGAAGATGATCGGGCATCAAGCACGCAGCTATCGTCCGAACTCTCTTGCGGTCTTGTTGTTCGAGGACAAGCTTCCAGACAGCCTCGCCGAGAGCGACCCGTCCAAAGGGCCGTGTGCCTGGCAGCGCGCGGAAGGTAAGGTGGAAGACATGTTCTCCGTTGCCGTAAGCGTCCGCGGCCAGCCTTATCTGCCGAGAAAACGGGAATCCGCCCATCGGCGGATTCTAAGGCACGGACGCCGGCCAACGGGGAATGGCTCGAAGTAATGCAGCGGCCAGAGACGGCCGCGGCTACCAGGTGATCTCGGTGTCTCCGAAGGTGACGCGGTCGCCGGGTTGGACGCCGGCGCGGAGGAGGGCCTTCGCGACGCCCCAGCGTTCGAGGCGGCGCGAGATTTCGGCGCGGGCGCCCTCCATCTCGGTGTCCATCATCTCGACGAACGTAACCACCTTCGGCCCTTCAACGATGAACCTGCCATCGCCGCCGGCGAACACCGTGAACCGCTCGTGGGATTGGGGACGCAGGACGGGGATGTCCTCCGGCTCTGGCGCCAGCGGCCGCTGCCTCTCGGCGGCCACAAGAGCCATCAGCTCGCTGAGCAATTCGGGGATCCCCGCTCCGGACTGAGCCGAGATCACGCGAACGGGGGTGTCAAGGTGGCGGCCGAGTGCCCTGGCGGAGGCCTCGGCCGCCACCTCGCCAAGATCAGCCTTGGTTACGACCACGACCTTCGCCAGCAGCTCAAGCCTGGGGTCGTAGGCCCGTAGTTCGCCCTCGATGAGTTCGTAGTCGGTCACCGGATCGGGGGAGGTGCTGTCGACCAGATGGACGAGCACGCGGCACCGGCGGATGTGCTTCAGGAACTCGAAACCGAGGCCGTAGCCTTCGCTCGCCCCTTCAACGAGCCCCGGGAGGTCCGCGACGGTGAAGCGATCGTAGGCCACGTCGACGACGCCCAGCATTGGCTCGAGGGTCGTGAACGGGTAGGCGGCGATCTTCGGCTTCGCCCGGGAGATAGTGGCGAGGAGGGTTGACTTGCCGGCGTTCGGGAGGCCGATGAGCCCGACGTCGGCGAGCATCCTCAGCTCCAGGCGGAGTTCGACCTGTTCACCGTCGTGGCCTTTCTGAGAGAACGCGGGGGTCTTGTTCGTGCTGGTGGCGAAGCGCTTGTTCCCCCAGCCTCCACGGCCGCCATGCGCTACGAGCACGTTTTCGCCAACGCGCACCATGTCGGCAATCACTTCCTCGGTCTCAGCGTCCGTCGCCAGCGTGCCAGCGGGGACGTCGAGGACGAGGTCTGTACCGTGCGCGCCGGTGCGGAGGTTCGGTCCACCATTACCACCATCGCCCGCGCGGAACTTCTTCTTCGAGCGGTAGCGCTCCAGCTCGTACACGTCGTCAACGGCACGCAGGTAGACGCGGCCCCCCCGGCCCCCATCCCCACCATCCGGCCCGCCCTGGGGCACAAACTTCTCGCGGTGGTAGCTCACGATGCCGTGGCCACCGCGCCCGCCAAAGACCTGAACTACAACAGCGTCGAGCATCTCCTTCTCATCCTTACACAGAGGAGATCTATAGATAGAGAAGGATGAAGGAGACGATGGGCCCGTTGGGGTGTGGGATATCCCTTGTTGGAGCTCGAGATGGAGGTTCGCGGAGACCCTCATGGGACGTGCCATCCGTGTTGGGATTTGCGGTGGGCTAGGCGAGGGATTGGGGTCGAAGTCCGGCGAGCGGCGCGGACTTCCCTTTGAGGACGGGCTGGCCGATTGGGCTTCGCGTGATCACCCCAACAGCTATGGGGCAGAAGCCCAGCAGGCTTCCCAACAGGCCGGACGAGCGATCAGCTATGAGGTAGTTGCTGCCGCCCCGGGCCGCTAGATGAGGCACGATCGTCCGCGGCGGGGCGCCGCAGGCCACCAGTCCGATCGGCGGGTCGCTCCTTGTCAGTCGCGGCTCGGCTCGGCTCGATGCCCGCGGCTTCGTGCCCGTCGCCCACTCGCCCACTCGCCCACTCGCCCCGTCGCACATTACATTGTCCGGCGTGCAGACCCCGTTCCAGCCACCGATCGAGCCGATGCTGGCGAAGCTGTCGCCCGAGATCCCGGCGGGAGACGGCTGGCTCTACGAACCGAAGTGGGATGGCTTCCGGGCGGTCGTCTTTTGGGACCAGAGCGACCTGTACGTGCAGAGCCGCGACCTAAAGCCGCTGGGCCGCTACTTCCCCGAACTCGAAGCCGGGCTGCGCCGCGCGCTGCCGCGGGCGCTCGTGCTCGATGGAGAGATCGTGATCATGGGCGAGCGCGGGCTGGAATTCGACTCGCTGCTGATGCGGATCCACCCGGCTGAGTCGCGGGTGCGCAAGCTGGCGGCGGAGACTCCCTCGTCGTTCGTTGCCTTTGACTTGCTGGCGGATGGGGAGGAGGACTTCCGGCGTCGGCCGTTCGTCGAGCGCAGGGAACGGCTGGAGGCGGCCCTGGGGAGGGTCGAAGCGCCGGTTTTCGTCACACCGGCGACGCGCGACCGGGTGGTGGCGCTCGACTGGTTCGATCGGTTCGAAGGCGCCGGGCTCGATGGTGTCGTGGCGAAGCCATTGGACCAGCCGTACACCCCCGGCCAGCGGACGATGTTCAAGATCAAGCACCTGCGCACGGCGGACTGCGTCATCGGCGGGTTTCGCTGGAACAGGGGCGAGGAGGGGCGTTCGGTGGGTTCGTTGCTCCTGGGGCTTTACGACGCGGAAGGCGTGTTTCACCACGTCGGCCATACGTCGAGCTTCAAAGCGGAGGAGAAGCGGGCCCTGGTCGAAACGCTGCGACCGTATCGCAGCGACGATGAAGGCGAGGGTTTCGGGCAGGGCCGGACGCCGGGAGCACCGAGCCGCTGGACTCAGGGACGGGAACTGGACTGGATTCGCCTGCGGCCGGAACTGGTCTGCGAGGTGACCTTCGACTACCTCCAGGGCAACCGCTTCCGCCACGCCTCGACGTTCCGGCGCTGGCGGCCGGACAAGGCGCCGGCGGACTGCAAGTACGATCAGCTCGAATCTGCCGTGCCGTTCGAGCTGAGGGAAGTATTCGGGGCGAAGGACTGAGGGTCGCGGCGCGGGGCCTGCACCGATGGCGTGCATGTGCCGATCGTGTGTAATGATGAGGCGTTGACAGTGCAATGCGGCCTGCCGACACTCCGCCAACAGAGATCGGACGGCGGATTCCCGAGGGACTAGATGGTTGCAACAGCGAGCCTCCCAGACAAAGCGCGAGAACTCTTCGCGGAGGATGATCTTCCGGAAGAGTTCGGGTGGGTAGCCTGGCTGTCGCCCCGCCACATGCGCCTGTTCGCGGTAGAGTTGAACGCCGCACTGGCGGCTCCCTCAGTGGAGAAACTGACGACTCTCCTGGATTCGTGGAGGGCGACGGCCGAGGTCGACCGCTCGCCCGAGGTGCAGCAAACGATCGAGCGGAACCGGGCGAGCGGCCGCTTTGCCCCGGTGGACAAGTGGCTGGCGACCAGACATACCACATAGAAGTCTGGGACCCGGACGAGTTCTTCGCGATCCTCGAGACCTTCCCTCGATCGCAGCAGGACCGGGTGACCGACTTCATGGCCAACCACCTGGCAGTGAGGCCGAAGGTAATGATTCCCGGACAGTTGAAGGAACTCAAGGGAAAATGGTCGGGTGTCTATCAACTAGAATGCGGTCGCGGCCGTCGCCTCCTGTATGAAGTGGACGAGCGAGGCAAGAAGGCACGGATCCTCTACCTGGGCGACCATCCCGAGTGGCAGAAGCGCCGGCCGATTGCCCGCGGCGGGCAATAGACTCCGAAGGGGTTAGCTGATGGCCGGACTCCTTGTCTCGCGCGGGTTCCTCGACCGATTCGGCGACGAGTTGCGCCGGGTGGCCCAGGACGGTGGCCTCGAGCTCGAACTGATCGTGTTGCCTGCGGACCCCGCGGCGCGACTCGAGCAGGCCGAGCGGGAGCGCGTCGAGATAGCCTACTTTTCGAGCGATATGCTGCCACACGGGACGGGAGGCTTCTTCTCGGCGACGCACGGCGCTCCGAACCTGAAGTGGCTGCACGTGTTCAACGCCGGCGTGGACCACCCTGTGTTCGGCGGATTCCTGGAGCGGGGCGTGCGCCTGACGACATCGTCGGGATCGACCGCTGAACCGATCGCGCAGACGGCGATCACGGGATTGCTGATGCTGGCGCGCGGTTTCCCGCACTGGCTGGAAGCGCAGCGGCGGAAGGCGTGGGACACGCTGCCTGCGGACCAGGTTCCGCCAGACCTTCGCGGCCAGACGATGGTCGTGCTGGGGCTGGGGGCAATCGGAACCGAGGTCGCACGGCTGGGGCGCGCCCTCGGACTGTACGTGGTAGGGGTGCGCCGGAGCGCCCGGCGGCCAGACGACCCGGTCGACGAGCTCCATCACCCATCGGATCTGGCGGCGGTGCTGCCGCGCTGCGACTGGCTCGCGGTCGCCTGCCCGCTGACCGACGAGACGCGGCGGATCATCGACGCCGAGGCGATCGCGCTGCTTCCGCGCGGGGCGCGGATCCTCAACGTCGCGCGAGGCGAGGTGATCGACGAGGCGGCGCTGATAGCTGCCCTCCAGAGCGGACAGGTGGGCGGGGCGTACCTCGACGTCTTCGAACAGGAGCCGCTGCCTCCGGAAACGCCGCTGTGGGAACTGCCGAACGTAATCATCACGCCGCACAACTCGGCCGCTTCGCGCGGCAACGACGGGCGGGCGGCGGGCTATTTCCTCCGCAACCTCGCCCACTGGGGTCGCGGCGAACCCCTGGAGAACGAGGTGGCACGACGGTGAGTTCGTGGGAACGAGTCGGGAGCGGCAGTTCGTCGTTGCCGGGACATGGCGCAGAGCGAGCAGGAAGGGTGCCATACAAAGGGTCGCGTTTTGACGATCGGGGAAGTATGATGAGGTCAGGTTCTCGGTCCATCGGCCTCCACTAAGAGAGGCGACTTTCGCTGGTGCTCGATTGACGGTAGATCCTGGAAATCTCTTGGAGGTCGTCGAGTGCCATACACCGACAAAACACTTACCTGTAGCGACTGTGGGAACGCGTTTACGTTCACTTCTGGCGAACAGGAATTCCACGCATCGAAGGGGTTCACCAACGAACCTCGACGGTGCCCAACGTGCCGCGCTTCGCGCCGAGGCTCCGAAGGGGGCGGCGGCGGTGGCGGCGGCTTCTCGCGGGGAGACCGCGAAATGTTCTCCGCGACCTGCGGGTCGTGCGGGAAAGAGGCAAAGGTCCCGTTCCAGCCACGCGGTGACCGCCCTGTCTACTGCAACGACTGCTTCCAGTCCCAGCCGCGAACTGGCGGCGGTGGCTACGGCGGCAGCCGTGGCGGTGGTGGCGGCGGCTACAGCGGTGGCGGTGGCGGCGGAAGCTACGGCGGCGGGGGCGGAAGCCGTGGTGGCAGCAGTGGTGGCGGGCGCCGCTGGTAATCCCTGATTAGGGGACACGTCACAGAGAACTGGTCACAGTTCTTGGCGGGGGAGGGAAACCTCCCCCGTTCTGTTGTCCCGCGTCAGGCCAAGAGAGAACGGCGTCCCGGCGGCGGCGTTCCCAAAGGGTGAAGACGGAAGTAGTGCAGCGGCCCGGGGCGGCCGCGGCTACCCTTGCGCGGTGAGCCGGTGGCTACAGGTCGCCCTGGCGGCGATGTTCATCAACACGAGCTACGGGACGCTGTCCTACGCCTTTAGCGTGCTGGTGACGAAGTCCGGGCCCGGCGGGGAGTTCGGGGCGGGGACCATTTCGCTGGGATTTGGGCTGGCGCTGCTCGTTTCGGGGCTGGCCTCGATCGGCGTGGGCACAGTGGCGGACCTGTTCGGGTCGCGGCGCCTGATGGCCGGCGGGGCGGTGGCGGGAGCGGCCGGGCTGTTGCTGCTGGCGGGCTGCCAGGAGGGGTGGCAGGTGGTGGTGGTGATGACCTGCGTCGTCGGGCCTGCGATGGCGGCGACCTTCTACGAGCCGGTGTACGTGCTGATGAACCGCTGGTTCGAAGCGGGTGAGCGTCCCCGGGCGTACGGGGTACTGACGCTGCTGAGCGGCTTTTCGATCACGATCTTCACGCCGCTGACGCGCTGGCTGGTCGACGCCTACGGCTGGCGCGAGGGGGTGATCGTGCTGGCCGTGGTGCTGGTGGTGGTGGGTCTGTGCGTCCCGCTGGTCATTGGCGAACCGTCCGGGGAGCGTGAGACGCACCGGGTGCTGTCGCCGAGGGGCTTCGTCGCGGAGACGAGGGACGGGTTGCGGCACACGACGCCCGCCTTCTGGGCGTTCACGTTCGCCTTCTTCCTATCGACGGTGGCCTTCAGCGGGTTCTCGTTCCACATGGTGGCGCAGCTGGAGACGCGGGGGTTCGAGTCTGGTTCGGTGGCGAACGCGATCGCCGTGACGGGGATCGTCAGCCTGCCGGCGCGGCTCGTCCTGCCCGCGCTGTCGGGACGCGCGCCGGGGGCGGCCCTGCTGGCGGTCTGCCTGGGGTTGCTCGGGCTGGCGGCGTGGCTGGCGAGCGTGGCGGGAGAGTGGTGGCAGGTGTGGGTCTACATCGCGGTCTTCGGCGCCGTATTTGGAGCGGTCTACCCGCTGCGGGCCCTGGTGGTGGCGGAGCGGTTCGCGGGGCCGTACTTCGGGCGGGTGATCGGGGTGCAGGCGCTGTTCGTGGCGGTAGGCCGGGCGGCGGGGCCGGTGACGGTAGGGGCGATCGGGACGGACTCGGCGGGGTATCGGCTGGGGTTTCGGCTGGCGGCGGGCGTGCTGGTGGTGACGGCGGCGGCGGTGTGGGTGACGATGCGGCGGGCGGGCGGCCGCCGAGTATCGGAGTGAGGGGGTGTCGGAGTATCGGGGAGCGAGTTAAGCGGCGAATGGGCGACGATGAGGGACTGCTAGACGCGAGCGGCCTTTGCCGCGATGGCGCAGCGAGCGGCGGCATCTGCGAGGGCGTCGACGGCTTCGTCGGGGAAAGGGAACACGGCGCTCACGTTGATTTCGCACAGGACGTAGGTGTCGTCACCGGAAGCAGTCTTCTCTCCGTAGAGGAAATCTGCGTCCCAGATCGCCGGCAATGAGGCCGTGTCGATGTCGAGCAATCGCTGCATCGCTGGCACCCAATCGGATTCCATGGCGGTCCGTAGCGCCTGGAACTGGGGAGCAGAGGCGCCGTCCATGATGCGTGGGCCGGGCATGGCCGCGTCCGGGCTGCTTCCCGGCGGCGGGGGCGGCAGCAACGCCCTGATCAACTGGTGCCCGAAGCCCGCGACTCTCTCCTGGACCAGGTAGCAGCGGATCATCCCTTCGGCGAGCCGTGGCTGAAAGGCCTGGTCGACGACTGGTCCTTGGTCGAAGTACTCCTCGCAGCGGGTCATGAAGTCGCCGAGGGGCGTCTCCTCCGGTGTGCTGCCGCGGAGTGCGTGCAGGACGTGCACGGGCACTTCGTCCTTTGGCGGCGAGGGCTCGGTCACCGCGAGCTCGACTTTCCAGACTCCGATGCCGCCGTTCCCCCGGTACTGCTTGAGGACCCGCGGGCCGGCGGACGCCAGGCGCGGGGGGAACTGCGCCCGAAATTGGTCGAAGGTGCTGTACATCGCGACATCGCTGCCCCAGCCGAGCTCTCGCGTGCGGTAGATGACCTCTTTCGTGCCCATCTTCATGATCACGTCGGGATGCGAGCTGACCCAGACGCCCCGCGACGCGACCTCGCGTAGCAGTGGGTCGAGCCGGGAGCGGTCGCCGAAGTTCGTTATCGGGTCGACCCAGACGAGGACACCATCGAGCCGAAGCAACTGGTCGCGCACCTGTTCGACGACATCGTCGGCATACACTACCGGCTCCGCGGCGACGTTTCGTGCCGCAAGCGCCGCGAACAGTGGGGCCATCCTGGTGTTCGTCCCGCCGGCTTCTCGCTCGACGTGGGGATTGCCGCGCCAGAGGATGCCGATTCGTGCGCGAGGTTCGCCCGCCTGTGCTGCCATCGTTCATTGCCTCCTCGGTCCGTCGTGCGTGTCGATGTAACGGCTGTTACTATACGGCGTCACTGCTCGGCCGGAGAACGAGTTCCCCATGCTCACCATCGGACGACGGATCGCCATCCCGGGTGGCGCGGGAAGCGGATTCGACCACGGTGCTTTCGATGAGGTCACGGGGCTGGTGTTCCTGGCCCACACGGGAGCGGACCGGGTCGAAGTGCTGGAGCCGTCGCGCGCCTCATACGTCCGGTCGCTTTCGGGTCACCCCGAGGCGGCCGGTGTGGCAGCTGCGAACGGAGTCGTCGCCGTGACAAACCGCGGTGACGGTTCGATGAGCATCCTGGAGGCCGCCACCGGCGACGAGACCAGGAGGCTGGCAGTGGGGCCGCGCCCAAACGGAGTCGCCGTTGACCGGACCGGAGCGATCGCCGTGGCCGCCACACTTGGCGACGACCAGGTGGGCCCGACGTTCGTTTGCTGCGACCTGAGGGAGGACTCGATGACCTCGATCCCTCTCCCGGGCCAGCCGCGTTGGTGTGTGATCGATTCAGCAAAGCAGCTGGCTTACTGTGCCATCAGGTCACCGTCGGCAGTTCTCGTGGTCGACCTTGAGCAGTACCGCGTGGTGGCCGAGTGGCCGGTCACCGCCAACGGCGCGCACGGCCTGGATCTCGACAGCCGGGGCCAACGGCTCTTCGTGGCCTGCGACGCGGGCGAGCTGGTCGAGGTCGATACCCGCGATGGGCGCGTGGTGGGCTCGTGGCCGCTGCCTGGAGCGCCGGACGCAACGGTTTACAGTGCCGAGTCGGGGCTGGTGCACGTCGCCGTTGGGGATCCGGGTATGCTCGCGACCGTGGATCCGCGACGCCCCGGCAAGGTCGAGCTGACGGCCACCGGCCGGGGTGCGAAGACCATCGCCCCTGCCGGACCCGGCCGACTCTACGCCTTCCTCCCGGACACTCGGGAGGCGCTCGAATTGTTGGAGTCAACATGAACACGAGGGGGAACGCATGGGCCAGGACGGCACAATTCTGGGGACTGACGAGCTGCGGCTGGGAGCGATCCGCAGCGCGGTGGAGTACCTGACGGCGTCGGCTATCACTGCGCCGAAGTCCGGGGGGCAGCTGTTCATCCGGGGCGCGAAGCCGTTCCTCGAAACGGTGGCGGTGATGGACAAGGAGGTGCAGCGCCAGCTTGGCGACTGGCTGAGGCGTCGAGGGAAGGAGCGCCGCGAAGCGATCTGGTTCCGGGACGCGCTGGCCGCCGAGCAGATGGACGCGTTGCTCTTCATCGGCCTGCGGGACTGGTATCCACCCGTCTACGACTGTGGGGCGTGCGGCTACGCCACCTGCGCGGAATTCCTCAATGCCACGCAGCCGCTCAGAGACGGGAGCCGCGACCTGGAGTTCGAAGGGCCACAGTGCAATCTCCGGGACATCGACCTCGGCATCGCAGTCGGCTCGGCCGCGAAAACCGCCGCCCTGCTCGGCATCGACGCGCGCTGCCAAACTCGGGTAGCAGTCGCCGCGCGGAAGCTCGGGATCATCCACGCTGACGTCGCCGTGGCGCTGTCTCTTTCCGTGACCCACAAGAACCTCGGGTTCGACCGGACGATGCCCGCCGTCGATTTCGACGCCCCGGATCTCATCGGATTGACGCCGACCGGCACTCGACCTCACGCGGGAGAGCTAGGATGAGCAAGCAGCCTTTCCAGCCCTCAATGGCAGCTTTCGCATGATCTCGTGGGGTACGATCCTCTACGGTGCTGCCCTTTCGGCCGCGTTCGCGCTGGCAGCGGCGTTCTTCCTCGGGCGCGAGCGGAGCCGCCTCGCGCTCGTCCTGGTCGTGCTGTCGGCGCTCGCCGGGCCGATCGCCTGGAACGCGGTGCTCCGCTCGGCCGGAAACGATGACTTCTTCCACGACGCGCCGGTCGGCGCCTTCCCGGTCAGCTGGCAGGACGTCGGCTCCGGGGTGTGGACGCTGGCGGCCGCCTCCTTCGTCCAGGGGTTGGCGCAGCGTCAAGCCCGCCGCGCCTGGACAATCGCCGTGCTCACGGCGACGGCGGCGTTCTTAGTCGATATCTATCTCTACTAGGCGAATGGGCGAAACGGTGGCGGGGCGACGGCGCCGAGACGGAGCGGACTTGACGCCGCTTCGGGCAACGGGGATCATCCATGAGACACCCCCAGCCGGTTCGCTGACTGGGCGCGAAGCCCCGGGTTCGTCTCGGGGCTTTGCCATGTTTCGCAGCGAATTTGCACGAGCGGGTAGAGCTTGCGCGTCAACGTCTACGTCGATGGATTCAATCTCTACTATGGGGCGTTCAAGGGAACCCGCTTCCATTGGCTCAACCTCGAGAACTTCAGCCGGGGCCTCCTCGATTCTGCCGTTAAGCGGGCGCCGCTTCTGCGGGGCTACGACCTTGGACGCATTCGCTACTTCACAGCGCGCGTGGATGCCAGGCCGGGCGATCTGGGACAGCCCGAGAGGCAGGCCGCGTACATCCGGGCGTTGGAGACCATCCCCCGTCTGACGGTTCATTACGGACGCTTCCTCTACGCCGCGGGCCGGGCCCCGCAGGAGAAAGGCTCTGACGTGAACCTTGCTACCTACCTGCTCCTCGACGCGTTCGACCGGGACTTCGACTGCGCGCTTGTTGTCACCAACGATTCGGATCTGACCCATCCCGTACAGGTACTAAGAGAGAGGTTTCGGTCGCTTGTGATTGTGGCGTTACCCATCCTCAACACGAATCCTGACGGGCGACAGCGTCGGGCGAGTCGGTCGCTTCAGGACTTTGCGCACTATTCGTTGCGAATCAGCTCACGAGAGAAGCATCTTCTGAGGGACAGCCAGTTTCCAGACAGCGTAGGCGGGCCTACCGGTGCTATCCGGAAGCCCGCCAGGTGGATGTAGATCCTCCAGAACGCTGGGCTCGATTCGGCGCTGCTCTGTCGCGGTATACTCCGAGCCCATACGGGGGTGCGCGATGCCGAAGCCGATTTCGCCGGAGACGCTGGTTTACGGGTTCACGAGTGCCGGGGAGCCGCAGGTTTCGCCCGACGGTAAGACGGTCGCGTATTCGCTGAGCAGCACCGATGCGACGACGAAGAAGGGTTCGAGCCAGGTCTGGCTGTGCGGGATCGACGGCGGCAACCCGCGGCAGCTGACCTCGACCGGACAGCGAAACCGGGGAGCTCGATGGTCTCCGGACGGTTCGCTGCTGGCGTTCGTCTCGGACCGGGTGGAGAAGTCGGGCGTGTTCGTGCTGCCGATGGCCGGGGGCGAAGCGCGCGAACTGACGCGCATGAACCAGCAGATAGGCGACCTCGCCTGGTCGGTCGACGGGACCAGGCTGGCCTTCACGGCGCTCTACGATCCCGACAACCCCGAAGGCGATAAGCGCCCGGAGGGGAGCGCGCCGCCGGTGCGGGTGACGAGCCGGATCGACTACAAGCAGGACAACCGGGGTTACCTGAACGACGCCCGGGCCCAGGTCTTCGTCGCCGACGTGACGAGCGGCGAGCGGAAGATGATAACGACCGACGCCCTGGACAAGGCTTTCCCGGCGTGGTCACCGGACGGCCGCTGGCTGGCGGTGAAGGTGCTGACGGTGAACGGGATGTGCTCGCACCTGCGCCTCGTGCCCGCGAGCGGCGAGGGGGCGGCGAAGACCCTCGGCTGGGAGCCGGGGACGGTGGGCACGTTCGCGTTTTCGCGAGACGGCGGCCGGCTGGTGTTCACTGGTGAGCCGACGCACATCTTCCAACCGGAGTTCTACGTCTACGACCTCGCTTCGGGGGAGACGCGGCAGGTGACAACGGACCTCGAGGTGCTGCCGGTGGCGGGCTTCCCGACGCTGGAGCCGCCTTCGCAACCAGCCTGGCTCGACGATCGGCACGTGCTGTTCCATGCCGTGCGCGCGGGGGCGAGCGGGCTGTGCGTGGTCGACCTCGAAAACGGACGGGTCGAGCTGGTCGAGGGGTCGCGGTCGTTGCGGTCGGGGATGAGCACCGACACGGCGGTGCGGTACGTGGCGCAGGCATGGTCGAGCCTCGAAGGCGCGGGAGAGATCACCGTGTTCGACCGCGGGCAGGGCACCTCGAACCTCATCACCCACTACTGCGAGCCGGTGCTCCAGGAGTCGCCCCCGGCGGGGTGGGAGCGATTCGACGTGCGGCGCGACGGCTACATCACGGAGGCGTGGCTTCTGAAGCCGGCGGACTTCGACCCGGCGAAGAAGTACCCGCTGATCCTCGACGTGCACGGCGGGCCGAACGGGTTCTACGGCTACGGCTTCAGCCCGATGCAACAGTGCCTGGCGACGAACGGCTTCCTCGTGGTGTATTCGAACCCGCGGGGGTCGACCTCGTACGGGCGGGAGTTCGCTCAGCAGGTGCTTTGTGACTGGGGGGGCGAGGACTATCGCGACCTGATGGCGGTGGTCGACGCGGCGCTCGAGCGGCCGTACGTGGATCGCGAGCGGACGGGGATCTGGGGCTACAGCTACGGCGGCTACATGACGGCCTGGACCATCGCCCAGAACCACCGCTTCAAGGCCGCGGTTTGCGGCGCGCCGTGCTTCGACCTGGAGTCGATGTATGGGACGAGCGACATTTCGCACTTCTTCGGCGAGCTGCAGTGGGGCGGGGCGCCGCACGAGGCGCGGGAGTGGTACGCGACGCATTCGCCGTCGCAGTTCGCGCACAACACGCGGACGCCGACGCTCATCATCCAGGGCGAGGCGGACGACCGCTGCCCGGTGGGGCAGGGCGAGCAGATGTACGTGGCGCTGAAGAAGGCGGGCTGCGAGGTGGAGTTCGTGCGTTATCCGGGGGCATCGCACCTGTTTATGCGGGCGGGACCGGCGGAGCACCGGCAAGATGCGCTCGAACGGGTGCTGGGGTGGTTCAACGGTCACTTACGAAGTGATGAGCGATGAGCGATGAGCTATGAGGTAGCCGCGGCTGGCCCGGGCTGCTGGATGGGGTTCGACGATCCGTCGCAGGGCCTCCAATGAAAAATCGGGACTAAGAACCAGGAACTGAGGGGGCTCGATGGCTATTACGCAGCCGATGATGACGCCGCCGATGCGGCGGGAGCGCGGGATTGTGCTGGTTGCGCTGCTGGTGACGGCGGCAGGGGCGTGGGCGCTGCTGGCCTGGCAATCGTCGGGGATGGACGACGAGATGAGCCTGACGATGGGGATGGGGGCGCTGCTCTTCCTCGCAACCTGGATCGTGATGATGGTGGCGATGATGTTCCCGACTGCGGCGCCGATGATCACGACGTTCACGAGGGTACAGGCGGGCAACCGGGCGCGAGGGCAGTCGTTCGTGCCGACGTGGGTGTTCACAGGTGGGTACCTGCTGGTTTGGGGGGTGTTCGGGGTCGTAGCCTACGGTGCAGCGGTCGGGGCCGAGCGGTGGGCTGACAACTGGGCCTGGCTGATGGACAACGGGGCGCGGATCGGCGGGGTGGTGCTCGTGGCGGCGGGGGCCTACCAGCTATCGCCGCTGAAGGGCGTTTGTCTTTCGAAGTGTCGCTCGCCGCTGTCCTTCATCCTGTCGTCGTGGCGAGACGGGTACGGTGGGGCGATCCGGATGGGAGTTCAGCACGGGGCGTACTGCCTGGGGTGCTGCTGGCTGCTGTTCGTGATCCTGTTCCCGCTCGGGATCATGAACGTGGCTGCGATGGCGGCGATCACGCTGCTGATCTTCGCGGAGAAGTCGCTTTGGTTCGGGAAGCAGGCGTCGCTGGCGGCGGGGCTCGGTCTGGTGGTGTACGGGCTCGTTGTGCTTGCCTGGCCGGATGCGTTGCCGATGGGGATCGGTTCTACGAGCGGCAGTGGCGATGCGATGAGCATGGGAAGTTAGCGATGAGCGATGAGCGATGAGGTAGCCGCGGCCGCCCCGGGCCGCTGGATGGGGCTCGACCGCTCGCCGTAGGCCGGGTGGGAGCAAGGTAGCCGCGGCCGTCTCTGGCCGCTGCATGGGCTCGAACGCCCGCTGCGGGCAGCGGCCGACGATCCGATCACCGGCTCCGGAGGGGAGGGGAGTGGCCGCTCCTTTCCAGTCGCGGCTCGGATTGGCGCGGTTTCGCTAACGAACCGGCGGTCTCGCAATGAGCGACTATCGATAAGGGTGCAGCGGCCAGAGACGGCCGCGGCTACCTTGCCTTCTGATCCTCGGCCCAGAGCCAGGCGATGATGGCTTCGCGGATGTTTTCGACCGCCTCCGGCTCGTTCTGGCCCTGAGAGACGCATCCCGGCAAGGCCGGACACTCGGCGACTATCCACCCGTCTTCGGCTGCTTCGAGCGTGACGTGGAAGAGCATCAGGCACCTATCGTAATTGATTTACTACTGCGGGGGACGGCGGCGGCTACCTAATCGGTCAGGCGATGGCGCCGTGGCACTTCTTGTACTTCTTGCCGCTGCCGCAGAAGCAGGGGTCGTTGCGGCCGAGCTTGGGGGTGGGCCCGCCGGGAGTGGGGCGTGAGCCGGGCAGCGGGTCGCGGTTGGTGTGGAGCTGGGCGGCCCTCGGGGCGGTGGAACCGGCGAGGACGGGAGTCGCTACCTTCGCGGACCTGGGCTCGGAGGCTGTTGCCGGCGACTCCCCGTTGGTAGAGGGCACGGCGGCGGGGGTGGAGGCCTGGGGCTGCTCGACGACTCGGACCTTGAAGATGGTGCGGGCCACCTGGCGGCGGATGTTCTCCTGGAGCTGCTGGAACATGTCGTAGCCTTCGCGCTTGAAGGCGACGAGGGGGTCGATCTGCGCATACGCCTGGAGGCCGATGCTCTGGCGGAGGTCTTCGACTGCGGTGAGGTGTTCGCGCCAATGGGAGTCGATCGATTCGAGCAGGAGCCAGTGCTCGACCTTGCGCATGTTTTCTTCGCCGATCGCCTGTTCGATCTTCTCGTAGCGGTCTTCGGCGCGGTCGAGGACCTCGTCAGACAGTTCGTCCCCGAGGTCGCGCATCTCCTCGGCGGTGGGCAGGTCTTCGGGCAGGAGGATTTCGCGGAGCTCGTTATGGACGAGCTCGATGGCGTCGACGTCGCTGCCCACGTTCTTGAGGACGGACTCGAGCTCCTCGGTCAGCATGCTGAGGATGTTGGTGCGGGTGTCGACGCCGTGGAGGATCTTCTGGCGTTCCCGGTAGATGACCGAGCGGTGCTCGTTGATGACGTCGTCGAATTCGACGAGGCGTTTGCGGATGTCGAAGTTGTGGCCTTCGACTTTCTGCTGGGCCTGGGCGATGGCGCGCGTGACCATGCCGGATTCGAGGGGCATTTCTTCGGTCATGCCGAGCTTCTGCATCATGCCGGGGACCCAATCGGGGGCGAAGCGGCGCATGATGTCGTCGCCGAACGAGACGTAGAAGCGGCTGGAGCCGGGGTCGCCCTGGCGGCCGGAGCGGCCCCGGAGCTGGTTGTCGATGCGGCGGGACTCGTGGCGCTCGGTGCCGATGACGTGGAGGCCACCGGAAACGGCGACGCCGGCGCCAAGCTTGATGTCGGTACCGCGGCCGGCCATGTTGGTGGCGATTGTGACGGCGCAGGGCTGGCCGGCATCGGCGACGATGTGGGCTTCTCGTTCGTGCTGCTTGGCGTTGAGGACGTTGTGCTCGATGCCTTTGCGCTTGAGCAGCTCTGAGAGGTATTCGGACTTCTCGATCGATGTGGTGCCGACGAGGACGGGCCGGCGTTCGCTGTTCATGGTTTCGATCTCGCCGACGACGGCGTTGAACTTGGCGCGTTCGTTGATGTAGACGATGTCGGGGTGGTCCTCGCGGATCATGGGCATGTGGGTGGGGACGACGACGACGTCGAGGGTGTAGATCTTGCCGAACTCTTCGGCTTCGGTTTCAGCCGTGCCGGTCATGCCCGCCAGTTTTTCGTAGAGCCGGAAGAGGTTCTGGAAGGTGATGGTGGCGTAAGTGACCGACTCGCGCTGGACCTTGAGGCCTTCCTTGGCTTCGACGGCCTGGTGGATGCCGTGGCTCCAGCGGCGGCCGGGCATGAGGCGGCCCGTGAACTCGTCGACGATGATGATCTCGCCGTCCTTGACGACGTAGTCGCGGTCGATGCGCTTGAGGACTTCGGCATCCAGGGAGGCTTCGAGGTGGCGGGCGAGGCGTGAATCGCCTTCGAAGATATCGGCGATGCTGAGGGCGCGTTCGATGCGGTTGATGCCTTCTTCGGTGAGGGCGACGTGCTTCGCCTTGTGGTCGACGACGTAGTCGATCTCTTCCTGGAGCATCTTGCTGGCGCGGGCGAAGGCGAGGTAGGTGCCGCTGGCTTCCTCGGCGTTGCCGCTGATGATGAGCGGGGTGCGGGCTTCGTCGATGAGGATGTTGTCGACTTCGTCGACGATGGCGTAGTAGAGGTCGCGCTGCACCTTTTCTTCGAACTCGCGGACCATGTTGTCGCGCAGGTAATCGAAGCCGAATTCGTTGTTGGTGCCGTAGGTAATGTCGGCGTGATAGACGTCGCGGCGCTCGCAGGGGCGAAGGTCGTCGAGGCCGCCGACGCCGCCCTCTTCGCCGGGACGGTAGCCGGGTTCGTACATGTAGGAAACGCCGTTGTTCTGGACGATGCCGACGCTCATGCCCAGGGTGTGGTAGATGGGGCCGTACCAGACGGCGTCGCGGCGGGCGAGATAGTCGTTGACGGTGACGATGTGGACGCCGCGGCCGGCGAGGGCGTTGAGGTAGACGGGCGCGACGGCGGTGAGGGTCTTGCCTTCGCCGGTGCGCATCTCGGCGATCTTGCCTTCGTGGAGGACGATGCCGCCCATGAGCTGGACATCGAAGGGGCGCTCGCCGACCTTCCGCTTGGCCACTTCTCGGACCGTGGCGAAGGCTTCGGGGAGGAGGTCGTCGAGGTCTTCGCCGCCGGCCAGGCGTTCCTTGAACTCCAGGCTGCGAGCGGCGAGCTGCTCCTCGCTGAGGGCAGCGGCTTCATCGGCGAACTCGTTGATCTCGGCGACGATGCTGCCGACGCGCTTGAGTTCCTTCTCGTTGGAATCGCCGAGCAGGCGGCTGATAAATCCGAGCTTGGGCATGGTGGGTTCAGTGTACCGCAAGGTGGAGGGAGGGGCGGGTCAAGACGAGCGATGAGCGATGAGGTAGCCGCGGCCGTCTCTGGCCGCTGCATGGGCTCGATCGTCTCGCCTCCGGCCCGCCACAGGACTAAGGACTAAGGACTGAGGGATGCCTGGGTAGCCGCGGCCGTCTCTGGCCGCTGCATGGGCTCGATCGCCTCGCCCCCGGCCCGCCGCTGAGGACTGAGGACTAAGGACTGGGCGATGAATGAGGTCAGGCTCCCGCGGTGCGGTGGGAGGCGGGCTCCGGCTCTTCGGTGAGTTGGACGAGGCCGCTGCGGAGGGCGTAGCGGACCATCTGGACGCGGTTCCGGGCAGGGAGCTTCTTGCGGATGTTGACGGTGTGGACTTCGACCGTCTTGAGGCCGATGCCGAGACTGTGGGCGATGTCCTGGTTGCTGAAGCCGCTGGCCACGAGCTGGAGCACTTCGAGTTCCCGCGGCGAAAGAGCGCGGACCGGCGTCGCGCCGTTGAGGGCCGCCGCTGGGGCTTCGACAACCTCAGCAGGCGCCGGGGAGAGGAGGTCGCCCCGCTCGCGAAGCAGGGCGAGGCGGAAGTCGCGCTCCTCATCGAGGGCGCGGCGGAGGGCGCGATTGGTGTGGACCGTGAGCGCGTGGCCAGCGCTCGCGACGAGCACGAACGCGGCGGCGGCGACAACCAGGACCGGGGAGGGGTCGAGGACGTCGAAACCGGCATCGGCGGCCAGGGCGAAAGCAACGATGGCGATGTAGAGCGTGAACGAGGCTGCCAGGACGGCGAGCGTCGTCGAGCCGGCGAAGCGGCCTTCGATGCGGTCGAGGAGTCGCCGCGGCGGGGTGTCCATGGGCGGTGCGGCGGTCAAGTCGGTGATTCTGCCTGCCGGGAA
The DNA here is from genome assembly GCA_041488155.1 of Tepidiformaceae bacterium. GTDB lineage: Bacteria > Chloroflexota > Dehalococcoidia > Tepidiformales > Tepidiformaceae > JBGPOS01. The sequence continues at coordinate 21,885 of JBGPOS010000024.1, forward strand.
ACTACTTAGGCCGGAGGCCGGCCCTTCTTGCAGTATACCTGGCGCGAAGAATCCGACTAGGGGATTCCCCGTATGTGTCTGACGAACGCGCGCGGGCGCCAAACGTGGGGCGCCGAGCACAAACGCGAAAGATATCCTCTGTATCTCAGTACGCGTTTACACCACCGTCAATGATCCTGAGCGTGCCAGAGAGCTTGTCCCGAATCGCTCCAACGCAGTGATCAGATCGCGTACACTCCTCGCATCTAAGCGTAGATTCGCTGCGTCGTTCGAAGACCTTCTCCGACCGCGGCAGATCCGCGCAGCTGGCACAGCTCAACTGCGCCACCGAAAAAGGACGTATTGCATGACACAGCCGATCACACTCCACGCGGACGAGGGGAAAGCGATCTGGTCGCTCAACCACCTGATGACGGTTAAGGCGACGGGTGCCGAGACCGGCGGTGCGTTCGGCCTGATGGAGCACCTGGGCGTGCCGGGCACGGGAGCACCACCGCACGTCCATCATGGAGAGGACGAGTTCTTCTATGTCCTCGAAGGCGAGGCGAACTTCGTTCTCGGTGGCAAGCCTATCGCGGCCAAACCCGGCACGTTCCTCTTCCTGCCCCGCGACATTGAGCACGGCTTCGAGGTCGTTGGCGCGACACCGTGCCGTATGCTCGTGGGCTTCACACCTGCCGGGCTCGAGAACTTCTTCGCTGAAATGGGTGAACCAGCCACCAGTCGCACGCCGCCCGCCCCGGCGCCTCCAGACATGGAGAAACTGCTCGCGCAGGCAGCGAAGTTCAATTACGAGATCCACCTTCCCCCGCACGCCTGATCGACTGGTACCCAGTTGAGTAAGTTGGCGATCGATCAGTTGGGAAGAGAGTTGGGCTTCGGCAGCTCGCCTTCGGCGTATGAGCGCATATACGCAACCTATGCCTTCGCTCTGCGAAGCCCTCAGGCCCCGTTGGCCATCTGACTTGATCGCGAGCAGGCTTACTCCCGCGTAGACCCGTCTGGCAGGGATCCCCTTAGCCGACGGCGAAGGGCTGTTCGATGATTTCGACCGATCGACGGCGGCCGACGAGCTGGCGGAGGCGGCGAAGGCTCTGGTTCACCAACGGCCGCTGATACCAGCGGCGAACCTGGACGAACGGGAGGATGACGGTGGCTTCGTTCGGCCACTGCTTGAGGCGATCGGCGACGTACCAGCTCAGCGGCTCGGCCACCGTGCGGTACGGCGATTCGATGATGACGAGGGGGATGTCCGGGAATTGGGCGGCCCAGCGAGTGGCGATGCTTTCCGCCTCTTCCGTGTCGTACCGGACGTGCACAGCGGTGACGATCGAGGAGCGTTCGCAGGCGGCGCCGAGGGCGACGACGGTGGGCAGATTGATTTCTTCGACGGGCACGAGGACGGGGATCCGGGAGCGGCCGTGGGGTTTGAGGTCGAAGGTCGCCTGTTCGGGGACGTTGAGTTCGCGGCGGAGGCGGCGGTAGTAGCCACCGATGCGGAACAGCCAGACGGTGATGATGGGCAGAAGGACGACGACCATCCAGCCGCCTTGACCGAACTTCGTGACGAGGATGATGAAGAAGACGAGGCAGGTGGCGACCGCGCCTACGCCGTTGATGACGGCCGAACGACGCCAGCCGGGCTCGCGCCGTCCGAGCCAGCGGCGGACCATGCCTGCCTGGGCGAGGGTGAAGGAGAGGAACACGCCGAGGGCGTAGAGCGGGATCAGGCGGGTGGTGCTGGCGTCGAAGACGATCAGGAGGAGCATTGCGAAGCCGGTGAGGGCGGCGATGCCGTAGCTAAACACGAGGCGGTTGCCGCGCTGGTGGAAGAGGCGAGGGAGGTAGCCGTCGCGGGCGAGGATCGCGCCGAGCAGAGGGAAGCCGTTGAAGCTGGTGTTTGCGGCGAGGAAGAGGATGCCGGCCGTGAACGCCTGGAGCGCGTAGTAGAGGACGTTCCGCCCGAAGACGGTCGAGCCGATCTGGGACATGACGGTCTCTTTGTCGTCGGCGGCGTAGACGATGCCGTAGTGGCGGGCGAGCAGGGTGGTGCCGAGGAAGAGCGCGCCGAGGATGAGGGCCATCGCGGTCATGGTGGTGGCGGCGTTGCGGGCCTCGGGTTTCTTGAACGAGGAGACTCCGTTGGAAATGGCTTCGACGCCGGTGAGGGCGGTGCACCCGGCGGAGAACGCGCGAAGGATGAGGAAGAGGGTGAGAGCGTGCTCGGCGGTGACATCGTGGCGGGGCGTGCCGGCGGAGAGGATGTTGGGGTGGTCGCCGCCGAGGACCTTGACGATGCCGATGCCGAGGGTGGCGGAGAGGAGGAAGACGAACCCGTAGGTGGGGATCGAAAAGAGGGTGCCGGATTCGCGCACGCCGCGGAGGTTGCCCATGGCGATGAGGAAGACGAGGGCGACCGCGAGCGGGACCGCGTAGGGATGGACGTCGGGGGCGGCGGAGACGATGGCTTCGACACAGGCAGCGATCGAGACGGCGACGGTTAGGACGTAGTCGATGAGGAGCGAAGCGGCGGCGATCAGCCCCGCCCAGACGCCGATGTTCTCGTGGGCGACGATGTAGGCGCCGCCGCCATTGGGGTAGGCGCGGATGGTCTGGCGGTAGGAGGCGACGACGATCGCGAGGAGGGCCGTGATGGCGACGGCGATGGGGAAGCTGTAGCTGAGCGCCCCGCCGCCGGCGAGGACGAGGATGAGGAGGATCTCCTGGGTGGCGTAGGCGGTGGATGAGAGCGCATCGGAGGAGAAGATGGCGAGGGCGACCTTCTTGGTGAGGCGCTCTTCGCTGAGGCGGGCGTTGGACATGCTGGAGCCGATGACGGCGTCCTTGACCCGGAGGAGGCGGCCGCGCCAGCCGGTGCGCTGTTCGGCGTATTCCGTGGCTTCAAAGAGGGAGGCACTGACGGGGATGATGCCGGCGTGGGGGCGGGGCACGCGGTAGGTGCTGACGCGACGCTGGGAGCCTATCGGCTGGATGTGGGGGTCGTCGTCGCCAGCTGCCATGGAGGCGAGCTTATGGCTTCGCGGCCGGATGCGCATCGAAGCAGTGCGGGCTTCTTCTGGTAAACGGATCCTTGCGGGCGTAGGATCGCGGCAATGTCGGAGCAGCAGATCTGTTTCTGCAAGAACGCAGCGGGCGTGCGGGTGGCCTACTCGACGATGGGGTCGGGGCCGCCGCTTGTGATGGTGCCGGGCTGGACGAGCCACCTCGAGGAGATGCTCAAGGGTTCGTGGAGTCAGAGTTTCCTGCCCCTTGCCTCGCACTTCACCCTCGTGCGCTACGACAAGGGTGGGACCGGACTCTCCGATCGAAACCTGGGCTCGTATTCGATGGACGCTCGCCTGGGCGACCTCGAAGCGGTGGTGAACAGTCTCAAGCTCAAGAAGTTCGCACTGTACGCGGTGTCGGAGGGCGGCCCAATCGCCATCGCCTACGCCGCACGGCACCCCCGGCAGGTGTCGCGCCTCGCGCTCTACGGTACGTACGCCCGCGGGCCGATGCTGGCGCGGCCAGAGGCGCAGGAGGCGTTGATCGCGCTCGTTCGGGCCGCATGGGGCCTGGGGTCGGAGACCATGACGAACCTCTTCATGCCCGGGGCGCCGGCCGAGGAGGTCAAGGAATTCGTCCACCTCCAGCGCGTGAGCGCCACAAAAGAGGACGCGGCTGCCCTGCTCGAAGCGGTCTATTCGTCCGATGTCATGGAGCTGCTGCCGAAGGTGAAGGCGCCGACGCTCGTCCTCCATGCACGCGGGGACCACGCCATCCGCTACAGGCACGGGGTCGAAGTGGCCTCGGGGATCCCGGGCGCCAAGCTCGTCACAATCGAGTCGGACCGCCATGTCCTGGAGGGTGAAGCGGGAACCAGGATGATGGACACCCTCATCTCCTTCCTGGGCGGGGACGAAGCGCGTGCGAGCGCCGGTCCGAGCGGGATGCTCACCGTCATGTTCACGGACATGGTGGATTCGACGCGCGCGACGCAGGAGTTAGGTGACGCGCGGGCGCAGGAGCTCGTGCGGCGGCACAACACGGCGGTGCGGGAAGCGTTGCAGGCTCACGGTGGACACGAGGTCAAGCACACCGGGGACGGGATCATGGCCTCGTTCGGGACGGCGAGCACGGCGATCGATTGCGCGCTGGCGGTCCAGGCCGCCCTCGACGGTGACGCCGGCAGCCTCCGCGTCCGAATCGGGCTGAACGCGGGAGAGCCGGTGGCCGAGGAGCAGGACCTGTTCGGGGCGATGGTGCAGATGGCGGCGCGAGTATGCGGGCAGGCGGAGGGTGGCCAGGTGGTCGTGACGAACGTGGTGCGCGAGCTGGCGACGGGCAAGGGGTTCCGGTTCTCGGAAACCGGGCTGGCAACGCTCAAGGGTTTCGACGACCCGGTGCGTCTGTTCGAGGTCAAGCGAGGATAGCGGCTCCGGCCCTGAGAGCGGGCGAATCGGCGACTTGGCGAGGGGGCGAACACTCGCTACCCATCGCTCGTCGCTCACCACTGGGGCGGCTGCCCGGGACGGGAAGCAAGGAGTGATGCAGCGGCCAGAGACGGCCGCGGCTACCAGGCTTGGTTCGCTTGTCCAGGACGAGGCCCCATTCGCCCGTTCGCCCGTTCGCCCACTCGCCTTAGGTGTAGGCGGGGGCGCTCCGGCAGAGCTTCTTCATCGCGAAGTACATCCCCGCGCGGGAATAGGCCTGGAGCTTGCGGCGCTCGGCGGGCATGGCGAAAGAGTCGTCCGACCGGCAGAAGGCGGCGAGTGGTTCGATGGCGGTGTCCCAGGCGAGCTCCTTGGCTACCGCGCCGAGGCGTTCGCGGCAGCGGGCGGCCAGCTCCTGGTCGTCGAGGAGGCGTTCGATCCCGGCGACTACGGGGTCGACCTCGCGCGCGGGCACGGTCAGTCCAAGCGGTTCGGCGTCGACGCGTTCGGCGAGCACGTCGCCGCGGGTGCAGAGGAGCGGGACGCGGGCGCGGAAGAGGTCGACGTAGCGGGTGCGAAAGGCGAAGCGGCTCTCCAGGTTTTCGTAGCCAAGGCAGACGCTCGCGTCGGCCTCCGCGAGGTAGTCGTCGATGCGCTCGTAGGGAACCCACCCTTCGAGGAAGAAGACGGATCGGCCGTAGAGGCCCAACTCCTTCGCCATGTCGATCGCGCCCTTGAGCACGCCGCCGCCGGGGCCGAAGACGAAGTCGGGGTGGTTCGAGCCCATGAAGACGAGCTTCACGTCGTCGCGCCGGGAACAGACCTGGTCCATCGCCTGGAGGAGGGTGAAGGGGTCGTTCCACGCGGTGACGCCGCCGTTCCAGAGGAGGACGCGGTCGCTGGCGCGGATTCCGGGCACGACGCCTTTGAGCACCGGCCCGCGGGGGTCGAGAGGCGTCGCAGGCACGCCGTAGGGCACGAGGTCGATGAGGCGGCGGAGCGAGGGGTCGCGTTCGTAGGTATCGGGAGGGACGAGAGCAAGGGCCATGAGCATGCCGATCCACATGTCGCGCTGGCGATCGTCGGCGCAAAAGAGGAAGTCGGCGAGGGTGAGCTGGAAGTTGAGGTACCAGCGGTTGCCGGACATCCAGGTGCGGCGCCAGAAGGGCTCGATGTCGCGCTTCGAGAGCTCCATCCACTCGACGTAGAGGGGGGTAAAGGCGTCGAGCGCGAAGCGTCGCTCGCCCAGGAGGCGGACAAACTGGGGCGGGAAGTTGCGGGCGATGGAGATGTCGTGGTCGCGGGCGAGGGCGAGGGCCTCGGCGTTCGAGCCCCAGACCTGGACGCGGACGTTGGGTGCGGGCAGGCGCACTTCGCCGCGGTCCGACGGGATGGCGAGGGTGATCTCGGCCTCGGGGATGAGCCGTCCGAGCGCCCCGGCGACCTGGTACGCGCGCACGCCGGGGCTGGCCATCTGGGGCCCGACGGCCGCGCGACTGACGATCAGCAACTTCACGAGCCCATCTCCGGGGTGGGGGAAGCACGGAGCACGGAGCAATGAGCAATGAGCAATGAGCAGCCGCCGCCGGAGACCGCCAGGTAGCCGCGGCCGCCCCGGGCCGCTGCATGGGCTACGACTCCCGAAGCCCTGTGCGGGTCGCGGTGGCGCGGAGCTGGAGCAATGAGCGATGAGGCTGGTAGCCGCGGCCGTCTCTGGCCGCTGCATGGTCTACGACGCAGCAAGGGCCAGGACGTCATCGTCGACGCGAGGGGTCTCGCTTCCTGCCAGCCGATCAACTCCTCGAAGCTTCCAACCTGCGAACACTCGGGGCGATCGAGCCGAATCCAGCGGCCCGGGTCGGCCGCGGCTACCTTGCCGCTCACCTCTGGGCGTTGGCGGCCGTGGGCGGGGCGAGCGAGCCGAATCCAGCGGCCCGGGCCGGTCGCGGCTACCTTGCCGCTCACCTCTGGGCGTTGGCGGCCGTGGGCGGGGCGAGCGAGCCGAATCCAGCGGCCCGGGTCGGCCGCGGCTACCTTGCCGCTCACTGCTGGGCGCTGGCGGCCGTGGGCGGGGCGATCGAGCCGAATCCAGCGGCCCGGGTCGGCCGCGGCTACCGGCCTCATCGCTCTTCCCTCGGTGGGGCGGCGAGAAAGATCGCGCGGCGGGCGGCGTAGGCGGCTATGCGCTGGGCGAGGCCGGGGAGGCGCTCCCACTTTGGCGCGACCGGCGGGCGGTCGTCGTTGCAGAAGTCGACCAGTGGCCGGAGGGTCTGTTCCCACTGGAGCGAAGGCCGGGCGGCGGCGAGGTTGGCCTTGCAGCGCGCGTGGAACTCGCGGTCGTCGAGGAGCTTCGCGATAGCGCACTTCAGGGCTTCGGGGTCCTGCTCGGGCACGACGAGGCCCCACTCGTTGCGCTGGACCTCCTCGGCGAGGACGTCGCCGTGCGTGCAGATGAACGGCAGCTCGGCCCAGATGAGGTCGACGAAGCGGGTGCGGTGGCTGTAGCGGGTCTCGAGGTTGTCGTAGTAGGAGCAGACGCTGAGGTCGGCTTCGAGGACGTAGCGCTTCGCTGTCTCATGCGAGACCCAGCCTTCTTCGAAGAAGACGGTGGTGTCGAGCTGGCCGTTGGCGGCGGCGATCGCCTTCGCGTCCTGGAAGCGGACGCCGAGACCGAGCTCCTTGAGTCCGGGGTAGGCGGCCCCGAGGAAGAGGAGCTTGACGTCGTCGCGGCCGAGCCGGCGGAGGGCTTCGAGGAGTGTGGCGGGGTCGTACCACTGGATGATGCCGCCGTTCCAGACGATGATGCGGTCGTTTTCGCGAAAGCCGGGGTGTACGCCGCGGAGGATCGGGCGGCCCGGCTCCGGCAGCTCGGGGCGCAGGCCGTGGGGCGCGACGTCGATCAGCCGGCGGAGGGTCGGGTCGGTGTCGTAGACGCGCGGGGTGACGAGGCCGAGGGAGACCATCATGCCGATGTAGCTATCGCGCTGGCGTTCGTTGCAGCAGAGGACGAAGTCGGCGAGGGTGAGTTGCATCGCCAGGATAGCGCGGGTGCGCTGCACCCAGGCGTGCTGCTTGTAGCCGGAATACTGCTGGCGCCCGACCTCCATCCATTCCATGGCGTACTGGGTGAAGAGGTCGACGACGAAGCGCTTCGACGGGTAGAAGGCAGCGACGTGGGGCGGGAGGCCGGAGGAGATGACGATGTCGTGGTCGCGCACGAGTCCGAGGACGTTGCGGACGCTCCAGCGGACGTGACGGTAGGGAATATCCTTGGGGAGGACGGCGTCGTCGTTCGGGCCGGCGAGGGTGACGCGGGCGCCGGGCACGTCCCGTGCGAGGACGCTGGCCATGGCCGTCGCTCTGATGCCGGGGCTGGACATGTGCGATCCGAGGTGGCCCCGGCAGAGGATGAGGATGCGCGGCCCGGCCATTGGCCCGCACGGTACCGGCTTTGGAGCGAGTCGGCGAATGGGCGAGGGGGCGACGGGGCGAATGGGCGAATGGGCGAATGGGCGAATGGGCGAGTGGGAGACCACTGAGGCCGCGCCCGGTCGCGCCCGCCTATACTTGCGGCTCTGGGGAATGTCCGCCCCGAGGTGAGCCCAATGACGACGACCGCATCTCGCACCGACGCTCTGCTCGACACCGTTGCGGGGCTCGTGCCTCTGATCGAGGCGTCGGCCGATGAGGGTGAGCGTGAGCGGCGTCTGCCCCCGGCGCTTGTCGACGCCTTCACGGAGGCGCGGCTATTCAAGCTGTGCGTGCCGAGAGGGTTGGGCGGCGATGAGCTGGACTTCCTTTCGACGCTGCGGGTCTTCGAAGCGGTCGCGCGGGTCGACGGGGCGGCAGGGTGGACGCTGATGATCGGGGCCGAAGGCGGTCTCTTCACGGCGTTCCTCGATGAGGAGGGGGGCCGGGAGGTTACGGGAGACGAGCGCACGATCCTGGCGGGTTCGCTCAATCCGAACGGGCGGGCGGCGGCGGTTGACGGTGGCTACCGCGTTACGGGGCAGTGGCCCTTCGCGAGTGGCTGCCAGCACAGCCAATGGCTGCTCGGCACGACGATCCTGTTCGAAGACGGGCGCCCGAAGATGGAGGCGGGCGGGACGATGCCGGTCATGCTCTCGACCTTTTCCCCGGCGGCGGAGTGCACGATCCTCGACACCTGGAAGGTCGCAGGGCTGCGCGGCACCGGCAGCCACGACTTCACAGTGAGCGACGCTTTCGTGCCGGGCCGGCGCGCGTTCTCGATGATGACGACCAGGCCGCGATTCGATGGGCCGCTCTATCGCTTCCCGATCGTCTCGTTCCTGAGCCTCGGTATCGGTGCGGTCGCCCTGGGAATCGCGCGTCACGCAATCGACGCGCTCGTCGAGCTGGCCTCGGCCAAGACTCCGACCGGCGCTCGTTCGCTCCTGCGCGAACGGGGCATCGTCCAGACGGAAGTGGCGGAGGCCGAGGGGGTGGTCCTCTCAGCGCGCGCGTTCTTCTACGAAGCGACCGCCGAAGCCTGGCAGGACCTCGAAGCGGGGCGAGAGGTGGACATGCCGGGGCGGGCTCGGCTCCGGCTGGCTGCGGCGAACGCAGCTCGCAGTGCGGCGCGCGCCATCGATCTGATGTACGACGCGGGTGGGGGCAGCTCGCTGTACGAAAAGTGCCCTCTCGAACGCTGCCTGCGGGACATCCGGGCGCTCACGCAGCACATCGCCGTGGCGACGCCGAACTACGAAGGGATCGGGCGGGTGTTCCTGGGCCTCGACCCTGGCACGCCGCGGTTCTGACGTCGCGGCGGTCTAGAAGCCCTTCACCTTCGGGGCGACGTCGGCGGCGAGGAACTCTGGGACTTCGTCTGAATCGAAGTTGAAATGCTGGAACTCGACCTCCTGGAGGCCGAGCTCCGCGAGTTTGCCGAGGGCGTCCACCGCTTCTTCTGCGCCGCCGACGATCATGCCTCTGGCCTTAAGGCCCTCCCGGAACTGGGCCGGGGTCGAGCCTGCCGGCGCTCCGAACATGCCCATCACGCGCTCGGTCGCACGGTCGATCGCAGCCTCGTTCGGACCGATGACGCCGAAGGTCATCATCGAGCGGCGGATGGTCGCGGGGTCGCGCTTCTCGGCTTCGCAGTGACGCTCGAGGACGGCGACCTTCTGGCGGTAGCCGTCGGCCGAGAGGTTCACGGCGTTCCACTCGTCGGCGTAACGGGCGACGATCTTGAGGGTGCGCTTCTCGCCAGTGCCGCCGATGAGGAGGGGTGGGCGTCCGGCCGCGGGCTTGGGGATGCAGTCGGCGCCGGCGAGCTGGTAGTAGCGGCCTTCGAAGGTGGCGGGCGATTCGCGCCAGAGTCCACGAATGACCTGGATGGCTTCTTCGAGGCGGTCCATGCGTTCCTTGACGGGCGGGAAGTGGATGCCGTAGGCCTTGTGCTCGGCTTCGTTCCAGCCGGCGCCGAGGCCCATGACGAACCGGCCGCCGCTGAGGACGTCGAGCTGGGCGGCCATCCGGCCGACGTTGGCCGGCGCCCGGAAGGTGACCGGAGTGACAAGCGGGCCGAAGCGGATCGTCCGGGTCTCTTTCGCCGCCATGACGAAGGAGAGGTAGGCCTCGAGCGATTCCTGTTGGCGGCCAATGAAGAAGTGGTCTGAGCGGAACACCGTCGGGAACCGAAGGCGCTCTGCCAGCGCAAGGATGTGGCTCCACCGTTCCCAGGTAAGCCCGTTCTGACCCTCGACCATCAAGCCAATGTCCATATGAGGGGACAGGGTACAGGGGACGGCCACGAGCGACGAGCGATGAACAATGAGCGATGAGCCTGTACCTTGATGACGTGTCGTGCCTGGCCTGCGATGTGATCGACGGGCGCGTGGTGGCGCCGGGTGGGGTCATCCTGGACGACGGCCTCTGGCTGGTGGACCACTCGACCAGTCCGGTGCTGTTGCCCGGCTTCCTCATCATCAAGCCGAGGCGCCACGTTGAGGGGATCGCGGAACTCACGACGGAGGAAGCGGCGGCGCTGGGTCCGCTCTTGCGGCGGGTGTGCCGGGCGGTGATGGAAGCGCTGCGGCCGGAGAGGGTCTACGTCTGCTCGTTCGGGGAGGCGGTGCGGCACCTCCACTGGTACGTGGTACCGCGTTACGCAGGAATGCCGGCAACCGGCCCGGCGGTGATCAGCGCGATGTTCGCGGACCGGAGTTGGGCCGCTCCTGACAGCGCTGCGATCGAGGCGGCGGACAAAGTCCGAGCGCTGCTCAAGCGCGGTTGAGCCGGGACAACTGTCACCTGTCACCTGTAACCTGTCCCCTTCCGATGACGTACTCGATCGTTGCCCGCGACCCGGCGACCGGTGACCTCGGGGTGGGCGTGCAGACGCACCAGGTGGGGGTCGGGGCGATCGTGCCGTGGGTGAAGCCGGGCGTGGGAGCGGTGGCCACGCAGTCGTCCGCGAACGTGGCCTTCGGACCGCAGGCGCTGGCCCTGCTCGAATCGGGACTGGACGCCGAGCACGCGCTGGCTGCGATCCTGGCGGGCGATCGCCACCCCGAGCGCCGGCAGGTGGCCGTCCTCGATGTCTCCGGGAAGGCTGCGGTCTACACGGGCGAGGCGTGCATCCCCTTCGCCGGGCACCAGGTGGGCGAAGGGTATTCGGTGCAGGCGAACATGATGCTGAACGACACGGTGCCGGCGGCGATGGCGCGGGCCTTCGAAGCGAGCGAGGGGCACCTTTCGGCGCGCATCCTCGCGGCCCTCGAGGCCGCGCAGGGCGAAGGCGGCGATATCCGCGGCAGCCAGTCGGCGGCGATCGTCGTGCACGCACCTGGGAACGGGCTGGACTACCAGTGGGACCTGCGGGTCGACAACGACCCGCAGCCACTGGTCCGGCTGCGCGAGCTGGTGCACCTGCGGCTGGCGGGCAGACGACTCAGCGTGCGCGCGGGCGACGAGCCGCCATCGCTCCAGGAGGCGTTCGCGGCGTTCGCCGAGGCCGAACAGCTGTTTCGGTCGGACGAGCAGACCTTCTGGTTTGCCGTCAACGTGATTGGGGACAGGTACGGGGAGTTAGACCGGGCGGCGGAGCTGCTGGCGCCACTCTTCCAGCGGGCGCCGCAGTGGCGGGAACTGATGCACCGTCTGCCGGGGCGTCCCGCGGGCGGCCTCCTAGAGCGCTTTCCCCGCTAGCATCTGCCCTCACCCCCCGGCCCCTCTCCCGGCTTCGCGGGAGAGGGGAGCACCCGAGCGATGGAGCGCGGGATCGCTTCAGTCGGGGTTGCTAAAGAGCGCGGGTTGTTGCGCTGCGACGGCCGTCCGGCGGCCAGCGGGGGCAGGCTGCGGCGACCGCCAGGCATCGTCACCTTCGAGGGGGAGGGCCTGGGGCGCGAGTTCTTCTTCGGACCTGAGCGTGCCATCGCGGAGGATGTGCTGGACCTCGCGCGGGTCTCGGCCACGTTCGACGAGCACGCGGGCGATGAGCAGGTGGCGATGGCAGGCCAGGGGGTCGGCTTCGGCGCAGAGGAGCGCGAGGCGGTGGCGGGTGGCGCTCAGTTCGATGGTTTCGATCGCAGCGAGGAACTCGGGCGAATGGGCGAGGGCGCCGTAGAGCACGTGGCCGGCGCGGTCGTAGAAGCGGCCGTCGACGGGCCGCCCGCCGAGTTCGTCGCCCATGAAGGCGTAGCGGATCTCGTCCGGGAGCGCCCGCCGCAGAGAGTCGCGGTTGAACTGAGGCGAAAAGCGGCTCACCGGCTGGCTGCGGATGTCGACCAGGACTTCGACATCGTGCTGGCGGAGAAGCTCGACGAGCCGGGCGAGCTCGTGGTTGGAGTGGCCGATGGTGAAGAGCGGCTGGGGCATGGGAAGGCGATCCTACGCAGGCGCATCGAAGGGCGCACGGTCACCGACGAAACCTTCACGCTTTGCACGCGTCCGGTCGTGGTTGACCGGGGGTGAGGCCAGTAGCCATTTGAGGAAAAGAGCGCTGATTCGCGGCGTCTGGCCCTCACCCCCGGCCCCCTCTCCCGACAGCACGGGAGAGGGGGAGCACCCGGGCGATGGAGCGGGGCCACACGACGCGGACTTTCTGGAGTAAGACTAGTCCTGGTAGCGGGGGCTCGACGCCTTCATGAAGCGCAGCAGCATGCGCATCTCGGCGACGCGCTTCCCGTCGGCGTCGTTCGCCGCGGTTTCGAACCAGAAGTACTCAGTCTTCGGGCTCTGGCCGGTGGCGACGATGTCGCCGGTCACGCGATACGGCTGGTCGACTTTGAGAGGGCCGTTGATGTTGCGGATTTCGATAGCGCCGAAGAGGCCGACCGCCTTGCCGAGGTTCGCCCGCATGGTCGCTATCGATTTGGCGTAGAGCAGGTTGACGTAGCCCGCGGGTGTGACGATTGGGGCGCCCCAGGGCGAGCCCTTCTCGTACCAGTCGAGCTTCTCGGTGATGACGCCGAGGCGCTCCTTCTGCTGGGCCATGGTGTAGGTGACATCGACGGGCTGGAGGCTGTCGCCAGGCTTGACGTCTTTGAGGATGCGGAGCTCGCCAGGGTCGAAGCGGTCGAGGGGGCGGCGAAGGAGGGCGGTCTGTTCGAGGGGGTTGCCGACCGAGGCAGACCCTTCGGCGACGCGCATGCCGTCCTCGCGGTCGACCCAGACGTCGACCTGGGCGTCTCGGGCGCCTTCGGGAGGGAGCTTGACGAAGGCCTGGACGGGCTCGCGGTCGATCGTGGCGTTGATGAAGTAGAGGGAGAGGGTGCCGCGTTCGAACCAGCGCTGGCCGAAGGCCTTGAGGAAGACCGGGGGGAAGAGGTCCATGTGGATGGAGCCGGCGACGGTGCCGCCGCGGAGGCCGAGCTTCGTTGCGGTGGCGGTGTCGTGGATGCTGCCTTTGGCGTTGATTGCAGTGTTGACCGACTGGCGGATCGGCCCGGCGAGGACGCCGCCGTCGCGGACGGTGATTTCGCTGTCGCTAACCTGGGTCATGGCGGGCCTCCGGAGGGGGTTCGAACTTCGGGAGTAGCCTACGCCGTTTGTGGGCGAGTGGGCGAGTGGGCGAGTGGGCGAGGGGGCGATCCTCGGTATCGGAGTGACGGGGTATCGGAGTAGCGGAGAGGGGACCGTCGCGGGCACTTCGACATTCCCGCTCTGCAATACCGCGCAGGGGGCGTCGGGGCGAAACGCTACTCCGATATCAGCGACCAGGTTTCGCGATCGGCGGTCTCGAACTCCTTCATGATACGTTCGTGCTCTTCCAGGAACTCGGGGTCGTGAGCCATCCGGCGGATAGAGGCGTCGATGGCTTCGTTTTTCAACCGCCAGAGTTCGACTCTCAGGGCACGTTCAAGGAACTCCGAGCGATTGCGCGCCTCTCCACCAGCCACTGCCTCATCGACGGCAGAGAGCACTTCCGCCGGCAGCGTTACGGTCGTCCGGGTCAGTCTCTTTTCGATCACAGCGCGCTCCCGAATTCAAAATTGCGGTTTCTCCACAGATCGTATCAGCACTCGTGCGGCGGAGTATCGCTCGCCCATTCGCCCCGTCGCCGTTTCGCCCCGACCGCGGGCGGGTGTCCTATCTTGGGGCTCTCGAGAATGCGGCCGCCATCGCAGCGGCTTCGCGAATCACGGAGTCGAGCCGGGGCATCGCTTCCAAGGTAAGTTCGTCGTGAGCAACTTGATGGCCGCTGCGATCGTGTTCGTGACGATGAGGAGTTCCGCGGTGGGCCTCGTCGTACCGCACCAACGTCTGCTCACGCCGCCGGCCGGGCTGTGGCAGCCAGGCCTGGTACTGATAGAACACGGTCATCACCTCCGCAACGCCGTTCACGTACCGCACCTCCATCCATTTGAGCACCCGCACGTTCGCACCGCCGAAACACGTGACGCGTGCGCTGAGGCGCACCTGGACGAGCGCGCCCGTTAGTTCGTCCTGAACCTCTTCGAAGAGCAGTTCGTCAGTCTCAACGATCCCGTCTCGGACAAGGACGTCCAGCAGAGGCCGTGTTTGTAGTCTTGAAAGGCTGGACCGCTGTACCCCATGTGGTAGAGCACATCGGCTGCCGCGAAGGCATGGATTTTTGTGCCCAACCGAAGGGATCGCCGTCGTAGTCCAGTCTGGCGAGTTCTAGTGCGGTTTTCTTCTGGGTAACAGCGAGGTAGTCCCTGGTCCCGGTAGTCATTTCTCTAGCTCCTGTCGGATGAGGTGGATGATCCAGTTGTGCAGAGTCCTATGGGACTCTTCGGCGGCTGAAACTGCTGCGTCCTTGAGGGACAGGGGGATGCGTACCGAGATGGTGACGATGGGAGTCATGAATGGTTTACTCACGTTGAAAACTCCTCGCGACTGATTCTCTCCGCGTCGTCTCCATGTACCGCTGGTGGACTACCTTGTATCGCTCGTAGTCGAGCCAGTCACGCCGCCATGAGCTCGGAGCTGGGCCAGGGCGTGGTACTCTCCGAGCCACCTAGAGATCTCCGCGGTTTCGCGGGCGCGCCCTGCCTTCACGTCGTTTTCCATCGCCTCCGACGTGCACTCGTAGCGGCGCTCCATCCGCGACACGAAGACTTCCAGCCGGGAGATCATCTTCCCTATCGGCGCTGTGACCGTCCTGGGCTTGTTGGCTACGGAAGTCATGGTGACCTACCACTCCCTGCCGGGTTGGATGAAGACTACACGATGCAGCCTCGACAGCGCCTGTCGTCTTATACACACGGTTGAACCTTACCACTCAGTTAGCTCCACCCACTTTCGGATAGCCTGCGGCCCGTCGCCCCGTCGCCCCGTCGCCGGTTACCCCTTCGCGCGGTAGTCGCGGTAGGGGCCGTCGCGCCAGTCGAGGGCTTCCTTGAGGCCGCCGCCGCTCTGGGCTGCTTCGCGCACGCGGTCCTGCCAGGCGTACGACTGCTGGGTGAACTGGCCGGCAGCGTCGAGGTCGGTCGAACTGCGGACGGACGAGTAGATCCCCATGTTCTCGTAGAAGCGGTTCATGTTGAGCTTCAGGACCGCCAGGTGGTCGGCGCTGAGATTCGCGACGCGGTCGGCGAAGGCGATCGTGCGCTCTTCGAGCTGGGCGGCGGGGAAGGCGTAGTTGACCATGCCGATGCGTTCGGCTTCGGTGCCGGTGATGCTCTGGCCGGTGTAGTAGAGCTCCTTCGCCTTGCGCATGCCGATGACGAGCGGCCAGATGACGCCATTGCGGGCGACGCCGAGGCCGCGGACGCCAGGGTGCCCGAGCTGGGCGTCTTCGGCGGCAGTGACGAGGTCGGCCATCATCGCGAGTTCGCAGCCGCCGGCGAGGGCGTAGCCGTGCACCTGGGCGACGGTGACCTTCGCCATGTTCCAGAAGTACATCTGGATGTCGGTGATCTGCTGCATCCCGGTGCGGATGCCCATCATGAGGCGGCGGCCCTTTTCGTCGACGGCCTTGTGGCGGCGGACCACGCCGTCGGCCCCGCCGCGGGCGGGGGTGAGGTCGTAACCCGCGCTGAAGGTCCGGCCGGCGCCCTTGATGATAATGACGCGGATGCCGTCGTCGGCTTCGTAGTCGTGGAGGGCGTCGTTTAGTTCGAAGAGAAGCTCCTGGGAGAGGGAGTTCATCTTCTCCGGGCGGTTGAGGGTGATGCGTCCGACCCGGTCGTCGGTGCCCACCCGGTCGAGTTCGAGGTTGTTGAAGGTGCGGCTCATGGTTGCCCCCGGTTGGTAGTTGACGCCGGATTATACGTGCCGCACCCCGGCGAGGTGGCGGGGCTCCAGCCTCGCGTCTAGAATCCGCCGCGTCGGGCATGCGCCCGCAGGAGCAGTGATGACTACAAAGCCCGGGACGGTCGACACGGAGAAAGTGCGCGAAAGGGCCCAGCTCATCGCCGGCTTCCTTACGGGAGCGGTCTCCGCTGCGATGGTCCACCTCGGGGACGCGCTGGGACTCTACCGGGCGATGCGCGATGCCGGACCGCTGAGCAGCGCGCAGCTCGCCAAAGCGACCGGCCTGCACGAGCGCTGGCTGCGCGAATGGCTGCGTCAGCAGGCCGCGGCGGGCGTACTTGAGTATCGGGGCGAAGGGCGCTTCGAACTCTCTCCCGAGACAGCGATGGTGGTCGCCGACGAGGCCAATCTCTTTTCGGGGATTGGCAGCTTCGACGGCTTTCCCCAGCGCATGGCGAGCCTGGTCAACCTGCGGGAATCGTTCCGCACCGGTATCGGACTCTCTTTCGACGATCGCGGCCCGGACGGCGCGCGTGCCATCGAACGGATGCTGGCCCCGACGCACCGGCTGCTGCTCGTGCAGGCGTTCCTCCCCGCGCTCGACGGGGTGGTGGCGAAGCTCCAGGCAGGGGCGGAGGCCGCGGACGTCGGCTGTGGCTCCGGCGTGGCCGTGATCGAGATGGCGAAGGCCTTCCCCAACTCGCGGTTCCACGGCTACGACACGTCGGTCCACGCGCTGGCGAGGGCTGTCGCCAACGCCGCAGCCGCAGGCGTGACCAACGCCACCTTCCACAACGCCGCTAGCGACCCGTTGCCCCCCGCGCCGACGTTCGACTTCGTGGTGACCTTCGATTGCCTCCACGACATGACCCACCCGGAGCTGGCGGTGGCCGCCATCCGCCGGGCGCTCCGTGCGGACGGCTCCTGGTTCATCGCCGACGTGAAGGGCGCCGAGACCTTCGAAGAGAACCTGCTGAACCCGGCGGCGGCGCGTATGTACGGTGTTTCCGTGCTGGGCTGCATGTCGGCGTCGATGTCGGAACCGGGAGCGGCGGGCCTGGGGACGTTCGGGCTCCCGGAAGCGGCGATGCGCGAACTGGTGACGGCGGGAGGCTTCAGCCGCTTCCGGAGGATCCCGCTCGAGCACCCGTTCAACGCCTATTACGAGGCACGACCGTAGGCGGCGAGTGGGCGAATGGGCGAATGGGCGAATGGGGGAGTGGGCGAAGGGGTAGTGCCGTGGTAGGACTTTCGAGATTCCGGCGTTGGCTTCGGAGCCGTGCGTCGCGCCGCGGAGGGGCGCGGCAACTGCGGGAGTGGTGTTTGACGCTTCCTAACCCCTTTCGGCGGGGCTTACCATCCTCAGGGAAGCGCGAGACCGAACAGAAGTCGCGCGACAGCCATCCCGAGAATTGACCCCAAGCGCGCGGTCAACTGAGGCAACCGTCCAGGTCGATGAGCTGAGGTTACGCAGGATGGCAACGTGGATATTGGTGGGTGTCGCGACATTCCCCGCGCTTTGGGGCCTGGGGGCAACCAATTCAAGCAGTTGGCGATTCCGAAGGAAGGCGGCGGTTGTCGGCGCAATCGCCGTTGTACATTCCGCGACGGTCGCCCTGATCCTTGCGCTAACCGGCCGGGACCTATTTGTTGGGACGGGCACTGGTGTGTGCGTGCTGGTGGCCGAGCTGCTGACATCCTGGGCCTTCCGGAACATCGGGCCGCCGCGCACCGAGAACGGCGCCAAATCGCAGTAGGCGGTGAGTGGGCCACGGGGCGAATGGGCGAATGGGCGACGGGGCGAATGGCCCGGTGATGGGGTGTCGGGGACACCGATACTCCGACACCCCGATACTCCGGTACGCGGCGGTCAGCCGCCGACGGGGGCTTCTTCGGGGGCGGCTGCCGGGTCGGTGCGGGAGGGGACGGCGGCGCCGGCGCGGTAGTCGCGCAGTTGGGGCATCCTGGCGGCAACCGCGGCGAGCGCGGCGAGGCAGCCAACGCCCCCGCTGACGACGGCGAACGTGGCGCTGGTCAGGGCGGCGACGAAGCCCGATTCGACCGCTCCGAGCTGGTTCGAGGCGCCGATGAAGAGCATGTTCACGGAGCTGACGCGCCCGCGGATTTCGTCGGGGGTGGCGAGCTGCACCGTGGTCTGGCGCATGACCACGCTCACCTGGTCGGCCATCCCGACAAACAGGTAGGCTGCGAGCGAGAGCGGGAACGAGCGCGAAAAGCCAAACACGATCGTGCCGAGGCCGAAGCCAGCGACGGCGATCATCAGGGCACGGCCCGGACGCTGGATCGGGGGCAGAGCCACCAACGCGAACGACATCAGGAGCGCGCCGAGCTCGAGGGAGGCAGTGAGCAGCCCGTAGCCGCGCGGCCCGACGTTGAGGATGCTGGTGGCGTAGATGGGCAGGAGGGCCGAGGCGCCTCCGAAAATCACCGCGAACATGTCGAGGGTCATGCAGCCGAGGAGGACCTGGCGGTGCCAGACGAACTGCACGCCCTCCTTGATTGCGGCGAAGCTGACGTCGCGCCGTCCCTCCGGCGCGCGCGGCCGCAGGAGCATCAGGAGCACCACCGAAGCGGCGCCGAGGACGACGTTCACCGCGTAGGCCCCACTGACGCTCACGAGGGCGATGACGAGCCCGGCCGAGGCGGGCCCGGTCACGAACGCGAGCGACTGGACGGTCTGGTTGACGGTTAGCGCGTTGGCGAACGTTTCGCGAGAGACCACGGACGGGAGCAGCGCCTGGCGAGCCGGGTTTTCGAAGGCGCTGGCGACGCCGATCAGCAGCACCATCCCGTAGATGAGCGGCAGTGAGATCGCGTCAGCGCGCGTGGCGGTGAAAAGCACCAGCGAACAGCCGAGGGGCACGAGCTGGGCGAGCTGGACGATGCGCCGCCGGTCGTGGCCGTCGGCGACAGCGCCGGCAACGAGCGTCAGCCCCAGCGCGGGGAGGAAGCGGACGAGTCCGAGGACGCCGAGCTGCAAGGCTGACCCGGAGATGCGGTAGACCTGCCAGGCGATCGCCGTTTGCAGCATCGTCTGGGCGGTCCCGCTGCTGAACCGCCCGGCAACGAACAGGAGGAAGTTGGGCTGGCGGAGCGCGGCGAGCGGGTCGTGGCGCGGCCGCTCCGGGTCATCGGCCACGGCCGGGTGCGCCGGGGAGAGGGATCATGTCCGCTGATCGTGGGGGAAGGCTGTGTGGGCGTCAAAGCAGGGGGCCGGAGCGACGCGCAGTCGAGGGGCGAACGTGTAAGCTTCGCGAATCACTTCTCCCCGGGGAACGGTTATGGCTGACGGCGCGCTCAGCGATGTGGTGGTGCTCGAACTGACAACCGGCGTGGCCGGTGGGTACTGCGGACGGCTGCTCGCGGACCTGGGCGCGCAGGTCATCAAGGTCGAGCCGCTTGAAGGCGACCCCGTCCGACGTGAGGAGCCCATCGTCAACGGCGAGAGTGCCTTCTTTGCCTGGCTGAACGCGGGCAAGCTCGGTCTGGCGCTGCCCATCAACGACGCTCGTATCGCTTCGCTGGTGGTCCACGCCGACATCGTCCTGCACGACGGGCGCTGGAGCTGGCGCCGCTTTGCCAGCGCGGCCGCCGTCCTCGACGCGAGGCGGACGCGGGCTGGCGACAACCGCGTGACCCTGCCGAACCCGGCTACGGTTGCGATCTCGTTGACGCCATACGGGCTGAGCGGCCCCCGCGCAGGCTGGCAGGCTTCGACCCTGACCGAATACGCGACCGGGGGCTATCACTACTTCGGCGGCGACCCACAGCGGGAGCCGATAGCGCTGCCAGGCCACCAGGTGGAGTTCCACGCCGGGCTGCACGCGGGCATCGCCGCCCTCGCCGGGCTCTGGCACGGGCGCGAAACGGGCGAGGGACAGCTGATCGAGATCTCGCACCAGGACGCGATGCTCAGCGACCACTCCTGGCTGGCAACCATGTGGAACTACGCGGGACAGGTGCAGCGGCGCGCCGGCAGCACCTACGTGAAGTGCGCCGACGGCTACACCTATCTGTTCCCGCTCGCGCCGTACCCGAATCTGCTGGTCCTGATCGAGCGGTTCGACCTGCTCGAAGACGCATCGTTGCAGACCCCGTTGGGCTGGCGCGAGCGCCTGCCGGAAATCATGGCGGCGTTCAGCGAGTGGGCCGCGACCCGGACCAAGCAGGAGATCTACCACGCGGCCCAGGAGCTGCGGATCGCGATGAGCCCGGTCAATACGATGGCCGACGTCGCGGCGAGCACTCAACTCAAGGCGCGCGACTGGTTCCGGGAGATCGAAGCCGGGGGCGGGTCGTTCCAGGCGCCGGGTGTGCCCTACCGCCTCACGGGGACTCCTTGCCGGACTGCAACGCGGGCGCCCGCCCTGGGTGAACACACCGCTGAGGTCCTCAGCCCATCCTTTGCCTGGGCGAACGCCGCCGTCGCCCGCCCGGCCCAGGCCGCGAACGCTGGCGGCGCGACGACGAATGGCCCGCCACCGGCGCCACCACCGCTCACGGGCCTGAGGGTGATCGAAGTGACGGCCAACTGGGCAGGGCCGATCGGCGGCCGGCACCTCGCCGACCTCGGCGCTGAGGTGATCAAGGTCGAGTTGCAGACCAAACCGGCGACGCGGGCCCTGATCTACGTCGGCGACGACCTCTGGCCCGAGCATTACCACCGGGCGGGCTACTTCAACAAGCTCAACCGCAACAAGAAGGCGATCTGCCTCGACCTTTCGAAGGCCGCCGGCCGCGAGGTGTTCCTGAAACTCGTGGCGAAGGCAGACGCCGTAATCGAAAACAACGCCTCCCGGGTCATGAACCAGCTGGGCCTCGGCTACGAGACGCTGGCCGAGGTGAACCCCGGCCTCGTGATGTGCTCGATGTCGGGCTACGGGGCGAGCGGCCCCGAGACGAACTACTCCGCGTACGGGAGCAACATCGAAACGGTCAGCGGCCTTTCGAGCCTGCTCGGTTACGAGCCGGGCCACTTCTACGGGACCGGGAGCTTCTACGCCGACCCGGTGACGGGCAACCACGGGGCGGTCGCGGTCCTCGCGGCCCTGCACGCCCGGCGAAGGACCGGCCGGGGCCAGTGGATCGACATGGCGCTGCTGGAAGCGGTCGCCCCGTTCTTCGGCCAGGAGTTCCTCGAATACACGGTCGCCGGCCGCCTTCCAGAGCCGATGGGCAATCGCTCGGACCTGTATTCACCCCAGGACGTGTACCGGACGGCCGGGAGCGACTGCTGGCTGGCGCTCACGGTCCGCGACACCAGGGACTGGGAGACTCTTTGCGGGGTCATCGGCCGAAGCGATCTGGCTCGGGACCGGGCGCTGGCGACGCTCGAAGGCAGGCGAGCTCGGGCCGCCGAGATCGACGAAGCGATCGGCGGCTGGGCGGCAACGCGCGACCATCTGCGGGCCGCGGACGAGCTGCAGGCGGCGGGGGTGCCGGCTGCGCCGGTCATGGCCAACTGGGAAATCGTCTGCGACAACCACCTCAACGACCGTGGCTTCTTCGTCGCCGTGCGCCACCCGCGTGCCGGGACGCACCACTTCCCGGGTTTTCCCTGGCGATTCGGACGGACGCCGGCCGCGATCCGATGCCACGCTCCGTTGTTCGCCGAGCACAACCACGAGGTATTCGAGGGCCTGCTCGGCCTCTCCGGGACAGAGGTAGCGGCGCTCTACGCCGAAGGGGCGACCGCCGACGCTCCGGTGTACGCGGCGGGGCCGAGCCTCTGATGGACGTGCTCGTCCTGGTCCACGCCAGTCGGGCGGAGGCTTTGCCCGCGCTCGACGAGGGGGTGAAGGTGGCGAATGTGGCGACGCTCGAGGCAGCGCTCACGGCTCTCCGCGAGACACCGGGACCGGCCGTCATCTGCTCCGACGGGTTCGATGAAGGCTGGCTCGAACCGCTCGGCGCGGCGGTCCGGGGGCGACCCGCGGCGGCGATCGAAGTCCGCGGCGAGCGCTGGGATGGCCACAGCCACTCGGAGCTCAGTGCGGCCTGCCGGGGCGTGATTTCGGGCTTCAGGGCTGGTGGCGTTTCGGCGGCTATCGCGGCCTTGCGCGAACCTCGCTGAGACTGGTCTGTCCGTTAGCCGGCGAGGAGCGCCCGGAGGGACGGTTCCTTCGAGAGCAGATCGCGGCCGCGTTCGCCGAGCTGGCTGATCGTGCTGCGGTCGCGGCCGCCCAGTAGGGAGGCGATCTGCGAAAGGCTGCGGCCGCGCTCCTTGAGGGCGGCAACGGCGACAGCCCTGGCTTCGCCGAGGGGCGGCTTGCGCGAGCGGCCTGCGAGTTCGTCGAAGGTGGTGGCGAAGTGGCGGGCGACCGCCTCGACCAGGGGGCGATCGGGCCCGCCAGGAGGCGCCGCCTCCGCTGTGGCGAGGCGCATCAGCTCCAGGTCGAGCCGGCGTTCGTCGAGCCGCTCGAGACGGAGGAGGGCGGCCGCGGCGTGGACCGCGCCCTGGAGGACCCTCACGGACGGCGCCTCGATCCCGGCGATGCGTTCGGCGGCCCAGGGAGGAAGGCTGGCGCGAAGGTCGCGGGCGAGCCGCTCGATGTAGGCCGAACGCTCGGGGAGGACGAAGGGCTCGATCCGGGCGACGATGCCGGCCGCAAGGCGCGAGGCCAGGCGCTCGGGCAAGTCGAGGTCGGCGGGGTGCCGCTCGCTCGCGACGACGACGTGGCCGCCGCCGTTGACGACGGCGTCGATCGTGTGCACCAGCTCGTCCTGGGTGCCTTTCTTGCCGGCCAGGTACTGGAGGTCGTCGATGACGAGGAGGCGGACGCCGCGAAGGACGGCCTGGAACTCCTCCATCCCGCCGCGGCGAAGGGCGACCATGTAGCGCGTCGTGAACTCCTCGGCGTTGAGGCAGGCGACGGGCCATCGGTCGTCGGCCGCCCGGCTGGCGACGGCGTGGAGGAGGTGGGTCTTGCCCATGCCCGGGGGGCCGTAGACCACGACGGGGCTGATGCAAAAGTCCTCGCCGCCGACGAGCGCGCTGCAACACTCAAGCGCGAGGCGGTTGCCTTCGGCTGCCAGGTAGCGTTCGAAGGTGTAGGCGCAGTTGAGGCTGCCCACGACGGACCGCGCTCGCCCCGGGGCCCAGTGGTCGCTCTCCGCTTCATCGGCGGAGGGCACGAAGGAGGCGCGGAGCTCCTCGCCGGCGATGGACCGAAGGGCGCGTTCAACGACGGGCAACAGGCGATCGTTGAGCCAGTCGCAGGTGAAGGCGGTGCGGGCTTCGATGACGACGACATCGCCGTCGAGGTGGAGGGGGCGGGTGTCCTGCAGCCAGGTTTCGAATTCGTGGGAGGAGACTTCCATCTCGAGCCGCCCGAGGACGGCCTGCCAGGCCCGCGAGAGATCGCGTCGATCAGACAGGCTGAAACGAGGCATCGCGCGGGCAAACTCCTCCTCCCCACGGGGGAGTGGTTCGGTTTTCGACCAGTGGACTGGCGGTTGGCCAGCGTCTTCCGGGTGGCGGGTGGTCCCCTGGATTGGGTCTCCGCCGGTGCTGGCGTGGTCGGTACAGTAGCCCCCTGCCGGGGCTGGTTCAACGCACTTATGTTCCGGCTGGTCGGCTTCGCACAGAGTTTTCACGCCACCCCGGGGTTATGGTGGCCCCTGCTTCGGGGAGCTCCGACGGCCGCGTGTCCCGCCTGTCGAGTATCGGAGTGTCGGGGTATCGGCGTATCGGGGTGTCACCGGGCGCCGAGAGTTGGCGCTTGAATGCCGCGGGCCGACTGTGTCACAAGCGCTTCGTCGAGGACGAGCAGCCTCGTTGACACGTTAGAACGGCCGTTCTACCCTAGGCCAGGCGGGGCGGAAGGTGTCGAGACCGAAAGACGGTGTCGGTTCGGTATCAAGAGGTCATCAGGCCGAAAACGTTCATTCGCTATCACCGGTGAGCAGTACACTGACTTGACACAAAGCTCTCACACCAGCCAAAGTCCCACGCGGAGGAAACCATGCCCCGAGTCGAGACCCCCGCCTTCCTGGAAGTCCCTGAGGCGGCAAGAGTAGTCTGTGAATCCCACCGGCCGTTGGCCAACGATGAGATTGCCTGCGCAGTTCCTAGAATTGGAGGCGGCGAACGGGTGGTTATTACACAGACGAAGTTTTTCGACGAAGTGGACCGGACACTGCGAGGTACCGTAATCGCCTACGTTGCAGACGGTAGCCTAGTGGACTTTCCCTCAGGGGACCGCGTCGCAGTTCCCGCAGACGTGGTCATCAAGACAAATGGCGGTACTGTCCGATCATGAAATCTGGTCGCTCCTCAGGTCCGGGCTGCTAAAGATAGATCCAGTTCCGGCATTCGATGCCGTGTCTCCGTCGGCCGTCGACCTGACCCTCGACTCCAGGTTCACTCGCCTTCCGGCGCTTCCCGCAGCGGTGAACATGAGTATCGACACCCGTGACAGCCGCCAGGTCATGGATGCCCTTGCCTCACTCGGTCAGGCTGAACCTATCGCGGAAGGGCGTCCACTCCTGCTTGAGGCGGGCGAATTCGTGCTTGCCTGGACTGCCGAGACGATCTCGCTGCCCAATTTCCTCTGCGCGCGAGTCGAAGGGCGGAGCACTCTGGCGAGGCTCGGGTTGTCAATACACCAGACCGCCCCGACCGTCCACGCTACGTTCACAGGGAAGCTGCAGTTGGAGCTCCGGAACGGGGGCCCTTACAGGATGGAACTGTACCCCGGGACGAAAGTTTGCCAGCTCATCGTTGAGCAGCTTTCGATGCCGGCGCAGTTGTCCCTGAACAGCATCCACCAGGGTCAACCTTGAGTTGGTCTGGCCCGTAGGCCGGTCAGTTGCTCTTTGTGTAGAGCTTGCCTTCCGCGACGGCCTTGACGGAGGCTTCCATAATGTTCTTCGCTACGGGGCCTTCCCAACGGTCGTAGATGGTGCCTGCGCGGTCGACGACGAACACGAGGGGCTCGGTCAGGGAGCCATCGGGCTGGAGGAGCCAGTCCTTCGCGGTCTGGTTGATTTCCTTCTTGTCGAAGTTGCGCCAGATCTCGATGTGGACGAAGTCGACGCGATCCTTGTAGAGGTCCTGGAGGTTCTCGACCTCTTCGGTGACGGGTCCGCAGAAGCGGGAGACACAGAAGGCGGGGGTCGAAAAGACGATCACGAGCGGGCGGCCGGCGGCGATGGCGTCCTTGATCTTGACGTCGTGCATGTTGTTGGCGGGATCGCCCGAGTCGATCTCTCGGATGTTGCTGACGTCTTTGCGAGTCAGGTTGTCGCTCTTGAGCGCTTGCTGGCCGGGGGCGGGCATTCTCGGTTTGTCGAACACCTGGAAGGCGATGTTGCTGGTGCCGCGCTTGCCATCCTTGAGGGTGGCTTCGACGGCGATGCCCCAGAAGCCAGCGTGGTCGAATCTCGCTCGGACGAAATAGCCGACGCGGTTCTCGTCCTGGCCGCCGTGGTTATGGACCTGGCCGTTCAGGTCCTTGTGGGCGACGATCGGCCCCGCTCCGGGAGCGCTCTGGACGGCGTCGGCTGCGAAGACGACCTTCGGGTTCGCAGCGTCCTTGAGGTTGTAGAAGGTGGCTTTAGCCTTCGCGCCGCCCTGGGGTTCGTCGTTTGTGTCGGTGATGCCGAAGACGAAGTTGTTGTCGCCGACGAAGAGGTCGGCGCCGGCGAGGACGACGTTGATCTGTTTGCGCTCACCGGCGGGGATGTTCTTCGCGGGGTCGCTCGACGTTGGGAACGCCTTCGCGCTGTTTCCGTCGTCGCCGCCGCAGGCGGTCAGCAGGCTCGCCGCGGCCACGGCGAGGGCGAGCATCCACCACAATCCACGCATCGAAACACCTCTCGCAGCAACCAACGACCGGGGCGGGATAGAAGTTCCCGAATCAGCATAGCGCCGGTCCAGTCAACGCTCAGGAAGACCGCCGGCTGATACCGAATCTCGTAGCGCCGGAGAGCGGAGCCTTAGACTGGGAGGCGATGGCAGCGACCGGGACACACGCCCCCGGAGGGGCGCATCCGCACGTAGCGGCGACGTTCGCCGGCTCAACCGCAGAGGGCGTGCGCGC
>JBGPOS010000025.1:0-47608 GCA_041488155.1 Tepidiformaceae bacterium
CGGGTGACAGCGATTCTTAAGAGTAGTCCCATTTCGAGTGGAGCTGGCGCTCAAGAAACCGAGTCCTCCGCGCCTCATTTGGCCGGGGAAGTAGTTTGCAGTGTCCGAACCGCACTGGTTGTTGGGAAAACGATCGAAGTCAATACCCTACGCAGTCAGACGAAGGAACATCTGTCGAGGTACCAACGCTCCGAAGGCATAGGTTCGACTCCTGTCGGGGGTAAAGTGATTACTCACCTTATCATTTATACTCGTTGCTCACGAAGGTAGCTCCTCGCCGGTAAGAGTCTTGTACACCGCCATGTAGCGTTCAGTTGTCGCGGCGACGACGGCAGGCGGGATAACGGGGGGCGGATCCCCGTCCTTCCAGTTGGCCGCCATCCAGTCACGTACAGGTTGCTTGTCGAAGCTTGGCTGGGCGCCGCCTGCGCGGTAGCCATCAACCGGCCAGAACCGGCTGCTATCTGGGGTCAGAGCCTCGTCGATGAGGATGACCTCGTCATTCCAGATGCCAAATTCAAGCTTTGTATCAGCGATGATGATGCCGGGTTCGAGAGCGACCGCATGCGCATAGATGGCGAGCGTGCGCGTTTTCACGATGTTCGCCGCATCGTCGCCGAGGATGCTCGCCAGTTCTTCGTAGGAGATGTTCTGGTCGTGTCCGACTGCCGCCTTCGTCGAAGGGGTGAAGATGGGCTCGGGTAGCCGCTCGGACTCCTGGAGGCCCGCAGGCAGTGGGACCCCGCAAATCGCCCCTGTGCGCTGGTAGTCCTTCCAGCCGGAACCGGAGATGTAACCGCGTGCAATGCACTCGGCGTCGAGACGCTGAGCCTTGCGTACGAGCATGGTGCGACCGAAGTATCTCGAATCCAGCTTGAACGGCACCAGTGACGCGTTTTCTTCGGTGATCAGCGCGATGAAGTGGTTCGGAACGACTTCCTTGATGCGATCGAACCACCAGGCAGAGAGTCGCGTGAGCACCTCGCCTTTGCGTGGGATGCCGGTCGGGAGGATGACGTCAAAAGCCGAGATCCGGTCGGTGGCCACGATCAGGAGGTTTTCCCCCAGGTCGAAGGTGTCACGAACCTTGCCGCGCGCAAGCCGATTGGGAAGGTCGGTCTCGAGAAGGATTTCAGACATCGTTTCTGTCCTTGAGGTGTATTCGGCTGCTTCCTCGCGCGAGGTCACGCCGAGGCGCGAGATCACTTCGCTGACGTGCCACTTCGCCCCCGCCAGGCTGATGCCAAGCGCCCTGGCGATCTCCGAGTTTGTGCGCCCGGCAGCCACCAGGCGCAACACCTGCTGCTGCCGCGGCGTCAGCCTGCTGGACGCGATGTCTTGGGGCTGTGCAGTCGCTCCCATGCCGAAAACGTAGCCGCTTTCAAGTGGGCTGTCCCTAGTCTATCGTGACAATTGCAGTACGTAATGTGCGTCAGAGCGCGCTCTTCCTTGCCATCCGGATGACGAGGTCTCGGACTTCGGGAGCGATCCGCGGCCGTCCGCGTGAGTGGCGCCGGCTCTTCCATGTCCAACACCGTTTCCGATGGCATCTCGATGGCATCGCGATGCCATCGAATGACTGTCTGTGGTTGAACGATGACGAGGACCGGGGTCGCCGTCTTCGCCGCACTCGGGGACGCCATGAGGCTGAGCCTCGCCACTCAAGGATCTCGAGCGGCTGCCTTGCTGGCGGAACCCGCAACCCACGAAACGGCATTAATTAACAACGCGAATATGCGCATTCACCATTGGACGAACATGGGCATGATGACGTGGACATAGTCGGCGGGCCCTTCGCTGATTGGGCGGAAGACGCCCTGCCCTGACGGACTTGTCATTTCGAGGGCGACTTCGCCGCTGAGGGCATTGAGAATGTCCTGGAGGTAGCGGCTATTGAAGGCGATTTTCGTGGCGTCGCCTTCTATCTTCGCGTCGATTTCGCCTTCGTTGTCCCCGATTTCGTCCGCCCGAGCGCTCACGGTGAGCTTACCGGGCGCGCCGTTCCCGGGCTGGAGCTGGAGGCGAATGATGCCGCTGCCGTCGCGTGCGAAGATGGCGGCGATCCGCGCTTCGCGCTTGAATTCGTCGACGTCGACGATGCAGCGGGTGTTGTATTCGGCGGGGATGAGCTGGTTGTAGTTCGGGAACGTGCCCTGGATGAGCTGGGCGACGAGCTCGACATCGGTCATCTGGAACATGACCTGGGTGCGCTGGGCGTTGATGCGCATTTCGACGGGCTCGCCGTCGTCCGTGATCAGCCTGGCGAGTTCGCGCAGGGCGCGTGCCGGCACGTTGACCTCGATCGGCTCAGCCGGCGGGCCCGCCAGCTGGATGTCGGCCACGGCCAGCCGGAAGCCGTCGGAAGAGACGAAGGTGAGGCGGGCGCCGTCGGTCTTAACGTGGACGCCGGTCAGGACGGGGCGGGAATCGTCGCTGGCCGCAGCGAATTCGACCCGTTCGATGGTCCGGCGCAGCGCCCTGGGTTCGAGCTCGATGCTGCTGCCGCCGGTTATCGACTGGATGCGAGGGAAGTCCTCGGCGTCCATGGCGTTAATCGTCGATTCGTTCCGGGAGCATTCGAGCTTGACCTGGCGGCTGCGTTCGGGAACTTCGAGGCTGACGGTGGCCGGGGGGAGAGAGCTCACAAAGTCGCTGATGAGTCGCGAGGGTACGGTGGTCGCGCCCTCCTCATCTATCCTGGCGCCGACCCAGGCGCTGATCGCAATGTCGAGATCGGTGGCGGCAAGCTTGAGGCGGCCCTTATCGGTCGCGAGAAGCACGTTCGCCGTGATTGGGAGGGTCGAACGCGTCGCCACCGCCCGGCCGACGATCGACAGCCCGCGCTGGAGGTTTTCCTGCAGTACCTGCACCTTCATTGGGTTCACCCGCCTAAGCCATTCGACGGATTATATGGTCGAGAGAGGCCGCGGGACAAGGCGAGCGCTTAGGCGCCTGATCAGTTTCGAGCGCAGGAAGGCGGTAAATGTGCGTTGCTTACCGAACTTTTCCCACCCGGAGAAAGTAAGCTACAGGCTAAGAACTTCGGTTATACTGGATCGCACGCCGTGTTCATTGCCGATCTTCAAATTGCGAACTATCGCAACTACGCGCGTGCCTCAATAAGGCTCGACCGTGGGCTGAACCTGGTCGTGGGCGACAACGCCCAGGGCAAGAGCAACCTGCTCGAGGCCATCTATCTTCTTTCGACCCTGCGATCGAGCCGTGCCAGCAACGATGCCGACCTCGTGCGGCGCGATATCCTCCAGACCGAGTTCCCGGTCGCACGGCTGTCCTGCGCGGTGGAGCGCTCGGCTGGCAACCTCAACCTGGAAGTGGCGATAATCGGCCGGACGACCGACCCGGGCCATCGGGCGGGGAAGCGGGTCCGGGTGAACGGGGTGACGAAGCGGGCCTCGGACGCCGTAGGCCAGTTGGCGGCGGTGTTGTTCACGACCCTCGACATCGAGATCGTCGGAGGGCCTCCGCTTCTGCGGCGGCGCTACCTCGACATGATGATTTCTCAGGTCGACCGGGGCTACCTCAGGGCGATGCAGCGCTACGCCAAGGTGCTGCAGCAGCGGAATGGCCTGCTCAAACGGATCCAGGCGCGAGAGGCGAACTCCAGCGAGCTGAGCTTCTGGGACCAGGAGCTCGGGCACGCCGGTGGCATCATCATGCAGGCGCGGGCCGATGCCCTCGGCCACCTGGTGCCGCAGGCCGGATTCCAGATGGAGCGCCTGAGCGATGGCCTTGAGTCGCTTCAACTGACGTATCGACCGGCGATCGGCGGCCTCGACGAGAACGATTGCCCGGTGGATGAAACGGGCTGGACATCGCGGATGCTGCGGGCGCTGACGAACCTGCGGGGGCGTGAGATCGGGGCCGGGGCGACGCTCGTTGGCCCGCACCGCGACGACGTCACGGTGGAGATCGACTCCATGCCGGCAGACGCGTTTGCCTCCCGGGCGCAGCAGCGGACGGCGGCGCTTTCCATGCGGCTGGCGGAGGCGAGCTATCTGCGGCGCGCTCTGGGCGACGACCCCGTAGTGCTGCTCGATGACGTGCTGAGCGAGCTGGACGCGCGCAGGCGGCGAGGCGTGCTCGAATTCTTCGACAGCTTCCAGCAGACGATCGTGACTACGGCTGAGCCGGACCGCGTGCGTGAGGTGATGACCCGGGCTTCGGGGCGATTCCTCGTGGCGGGTGGAGCCATTACTCGCTTCGAAGGGGAGTAATCCCATCGGCCGGCGGAGGAACGTCGTCGTCGCGTTCGCGCTGATGGTCGGCGCGGTGGCGTTCATCAACGGCCTGTTCGCCCTTCTCTTCCTCTTCGGGGTTGGCGGTTCTCCACAGCGCAAGCTCTTCGACATCAACACCTACCTGGGCACGGCGATCGTGACCCTCACGCTGGGCGGCATCCTCGTCTACCAGGCGTCTTCGGCGCTTGGCGGCACGGGTTCGTCGGCGATGAGCAGGGTGCGGGCCTGGCCGCTCCTGCTGTTGTTTCCACCCCTGGTGATGGCCGGACAGCTGCAGGTCAACAACCCCGAGCGCCTTCCCTGGCTGTTCCCGGTGGTCAACGTTGCGATCGTAGCCATCCCCTCTGTCGTGATCGCGGCCACGGTGGCCGAACGGTACCGCCGGTTCAACTCGTTTGCGTGGCCGATTAGCTGGCGGGAGTGGACTACCGGGCTGATCTACGGTGCGGTCGGAGCGACCACTGTGGCGGGGATCATCAATACCGTTTACTTGCTGGGCGCGGGCGCCTTGATGATCCACTTCAAAGGAGCCGGCGACGCGATCGACCTGCGGGGGAACCTGCCGAGTCTGCCGCAAGCCTGGGGGATCGCGTTCGATCTGAGCGTGCTGTCGGTCGTGGCGCCGCTGAACGAGGAGTTCTGGAAGGGGATGCTTGTCGCGTTCTTCTTCTTTCGCCGCGGGGGAGCGGCCCGGTGCTTTCTCTGGGGCGTGCTTGCGGGCGCCGGGTTCAACCTCCTGGAGACCTTCCAGAACAGCCTGTCAGTGGTCAGCCCTCAGACGGTCAGTGAGCAAACGCTCGGCAATCAATGGTGGCTATTCGCCTCGGTGCGGGTCGGGACAGGAGCGATGCACCCGTTGGCAACGGGCCTGTCGGCGCTGGGGTTCTACGGTCTCTTTCGAAGGAAGCCGCGCTACCTCATCGGCTATCCACTGGGGGTGCTTATGCATGGAACCTGGAACTTCATGGTCTACGTGCTCGACGGGGACGCATTCTTCAGCCAGGCCGGTCCCGATTCGACGCTCCTCGACGTACTGGGGATCGTTGGCCTGGCGACGATCTTCGTAGCGGCGGTAGTGTTGCTCTGGGAGCTGCCCCGGCGCATCCGGGACGGCGTCCCGGCGCCGATCTACCGCATGCTGGGGATGTTGCCAACGCCGTCAGTGTCCGCCGAGGTCCCGCCGGCTACTTCGGCGCTGCCCGCGTAAGGTCCGGGTTCGGCGGTCGAGCAAAGAGTGCGGGGAGGGGCCCGGCGGGGACGCTGAGCAACAGTGCCAGCGCCTCGACGGTGAACTGCATGGGGGTCTCGCCAACAACGTCGCCGTCGAGCTGGACCGGGAGGCCCGGCGTTTCGACCTGGGCGATCCGGGCGCGGACGGCGCGGACGGCCTGGTCGCCTTCGAGGCGGTTGGCGAGAATCCTGGCGCCGAGACGCAGGGCGTCGAACACATTGCGCGGGCAGAGGGCGACGATGTCGAGGTAGCCGTCGTTCGCGACGGCGTCCGGGGTGAACCGCACCAGCCCGCCGTAGAGTCGGGTGTTACCGACCACCATCAGGGAGAGCGGAGCTTTGCGCGGCTGCCCGTCAGCAGTCCAACTGGCAGTCACCGGCCGGAGGCCCGGGAGCATGGCGGCCCCGCGGAGCAGGTAGGCGACGTCGCCCAGGCAACGCTTGAGGCCCGGCGTAACTGTGCGGGCGATGGCGGCATCCCAGCCGACCCCGGCCATCAGGAGGAAGCCACGACCGTCGGCGCGGCCGATGTCCATCGCGACACGCTGGCCAGCAAGGTGGGAGTCGATGGCGGCACGTGCCCCGCGAGGAAGCCCGATTTCACGGGCGAGGACGTTGACGGTGCCTGCAGGGATGGGCGCGAGGGCCGTGGGCGAGCCGGCGAGGCCTTCCGCGGCGTCGCGCAAGCTGCCGTCGCCTCCGGCTACGAAGAGGAGGTCGTCGCCGCGTCCCGCCGAACGCGCCGCCTCGGCTGTGGCCTCAGAGCGCGAGGACGGGACGGTGAGTTGCGCTTCGAGTCCCAGGCGCTGGAGGTAGGCGAGCGCGCCTGGCGCATCGAACCGGGCTGCGCCGCCGGCCGCCGGGTTGACGAGGAGGGTGGCTCGGCGGTGGTCCGTCATTGCGGCGATCTTCGGGGGCAACTTACCATAGTCCGGCAGCACTACACCCGGAGCAGCGATTGATCCCCCTCAAGCGAGTCGACCATATCAGCATGGCCGCGGCCAGTTGGAAGGAGCAGTCCGAGAGGCTCCACCGGCTCCTCGGCTTCAAGCACCTCTCGACCTTTCCCGGTTCGGACGCCAGCGGCTTCACCGGCTCGCTGAGCCAGGTGCCCGGCACGGGGATCGAATTCGAGATCCTCGAACCCTACGGGCCGAACAGCTTCGTACGGAAGTTCCTGGACGAGCAAGGGCCGGGCCTGCATCACATAACGCTCGAAGTCGATGACATCGAAGAGACGGTCGCGGAACTCGAACGGCAGGGTATCAAGCCGTTCGGTGGGATCTCCTTCGATGGGATGTGGCGGCTGACGTATATCCACCCGAAGGACAGCGGCGGAATCCTCTGGCAGCTGTTCGTGCCGGTCCACCGCCCTCCCGAGGTCGATCGCAGCACGCCGGATGGTGGGGTCGTAGGGCTCAAGCGGATCGACCACGTCTCCCTGGCCGCCAGGGACCTCGACCGGGCAGTGGAATGGCACACGCGCGTGCTTGGCATGGTCGAGGACGGGCGCTGGCGAGACGACTACCTGGGCTACGATGGCTGCAACCTCTCGATCCCGAACAGCCAGCTGAGGTTCGAGATCATCGCGCCGACGCGGGCCGACAGCTTCGTACAGAAGTTCATCGACACACGCCGGCCGGGCATGCACCACATCTGCTGCGAGGTGGCATCGGTCGATCGGACGGCGGAGGCGCTGAGGGCGGACGGGATCGAACCGTTCGGAGGGGTCGTCGAAAGCGACTGGCAGCGGCACACCTTCCTGCATCCCAGGGACAGCGGCGGCGTGCTTTTCCAACTCTTCGAAGAAGGGCGCCGGAGGGACTGAGTGGCGAATGCGCAGGTCTCGGCGGGCGAAGACGGTTACCTGACCATCCACGGCCTGCGTCACCATTACATCCGCTGGGGGGACGTGCGCCGCGACCCGGTGGTGTTCCTCCACGGCCTGATGAACAACGCGCGCTACTGGGAGCACATCGCCGCGCGCTTCTCGGACGACTATGCGGTCTACGCTCCGGACCTGCGGGGGCACGGGGAGAGTGAGCACGCGCCCGGCGGCTATCTCGTCTGGGCGTTCGCGATGGACCTTCGCGGCTTCGTGGAGGAACTCGATTTCGAGGCCTTCGACTTGGTCGCGCACAGCATCGGCAGCCGGGTAGCGATGTCGTACGCACGGGACCACAGCCACCGGCTGAAGCACCTCGTGTTGGCCGACATGGGCCCGCAGATGGCGGACACGGGCGCGCGGAACATTCGGCGGAGCACCGGGGAAGCACGTCAGCAGCCCGGGTTCGCGACCGAGGTCGAGGCGCTTGAACACTTCGCAGCCCTGTACCCGGGCGCCTCGCCGGACTTCCTGCAGCGTCAGAAGGGCGCCTCGCTGGTGCTCGATGAGGCGAGCGGGAACCTGGTGTTCCGGTTTGACCCCGCGATTCACGAGGCGACCGGCCGCGGGGCGATCGCGGAGATCCCCTATCTGTGGGAGAGCCTGGAGCACATCACCTGCCCCACGCTCGTGATCCGGGCCGAGAAGAGCAAGGTGCTATCCACCGAGATCGCGCAGCAGATGGTGGCGAGGCTTCCCCACGCCCGGTTGCTGGAGATACCCGGGGCAGGCCACCAGGTGCCCCTGCACCAGCCCGAGGCGTTCGCCCAGGCGGTGCGGGAGTTCCTGGCGAGCTGACGCCGGGACCTGATTCTGCGAGGGCTAGACCTGAAGCCCGAGCCTTGCCACACGGCGGGACGGGTGCTTCGCTAAGCGGACGATGGCGAATCCCACTCCAGCCAGGGCGCAGCGCGAAGGGGTGGCGGGCTACGTTACGCCGTATCCCTATCTCGACCTGCTCCAGGAGAAGATGGAGGAGCGGCTCGACCGGAAGGTCCCGGCGAGCGGACGGTTCTGTGGGTTCTGCTACGCGCGTTTGCGGGAGGAGGACGTGGCATGCGCCTTCTGCGGCGTCGCAACCGAGGAGCGGGCAACGGTCGATGAGATCCCGCAGGAGGTCCTGCGGGCGTACCGCGCCATGCAGAAGACGGAGGCGCGTTGGGTGCACCAGGGGGCGTTCTTCGGGCTGATCATCGCCTCGGTGCTGTTCGTGGTGCTGGAGATATGGGGACCGGGTCCGCTGGGGCACCCGGCGACGGGGTTCGCGGTGCTGATCCTGGGAGGGTACGCCCTGGCCCAGCTGTTCGGGCCGCTGATAGGCGCCCAGTTTGGCTATCGCTCAGGGGCGCGCAAGCGGGATGCGGCCTGGCGGCGTTTTCTCGTCGCACGCGATGGTGTTGCCTAGCGAGTTAAGCCTCGATGCGCAGCAGGATCTGGCCTTCGTCTATCGTCTGTTGAGGCCCGACGAGCACTTCGGTGACCCTGCCTGCGGCCGGCGATTCGACCGGGATCTCCATCTTCATCGATTCGATGACCAGAATCTCCTGGCCGAGCGAGACGGACTCGCCGACGGTCACGAGGACTTCCATGATCGAGCCTGCCATCGGGGCCGGGACGTTCACCAGTGCCATTGGGCGTTCCCCGCAATGATTGCGATAGGGCGAACTGTACGGGTTGGGAGTCCTGCGAGCGACGGGCAAACCAAAAGGGCGTCCTGGCCCTTGCGGGAGGAACGCCCTCTTGTCTGCTGGAGGTAGTCTATCGGTAGCCTGGCTCAAGGCTGGTGACTCGCTTGCGCGAGGCCCGTTGCCCTGTGCCCCTCCGAATCGGCGCCGAACCTTGCGATTCGGGAGGCTTCTCTGCCAACCGGCTTGCGCCGGCCGGCCGGTACAGCCTCGCCCCTTGCGGGACCCCTCATCGGCGGCCGTCCAAAGAGCCGGAACTCTCTGACGGCGCCAAGCGATTCCAGGCCGTAGGCCTTTCCCCGCCTGTGGTGGCTTCCGACCACCCCGCCTCCAACGCCGCGAAATGTAGTGGTGGGCGGAGGCCCTGCATAGCTTCTTATGGCAACGAAAACGAGCATTCACAAAGCCTTGATTTAGCTCGACGATTATCGTCGTGGGGGAATGTGAGTCCGCTTCACGAGCAGAGTCGCCTCGCGTTGTTTATGTTCTGGCCGAGGGCCTGGGCGGGACCAACGGACGGGAAGGTATACTCCCGCGGATGCCAGTCTTCCTCGGATCGCCCGGCGCGCGCGAGCGCTACTCGTTCGACGTCGCTGTTGTCGGCGGCGGAATAGCGGGGCTTTCGGCGGCGCTCAGCGCGCACGAGGCCGGCGCCAGCGTAGTCCTCCTGGAAAAAGCGCCGAAGAGCGGGCGCGGCGGCAACACGCGCTTCGCGGATGCCCAGATGCGCTTCCCCCACGAAGCGGACGAGTTCGGACCGCGCGACTACAGCGTCGAGGAGATGTACTCGGACCTGATGCGCATCTCGCGGGGGCGGGCCAACACCGATCTCGTCCGCACGCTCTGTGAGAACGCCCGCCCGACGGCGGAGTGGCTGACGGGGCTCGGACTCGAATGGGAAGCGGGGTACCCCCACACCGCGGGCTACCGTCGCAGCCCGAAAGCGGGTGGATTGGGCCTGGTCGACCTGCTCCACCGCCGGCTCGAGGGCGCCGGCGTGCCGGTGAGCTACGAGACGGGAGCGACGGACCTGATCGTCGACGAGCAGCGGCGCGTCTGCGGAGTGCGATGCGTCGGCCCGGAGGGGATCGTCGACATCGAAGCGAATGGAGGGGTGGTCCTGGCCTGCGGTGGATTCCAGGCGAACGTCCAGATGCGCGTGCAGCACCTCGGGCGCTTCGCCGACTCGCTCATCCTGCGCGGGAGCCGATACAACACGGGCGAAGGATTGATGATGGCGATCACCGCCGGCGCCCAGCCCGCGGGTCAGTGGGGTGACTACCACTCCGCGGTGCTTGACGCGCGGTCGGCGCGGATCGAGTGCGGCGTGACCGCCCTCTACAACTACCAGATGGGCATCTTCGTGGACAAGCAAGGCCAGCGCTTCCTGGACGAAGGAGAGGATTTTCGCGACCACACCTACGTGAAGTTCAGCAAGTACATCGTCGAACAGGCAGGCGGCGAGGCGTGGTGCCTCTTCGACCAGCAGGCGTATCAGCGAGAGGAGTTCGCGCGGGCCTGGCGGCCGGTGGGGCCACCGTTCGAGGCAGGGTCACTGAAGGAGCTGGCCAACGTGATCGACGTGCCGGCTGAGAACCTGCTTGACACCGTAGGGGCGTTCAACGCGGCCGTTCAGCCGGGGGAATACGACCTCGACCGCCTCGATGGCAAACGCACGATCGGGATCACGCCTGCGAAGAGCAACTGGGCGCTGCCACTCGACCACCCGCCGTACATCGCCATCCCCGTGACCGGGGGCATCACGTTCACCTTCGGGGGCCTAAAGTGCGATAGCGAGGCGAGAGTGATCGACACGCGCGGATTTGTGATGGAAGGGCTTTACGCGGCGGGCGAGACGATCGGGGAAATTTTCTACTACAACTACCCCGGGGCGAGCTCCGTGATCCGGGGTGCGGTGTTCGGGCGGATAGCGGGAGGGCATGCCGCGAAGCGGGCCGGGCGGTGAGGCTGGGCGCAGCGGTGTAGGCTTGAGGCATGGATTATCGCGAGTACATCACTATCGAGCGCAACAAACGCGGGGGGAAACCTTGCGTCCGCGGAATGAGGATCACCGTCTACGACGTGCTCGAATATCTCGCAGGCGGCATGACGGAGGACCAGATCCTCGCCGACTTCCCCGAGCTGACACGCGATGACATCCGAGCTTGCCTGGCCTTCGCCGCAGATTCAGAGCGCCGGACGATGTTCGTCCGTTCGTGAAGCTGCTGTTCGATCAAAACCTTTCCCGGCATCTGGTGCGGCAGTTGAACGATGTGTTCAACGGATCGCAGCATGTTGCCTTGATTGGAATGTCGACTGCCACAGATGACGAAATCTGGGCCTTTGCTGCCGCCCAGGACTTTGTGATCGTGTCGAAGGACGCGGATTTCCAGTTCAGGAGCCTGAGACTGGGCCCCCCGCCGAAGGTGGTGATCGTTGAGGTTGGCAATGGCCCCACCAGCGCTGTTCACG
Source organism: Tepidiformaceae bacterium (assembly GCA_041488155.1). Taxonomy (GTDB): domain Bacteria; phylum Chloroflexota; class Dehalococcoidia; order Tepidiformales; family Tepidiformaceae; genus JBGPOS01. The sequence goes on from JBGPOS010000025.1 coordinate 11,532, forward strand.
AGTTGTTGAAGTCACGCCGCGAGGACATCGAGACGTTCGCCAAGTCGGACCAATCTCTGCTGATTCTCAGCTGACGCGCACAAGTTCCCGCTACTATGTGTCCCATGCCCCCGCTGATCGCTGTCACCGCGTCGCTGGCGGCCGTCGAGGGGCGCGAGCGGGTGCAGGTCAACAGCTCGTACGTGAAGGCGATCGTGCAGGCCGGTGGAGTCCCGTTGCTTCTTCCGGCGCAGATTGGCCGGGAGGCGATCCGGGCACTGCTCCCGAGGGTCGACGGTCTGCTGCTTACGGGTGGTGGCGACGTAGACCCGGAGCGTTACGGGGAGCGTCCAGCTGGGACGAAGATGGGGACAGTGTTGGCCGCCAGGGACAAGATGGAGATCGAGGCCGCGCGGCAGGCCCTCGACGGCGGACTGCCCATCCTGGCGATTTGCCGGGGAATGCAGGTGCTGAACGTCGCGCTCGGTGGGACGCTGTACCAGGACATCCCGGCCGACTTCGCCGTCCACGTAGAGCACGGAACGGCCGAAGCGAGGCACGCAATTCGGGTGGAAGCGTCGAGTCGGCTGGCGCGCCTCCTCGGCGAGGGGGAGATCGAGGTGAACTCCAGGCACCACCAGGCGGTGAAGGCGCCGGGGAAGGGGCTGTGCGCGGTGGCCTGGACGGATGACGGGATCGTGGAAGGGGTTGAGTTGCCCGGCGACCGGTTCGTTGTGGGGGTCGAGTGGCACCCCGAGGACATGCTCGAGGAGAAGGCTACGCTCGGTCTCTTCGCCGGATTCGTCGCAGCCTGTGCAAGGAGGTCGAAGGAAGTGACTCCTGGAGCCTTGTGAGAGCTGCGCGAACAGGCGTTAGTGACGAATACATTAACCAAGAGTAGTCCGGTGTTGACTTTCTTTAGGACTCAGTGAAGAATCACCCTTAACTCGCGGCCAGCACCACGATGGTCGCCAGAGGGAGACCGCCGTGACTGAACCCCTCGCCCCCGAAATGGCTGCGATGCAGCGCCTTCTCTCGCCCGAGTTCTTTGCCGACCCCTACCCCGTCTACGCGGCGATGCGGGAGCTCTCGCCGGTGCTCCTGCTGCCGATGGGGACGTGGGTCTCCACCGGATTCGACGAGTCGTACGCGATCCTTCGCAACCACGACGTGTTCTCCTCACGAGAGATTGGCGGGAACCAGGCCCGCGAAGCCGGGCCGGGGCAGCTGGCGCTTATCAGCGACGACCCTCCGCGACACACCCGCTTGCGAGGGCTGGTGAACCGGGCTTTCACCCCACGCCGAGTCAAGGAGCTTGAACCGCGTATCAGCGGCGTGGTGGGTGAGCTGATGGAGGGCTTCTCGCCAGGCGTCGACGTCGACGTGATGGCCGGCCTGGCTGTGCCGTTGCCAATCACGATCATCGCCGAGGCCCTCGGCATCCCCGCGAGCGACCGGGAGCGATTCAAGAGGTGGTCGAACGCTCTGATCTCTGGCGATGGCCCTTCGAACGGAGGCAATCCTGAGCGCCTCGCGCACCTTCAGGAGATGCAGTCCTATTTCATCGCTGAGGTCGCCGATCGCCGGAGAGTACCCGCAGCCGACCTGCTCTCAGCGCTCACCACTGCCGAAATCGATGGGAGCCGCCTCGAAGACTATGAGGTCCTCGGCATGGCGACGTTGCTCCTCGTCGCGGGGAACGAGACAACCACGAATCTCATCGGCAACATGCTGGCGGTCCTGGCCGTGCGGCCGGACCTTTGGGCCGCCGCCCGCGCCGACCGGGCGCTCGTCGAAACCATCGTCGAAGAGACGCTGCGCTACGACAGCCCGGTGCAGAACCTGGGCCGAAAGACGCTGACGGAGTGCGAGGTCGGGGGACAGAAGATCCCGGCGGGGCAGGAGGTCATCGTTTCCTTCGCCGCCGGCAACCGCGACCCGAAGGCGTTCGAAAAGCCCGACGAATTCCGAATGGACCGGGACCTTCGCTCACACCTCGCGTTCGGCAACGGGATCCACTACTGCCTCGGGGCGCCGCTCGCGCGTGCCGAGGCCCGGATCGCGTGCAACGCGCTGCTAGACCGCTTCGGCTCGGTCGCACCGGGGACTATTCCTGGCGTGCGCCAGTCCTCGTCCCTGCTCGTTCGCGGGTACACCACCCTGCCGTTGAGGTTTGGCCTGTGAGGGGCGCCCGTCGCCTCGCCCAGGCATCGGGACAACGGAGAGGTCGGGTCAGGCCAGCTTCTTGACCTCTTCGATCAGCGCGGGGATGACCTTCTTGTAGTCGTCGATGACCGCGAACTTGCTGACCTTCACCATGTTCGCATCGCCATCCTTGTTGATCGCGACGATGTTCTTGGACCCGGCCATCCCCGCCATGTGCTGGCTGGCGCCGCTGATCGCGACGGCGATGTAGAGGTTCGGTGAGACGGTCTTGCCGGTGAGGCCCACCTGCTGGGCCGGCGGATACCAGCCGAGGTCGCAGGCGGCCCGCGAAGCGCCTGTGGCGCCCTTGAGCAGCGAGGAGAGTTCTTCGAGCATCCGGAAGGCCGAGGGGTCGCCGAGGCCACGGCCGCCGCTGACGACGATTTGGGCATCTTCGAGGCGGATGCCGGTGGCGACGGCCTTGGAGGTGCCAAGGACCTTCACGCGCGAGTCCCCGGCGGTGTCGACGACAGTGACGCTGCCTGTGCGCCCGGAGTCGGGTGCCAGCGGATCGAACTGCTTCGCTTTGACCGTGGCCACCTGGAGAGGCGCCTTCCACGTGTGCTCGGCCCGGGCATTGCCGCCGTATGCGTTGCGGGTGACGCGCAACCGCCCACCGGCGATCTTCAGCTCCACGCAGTCCATGGCGACAGCGGTCTTGAGTCGAAAGGCGAGAGCCGGACCGAGATCGCGGCCGAGACTGGTCTGTCCCAGCAGGACGATGTCGGCGCCAGACGCGGCGAGGGCAGCCTCGACGACGGGGAGGTAGTTCTCGGCGGTGCCGCCGGTGAGGGACGCGCTGGTCGCGGCAACCGCCGCGTCGGCTCCGTGGGCGATCAGATCCTTGGCCTGGGCTTCGCTGCCCGCGAAGAGCGCCGTCACGGCGCCGGCGCCCTGGCCGGCGAGCTGACGGGCGGCGGCGAGGAGCTCGTAGGAGATGGGGGCGACGTTGCCCTCGGAGGTCTCAGCGATGACGAGGATTCCGGGCATGGGTTAACGCTCCTTAGATCAGCTTTGCGGCGCGAAGCTTCTGGGCGAGGTTGCGGGCTTTCTCTTCAGGAGAGTCTCCTTCGATTATCTCGACGTTGCTCTCGACTTTGGGCACGTAGAGCGCTTCGAGCGGGAGCCAGCGGTTGGCTGCACCCGTCTCGTCGGAGCCGAGGCCGATGTCGGCTGCGCTCCAGACCTGCACGGTCTTCCTGGCGGCGAGCATGATCTGGCGAAGTTGCGGGTAGCGGGGCCCACCGAATTCGTTCGAGACCGAGACGATCGCCGGGAGGCCAACCTCGACGGTCTGGAAACCGTCGTCGAGCACCCGTTCGACTCTCAGGCCAGCCGGGGTGGATTCGATCGCCTTGGCGACGGTGACGACGGGCATGCCCAGGATCTGCCCAACGCCAGCGGGGACGACGCCCATGTCCCAGTCGGCCGCCTGGCGGCCCATGAGGACGAGGTCGGCGCCGCCGAGCTTCTGGATAGCCTTCGAGAGGGCAACGGCCGTCTGGAAGTTGTCGATGCCTTCGAAACCGGGGTCGTTGAGCAGGACGCCTTCGTCAGCGCCCATGGCGAGGGCGTGCTTGATCGCGTCGCGGGCGCTGTCGGGGCCGAGGCTGATGACGGTGACCTTCCCTTCGCCGGTGGCGTCCTTGAGGCGCAGGGCCGCTTCGGTGGCCTGCGGGTCGAAGGGGTTGACGACGGGCGCGATGCCCTGGGCGGGTATCACCTTCCTGGCTGCTTCGTCGACCTTGAACGACGAAGCCGGCGTTTCGGGATCCGGGATTTGCTTGACACAGACGATGATGTTCACGCGGTTGCGGCGCCTCCTGCGGTGAATCGGCTGCTGGCGCAGGCCGATCGGGGTGCACATGACGGTGTCGGGTGGGGAAAAACCCGCAAGAGAGTAGCACAGTTGGGAAGATTGTGAAATCTCGCACGAAATCCAAGACGCGAACGACCCCAGGAAATGATGCGTGCAGCGCCCTGGGCGGAGTCTCTGTAACCTGTCCTCTCTCACCTGTACCCTCGCCCCATGCAGCTGGGCATCATCGGGCTGGCGCGATCGGGAAAGACGACCGTCTTCAACGCCGTGACCCGGGGCGCCGCTCAGGTGGGCGTCTACAGCAGCGGCGCTCAACCGAACATGGGCGTCGTCCACGTGCCGGACGAACGGGTGGATCGGCTGGCGGCTATCTACCACCCGAAGAAGACGACCTACGCGACCATCCAATATGTGGACTTCCCTGCGGCTGGCGAGTCGTTCGGCAAGGGCGAGGGCCCGGCCGGAAAGTTCATCAACGAACTGGCCCGGATGGACGCCCTGATCCACGTGGTGCGGGCGTTCGAGGACGAGAGCGTGCCCCACCCGGAGGTAACGGTAGACCCGGATCGCGACATCGCCACGATGGATCTCGAGCTGGTGTTCGCCGACCTCGGGATTGTCGAAAAGCGCCTGCAACGACTCGACACCGAGCTTCGATCGCTGAAGGCGGGTGAGCGAGAGCCGCTGACGCGCACCCGGGACCTGCTGACCCGGATGAAGGCCGGCCTCGAAGCGGAGAAACCGATCCGGGAACAGGGGCTGACGGGCGAGGACTGGAAGCTGCTCGAAGGGTCGCAGTTCCTGACGGGGTTGCCGCTCCTTGTGCTGATCAACGTCGGAGAGGCGGAGCTGCCCCGCCGGGCGGAGATAGAAGCAGGCTTCCGTGACCACCACCGGGGGCCCGCGCGAGACGCAGCGGTGCTCTGCGGGAAGTTCGAGATGGAGCTCAACGAGCTCGGCGAAGAAGAGGCGGAGGAGTTCCGGGCGGCAGCTGGCGTTACCGAGAGCGGGATGGCGGAGGCGATCAGGCTGAGCTACGCGCTGCTCGGTCTCATCAGCTTCCTGACGGCCGGGCCGGACGAGTGTCGGGCCTGGACCGTGACGGCCGGTTCAACGGCGCCGGAGGCGGCTGGCAAGATCCATTCGGACCTGCGCCGCGGCTTCATCCGGGCGGAAGTGATCCGTTTCGAAGACCTGGTGGCCTGCGGGAGCGAAGCCGAGGCGAGGAAGCGTGGCCTGCTGCGGACAGAGGGGAAGCAGTACGTGGTCCAGGATGGCGACGTGCTCAACATATTGTTCAACGTGTGAATAGTTCACGCCGCATGTGTTGATCGTCGCCGACAGGGAATCAATAATGCCGAATCCGTGTGGGGCGGTGGGGACCGCCGCGACCGTCAGGAACGGGAGGCGTCGCTCTCCTCGATGGCGCAATACATCGTCAAGCGGTTGCTGTTCGCAATCATCGTGCTCATCGCAGTGAGCCTCTTCGTGTTCTCCGCGGTACGGGTCATTCCTGGCGATGTCTGCTCGACGGTGCTTGGCAGCCAGCCCGACGACCCCAAGCAGTGCGAGGCGATTGACAAGGAACTCGGCCTCGATCAACCCGCGCCAGTACAGTACGTCCGCTACATGGGCCACGCGCTCACCGGCGACTTCGGCAAGGCGCTGCTATCCAAGCGCGATGTTTGGGGCGAAATCCGCGACCGTGTCCCGCTGACCATCGAGCTCACCATCCTGGCGACCGGGTTCGCCATGCTCATCGCTATCCCCATCGGCGTCATCTCCGCGGTCAAGCAGGACGACGCCCCTGACTACCTCCTGCGGTTCATAACGATCGCCTGGTTGAGCATTCCGGGATTCTGGATTGGCACGATGCTGGTCGTCTATCCCGCGAAGTGGTGGGCGTACAGCACGCCATCGGGCTACACGGAGCTCTGGGAGGCCCCGCTCAAGAACCTGGAACAGTTGTACTTGCCGGCGTTCGCGCTCGGCCTTGCGCTCAGCGCCAGCCTCGCCCGGGTGACGCGATCGTCGATGCTCGAGGTCCTGCGGCAGGATTTCGTACGCACCGCCCGGGCGAAGGGCCTCAACGAGCGCACGGTGGTCATCCGCCACGCGCTGAGGAACGCGATGATCCCCGTTGTTACCCTGTTCGGGCTGCAGTTCGGCGTGCTCTTCGGAGGCACCGTGGTCCTGGAGTCGATCTTCAGCCTCCCCGGCCTCGGGACACTCACGATCGAGTCCGTCCTGCGCCATGACTACACCGAAGTCCAGGGCATCGTCCTCTTCTTCGCCACCGTGCTCATCGCTGTCAACCTCATCGTCGACCTGAGCTACGCCTGGTTCGACCCGAGGATCCGGTACACATGACGACATCGGCGGCAACTGCACAGGATTTGCCATGGCATGAGTTGCGACCCAGGCGCAGCATCGGCTCCTCGCTGTGGCGCATCGCGCGCCAAAAGCCGGTCGGGGCAATCGCCGCGGTCGTCTGCCTGCTGCTCATCCTCGTCGCCATCTTCGCGCCGCTGTTGGCGCCCCACCCGCCTGACCAGGTGGCTTTCCCGCGGCTCCAGTCCCCGTCGCTGAGTCACCCCTTTGGGACCGACAACCTGTTCCGCGATGTCTTCAGCCGGACGATCGTGTCCAGCCGTGTGTCCCTGGGCGTGGGCTTCACCGCCGTGTTCCTCGCCACCGCCGTCGGGGCGCTCCTCGGGATCCTGAGCGGCTACCTCGGGGGCTGGGTGGACCTCCTCGTCAGCCGGCTGCTCGACGTCGTCATTGGCATGCCGCCCCTCATCTTCGCCATCTTCATGCTGACGGTGTTCGAACGGAACTTCACGAACGTTTCGATGACGATAGCCATCATCTACATGCCAACGACCGCGCGAATCGTGCGCAGCTCGGTGCTCTCCGTCCGCAATTTGCAGTACATCGAAGCCGCGCAGGCGGTCGGCAATACGCCTCCTGCGATCATGTGGCGTCACGTGCTGCCCAACGTGTTCGCTCCGATCATCGTTGTGGCGAGCATCCAGATCGGTAATGCGATCCTCACTGAAGCTGCGCTCAGCTTCCTCGGCCTCGGCATCGCCACCGACGCTCAGCCGAGCTGGGGCAAGATGCTCCAGGATTCCCGTCCGGTCTGGCAGGCCGCGTGGTGGATGTCTATCATCCCTGGCGGGGCGATCAGCATTGCTGTCCTCGCCTTCAATCTCTTTGGCGACGCATTACGCGACGTATTGGATCCGCGCCTCCGTGGGGCGGCGTAATACTCAAGAGGATCTCCGGCCCACGGGCCGTTTATCCAGAACAAAAGGGGGAAAGACCAATGAGCGAATACACCAACTACTGGCTTCGCCGGAAAGTCAACCGTCGAGCCGTCGTCAGGGGCGCCGGGGTCGTGGGAGTGGGCGGCGCAGCCTACGCCATGGTCGGCTGCGGCGATGACGATTCTACCGGCAGTCCCACCTCCGAAAAGGGCTTGCTGCCGACTGCCCAGGCCTCCCCGACGCCGGCCAAGCAGCCGAAGCCGGGCGGGACGTTCTCGTTCCAGATCGGCGGCAACCCACCGTCGCTCGATCCGTACACGAACGCCAGCTTCCTCAATATGTACATGGGTGGGCTCTCCTACAGTCGGCTCCTGCGTTACAAGGCGGGCACTCCAGAGATCACGCCAACCGACCCGTCGATGGAACCCGAACTCGCACAGACGATGCCCGAGCAGCCGGACGCCAGCGGTCTCCAGTGGACCTTCAAGCTCAAGCCGGGCATCAAGTTCCACAACGGCCGGGCCATGACCTCCGAGGACGTCAAGTACGCCTTCGATCGTTACTCGACGTTCGATAAGTCCTCCCACCGGGCGCTCTACTTCTTCCTGGACTCGGTCTCGACGCCAGACCCGCAGACGGTCGTGCTCAAGACCAAGTTACCGTACGCCGACCTGAACCAGGTCATCGGCGGGGAGTACGGCGCCTACATCTCGCCGAAGGAGCACGCCGAATCGGACGCCGCTCCGACCAAGATGCTGGGAAGCGGCCCCTTCATCCATACCGAGTTTCAGACAGGCTCCAGCCTCTCGTTCAAGAAGAACCCTGACTACTTCGAGAAGCCGTGGCCCTACTTCGATGAAGTCAAGGTCTTCATCATCACCGATCAGGCGAAGCGCGTGGCTGACTTCAGCGCCAAGCAGCAGAACCTCAGCTGGCTCTTCCTTCCCGACGAGCGCGACCAACTGAAGAAGAACCGGCCAGACGCGCTGTCTGGTGAACAGCAGGGGATCGCAGAAGACATCTACATGCGCTCCGACAAAGCGCCGTTCAAGGATCAACGGATGCGCCAGGCGGTTTCAATGGCCCAGGACCGGAAGGCACTCCGGGATGCCATCACCAAGGGCGAAGGCGTGCCCGACCAGGTCAATTTCGTCGGGTACGCGGGCTGGGCTCGCCAGGTGAAGGAGCTCGGCGCCAACGCCAAGTTCTGGGACTACGCCCCCGCGGAATCTAAGAAGCTCATGGATGCGGCCGGGTACAAGGGTGAGGAACTCGAGTTCGTCCACGTCGCTGAGGCGAACATCTACACCCAGGCGTACCTCGACACCGCATCGTTGGCGATAGCGAACCTCAAGGCGGTAGGGTTCAACATCAAAGAGATCGCGACGCCCTACGCCCAGTACATCGCCGCCGGGACCGGCGTGTACTTCGGGGGCCAGTACAACCACATGGGCCTCACCCCGCGCGCCGTCCCCTACCTTGTCGACCACGTCACCGACAAGATGTCCTTCAAGGATGGCAAGCGGGGCCGCATCAACCAGTCCTACGTCAACGACCCCGCGCTGGAAGCTTTGCTCGACAAGCAGCGCACCCAGTTCAATAAGGTGGAGCGCCTGGCCACGGTCAAGCAGATCGAGGACATGGCGGCCCTCAACCAGTGGGAAGTCTTCTTCAGCACCGACACCCGCACCTACTTCTGGGACAAGGAAGTCGCCAACTACCGCGACTCTGCCTTCTTCCCGTACACCCACGTCATGAAGGCCTGGTTCGACAAGGCGTAAGCCTGCAATCGCCCTTCGACACCAATGAGGAGGCGCCTCGCGAAAGCGGGGCGCTTTCTTCGTCCCTCCGGCGAAAATCAGTCGAGCGCGAGCCGGAGAGGCAGGGCCCCCTCGAGTTCGAGAAGGGCGCGCTTCATGGCGAGCCCTCCGCCGAAGCCCTGGAGGTTGCCATCGCTGGCGATGATCCGATGGCAGGGCAGCCAGAGGGGGATCGGGTTGGCGCCGACGATCGCGCCGATCAGCCTTGCCGCGCCCGGTTGGCCCACGCGCCGCGCCAGCCAGGAATAACTCCTCGTTTCGCCGCAGGGGATCTCCCGCAGGGCCAGCCAGGTTCGCTGGTTGAGGTCGCTCGCAGGCGGGAGGTCGACGGGGAAGGCCTCGAGGCTGTCGCCGCTGCCCGCGGCATAGGCGTCGAGAGCGAGCGACACTTGTTCAGCGCGCGGATCGGGGCCCGGTTGCGCACCGAAGGCGCTTAGCTCGGTCCAGGCAGCCTCGCGAGTACGATGGAAGAGGGTAGCGTGGCGTATGCCCGCGTCACTCAGGGCGACGCCGGCGTAGCCGAGGGCCGTGCTGGTGACGACGCCACAGAGGGGCTGGGGGTCGCTCGTTGGTGAGCTCATGATCCGATCAACGCGACGAAGGACCGGTGGTAACACTGGTGCACGAGACGGCCACCGACTACTTCTTTGCCGGGGTCTTGCGGCGGAGAACCTTGGCGAGCAGGCGGTTGCGAACGCTGAGGTACGCTTCGCCAGTGGTGGCGTCGTCGACGCGCTTGAGGTCCGGTCGGCCGTACCGTGACTCTTCGTAGGCGTCGGCGATGCGGGACGCTTCGTCCTCGCGTTCTATCGCCCCGCCGAGGCGACGGGACCACTCGCGGGGGGTTTCTGCTGCGTGGGCTCCGAGGCCAGCCCAACTGGCCAGGCGCTGCGTCTTCGCCCAGAGGCGGGCGCGTCCTTCGAGACCGGCAAGGCCCCAGTTCCAGGTGAGGCGGCCTCCGAGGAATGCGGCGGCCGCGACGGTCAGCGCGGCGGCGAGCGACCAGATCAGGGTCCAGGGCGGGGCGCTGTTCTGGACGGGCGTCTCGTTGAGAGCGTTGGCGACGTCGTTCGGGAGTCCGTTCGGGTCCTCGAACAGGCCGGAGAGGTCGGGCGGCTCGTCGATGCTGGTGTCACCGCCAACGAGGCCGTTGCCGATCCCGCCTGCGCCCCCGCCCGGACGATCCTGGGTGGGGTTGAAGTTGACCCAGCCGTAGCGCGGGAAGAACGCTTCCACCCAGGTGTACGCGTCGCTCTTGCGGACGGTGTACTTCATGCCGTCGGCGCTATCCGGGTTGAGCACGTAGCCGACGGCCACGCGGGCAGGAATGCCGAGGGTGCGAAGCATGACCGCCATCGCGGTGGCCTGGTAGTCGAAGTAGCCGCGCTTGAGGTCGAAGAGGAGGAAATCGACGGTGTCGCGCCGGGGGGGCGCCGATTCGACCTGGAGGTCGTAGGGGAACGCGCGGAGGAACTGCTCGATGGCGAAGGCCTGGTCGTAGGGGGTTGCGATCCCGGAGGCCACTCGTTTGGCTTCCTCGCGGACGCGGTCGGGGAGGCTCTTGGGGAGCTGGAGGTAGCGGTTCTTCACCCAGTCGGGGTAGTCGGCGCCCGCCAGGCGGAGCTGGTTGGCGGTGGCGATGCTTTCGGTGCCGAAGCTGTTGTAGGTGTCGTCGCTGTTGAGACTGCGGCTGCTGCGGAGCTGCTCGATATCGCCCTCGAACAGCTTCGAGCGTTCGACGGTGGAGGCGACGTTCGTGCCGAGCGGGGTGCCGGCGGTGAGGATGGTGCCTTCGCTATCGAAGACCTTGACCTTGAGGATGGTGACGTTGCGAGAGTCGTACTCGGTGGCGGACTGATCGGCGGCCAGCTCTTTGCCGTTGACGCTGCTTTCCTTGCGCCCGGTCGCCTTCCAGCCCGCGCCGGTGTAGAAGTCGTAGCTCGTACCGCGGATCAGCCCGGCTTCGTTGCTGTTGACTTCGAAGAGCGTCTTGGTCCCGAGCTTCACGTTGCTCTGGATTGGTAGCGTGTCGCCGAAGCTGTGGAGGTTCGCACCGGTGCGCGCGGTCACGTTGTGGAAGAGGCGGGTGAGTGTGTTGTTGTTCCCGCTGAAGGGGCTCGCCACCCAGTCGGCGGCGCTCTTGACGGCGTCGGCCTGGGTGCCGAGGGGCACGAGCCAGGCGAAGATGATCACGACCGCGGTCAGCATGACGGTGAGCTGGCCCGCGCTGAGACTGATGAACTCCGGGTAGTCGACCTTCGCCCGGGACCAGGACTCCTGGCTGCGTTGAAGGTGGACCCGGCCGACGAGAAGGATGGCGCCGAAAAGAAAAACGATGAACGGCCCGCTCGGCTGTCCCTTCAAGAAGCTGATGTTGACGAGGAGCACGACGGCGGCGGGCACGACGGCGATCCAGGCGTTCCGCCAGCGGTAGAGCGACCACGACGCGAGATAGGCGCTGAAGAAGCAGACGCTGTGGACGAGCGTGACGAAGGGGAGGTTGTCGTTGCTGATGTCGCCTGCGCGGACGACATCGAACCACTCCTTCATCCGCAGGCGGAAGTCGGTGAGCCGTTCAGTGAAGTTGGCCCCGTCGGCGTAGGCCTGCACGCTAAGAATCACGACGACCGCGCCGAGCGTGAGGGCGACAGGGTGAATGAAGACGGCGGGGGTGCGAATCCGAGCGGCGAACATGCCGATGAGTAGTCCGCCGAGGGCTGTGGGCACGAGGGCAGGCATACCGCGCACCCAGTGAGCCTGCTGGATGGAGACGGCGATGCTGATGAAGGTGATGAGCGCGGCGGAGAAGGTAAGCCAGTCTTCCCAGCTCATGACGAGCCGGGGCGCGGCGATCGCCGCGCGGCCGATTCGGCGTCCCGCGGACGGGCTCATCGGGAGGTTCATTTCTGCCACAGAGAAACCCCCGAAGGTGCTGGGCTCAGCGCGAGGCTGAGGTCGTCGCCCTTGCGCACAACATACGTCAGGATGTCGCTCGCCGTCAGTTCTCCAAACATGAGTAGTGGGGAACGGTCGCCGCCGAAAGAGCTCGGGTCGACCAGGACGACGGCCGCCCGGACACCGCGCTGCGTGAGCGACTGGATCGCGGTCAGCCAGTGGTCGTCGGTGGAGGAGGTGACGACGACGACGGTCGTGTGCCGCCCGAAACGGCGTTGTTCTTCGAAGAGGAGGTTGCCTAGCGAGGCGTCACCGACAGCGCGCACGGTGGCGAGGGTTTCGAGAATGCGGGTGAGCTGCTGCTGGCCTCGCTCGGGTTCGAGCGTCTTGAGGTCGAGTCCAAAAGTGATGAAGCCGACGGTGCGGTTCTGGACCAGATATTGCCTTGCGATGCTGGCAGCGATGCGGACGCCGTACTCCTCTGTGCTTTCGTCGCCTGAACCGGCATGGACGCGGCGTTCCATGTCGAGGATGACGTAGATGTCGCTGGCGGGGTCCAGCTCGAACGTCTTGACCATGAGTTCGCCCGTGCGCGCTGTGGTGCGCCAGTGGATGCGGTTGAAGGCGTCGCCCGGGGCGTATTCGCGGACGCCGCTGGCGTTTGGCGTTACATAATGCGTACGCCGGCGGAAGCGGCCTTCACCCGGGAGGTTCGCCGGTGGGACCTGGAAGCGAGGGAGGTCCACGACGGGCGGGTAGACGAGGATCTGCTGGGCCCCCCCGATTTCGCGCACGCGGCGGAAGAAGCCGAAGGGATCGCTGCTGGTGATGCGGAGGGGCCCCCAATCGTACAGGCCTCGCCGAAGCAGCGGCGTATCGACGATCCAGTTGCGGGAGCGTCGTGGTGGGATCACGACGACGCGTCGGGAGCGATGGCCGGGAAGTCCGCTGGGGTCTTCGATGTCGAGCCACAGCTTCGGAAAGAAGTCGCGGTTGCGGACTTCGATCACTTCCTGGGCTTCCTGGCCAACCTGCGCGCGTTCGGTGCGGCGATCGACCCAGGCGTCGACGTGGCGGGTGTTGTACCAGGCGATGAGCCAACAAACGGGCAGCGTGAAGGCCAGGACGTAGGCCAGGCGGAACAGCAACCAGAAACCCGTGCCCATCGCCCAGAACACCGAGAAGAGCAGCACGAAGACGGCGAACGTCAATGCGCGGCGGTCCGGGGCAAGGAGGGTGCGGACGAGGTTGCGCACCCCGCTACACGCGGGCGCGCGAGCCCGGTACGGGGACGCGGTTCATGCACGCGCCGACCACGTCAGCGACAGTAGTGCCCTTCACCTTGGCGCCGGGGCTGAGGATGATGCGGTGGCCGAGCGTCACAAGAGCGAGGTCTTTGACGTCGTCGGGAGTAACGAAGTCGCGGCCTTCGAAGAGCGCGCGGGCCTGGCTCGTCCGGAAGAGCGCGAGCGATCCACGGGGGCTCGCACCCAGGTAGACAGACTCGTGGTCCCGGGTGGCGTTGGCCAGGGCGACGATGTACTGCTTGATCAGCGGGTCGACGTAGATCTCCTTGACGGCCTTCTGGAGCAGGAGGATCTCGTTGGCGTCGGTGACCTGGGTGATGGAATCGACGGGGTGGCTGAGCTGTTGCTGGTCGAGGATGAGCACCTCGTCGGTCGGGCTGGGGTAGCCGAGGTGGACGCGGATGAGGAAGCGGTCGAGCTGGGCTTCCGGGAGGGGAAACGTGCCTTCGTACTCGATCGGGTTCTGGGTGGCCATCACGAGGAAGGGCTGAGGCAGCTTGTGCGTGACGCCGTCGACGGTGACCTGGCGCTCCTCCATGGCTTCGAGGAGTGCGGACTGGGTCTTGGGCGTAGCTCGGTTGATCTCGTCGGCGAGCACAACCTGGGCGATGATCGGGCCCGGCCGGAACTCGAAGTCGCCTTCCTTCTGGTTGTAGATAGATACGCCCGAGACGTCGCTGGGCAAGAGGTCGGGTGTGAACTGGATGCGGCGGAAATTGCAGCCGGTGGAGGTCGCAATAGAACGGGCGAGCATCGTCTTGCCCACACCGGGCACGTCTTCGATGAGCATGTGCCCGCCGCAGAGGAGGGCGGTAATCGCCAGCCGTAGCTCGCGATGCTTGCCGACGATGACTCGTTCGACGTTTTCAACGATCCGCTCAGCAACGATCTTGGGGTCTTCCACGAATGTCTAACTCCGCGGGGAGGATCGAGACAGGGTGGACAGGGAGGCCACGCCGGTTAGCGCGGCTGCCGGTGTCCGGGCCGTACGTGGCGGGATTATATCAATCGTTCATACCGGCGTGGTTAAGAGAAGCATCAGAACGAGACGCAATGGCTGACCGCGCCTCCATCGCGAACACTGCTGGGGCCGGGGGCGAGCAGCCAGAACCGGAGTCACCGCTTAAGATTGAGGTCTGACCCGGCTCCGGGCCGCACCCCATCGTGGAAATCGCCGTGACTTCGCGTGTTCCTTCCCGAGGGCGCACCCCAATGCTCGAACGCTGGGCACGCTTCGCCCATCGCCGCCGGGGACGGGTGATGCTGGCCTGGGTGCTCATTTTCGGAACGCTCATCGGCTTGATGACGCAGTTCCGGGGCGACTCCTCGACGAGCTTCCGTCTCCCCGGCTCCGAAGCCCAGGAGGCACAGGATCTGCTCGCCAGCCGCTTCCCGGCGCAGGCCGGCGACACGTCGAGCCTCGTTTTCGAAGCGCCGGGCGGAATCGCGGCTCCGGATGCGAAAGCCGAGATCCAGGCTCTCCTGGCTTCTGTGATCAACCTTCCCGGGATCGGCTCAGTGGAGTCGCCGTTCGAGCAGCAACGGTTCGTTTCGAAGGACGGGACGATCGCTCGGGCAGTCGTGCACTGGAAGAAGCGGGCGCAGGACACACCGAGCGCCCAGATCCGGGCCTACGTGGCGGTCGTCGACGCCGCCAGTTCGCCACTTGTGCGCGCCGAGACGGGTGGCAACATCGTGCGCACCGTCGAGCGGCCGCAGTTCGGGACGGAGTTCATCGGGTTCGCCGCCGCGGCGGTGATCCTGCTGATCGCGTTCGGTTCGCTGATCGCGATGGGCCTTCCCCTCGGGGCAGCGCTCTTCGGCGTGGGCACCGGCTTCGCTTCGGTTTCGTTGGCAGCCAACTTCCTCGAGTTTCCGTCGTTTAGCTCGCAGTTCGCGGCGATGATCGGGATCGGCGTTGGGATCGACTACAGCCTCCTTGTCATCACGCGTTTTCGTGAGGGCCTCCACACGGGCAAGAACGTGGAGGACTCGATCGTCCTGGCCGTGACCACCTCCGGGCGGGCGGTGGCGTTCGCCGGAGTGGTGGTGGCAGTGGCCTTCCTGGGCCTCTACACGATGGGGTTGCCCTTTGTCGCGGCTCTTGGCACGGAAGGGGCGATGATCGTGGTGGTGGCAGTGCTGGTGGCGCTGACGCTCACACCGTCGGCAATGTCGCTGGCCGGGACGCGCATCGACCGCTGGCGGGTCCCCCTGTTCCACTCGAAGGAAGGAATCGACCCGAGCAGTAACTGGTATCGGATGAGCGCCGCGATCCAACGTCACCCTGTTCCTTACCTGGTGGTCGCTGCGCTCGTGCTCATCGGACTGGCGACGCCGGCACTGACGATGCGGCTCTCGTTCACGGATGCCGGCAACAGCCCGGAGCACTACCACACGCGGCGCGCCTACGACCTGCTGGCGAAGGGCTTTGGCCCGGGGTTCAACGGGCCATTGCTCGTAGTGGCAGACCTCGCGCGCGGAGGCGCGGACCAGGTGGAGGCGGCCAGGGCCGCGATGGCGGCGTCTCCGAACGTCGTCGAAGTGTCGCCCGCCTCCTTCAACCCCGGCCATGACACGGCCGTCATCACGGCGATCCCTTCGACCTCGCCGCAGTCTGGCCCGACGACCGATCTCGTGCACCAAATGCGGGACAACCTCCTCCCGGCGGCGGCGGGCAACAGCGGCGCGCGATTCCTCGTGGCCGGGCAGACGGCGGCGACGATCGACGTCGGCGACCACATCTCCGAGCGGATGCCCATCCTTATCGGGTCGGTGATCGGGATCAGCTTCTTGCTGCTGATGGTGGTGTTCCGGTCTGTGCTCGTGGCGGCGAAGGCAGCAGTGATGAACCTTCTCTCGATCGGCGCGAGCTATGGGGTACTCGTGGCGGTATTCCAGCACGGGTGGTTCGGCGGACTCATCGGCGTCCAGGCCGGACCGATCGACCCCTTCCTGCCGATGATGCTCTTCGCGATCCTGTTCGGCCTATCGATGGACTACGAGGTGTTCCTCATCAGCCGCATCCGCGAGGAATACCTGAAGACTCACGACAACGCGACGGCGGTCTCGCACGGGCTGGCGGCCACGGCGCGGGTGATCACCGCCGCAGCCGCGATCATGGTGACCGTCTTCGGCGCGTTCGTCAGCGGGGAGGACCGGGTCATCAAGGAGTTCGGATTGGGCATGGCGACCGCCATCTTCGTCGACGCCACGATCGTGCGGCTGGTCCTGGTGCCGGCGACGATGGAGCTCCTGGGCGATGCCAACTGGTGGTTGCCGCGTTGGCTCGACCGGATCATCCCGCACCTCAACGCGGAAGGGTCCGGTAAGGCCGCGGTTGAGGGTTCGCCCGCTGGCGGCAAGTGAGGCTGACCGGAGCTAAGCTCCGGTCCGTCAGGTAGACTCTCGCGGTGGTGGAACCCGATTGGCCGGCCGTCGCACGAGAGCTTGCTGGCCGTTTTGCTGAGCGGGCCGTGATCCACGACCGGGATGGCTCGTTTCCGTTCGAGAACTTCGACGAGCTCCGTGCCGCCGGCTTTCTGGCGCTGACGGTGCCTCGATCGCATGGCGGCTTCGAAGCGCCTCTGAGCACGTTCCTGCGCGTCCAGGAAGAGCTGGCGGCCGGGGACGGCTCGACGGCGCTGGCGCTGAACATGCACCTCATCCGTTTCGGGAGCGAGCGCGAGTCTCGCACCTACCCCGAGTCGTGGTTCGCGGAGTTCTGCCGGGGAGCGGTCGAGGACGGCTGGCTCTGCAACACGGCGGCTACAGAAGAAGGACTGGGGAGCCCCGCTGGCGGCGGCGTCCCTGAGACGACCGCGACGGCGACGGCGGACGGCTGGGTGCTCGAAGGGCGCAAGACGTTCACGACGATGGCGCCGCTGCTGCACTACTTCATCGTGATGGCGACGGTCCTGCCGTCGACCGGGGAGGGATCAGTCATCGCGAACTTCGTGGTCTACCGCGATGACCCGGGGGTGCGTATCGACCCGACCTGGGACAGCCTCTCGATGCGCGCGAGCGGGAGCCACGACCTTGTGCTGGATGGGGTCAGGCTTGCCGGCGACCGGTTCCTCAACAAGCGGGCGGCCGGCCGCCCGGATCGCCGCACTTCGGCCGGGTTCACCTGGTTCGCCCTGGGCGTAGCCGCGACGACCGTCGGCGTCGCGCGTGCGGCGCGGGACTACGCCGTCGCCTTTGCTCGCGAACGCGCGCCGGGCGGCGGCCGAACGATCAAGGAGTATCCAGGGGTGCGCACCAGGATCGCCCGGATCGACCTGCTCCTGCAGCGGAGCCGGGCGCTGATCTACGACGCGGCGGCCGCCTGGGAGCAGGGTCCGGGCGAGGGAATGCCGCCCATCGACCGGGTCGCCGTCGCCAAAGTGGACACGATGAACAATTGCATCGAAGCGGTCGACCTGGCGATGCGCGTCGTGGGTGGCGTGAGCCTCCAGAAACGCCGGCCAATCGAACGCTACTACCGGGACGTACGTGCGGCGCTCCACAACCCGCCGCTTGAAGACCGGGCCTTCGAACAACTTGCGCGGACAGCGCTCGACGAGCCGCCTGAGGCGCCGAAAGCGGTGGAGTAAAGGCCGATCCCGCTCGACTCCCGGCGCTTAGCTCCCGGGCAGCTTGAAGTTCTCGCCGATGACGATGATCACGTCCGGCAGGTTGACGTCGGTCCGCGGTAAGGTGCGGATCGCGGTGGCGGGGAGACCAAGCCAGCGCGCGATGTCTTCGGCGAGGGCGCGCTTGGCGTCGCTGTAGAGGGTGATGGTGGTGTCGGGTTGCACCGTGGCCTCGGGGCCAACCTTTACCGTCGGGAGGCCTTTCGAATAGGCGAGGTAGCGGCCGAGGGCGGAGGCCCGGACGAAACCATCGTCGTTGCCCTGGCCGTTGTCGATTTCGACCGTCGACTGGGAATAGACCGCCTTGGTGAAGACCTGGCTCAACCAGAACTGGACGTTCTCAGAGTTCCAGAGCAGGACGGAGGCGCCGAATTCGGTGGTGTGTCCGATCAACGTCGGGACGCCGTTTACTGGATCGCCGAGCGAGAAGGTCTTGATCCTGCCCTGCGTGTCCTTGAGGAGCAGGCCATAGCCGGGCATTCTGCCGCGAGGCACGTCGGTCTTGACGGTCTGGCTGTAGGCGTCCCAGAGATCCAGCGGGTTGTTCAGGAGCCCGCGCGAGAAGACTTTCTGGAGCGCCGTGGTTAGCACGAGCTGCTGACGCTTCACCCGGAAGAGGTCGCTATCGTTGCGGTAGCGGCCGAAGGCGACGGCGTGGTACCCGTCGAGGTGCTGTGGGCCCGCCGGCACGCTGATGTAGGTGACGTGGATGTCGTCGTCGCTATAGCGCCAGTCGAAGAACGAGAGTTCGTCGGGGACGTCGACGTCAACACCGTCCAGGGAGTTGATGAGCGCCTCAACACCCTTGAAGTCGAGCAGCACCCAGTAGTCAATGTCGATGCCGAAGTTGAACTTGAGGTCGGTTTCGAGCTGCTTGGCGCCGGCCTCGAAACTGCGGTCGTTCAGGATTCCGACGGCGTAGGAGGCGTTGATGCGGTCCTCATACGAGCCGCCTCCGGGTGGGTGGATGGAGATGAGCATGTCGCGGGGGAAGCTGAGGATGCTCGTCTGCTTGGAAAGGGGATCGATGGTGGCGACCATGAGGGTGTCGGTGTTGTAGGCGTCGAGGTCGCGGTAGTCGGGGCGCTTGTCCACGCCAATGATGAGCAGGTTGATTCGCTTGTTGAAAACGCTGCTGTCGCCCGGGGCGCTGATCTTGACGGGGCCGGGGAGCAGCTCGAGGGCAACGCTGAAGGGCAGGTCCTTGCCCGGGAAGAGGGCCGGGGTAACGCGCCGCAAGAGCGCGAGGCTGGTGTAAAGCGACGCGATCCCGAAGGTGATGAGCGCGACGACGAAGAGGAAACGCTGGCTGCGGGTGTGGAGGCCGGAAGCGGAGCGGGTTCGGGCTCTATAGGTGGCCCGTAAGGTCGCTTCCTCCGCGCGGCTCGCCATCCTTCCCAACCTAGCGACGGTGGGGCGCTGGGTCAACGCGAGCAAGCGCCGGGGCGCCCCAGCTAGCCCAGCCCAAGCTCATCGAGGCGGGCGTCGCCGATACCGAAGTAGTGCGCCAGTTCGTGGAGGACGGTCTGGCGCACCTGCTCGCGGACTTCGTCGTCGGTGGCGCAGATCGCCTCGATGGGCTCCTGGTAGATGCTTATCTTGTCGGGGAGGACGAGGTTGTAGTTCGAGCCGCGTGCGGTGAGGGGCACTCCGTGGTACAGCCCGAGGAGGGTATGGCCGGGCCCGGTGCCTGCGAGGTGGCGATCCCGGGCGGTGGGCCGGCGTTCTACGACGATCTCGACGTTCTGGACGCGGCGGAGGATCGGTGGCGGCAGCGACGACGCCGCTTCCCGCACGAGCCTGCGAAAGCGGCTGCGCTCCAGGGCTAACGGCGAGTGGGCGATGCCGCCCACAGCGTCTTGAAGCCTTCGCCGGCGATGGCGTCACGCTGCTGCTGCCGTTCGAGGGCGACCAACTCCAGCAGTGTCTCTTCCGCCCTGCGGACCGCTTCGACGTGGCCACTATCGCTGACGCGCTGCATGACTTCGCCCCAGATGCCGGTACTGGCAAGCGAACTGGCGAAGCGCGGCCACCAGATGGCGACGATCTTCTCGGGCGGCGAAAGCCTCGGGCGGAGTTGCTTGAGGTCGCGGTAGCGTTCTTCGACCGACTTGACCGGCATCACCACGCGCACCATGGCGCCATCGAGCTCGGTCGCGCGGAAATCAAGGAGGAGACGCTGACCGACGGCGATGAAGCGCATGACGATCACATCGTTCGCCCGGATCGTGGAGGAGATGTCAGCGAGGTCGATGTTGAAGTCGTTGTCCATCCAACTGAATTCTACGATTGCCGAATCGCGTTCGCCACCAGCGGCGGGAGGCCGCGCAGTTTCGCGGGGCCGGGCGGGCCGGTAGAATCCACCCGGTGACCGTTGTCAAGGATCCGGCCCGCGCCCGCGCTCGCATCGCTGAGCAGGTGGGACGCATCCCCTGGCTGCGGGGGACGGGGCCGAACCCCTTCGATTACAACCAGTGGGATGCCCGTACGGTTGAGGTGCTGAGCGCCATCTACGGGGATGGTACGCCCGAGCTCGTCAGCTACTACGAAGCGGCGGGCGTCCGGGGGCGGCTGCCGGGGGTGCGCGGCCAGGCGGAGAATATGACGCTCAACATCCACGGGCCGTGGGGCATCCTCGCGCGCCTCGATCGCGCCGAAGCTGTCCTCTCCGATCTGCTGGCCGGGCTGTAGTCCGCGGTCACGGAGGAGGCGGCCCGCCTCCTGCTAGTAATTTGGTCACGGACAGATCCACTGTTGGCAGCAGCTCTTGGAGGCGCGCCAGGCGCTCCTGGAACGGGAGGCTGTCGAGGGCCTCGGTGGTCATGATGACGGCATCCTCGCCGTTGTCGGAGTAGTAGCGGGTGCGCTTTCCCACTTCGTAGAAGCCGTAGTCGCGGTACAGCCTTCGCGCGGCCAGGTTCGAGACGCGGCACTCAAGTGTCGCGACGGCCATAGAGTTCCGGGTTGCGAGGCCAAGGAGTGCGTGGACGAGGAGGCGTCCGTAGCCTCGGCGGCGATGCTCGGGGGCGACGGCGACCGTGACGACGTGGGCTTCGTCGACCATGAGCCAGAGCCCAGCGAATCCGAGAATCTGCGGCCGTTCGCCGGACTGGAGCTCGAGGACGAGGTAGCGAGCCATGGCGTTCTGGTCGAGTTCGCGCTCGAAGGCCGTGGCGGGCCAGTTGCCGTTGAGCGAGGCCTGCTCGATTTCGACGACGGCAGGGATGTCGTCGATCGTCATTGGCCGGAGTAGCAGCTCAGGCATCGGTCGATCGTAGAGCCGCGTCGTCGCCGTGTGAACCGGTGAGGGCGGATCCGCAGTGCGATAGCTCGACAGAGGACAAATGGGTAGCATCGCGGCGCGATGAATGAAGAACCGATCACGGCTCAGCGAATCGCGGGCTGGGATATCCAGGTCGAAGGCAGCGACGCGGTGCTGGCGTGGGCGGCCGAGGAGCTGCGACGCCATCTCGAGCGGGCGCGGCCGGGCGAGGGCCCGGCGGGTGTGCTGACGTTGCGCTCCGGGACCGGCGTTGCAGACGGCTTCTCAGCGTCCGTGGGCGAGCGGACTGTCACGCTGGCGGGCGACAGCCCCAGGGGCACACTCAACGCCGTCTACTGGCTGCTTGAGCAACTTGGCTTCGCATGGGTCGAACCTGGCGAGGTTGGGGTGTCGTTCCTGCCGGGCGCGGCACTCGCGCCGGGCTCGTACCGGGAGGAACCGTCGTTCGCGGCGCGGACGCTCATTCTTGGGCAGGACGCTCTCCACGACGACTGGCCTGCCTGGATGGAATGGGCGAGCCGGAACAGGTTCAACGACCTGTTCTTCCATGACACACCGCCGAGCCGGATGGACCGCGGCGGCGCGCCGCGCCCGGCCCGAGACGCAGAACTCGCCGCTGACGGCGGGGGCTGGATGTTCGAACGATGGAGGTCGGACGGACAGGCGATCGTCGCAGAAGCGGCGAGGCGCGGCCTTACGCTCCAATTCGGCGGCCACCACCTGCCCGGGCTCGTCCCGCGAGAGCTGTTCGCAGAGCACCCGGAGTCGTTCCCGCTCCGCGGAGGTGGACGCGACCCCCGTTACAACCTCTGTCCGACTTCGGCCGGAGCGTTGGCCCAGGCGGAGAAGGCCGCCGCGGCGTTCGTCGCGCGCTTTCCCGGAGCGAGCGTCTACCACCTCTGGCCGGACGATATCCGCGGAGGGGGCTGGTGTGAGTGCGCCGGTTGCGAAGGGATGTCTCCTTCTGACCAGGCGCTGTTGGCGACGAACGCTGTCGCGGCAGCTGTCGGCCGGGCAGCGCCCGGAGCCCGGGTCGCCCACCTGGCCTACCACGACACGGTCCGGCCGCCGGTGCGAGTTGAGCCGCGGGAGAACCTGGCGCTACTCTGGGCGCCCCGCGAACGCTGCTATGCGCATTCAATCGACGACGCGAGCTGCACGAAAAACGCGAAGGAGTACTGGGCGCCGTTCCTCGGGCTGCTCGCTCACTTCGGGAACGACCGCACCAGGGTGCAAGTTTTCGAGTACTACAGCGATGCCATTCTCTTCAAGGGCATGGCGCCCGCGCACCTCGCTGTGCTGCCGAAGGACGCCCGCGCTTACGCCTCGGCCGGGGCGGGCAACCTCCAGGACCTGATGGTCGGCAACCGGCCCTGGGTGGGGCCGCCCTGGCACGCATGGTGGACGGCTCGCTGCGCCTGGAATGCCGATGCAGATGCCGATGTGGCGCTCGAGCACTTCTGCGCAGCAGCCTTCCCCGGGGCAGCTGGCGACATGGCTGCTGTCTATCGCGCTGAGGAAGCCGCCTACGGCCAGTTGCTTGACCTGCACGACCTCGAGGGCATCGCCCGGCACGACGTCCTCGACTTCTCGGACAGGCCGCGCACGACGCTCGGGCTGAAGGCGCGCGAGGCGCTCAAGGCGGCCGAGATGCTGACCGGGGCTCGCGACTCGCTCCGTGCCATCCAGGGGGCGTCTCCCGTCGGGCGTGAGCGGATCGGGCGCGAACGCGCCCAGCTCGAGGTTGTTGCTGCGTTCGCCGGTCACCTCGCGGCGAGGACAGCCGCCTGGGACGCGGGCCTCGCGGGCGACTTGGCCAGGTCGCGCAGCTTCCTCGACCGCGCTGAGGAAGAGTTGACCGCGATCGACGTCTGGGACAGGGAGTGGACTAAACCCGCGTACGCGGTGATTCGCGAGAACATGGCCCGGGCGCGCCGCTACCACACCGCGGAGCTGCGACGGCGCTTCGGCGACGGCGTCCACGGCTAGAGTGGCTGTCGGGGCGTCGGCCAGGCCTGTACGCTCTCGTTGATGCGTGCCCTCGTCTTCGCCAACGGCGATCTGCCTTCTCAGGCGTTGATCGACGAACTGCGCGCCGGGGCTGACCTGGTGGTGGCGGCGGACGGCGGCGTCGACAAGGCAGCCGCGGCGGGGGTCGAAGTCGACGCGATCGTGGGCGACTTCGATTCTGTCAGCGCCGAAGCTCGCAGCCGCCTGCCGCGTGAGCGGTTCCACCACGAACCTGCCCTCGACGCGACCGACCTAGAGAAGGCGGTCCGCTTCTGCGTGGGGAGGGGCTGCACGGCGATCGACGTTGTTGCGGCGGGCGGGGGCCGCGCCGACCACGCCCTGGCGAACCTCTCGATCCTGGCGATGTTCGGGCGGAGTGCACGGGTGCGCGTCGTCGACGATCGCTTTGAAGTGAGCCTGGTTGATGGCGAGGCAACGGTCGAAGGTCCCCCCGGGACCGTGGTGTCGCTCGTGGCGGTCGGGCGGTGTCAGGGCGTGACGACTAGAGGCTTGCGCTGGGACCTTTCGGACAGAACGTTGGTCTTCAGTCCGCTCGGCATTCACAACGAGATTCTGACTTCGCCGGTGACCGTCTCGGTGCATACTGGCGATCTGCTGCTGTTCAAGGGGCGGTGGGTAGAAAAGCACGGGTAAAGCAGCAGACCTGCGCGACTTGCCGCGGCACTTTCAGTCTGAGTTACTCCATAGATAGAGCAGGTGGTGGGTCCGGAAACCTCGCCGGTGTCCGGATCGGTCCAACTCAAGGAGACAATTGATGGGATTCACTGGAAGACATCGACTGATCGGCATCGCAATTGCGGGCGTGGTGTCGGTTGGAGTTATCGGGGGCGCGGCGGTGGCCATAGCCCAGAGCCCTGGTTCGACGCCAAGTTCGGACCAGTCGACTACGTCCGTAGACATGGACCTGGACGGCCATCACGGAAAGATCGTGCACGCCGGGCTCAAAGAGATCCTGGACGCCTCCGGGCTGACTCAGGACCAGGTGAAGCAGGGCTTCGCAGCCGGCAAGAGCCTCAACCAACTCATCACAGACAACCACGGCGACCCGGTGGCGGTGCAGGCGAAGGTCCTCTCGGACCTCGACGCTAAGCTCAAGGACCTCGTCGGCAAGGGGACGATCACCCAGGCCCAATCCGACAAGATCGCGGCCAGGGCAAACACCGAGCTGCCGAAGCTCATGGACCACGCGCCCAAAGTGGGCGATCACGCCCCCAAGGCTGGCCCCGGCCCGCACCTTATCCTCGGTGGCCTGGACGCCGCGGCAAAGGCCATCGGGATCACTCCCCAAGAGCTGATGGCGCAGTTGAAGGACGGCAAGACGATCGCTGACGCCGCAAAGGCGAAGGGTGTCGACCCGCAGAAGGTCATCGACGCCATCGTCGCGGACGAGACAGCCCGGATCGACAAACTGGTCACGGACGGCAAGCTTGACTCGACGAAAGCCGAGAAGCTGAAGAGCACTCTGAAGGACGCCATCACCAAATTCGTGAACGATGGTGGCCCGCACTTCGGAATGCATGGGCGAGGCGGCCCCGGCTTTCGGCAGGGCGGTCCGAAAGGCGCCCCGCACGGTGGTACGCCGCCTGGGAATCAGCAACCCGCCCAGTAGTTGATCCAGTAGTTGAAGCAGGGGTTCCCTCCCCTCTCGCGGCCCCGGCCATCCCCCGCCGGGGCCGCTTCGCGTCCGGCATGTGGCCGGATGGCCCGCGGGGTACAATGTTCGTCCATCCCCTGACGGAGCTGAGGCTATGAACGAGCTCGGCCGCCTGCTCACGGCCATGGTCACTCCTTACACGGCCGACGGCGCCGTCGACTACCCGCACGCCCGTCGCCTGGCGGCGCACCTCGTGAGGGCTGGCAACGACGGCCTCGTGCTCGCGGGCACGACCGGCGAGTCGCCGCTCCTTTCGGACGATGAGAAGGCGCGGCTATGGCGGGAGGTCAAAGACGAATTAGGGGATCGCGCCACGATCGTCGCCGGGGCCGGAACGAACGATACGCGTCACTCGGTGCACCTCTCGCATCTGGCTGAGAAGGCAGGGGCGGACGCGATCCTTGCGGTCGTGCCTTACTACCTGAAGCCACCGCAGGAAGGCATCTACCAGCACTTCCGGGCGATCGCCGAGAGCACGCGGCTGCCGGTGATCGTTTACAACGTGCCCGGGCGTACGGGAGTGAACATGACCGTGGACACGATCCTCCGCCTGGCCGAGATCCCGAACATCGTCGGGGACAAAGAGGCGAACGGGGATCTGAGCCACTCGGCCGTAATCATGGAAGCGGCGCCCGAGTTCAAGCTCTGGAGCGGCAACGACAACGACAACTTCCCGCTCTGGTGCATGGGCGCCTGGGGCGCGATCAGCGTGACGGCACACATCGTTGCCGGCCAGCAGCGCAAGATGCTCGAAGCCGTGCTCGGCGGACGGGTGGCCGAGGGGGCAGCTATCCACCGCCGCCTCGTGCGCCTGACCGACGCCTGCTTCCTCAACGGCAGCCCAAGCACGATCCGCTACGTGCTGCGGCAGCTCGGGTTCGCGATCGGTGCGCCGCGCCTGCCGGTGGTGGAGCCCGACGAGGTCGTGGGCGCGAAGGTGATGGCCGAAGTGCGGAAGCACCGCCTGGACGTGCCGGTGCCGGCGTAGCGGCCCCTTCGCTACCGGGTTTGCCAGCGCAGCTCCCAGGTGCGGACGGGCTCGTCGAAGCCCTTGAGGGTCCTCTCGCCGTTATCGGTAAAGAGGAAGTCTTTGCCAGTCACGAGGTCGCGCACGACGTTTGAGGCGAGGATCTGCCCGCCGCTGGCAAGGGCTGCGATGCGTGCAGCGATGATGACCGAAGAGCCGAAGAGGTCGTCGTCCTCGGCGATCGGTTCGCCCGCGTTGATGCCTACTCGAACCCGCAGGGGCTCGCCCTGGCGAGCCGAGAACGCCTTCTGGAGGTCGATGGCGCAGACGAGCGCACTCTGGGCGGAGTTGAAGCTCGCCATGAAGCCGTCGCCCATCGCCTTGATCTCGGTGCCGCCGTGCGCGCGCAGTGCCTCGCGCGTGATGCGTTCGTGTTCCCGGAGGACCTCGCGACCTTTGACGTCCCCCAGACGTCGCATCATCGCGCCGTGGCTTTCGATGTCGGTGAAGACGATCGTCCGAATTGGGGGCAGGCTGGCAGCCTCGCGCGCTGGTTCAGGGTCGGCTGAAGAAACTCGGCGATCCTGGATCCAGGTAAAGTAGGCGCTGCGGGCGCCTCGAGCAGCGCGAACTGCGCGCCGGGGATGGCGGCGGCGAAGCGCTGTTCGACCTTGAGGTCGACCCAGGTACTCGCGGGGTTGAATAGAACGAGGGTTGGGCAAAGGATCTCCGTGAGGGCCTGGGTGGCGTCCCATTCCTCCAGCGCGGCGTATGCGGCGCGGAGAGCTTCGGGGCCTGAGCAGGCACGGAGAAACTCTGCAAATTGGGAGGCCGCTGGTCCTTCGAGTTTCCAGAAAACTCGTGCGAAAGTCTCGGTGTAGAGTTCCCAGTCCATGTCGCGAATCGAGCGCTCGAACTGGACCACCGAGGAGTGCTGGTGTTCCGACTGTTTGGCGAACCCATCGACGAGGGCAAGGTGCGAGACCCGCTCAGGGAATCGGGCCGCCGCGGACAGTGCGATGATGGCCGCCTGCCCGAACGACGTCAGGGCGAAGCGGTCGATGCCGCAGGCCGCGACGACGGCCTCAAGATCGCGGATCATGGCGTCCATCGAAAAATCGATCGCGTCGCGGTCCGACAGCCCGCAGCCCCGAGAGTCGTACCAAATGACGCGGAAGCGCTGAGTCAGCAGTTCGAACTCTGCCGCCAGGCCCTGGGGCACGAGCAGTGCGTGACAGGCGGGCGGACAGGGGACCA
This sequence comes from Tepidiformaceae bacterium, assembly GCA_041488155.1. GTDB lineage: Bacteria > Chloroflexota > Dehalococcoidia > Tepidiformales > Tepidiformaceae > JBGPOS01. The sequence goes on from JBGPOS010000025.1 coordinate 38,652, forward strand.
GCACAAGTGCGGGCCCCGAACCGGCGGTTGCGTAGGCGATGCTGACGCCGTCCGTGGTGGTGGCGTACTGGATACGCGGCTCCATTGCGGACGAATTCTAGTCCGCCCGGTCAACATGCGGGGACGGTTCCCCGTGCCCAGGGATTTCTTCCCGTGTATGCCTGCGTCGTGCTACGTTCCCCTTTACCCCTGAGGTTGGGAATGAGTGAACTTGGGTCGACGCTGATCCGGGCGCGAGAGGCCCGTGGCCTTAGCCTCGAAGACGCGGAACGCGACACCCGGATCTCCCGGCGCTACCTGCAGGCTCTTGAATCGGAGCAGTTCGAGGTGATCCCGGCGCCGGTGTACGCGCGCGGGTTTCTGCGATCGTACTCGCAATACCTCGGGCTCGACCCACAGGACATGCTCTTGCTGTTCCCGCGGGACGAGGAGGCCGGCTATGGGCAGGCGGCGTCGCCGTCCGCCCGTCCTTCGATGCAGCAGCCGGCCAGCGCCGTAGGGCCAGCGAGACCGACGTGGCAGCGTCCTCCGCAGACGCGCGTCGCCAAGGGCACCACCATCGAAACGCCGTTCGAACCCACTATCGGGATCGATATAGGGGTGCCCTCGCCGAGCAGGCGGCTGAAGACCGACCCCGCCGCCCAGGCGCGGTCGTTGACGGTTCTGATCATTGCGATTGGCGCGGTGGTTGTGGTGGTGCTCCTGGCGTACTTAATCTCGAACCTGGGCAGTGGGGGCGATAGCTCTTCTACGCCGAAGAGCACCTCCGGGACGCTGTTTCCTGCCGGGAGCCAGACCCTGGCGCCGGGCGCAGGCGCGAGTGCCTCAGCGGCCGTCGGGGCGAGCGGCCTTCCCGTGAAGCGTGGCACGGTGCCCGATGTGCTGGGCCAGCCACTCGCGACCGCGAAGCTGGCCCTCCAGGAGGCCGGCTTCCAGGTGAACGAGCGGCACCTGAACAACTCCAAGCCCAAGGGGACAATCATCGACCAATCGCCCGCCCCGAACATCGCGCAGGCCCCGGACTCCACGGTCAATATCGTGGTGAGCGACGGTCCTTGATGGCTGTCCCCAGGACCTACCATCTCGTGACGCTGGGTTGCCCCAAGAACGACGTCGACAGCGAACACCTCGAGCGCCTGCTGAGCGGCGGCGAGCTCGTCCCCGTCCTGCGGCCGGGGGACGCCGACGCGATCATCGTCAACACCTGCGGGTTCATCGAGCAGAGCCAGGCGCAGTCGATGGCAGCGGTGCAGGAGCTGGCGGCGGCCAAGCGGCCGGGGCAGACGCTCATCGTTGGCGGCTGTATGACTCAACTCTACGGCGGCAAGGTGCGAGCAGAGGCCCCGGCGGTCGACCACGTGTTCGGCGTTGGCCAGTGGCCGGAGGTGGCCCGACTGCTGAAGGTGGACGTGGATGCGGTCTACGACATCCCCGACCGCAGCGCGAAAGTCACAGGTCCGAGCGCCTACCTCAAGATCTCCGACGGCTGCGACGCGCCCTGCACGTTCTGCGTGATCCCCACGATAAAGGGCGCGCTGCGTTCGGCGCCTGTGGGGATGCTGGTGAAGGAGGCGGGCCGCCTCGTCGACGCGGGTGCGAAGGAGCTCGTTCTCGTCGCACAGGACAGCACGGCGTACGGCGAGGACCTCGGCCTGCCCGTTGCGAGCGGGCTGCCGGGCCTTCTGCGGGTACTGAGCGAGGCCGCCGGTCCGGAAGTGTGGCTGCGCCTGATGTACGCCTACCCCAGCCGGGTTACGCCCCAGCTCATCGAAGCGATGGCCGCCATCCCGAACGTCCTCCACTACCTCGATGTCCCACTGCAGCACGGTTCAGAAAGCGTGCTTCGACGAATGAAGCGCCCCCACAACGTGGGGAAGGTGCTGGCGACCGTCGAAGCCTTGCGGAAGGCGATGCCGGACATCGTCCTGCGCACTTCGTTCATCGCCGGCTTCCCGGGAGAGACCGAGTCGCACTTCCAGGAGCTGCTCGACTTTGCGAAGGCGATCCGTTTCGACCACGTGGGCGTCTTCACCTACTCGCGCCAGCAGTGGACCGGCGCCTACGAGCTGCCGGGCCAGGTGGCGGACGAAGTGAAGCACGAGCGCCGAGAACGGCTGATGCGGGCCCAGCGCAAGATCGCCGGGAAGCTGGCAAGGCGCTTCGTTGGGCGGACGCTGCCAATGCTCGTAGAAGGCCTCGGAGAAGACGAAGACGGCGCACCAGTGGTAGCGGGACGGACGTACCGCGAAGCACCGGAGGTGGATGGGCTCGTGATAGCACGGGGTACCGCGCCGCCTGGAGACCGGGTGACCGTACGGATCGAGGCTGCGGCCGACTACGACCTATTCGGGACGATCGTCAGCCAGGACTCTCTGGATAGTGGTCCCAGCGGTCGTTGCCCTGGAGGATCGAGCGGAGGCGGTTGATTTCGCCCGCGTGGTAGGTGTCGTGGACGATGAGGATTTCGATAATCTCGCGCACAGGAAGTGGATCGCCCCACCAGTGCACGGGGAGGCGAGTGTCGAGATCGTCGTCAGAGAGCGACGCAACGTGCGAGGCGAGGTGGCCGTGCGCCTCCCTGATGAACGTGAGCATCTCGTCGCGGGGGAGAGCGCAGACGGCGGCGAACTCCCGGTCCCACGCTGTCTTGCCTGAGCCGAAGGCGTGCTCGACGTAGACGTGCTTGGCCGTCGCCGCGTGAGCCACCGTCTCGGCGATGCTGCGGGCCCCTGGCGTGGGCCGGGCTGACCACTCCCGGTCGGACACGTGTTTCAGGTTGTCGATCAGGGAGTGCTCGGAGTCGCCCTCGAAGGCGCGGTTGAGGAGACGGAGGAGTGCGTCGACTGCAGGATGTTCCATGGCATAGGCTCCAATCCGGAGGCCGGCGGCCAGTGACCGCTCCTTAGCAGTCGCGGCTCGGATGGTTGGAGCATGATACTCGCCGCGCTGTACCCCGCGAGGGGCAACGCGGCTGTAACAATCAAGGGCTATCCTGTCTTGCAGTATGGCCGTGGAGCCTGAGCTGTGAGTGAGTCCGCCAGCTACGTCATCTCCGCCTGCCGCGAGAACGACGTGAAGTTCATCCGCCTCTGGTTCACCGACATCATCGGGGGGCTCAAGAGCTTCGCGATTACGGTCGAGGAGCTGGAGAAGGCACTCGAAGAGGGAATGGGCTTCGACGGCTCGAGCATCGAAGGCTTCGCCCGGATCGACGAGTCGGACATGATAGCGATGCCCGACCCGACGACCTTCCAACTTGTGCCGTGGCGGCCGAAAGAGCCGGGCGTGGCGCGCATGTTCTGCGACATCTACCGCCCGGATGGGCGTGCGTTCGAAGGGGACCCGCGCTTCGTCCTGCGACAGCAGCTGAAGCGCTCGGCCGACCTGGGATACACGTTCTACGTGAGCCCCGAGCTCGAATATTTCTACTTCAAAGACTCTTCCGGGACGGAGCCGCTCGACCGGGGGGGCTACTTCGACCAGACCGCCGACGCCGCCAGCGACCTCCGCCGGGAAACGGTGCTGACGCTCGAAGCGATGGGGATCGAGGTGGAATACAGCCACCACGAAGTTGCGCCGAGCCAGCACGAGATAGCCTTGCGTTACACCGACGCCCTGACCATGGCGGACAACGCGATGACGTACCGGCTGGTGGTGAAGGAGATCGCGCTGGCGAACGGGGTCTACGCGACGTTCATGCCAAAGCCCGTTGCGAACCAGAACGGGAGCGGGATGCACGTCCACCAGTCGCTCTTCAAGGGCGAACGGAACGCCTTCTTCGACCCTCAGGACACGTATCACCTCAGCGCTATCGCGCGGGGTTACATCGCCGGCCTGCTCCACCACTCGCGCGGCATCACGCTCGTCACCAACCAGTGGGTGAACAGCTACAAGCGGCTGCTGCCGGGGTTCGAAGCGCCGGTCTACCTGAGCTGGGCGCGGCGGAACCGAAGCGACCTTATTCGCATCCCCGAGTACAAACCGGGCAAGGAGGTGCACACCCGGATCGAATATCGCTCGCCCGACTCGGCCTGCAATCCGTACCTCGCCTTCGCGGTAATGCTCGCGGCCGGGCTCGATGGCATAGAGAAGGAGCGGGCCCTACCGGCGCCGGTGGAGGAGAACGTGTTCGAAATGAGCGCGGAAGACCGGGCCGCCCGCGGGATTGAGATGCTGCCGGGGAGCCTGATCGAGGCAATCGAGACAGCCGAGAAGTCGGACCTGTTGCGTTCGGCGCTCGGGGATCACGTCTTCGAGAGTCTGATCAAGAACAAGCGCATCGAGTGGGAGCGCTACCGCCGGCACATCACCGACTTCGAACTGGCCGAGTACCTGCCGATTCTCTAACGCTTGCCGAGGCTCGGGCGCCGGGTCGATCAGTTCGAGAAGAAGGCCCCGGCTACGCGCGCGAACTCTGCCGGGTGCTCGAGGTTGGCCAGGTGGCCCGCGTCGTCGAGTGAGGCCCGCGTTGCCCCGCCGATCCGGCTCTGCCAGATGGCGCCATAGGCTGGCGGGATAAATCGATCACGTTCGGCCGTTACGACCAGGGTGGGCGCCGAGACCCGGGAGAGGCGCTTTGCCACCCCGGTATCCGGCAAGGGCCAGAGGAACTTCGCAGCCGCCTTGAGGTCCTTCATCTCCTGCACGTAATTCTCGAGGGGGTCGGCGGCGCCGTCCTTGAGGACGAGCGATTGGCGACGGGCTGGGTCGGCGAAGAGGACGGCCGTGGCCGCCATCGGAGGCTGGGCGAAGGGATCTTCGCCGCCCGCTGACTCGTCCCAGATCCCGACCGGAGCAGCGAGCACAAGACGCCGGACGCGCTGGGGCATGATCGCCGCCAACTCCGCGGCGATCCATGCTCCGAGCGAGTGGCCGAGGACGTAGGCCGAGCCCACGCCGACTGCATCGAGAAAGTCGGTGTAGTGGAGGACAAGGTCGAGGCCGTTGTCGACCTCATCGAGTCCGCCCGAAGGCCCCCAGCCAGGATGGTAGGGCGCGATGACGTCGAAACGCTTCGAAAGCTCCTCCATGGCGGGCTCCCAGCCCTGCATTCCGGCGATGTGGTGGAGGTAGAGGAGGGGCTCCCCCTGGCCAGCGCGGTAATACTGCACCGGCGGGCTGCCGGGCCGGAGGGTGACGGACTTTATTTCCACTTCCATCTCTGTCTCTCCTACACAGTGACGCGCGTGCGGATTGCTCGCGGCTCGGCAAGACGCGATTGGGGCAGGGCCTTCGGCGACCAGTGGTCTTCGTAGCCATCCCACAGATGGCGGAGGCGCGGCATGACCTTTTCGGCGAAGAGTCGCGTGCTCTTCTCGCACTTCTCCCTGGGCATGTCACCGATGTGCATGAGGGTGAAGACATGGCCAATGCGGAGGGTCTTGATGAGGTGCTCCATCTGCTCGGTGACTGAGTCCGGGTCGCCGCTTACGAGGAAGCCCTCGTCGACGCATTCGCGGTAGCTCTTGCCGAGGGCGCCGCCCGCGCTCACGCCGCCGACCTGGGCCTTGAGGCCCGCCCGTATGGTGGCCTCTGTGCGGTAGCCAGGGGCGTCGGCGAACCCCGGATAGACGTGGAGGCAACGCTCGAAGAAGTAGCGGGCGTGCTGGAAGTAGCTCTCTTCAGCCTCGGCGTCGCTATCAGCCACCACAATCTGCTGGGCGAAGGCAGCCTGGTAGGGATTGAAAGGCTTTCCCATCTCCTCGACGCGGGTGTGGAAACCGTCCATCAACTGCTGCCCGCGCTTGTACCCGCTAAAGCTGAGGTAGCTGTAGTTGTAGTCGTTCTCCGCGCAGAAGTCCCAGGTTTCGACCGAGCCGCCGCCGGGAATCCAAATGGGCGGGTGCGGCTTCTGAATAGGCCGCGGCCAGATGTTGACGTAGCGGAGCTTGTTGAAGCGGCCGTTCCAGGAAAAGACGTCCGGGTCGGCCCATGCGCGCAGGATGAGGTCGTGGTTCTCCTGGTAACGCTCACGGAGGGTGGCGGGGTTCGAGCCGAACGCGTAGTTCGTGTCCATAGAGGTGCCGACGGGGAAGCCGGCAATGAGCCGGCCGCCCGAGATGACGTCGAGCATCGCCATCTCCTCGGCGACGCGCGTCGGGGGGTTGTAGAGCGCGATCGACATGCCCAGGAGGACGATGCTGACGTCGCGCGTACGGCGGGCGAGCGTGGCGGCCATCAGTGCAGGTGAGGGCATGAGCCCGTAGGCGTTGGCGTGGTGTTCGTTGACTCCGACGCCGTCGAACCCGAGCTCTGCCGCGAACTCGAGCAGGTCAAGGTAGTCGTTGTAAATCCGATGGCCCTCCACGGGGTCGTAGAGCCGGGAGTCAACGTCCACCCAGACGCTGCGGTGCTTCTGCCGGAAGTCGTCGGGCAGGTATGGGTAGGGCATGAGGTTGAACCAGTGGAACTTCATCGCCGGCGCCTCGGTCAGGAAGTATTTCGCACGAGACTAACGTTCGACGGGTTCGCGGAAGATGGTCGATGGGCCCCCGCTTGGGGACCGGTGGACCGTGGGCGCGGCTAGCGGCGGGGCGGCGGGCTGCCGAGGCCGCCCATTGGCTGGAGCGAGGCCATGTCTATGTCGAGGAGCACCGGCCCGCCGGCTTTGACTGCGCGCTGGAAAGCATCGCGAAAGCCGTCCACGCCGGACACCGGCTCGCCCGCCATCCCCATCCCCTGCGCGACTGCAGCGAAGTCCGGGGTGGCAAGGTCGACGCCGTTCTGGCGGCCATCGAAGGTGCGAGCCTGGATGGTACGCAGGACGCCATAACCGCGGTCGTTGAAGACGCAGATGATCAGGGGCAGCTGGTACTGAACGGCCGTGGCAAGCTCGCCGATGTTGAGCATGAAGCCGCCGTCGCCCTGGATGATCGCCGTCTTGCGGCCGTTTCCCACTGCCGCCCCGATGGCCAGCGGCAGGGCGGGCCCGATCGCGGCTGACGTCGGATTGAGCGACGTGCGCGGGGCGAGGATCGGGATCAGGCGGTTGCCCCAGAGGTAGGCAGGGATTGTGGCGTCGCGGACGATGTTCGCGTCGCGGGGAAGGTTCTCCCGCATGATGTCGACGATCGCGGAGTAGTCGGGGCCGATCTGGCCGCGGATCTGCTGGCGGGCCTCTTCGCAAGCACGCCTCGCATTGGCTGTAAACGCCGGATCGGTGCGGCGGCCATCCAGGGCTCGAAGGATGCCTGCAAGGCCGAGGCGGGCGTCCCCGACGATCGGGGTCGTGGGCGCGTAGTTTCGGCCGATGACCGCCGGGTCGGCGTCGAGGTGGATGAGCTTACCCGGGATGCGCATGGTCCAGTTGCTGGTTGCCCCCGCCTGGAAGCGTGTCCCGACCGCGAGGACCACGTCGGCTTCGCGAATGACCGGTTCGAGCGAGGGGTGCATGGAGAGCGGGCCGAGACAGAGGGGGTGGTCTTCGGGAATGGCGCCGCGGCCGTTCACGGAGGTCACAACGGGTGCGTCCAGGGCTTCAGCAAGCTGGATGAGCTCGGCGCTTGCGTCGGCCGTGAGGACGCCCCCACCGGCCCAGATGAGCGGCCGTTCGGCCTCGCTGAGCGCCTTCGCCGCGGCCGCCACGGCCTCTTTGGGCGGCTGGATGCGCGGCCACGATTCCAGGTGCGGGATATCGACCGTCGCGCTCGCGTACTGAAAGTCGATCGGGATTTCTATTGCGCCCGGCTGGGGTCGGCCTGTGTTGATGTCGGTGGCGACGCGGAGGATGGTCTCCGGGATGTCCTCGGTGCGGCGGACGCTCTCGGTGCGGCGCGTCACCGTGCGAAGCATGTCCATCTGGCGCTCGGCTTCGTGGAGGAAGCCCTTGCCTTTGCCGTAGTAAACGGAGTCGACCTGGCCGGTGAGCATGAGCACACGCGACGAGGCGAAACCGGCTTCGAAGAGGCCGTTCATGGAGTTCGCCGCGCCGGGGCCGGTGCTTGTGATGGCGACCCCGAGCTTGCCGGTCACACGGGCGTATCCGTCGGCGGCATGGAGGGCCCCCTGCTCGTGGCGGACGCTGATCGGGGTGATGCCGCCGAGGCGCAGGATAGCGTCATAGATAGGGATGTTGTGCACGCTCACGATGCCGAAGACGTGCTCGACGCCGAGCGCCTTAAGAGTGTGGACAACGGCCTCGCCACCGGTCATCTCTTGCACGGGTGCTCCTCGCTTCGTGGAGACTGAGCTAGTCGCACGATATGGTCTGGCGTCGCCGCTGCCAATCGCGGCTCTCCACCGGGCGAGGTACATCGCCGGGTCTCCCGGGCGGCGGGGGGCAAGCAAACGGGGCACGTTGCGAGCGTGCCCCTTGAGTCTGAACTGGCTACTCCGGCCGGTTCTCGTCCTCGTAGGAGCCCGAGCCCCCGAGGCCCCGCCGTGGAGGTGGGGGAGGTGCAGGCGGGCCGGCTGGCTCGTCGACACGCCGGGTCCAGCCGCGGCTGACGCCGCCAAGCGGGACGCTGCCGCCACGCTGAGCGCCGCCGTATCCGCCTTCGCGTTGACCGCCACCGCCGCCTCGGCCGCCGCCGCCACCGAAGCCGCCGCTGCGACCACCGCCGCGACCGCCAAAGCCGCCTTCGCGTTGGCCGCCGCGAGGAGGGCCACCGTTTCGGTCGCCGCTGGGGCGAGGTCCGCGGTCGCCGCCGCGGCCTCCGCCGCCACGAGCGCCGCCGAATCCACCGCGACCAGCGGGACGCCCGCCGCCTTCACCAGGCGGTGGCGCCGCGGGAGCCTCTTCGCCGAGGAGCACCGCACGCCGGGAGAGGTTTATGCGTCCGAGGTTGTCGATTTCCGTGACCATGACGGTCACTTCGTCACCGGCCTGGACTTCATCCTCGCAGCGTTCGACGTGGTCGGCGCCGAGTTGGGAGATGTGGACCATGCCTTCCTTGCCGGGCAGGATCTCGACGAAGACGCCGAAGTTGAGCAGCCTCGTGACCTTGCCCGTGTAGACC
>JBGPOS010000026.1:0-47545 GCA_041488155.1 Tepidiformaceae bacterium
CACTGGCAAGGAGTGGATCGACGGCGGCACCCTGGTGGAGCGCGTGAACTTCGCCGTCGGGAAGGTCCGCGATCCTCGGGCCCCGGGCGTAACGGCGCTGACGAATCGGCTGGCCGCAGAGGCAATGCCGATCTCGCCCGAGTCGCTCGTTGAGCGTTGCCTGGAGCTAGCCGGACCGATCCCCGCAGGGGGCGACACCCGTGCGGGCCTCCTCGAATTCGCGAAGAGCGGCGGCGACCTGCATTTCGACGACGCGGATGCTCGCACAGAGAGCGCAAGCCGCGTCGCACGGATGCTATCGCTGGTCGTTGCCGCCCCCGAATACCAGTTCTGCTGAGCCAGGAGGAAGTCAAATGCCCGGAAGTGCAACCGTCAAAGCCCCGGTCCTCGTGATCATCCAGCTAACGGGCGGCCTGGACTTCATGAACACGCTGATCCCATACACCGAGGGCATCTATTACGATTCGCGGCCCGTCGTCGGCATCCCCAGAGAGACAATGCTGCCGATCAACGGGACGCTTGCCTTCCATCCCGGCGCCTCCCGGTTAAAGGACCTGTTCGAAGCAGGAAACGTGGCGGTCGTCCAGGGCATCGGCTACGAGAATTCCAGCCGGTCGCACTTCCGCGGGATGGACATCTGGCACACCTGCGAGCCAACGAAGATCGCAACGGAAGGCTGGGTGGCCCGTCTCATCCGCGAACTCGATCCTGAAAGCGCCAATCCGCTCACCTGTGTGAACTTCGGTCGGGGCCTGCCGCGCGCGCTCGCAGCGCCGGGGGTCACCGCGACTTCGGTCGGAGACCTCGACAACTACGGACTGATGACGCCCGTGCAGGCGCAGGAGGAACGGGAGACCGACCGGCTGCTCTTCAAGCGAATGTACACACCGGCAATCGGCGCGGGCCTTGTGATGGACTACCTCGCTCAGACCGGGCGTGATGTACTCAAGGGCGCCGATCGGCTGAAAGAAGCTCCGGCGAAGTACAGCACAACCGTCGAGTGGGGCAGCAACCCGATCGCCAAAGCACTGCGCGACGTTGCCCGCGTCCACACCGCCGGGCTTGGCACGCGCATCTTCTACACTCAGCACGCCGGCTACGACTACCACTCACACGAGCCGCAGAACCATGGCCGCCTGCTTGGCGAGCTTTGCGGCGCCATCTCGGACTTCCTCCAGGATCTGCGGGAGCACGACGCGGCCAACGAGGTAACCATCCTCGTGTTCACCGAGTTCGGGCGGCGGATCATCGACAACGGCTCCGGCACGGACCACGGCTCCGGCGGCGGGGCTTTCATCATCGGCGAGCGGGTCAGCGGCGGCCTCTACGCGGAGTACCCCTCGATCAAGCGCAAGGACTGGCTCAACGACGAGGACATGCGCCACACCATCGACTTCCGAGGCGTTTACGGAACGGTGGTAGAGCAGTGGCTCGGCGTTGACCCTGCGCGCATCGTCGGTGGCCACTTTGAACAGGTCCGCCCCTACCGGCAGGCGACGACGGCTTGATGTCGAACCGATTCAGGAAGGAGTAGCTGCCGTGGCCAAGGCCTATGCCCTCCTCAGGGCCGGCTTCCCCTATCTCACTACCCTGGGCATGAGACGCGTGACCAGCTTCGCGACGGACCTCGCTATTGGCGACGAGGGGCGCCTCTACGTCCTCTGCCGCACCGAGATCGCCCCGCACATCCGCAAGCTCAACTGGGAGGACGAAGACCTCGGGACGATCGACGGGCCCTTCGTCTGGCCGGCGAGCCTGGTCCGCGACCGGGCCGAGAATCTCTACGTTTCCGACGAAGGCGCCCATACGATCCAGGCGTTTAGTCGCAACGGCGAATCGTTGGCGAAGTGGGGCAAGTTCGGCGCCGCACCGGGAGAACTCAACAGGCCGTCCGGGATGGCGTTCGACGCAGAAGAGCATCTCCTGGTCGCGGACACTCAGAACCACCGTGTCCAGAAGTTTTCCAAAGATGGGACCCTCATCGCGGCGTGGGGCTCATTCGGCAGCGCTCCGGGCGAGCTAGACATGCCCTGGGGCATCACCGTCGACGAGGATGGCGATGTTTACGTCGCGGACTGGCGAAACGACCGGGTACAGAAGTTCGATCCCGGCGGCCGATTGATTATGTCCATCGGCCGAACCGGTAGCGGCGCCGGCGAGTTCCACCGCCCGTCCGGAGTCGCGGTGGACGGGCACGGTGACATCTACGTCGCCGACCGCGGCAACAATCGGGTGCAGCTCTTCGATCATCGCGGCCGTTACGTCGAGACGTTCATCGGAGACGCAACCCTGTCGCGGATGGGCAAGAAATACGTGCTGGCGAACCACAAGACCCTTCGGCTCCGGGAGATGACGACCCTTGAACCCCAGAAGCGTTTCCGGGCGCCCACCTCTGTCCGAGTCGACGGCGAGGGGCGGCTGTACGTGGCCGACCAGGGATCGCACCGCATCCAGGTTTACTGCAAAGATGCCCTGGCGCTGACCCCCGAGCAGATCCTGCCCGAGCAGACGGCGCCCACGCTGATGACCACCTGAGCTGCGACGGGAGCTGTTTCCGAGACGAGGGCCTCACCGTGCCGATCATGTTTGGGTTCAGCAAGCACCGTCGTCAGCAACTTATGGACGAGCTACGGAGGATGGCAGAAGAGCTGCCACGCCTCGGTGTCGAGCGCGCCTGGCTGACAGGTGACCTCGCCGAAGACCGGGTCGGGCCAGAGAGCGACCTGGAGCTCGTGCTGGTTCAGCAATCGACTGAGCCATTCCACCGCCGTCCCGACTTCTTCTTGTCTCACCTTCGACCCGCGGTGGGCACTCGGTTCATCGTCTACACACCGCTGGAATTCAACGAGCTGAGGGAATCTGACCAGATTCTCATCGAAGCCTGTCGAGCGGGCGACGAGCTCCTTGGGTAGCCAAGCTGCGAAATCCGGACCTCCCGCTCGGAGCGAGCTGTGGCTGCGACAGGCAGAGTACGACCTGGATGCAGGGCGTTTCGCTGCGGGGGGCGGCTACCATGCGCTGGCCTGCTTTCTTTCTCAGCAGGCCGCCGAGAAGGCCGTCGCCTCATTTCTCTTCGCACAGGGGGCTGAGCGGGTCTGGGGTAACGCCCTGGCCGACCTGTGCGAGGACGCGATGGCTTTCGACCCCGGTTTCGAGGTGATCAAGTCTGCTGCGATGCTTCTCGACAAGCACTACCTGGGGACGCGATACCCCTCGGCGCTGCCGGGCGGCGTGCCCGCCGAAGCGTATGACGGCCAGGATTCTGAACGCGCGCTCGCGCTCGCCCAGGACGTCATCGGCTTCGTCCAGGCTCGCCCTGCGGCCACGTCCTGATGCGAGCGTCTTTACTCGACTCGAGGATAGAGGGTCTCGATGCCCTCGCGCACCGCTCGGGCGCTTTCGGCGCCATTCGCGCCGACTGCGAACACGACCTTGCTTTCAGGGTCATCCTCCGCAACGAAACTGTCGCTCCCGGTGGGGACGTACCGCTGACCGAAGGCCAGAAGGCCGCCGGCGTCTCTAGCCACGAGCAAGGTTTGGCCGCGGAGGGAATAGCTCCCTGCGTAGCGTTCGAGTTGTTCGATCGGCAGTTCGATCACTTCCGTTCGGGGCCCCGGTTTCCGAAGGACAAGCCGGGCGATCTCACTCTCAAGGGCGAACGGGTTCGCGGAGCCCAGATTGACCAGGACGGCGATGGTTAGGCTATACGCCGGGTAGAAAGAGAGGATGCCTGCGAATCCGTTGATGCCACCGGCATGCGTGAGCTTTGGGGTGCCTTCAAATTCAGCAACGGCCACTCCGTAGCCATACGAGCTCGGTTCCCCCGAGTTGAGTGGCTTGCGGGTGCGCATCGATTGCAGGCTGTTGCCGGATAGTACACTGCCCCGGTTTAGCGCCCCCTGCCAGGTCAGGAGATCCTCGACTGTCGAGCCGATGGACCCAGCCGCGAAGGGCAACCGCATACTCAAGTAGGGCGCGTTGCGCCATTGACCGTTCTCCCAGACGTAGCCACTCGCACGGTTCGCTACCACAGGTGAGTTGTTGAGATATTGCGTGTGATCGAGCCCGAGCGGTGCGAACAGGTGCTCAGCCAGGCAGTCGCGGTACGGTCGTCCGAGAACCCCCTCGATGATCATCCCGAGCAGGTGGTAGCCGGAGTTCGAGTATTCGTACTGCTCTCCCGGTTCGAAGCGAAACGGCTCGTCCTTGAAGAGCGCGAGAAGCGCTTCGGGCGACAGGTCTTCGCGGGATCGCGCCCAGAACACGGGCAGTGCGGTGTAACTCTGAATCCCAGAAGTGTGCGTCAGTAGATGGTGAACGGTGACCAGCCGGCCACCCGTAGGGTAGTCGGGCAGGTAGCGAGTGATGTCGTCGCCGACTGAGAGCTTGCCCATCTCCTGCAGCTTCAGGATGAGGGCGGCCGTGAATTGCTTCGTAACTGAGCCGATTCGGAACACGGTCTCTTTGCGGACCCGAACGCGGTGTTCCAGGTTCGCGAGACCAAGTGTCTCGAGGTGCACGGCCCCGTCGAGTTCGATGCCGAGCGCTACCCCCGGCCAGTGCCCGGCGCGCATCCGCGCCCTGACCCGCGCGCGGATGTCGGCGCGAAGCTCGTCAAGCGGCGCGTTGCTCATGAACCTGGGCCCCTCGCATAGTCAGGTACCTTTCGCCGGCTCGATCGGAGTCTCGCCCGGTGTGGGCCGGGCCGGACGGTGGATCCCAATCCTGAGCTCCGCATCCTGGACCTCCTTCCGTACCCGAAGCTGAAAGCCGTCTGCGCCCACGATGACAACGCGCTCCCCAACTGAGGCGGCACCGTGCTCGATTCGGGCCTGCCATCGCTCGCCCTGGAGGAACACCATCCCTTCGGGCGAAAGAGAAGTGCGTGCGACGGCCACCGTGCCGACGAGGGCAGCCGTTCCGGTGGCGACGCTGCTCCGGCGCACCCGGCGGATGGTTAGAGCAGCGGACAGAGTCATCAGGGCCAGGACGGCGAGGACCACAGGAATGAGGATCCACGTGCCGCCCAGCCCGGTACCGCCGAGGACCAGGAGGCCGATACCGATCAGGCTCGGGATGAAGAGACCGGGACGATGGAGTTCGATGACCAGTAAGAACATCCCGACGCCGATGAGAACCAGGGCAATCGCGGTGTCCACGACGATGAGCGTAGCACCACGAGCGAGAGACGGGCGGTGGCCAGGTCAGGGTTGTGGATGCGCAACCCTCCCGATCTGGCAACGACGAAGGTTGGAGAGTAGATTCGCAATGGTCCCGGACTCAGGAGGACTGCCCATGAGCGAGCCAACTTCAGACTCTTCCTCGCCGGTCTCGCAGGCGGTCACAGGCGCCCTCGCGAAACTCGCGGCCGGCTACCGGTTCGCCGACCTGCCGCCCGATGTCGTGTTCCTCGCAAAGCAGTGCTTCCTCGACTGGATCGGTGTTGCACTGGCTGGCTCCCGGGAACCCCTGGCTGCGATCCTCCGCGAGGAGATCGAGGAGCAGGGCGGCGACCCGCAAGCCTCGATCATCGGCACCTACCGGAGAGCATCCACTCAACAGGCAGCGCTCCTGAACGGAGCAGCCTCGCACGCGCTCGACTACGACGATGTGCACACCGCGATGTCGGGGCATCCTTCGGTGCCAGTGTTTCCGGGCCTCTTCGCCCTGGCTGAATGGCGAGCCGCCAGCGGTCGCGACTTCCTGACAGCCTTCGTCGCAGGCTTCGAGACGGAATGCAGGGTGGGCCTGCTGGTGAACCCTGGGCACTACAGCGCCGGATGGCACGCGACGGGCACGCTCGGCGCATTCGGCTCGGCGGCCGCGTGCGCCTGGCTCCTATCGCTCGACGAAGACCGCTGGGCGCACGCCCTCGGGATCGCAGCTGCTCAGGCTGCTGGCCTGAAGTCGATGTTCGGCACCATGTGCAAACCCCTGCACGCCGGAAAAGCCGCCGCAAATGGCCTCCTCGCGGCCTCACTCGCCGCGCGCGGCTTCACGAGCAACCCGGAGGCGCTCGAGGCCGCCCAGGGCTTCGCCGCCACGCAGACCACGACCTTCAACCCCGACCGGTGCCTCGCAGGCCCGGCAGGCTCGTTCGCCATTCGCAGCGTGCTGTTCAAGTACCACGCCGCCTGCTTCGGCACCCATTCGACGATCGAAGGCATCCTGCGGATGAAGGAGGAGCAGCAGCTCACGGGCGAAAGCGTGCGTGCGATCCAGCTGCGAGTGCCCCCTGGCGCCCTGAGCATGTGCAACATCGCGGAGCCTCGCACAGCCCTCGAAGGCAAGTTCAGCCTCCGCTTCACGGCCGCCCTCGCCCTGGGCTTCGGCCACGCGAGCGAGACGGCGTTCACGGACGCGCGCGTAAACGACCCCGAACTGGTGCGGCTGCGCAACCGCGTGACCGTTGTGGGCGACGGCTCAGCGGCCGACGGGACCGACGTCAGCGTCGAGCTCCTCGACGGCCGGGTGCTCCACGAAGTTGTCAACGTCAACGAACCGGCGACCGACCTCGAACGGCAGTGGCAACGCCTGGCAACGAAGTTCCGGGGGCTCGCGACTCCGATCATTGGCTCGGATCGGGCGGAGGAGCTCATCACAACAGTCGCGCACCTCGACGACATCGCCGACATTGGGGCGGTGGCCCGGCTCTGCACGCCTCTTTCTCAGGAGGTCGTGGTGTGAGCAAAGGTTCACCCGCCGCACCGCACCGCTGGCCCAAAGGCCACCAGTACGAAGATTTCAGTGTGGGCCAGGTGTTCACCCACCACTGGGGCAGGACGATCAACGAAGGGGACAACAGCCTCTTCAGCTCGCTCACCCTTAGCTACAATCCTCTCTACTTCAACGCGCTCTACGCCAGGGGCCACGGCCACCCGGGCATCGTGGTCAACCCTATGCTCGTCTTTCTCACGGTGTTCGGGCTTTCGGTCGAGGACCTGAGCGAGGCCGGAGGGCTCTTCCTCGGCGTCGAAGACCTCACGTTTCACCGGCCGGTCTATCCCGGCGACACCCTGACCGCGACTAGCGACGTCGTCGAAATGCGGGAATCGCAGAGCCGCCCGCGCGACGGCATCGTCACCTGGCACACCCGTGGCTTCAACGGCGCTGGCGAAGCGGTCATCGACTTCCGCCGCACGAACCTGGTAACGAAGAGAGAGAACCGGCCATGACCTACCTCACCGAAGAACGCCTGATGATCCAGCAGACGGCGCGCGAATTCACGATGAAGGAGGTCCTGCCTGCCGCCAACGAGCTGGACAGGGTCAAGGGCGACATCCCGATGTCCCTTCGCGACAAGATGGGTCACCTCGGCTACTTCGGCATCCGGATAGAGGAGGAATACGGTGGTCTCGGCCTCGGGATCTTCGAGTACTGCCTGGTCACCGAAGAGCTCGCGCGCGGCTGGATGAGCGTGGCCAGCATCATCGCGCGGGCGAACGGTGGCGCGGGCTGGTCGGAGGAACAGAAGCGCAAGTACCTTCCGCGAGTGGCCCGCGGCGAGTTCCTCGGGGCCGTCGCCCTGTCGGAACCCGAAGCGGGCTCGGACCTCGCGAACATCAGCTGCCGGGCCCGGCGAGACGGCGACGAGTGGGTCATCAACGGCAGCAAGATGTGGTGCACTTTCGCGGATGGGGCCGACTACATCACGGTCCTCTGCCGCACTCGCGAGCAGGACCCCAACAACCGCCACGCTGGCACGGGGATGTTCTTCTTCGAAAAGGAGCGCGGGAAGTTTCCACCCGGACTGCAGGGCACGTTAATCAACAAGATCGGCTACCACGGCTGGCGCACCTGGCAGCTGCACTTCGATGACTTCCGTGTGCCCGCGAGCGCCCTCATGGGCGGCGGCACGCGCGAGGATACTCAGCTGAAGGGCACCATGTCCGGGCTCTCGACGGCGCGGGTGCACACCGCCGCCCGCGCCATCGGGCTCTCGCGCGGCGCGCTGGAAGATTCGATCGCCTATTCCAAGCATCGCGTCCAGTTCAAGAAGCCAATCGCCGAGTTCCAGGCGATCCGCTTCAAGATCGCCCAGATGGCCGCTGAAATCGAAGCGGCACGCCAGCTGATGTACTACGTCGCAGACCTCGACGACCGGGGCGAGCGCTGCGACAAGGAGGCCTCGATGGTCAAATGGTTCGCCAGCGAGATGGCTGAACGCGTCACGAGCGAGGCCCTCCAGATCCACGGTGGCGTCGGATACACCAGCGACCTGCCCATCGAGCGTTACTGGCGCGACGCCCGTCTCACGAAGATCTTCGAGGGCACCTCCGAGATCCAGCTGCGCATTATCTCTGATCGTCTCCTGGGCCGCGCGGGATGAGCGGGCCCTTCGCCAGCCTCACCGGTGGCGACAACTACTTCGAGGACTTCCGCTTCGGGGATGCCTTCGAGCACGCCCGCGGGAAGACCGTCACGGAAATGGACAACGTCCTCATCACCAACCTGGTGATGAACACCGCTCAGGGACACTTCAACGAGGACCGCATGGCCAGGGGGCCGATGCAGCACCGGATCGTCTTCGGGGGCATCACGGCCGCCATGTGCATCGGACTCGCCATGCAGGACACGGGCGAGAACGCCCTCGAAGAGCTGAGCCTCGACAAGATCCGCTTCCCCTTGCCGGTGTTTCACGGCGACACCCTCTACGCCTTCAGCGAAGTCCTTGCCACGGAGGAATCGGCACGCGGCGACGCGGGCATCGTGACTTTCCGCCACTGGGGGCTCAACCAGGAGGGGAAGCGGGTGTTCGAAGGCGAACGCCGCGTGTTGCTCAAGCGGCGCAGTCACTGGGAGCAGCGATGAGCGTGCCCGCCGGCGCCCTCGTCGGCCTCAACGTGATCGACCTCACCCACGCCCTCGCCGGGCCGTACTGCACGATGCTCCTGGCCGACCTCGGCGCCGACGTGCTCAAGGTGGAGCCGCTCCAGGGCGATGGAACGCGCAGGATGGGCCCTTTCGCGCCTGACGATGAACTGCGCGCCTTCGGCGGGTACTTTCACAGCGTCAACCGGAACAAGCGGAGCATCGCCCTGGACCTGAAGCAAGAGCGCGGCCGGGAGGTGTTCCATCGACTCGCGGTCCATGCCGATGTCCTCGTCGAGAACTACCGGGAAGGGGTCATGGATCGCCTCGGGCTTTCCTACGAGGCGTTGCACGAGCGCTACCCGAAACTCGTCTACGCCTGCATCCGGGGATTCGGCGACCGCCGCACCGGCAACCAGGAATTACCCCCCAGCCCGTACGCCGACTGGCCCGCGTTCGACGTCGTCGCCCAGGCGATGGGCGGACTGACGGGCGTCACGGGGCCCGGCCCCGAGCACCCCATGAACGCGGGCGCGCCCGTCGGCGACCTCGTACCTGCGCTCTTTGCGGCTCTTGGGATCGTGGCGGCCGCCAGCCATGCGGCGCAGACTGGCGAGGGACAGCTCGTGGACGTAGCGATGTACGACGCTGTCCTCGCCATCTGTGAACGGATCGTCTACCTGCAGTCCTATGCGGGGGAAATCGCTATTCCCCAGGGCGCAGGCAACCCACAGCTCTGCCCGTTCGACAGCTTCCCGACCAGCGACGGGTGGGTCAGCATTGCGGCGCCAGGAGAACGCCACTGGAAGCTGCTCTGCGACCTCATGGGGCGGCACGACCTCGGGAACGACCCGCGTTACGCCCTGAACGTCGACCGCGTGGCGCGCGCCGGCGAGGTCCGCAAAATCATCAGCGCGTGGACATCCCGCCGTACCAAGCACGAAGTCGAGTCGGTGCTCGGGGGCGTTGTCCCCTGTGGGCCGGTGCACACGGTGACCGACATCTTCGCCGACCCACACGTCGCCCGGCGCGAGATGCTGGCTTCCATGGAACACCCGGGCATGTCGCGGCCGGTAACCATTGTGGGCACCCCCATCAAGATGACCGCCACGCCGGGAGGCGTCCGCGCCCGCGCGCCGCTGCTCGGAGAACACACCGACGAGGTCCTCGCCACGGCCGGGTACCTCCCGGACGAAATTCTCGCCCTGAGAGAAGCCGGGACCATCGGCTGAGCCGCTGGCCGCAACACACACCGGACAAAGGAGTCAATCGATGCGCGCTCGACGTTCAGAGCTTTCTACTCCCGGAAGCAACGAGAAGATGATGGAGAAGGCGGCTGCGAGCGACGCGGATCTCGTCTTCCTCGACCTCGAAGACGCGGTCGCTCCATCGGAAAAGGTCGCGGCGAGGGCGAAGATCGTAACCGCTCTCACCACGCTCGATTGGGGACGGAAGACTCGCGCCATCCGGATGAACTCGCTCGACACGCAATGGGCGTACGAAGACGTCATCCACGTCGTGGAGGAGTCGCAGAGCCAACTCGACCTCATCATCGTCCCCAAGGTGAAGTGCGCCGCCGACGTCCGCTGGGTCGACATTCTCCTCACCCAGATCGAGGCGAAGCTCAAGCGAGAAAAGCACGTCGCCCTGGAAGTGCTGATCGAGGAGGTCGAGGCGATGATCAACGTCGAGGAGATCGCACGGTCCAGTCCGCGGCTCGAGGCGCTCATCTTCGGGCCGGGGGACTACTCTGCCTCCCAGGGAGTGCGCGTGGGCTCGGTCGGAGGCGAACCGAACGCCTACCCCGGTGACCTCTGGCACTACGCCCGCAACAAAATCGTCATCGCCGCGCGAGCTGCCGGCATCGAGGCGGTCGATGGCCCGTACGCCAACTTTCGTAAGCCCGAGGGGTACAAGGAGGAGTGCCTCCGATCTCTCACGCTGGGATTCGTGGGAAAATGGGCCATTCACCCGAGCCAGATAGAGATCGCGAACACGGTGTACTCCCCGACCGCCCTGGAAGTGGAGCGGGCTCGGAAGATGATAGCCGCGTACGCCAGGGCCGAGGCCGAGGGGCTCGGCAGCATTGGGGTCGACGGCGTCATGGTGGACGCAGCATCGGTGCGCATCCAGCACAACATCGTGCGCAAGGCAGATCTCATCGGCATGTAGCCGTCTCACAGGCAGGGGTTCACCCGCACACCGGGTGGGACCACGTAGCGACAGCTCCCCGAGAATGCTCCACTTCCCATTCGGATCACGCCCTCCTCGGAAGGAGGACTGGCGGAGCCAACTGACTGGCACTAATGATTTGACGCTCCCGGCGGTCGCGTTGAATCTGGAGACGGTCCTAAACGCCGGGGTGGCGGAATGGCAGACGCAGCGGACTTAAACTCCGCGGCCGCAAGGCATGAGGGTTCGAATCCCTCCCCCGGCACCAACCTGCTTCCCGGCCTCAGCGGGGCTTTGGTGCCCGGTTGACGGCGACTTGGGCCGGCTCCAGCTTCGTTGGATAGGATGCGAGCAGGAGCGCACCAAGCCCCACAAGCACAAGGCCAGTCTGGTACGTGCTGTGGAGCCCGATACCACCGGTGACCAGAAGCGCCAGCCCCACCGCCGCGAGCACGCGGCCCTGTCCGAGCAGACCGGCCGTCGTTGCGCAGAGAGCCGCCGCCGCCGCCGCGTAGACCACCGAAGGGAAGATTCCCGAGATTCCTTCGTTCCAGAGCAGCAGGACCTTCGTAGTCGAGCCGTTGCCGAGCATCATCCCCAGCGTCAGGAGCCCCGCCATGCCCGCGAGGACGAGGGCACGCCGCGTGGGGGCGGCACGGAGCGCAGCCGGCGCGACGACGGCGAAGACGATCGCCACCGCCTCAGCGGCAGTGAGCAGCCAGCGAGGGTCAACGACGGCGATACGTTCTTCCGCGGCCTCCTGGAGCACCGTGTGGCTGCCGCTGAGGGCGAAGGCAAGGCCGAAGGCGCCGACCGCGACCGCCGTTCGCCCGTCCCGGGTGCCGAAAGCGGAGAGAGCGGCGAGCCCAACCGCCGTGACGGAGACAAGGTTGAGTTCGAGGCCGGTGATTGCTCCAGCCCGCGCGCCAACGGCCACGACCAGGAAGAGTCCAACCTGGAACGCTGCGAATCGGGTGGCAGGAGAACGCCTTCGCCAGAGAGCGGCCGCCGTCAGGGGCAGAGCCGCCAGCAGCAATACAACCGCCACGTAGTAGGAGTAGCGGCCGAACCAGGCTACGACTTCATACGGGCCGGCGAACGCCTGCAGGGCAGGGATGTGGACGGCCGTGCGCGTAAACGTGCGCAGAACAAGGAGCTCGACAAGCGAGGCAACGGCGAGGCAGGCGACAAGGCGCTGGAGGCTCGTGGCGCTCGGGCGTGGCTCGGCCGAAGAGGTCCCTGTCGTGCCGGCGGCGAGCATCTACTTGCCCCTTCCTTCGCGGTACCCGTAGGTCGCGAGGCCCAGACCGAGCGCGGTGGTGCCGAGGACCAAACCGACCGCGATCCAGATGACAGCCTTGTTGGTCTCGCCCGCGCCAGGGACTGCGAGGCCCGAGATCTTGAGCTGGACGAACTGGGAGATCGACTTTCGGCCGTTGCGATCGCCCTGGCTGCCGTTCCAGACCGCGAAGGCGATGTCGGTCGTCGAGCCGGCCGAGAACGCTGCCTGGTCTGAATTGGCGCCGGCGAACTGGCGGGCGAATACGACGGCCCATTTGCCGTCCGTGTAAGCGCCTTCGCCTTTCACGTCCTGGACATCAGCGGGCGAAAGCGTACCGAAGGCTCTGGAAACCAGTGTCTGAACCGGGCCCTGCAGGGGATTGGCGTAGACGTTGCCGGCGGCGCGGGCGGTATAAAACACGTCCTCCTTCGACGGGTACATGTCCACGAGCGCACTGGCGTAGAGGTCCGCCGGGTCTTTGATACCCCGCTGGGAGTCGGCACGCCACTGCCAGATGTTGACTCCACCATCGGCCTGTCCCATGCAGATCGAAGGCACGGTGGACGCCGAGCGGGCGGGGAACTCAACAGCTACGGCGTCGGCAAAGTCCTGGACCTTCACGGTCGAATCGTCCCTCGTGTCATCCTGCCATTCGACCAGGACGTAGAGCTTGCCCTGGTAGTGAAGGGCGCGAGCCGAGATGACGGGGACGCTGCCGCCGCCCGTGGGATACGTCGCGCCCTGCGCGGTAAGTGGTACCTGCACGTGGACAGCGCGGTCCCAGGCATCGGCCTTTGGGTTGAGGCCGGGGTCCTGATCAGACTGGTAGGCCGTCAAGGCGAGGGTCTGGGAGGCCGCCGGGTTCGCCGCCGCAAGCTGGAGCACACCGGCTGCGAGGAGTACCGCAAGGGCCCCAGCGACTGACAGGAAACGGCGGCGGACGAACTTTGGAAGAGTCATATGCATCACCTCAGATGACGGGGATGTCGTCGAAGCTGATGACCGCGCCCGCGCCGTCGGCGCCGCAGCTGGCGTCGTCGGGTTCGGGCCAGTCGAGCAGGGGTTCGTCGACGGTATCGATCGGACCCACCGCCAGGAGTTCGCACTCAGCACCGATCCAGGCTTCCAGGGCCGCCCCAAGGGTCGCGTAGAAAGGCGCGACGCCGGCCCGCGAGACGATGCGCCGCCCGAGGGCCCCGGCCCAGCGGCCGAGGTGCTCACGCATGAAGAGCCGTTGGACGCGAAGCACCTGGCCCACGCGAGGGGCGCCGAGGCGTTCGATCGCGTACGCCTGCTTGCGGCAGAGGAACCCCATGAACTCCAACTCGACGGATATGTCGTCGGGGCGGAAGCCGGTGTCGCCGGTGTCGACGCCGAAGGCCCGGTAGAAGCCAGCAATGTCGGCCATGCTGGCGGTCTGTTGAGCGGCCTCGACGGAAACGAACGCGGTTTCGAAGGTAGGGCAATCGGGCGAGCTGCTGAGGGTGAACAACTCGATGTACGTGGGCTCGAGGACTTCGCGCGAGGCGCCGCGCGCGGCCGAGACGAGTTCGTCGAGGGCAGTCCCATGAGGGATGCCTCCGGCTGAAGCTGCGACGGCTTGCATGCCGGCAACCGCCGAGTCGTCCGGGTAGGCGAGGCAGCGTGCGATGAGGGCGTAGCCGAGCGCCCGCTCCACCAGTCTCTCGGTGGCGACGATCGTGGCCGTTGGTCGCGTGTTCACAACTCGCCTCCTCATATCGTGTTCATCGCGAACTGGGCCGGACGTTCGAAGATCGGCTCTTCCACGGAGACACGGACGACTTCTTTGCCCTTGCTGTCGAAGCCAATGATCGTGTCGTTGAAGATCTCGCGGACCTGTCCGCCGATGTTGAGTTCGCTGACTTTCGGTCCGTTTTCAATCTTGTAACTGAAGACGATCCGCTGGCTGGCGCGAAAGAGTTGCAGCACGGCGAGCATTTCGCGGCTGGGGTTGTTGTAGCGCGCGATCGCGTCGTCAACCCCCGGTCCGAACATCTGACGGAGGTACGGACGTGGGACCCAGCGGGGAGGGATGTAGTAGACGTTGGGCTGGGTACCGAACTGTGGGTAGAGGGGCAGCGCGACCTTCTCGACCTGGACGAGGTAGTAGAGGGGATTGGCGCGGTCTTCTATCCATCGGCCCGTGGCATCGACCTGGACCAGTCCCTGGAGGCGAATCTTGCCGACGCAGGCGGTCATGCAACGGGTCTCCATGGGGAGGCCTTCGGTGAGGGGGTCGGTACCTTCGACGCGGGGATAGCAGCCGATGCACTTTTCCGAGGTCCGAGTGCTGGGCCGGTACATGGACTTCTTGTAGGGGCAGGCTTCGACGCACTTCCGGTAGCCCCGGCAGCGGTTCTGATCGATGAGGACGATGCCATCCTCGTCGCGCTTGTAGACCGCGTTGCGAGGGCAGGCGGCGAGGCAGGCCGGGTAGGTGCAGTGATTACAGATCCGCTGAAGGTAGAAGAACCAGCCCGAGTGTTCCGGGAGCGAGACGCCCTGCTTCGGGAACCTGGTCGCCGAGTCTTCGTGGATGTTGGGAGCCTTCCACTCGTCCTCGGTTGGGATGTAACCGGTCACCAGGTTCGTAACCCCGTCGGCCGTCTCGAAGACGGTCTTGCCTTCGAAGGTTCCGTAGGGGGAGTTCTTCGGGTCCTTCCTGGCGGCGTTCCAGACCTGTCCGCCGGGGTTGGCCTTCTCCTGCAGTTCGAGGACGTTGACGTCCCAGTGCTGGGGGTAACCGCCGTATGGCTTGGTCTCAACGTTGTTCCACCACATGAGCTCCTGCCCCGGCGAGAACGTCCAGGTCGACTTGCAGGCCATGGTGCAGGTTTGGCAGGCGATGCAGCGGTTGATGTTGAAGACCGCCGCGAACTGGCGCTTCGCCCCGCCGTTGTCGAAGCGATAGTCCATGTCGCGGCCGAGTTGCCAGTTGAATACTTTCGCCATCACCGCACCTCCCCGGCCGTCTCGGGGCCGAATACGCGGTCGGCGACCTCCTGGACAAAGGCCTCGCCCCTCGCTTCGAGGATGGCGTGGGTGCCGCCGAAGAACTGCGACCGGAAGAGATGCATGATCCGGTCGCGAGGGACGCCCAGGAGGGCATACTCCTCGATGAAACAACGGGCCATGACCTCTTCAGCGTCGACGCCGGGCGCCATGGCGAAGCGGACGGCGACGAACTCGTACGGGTCGTCCGCTTCGAATTCCTTCTGTGCCACGGCCTAGGCTCCCTTCAAGCGGATCGTGCCGCCGGCGAGGTAGGTCTTCATGAAGTCGTTCTCAGCGCCGGGGCTCTTGCCGTTGGCGCCAGGCGCCCAGGCGCCCTTGCCGCCGGGGCCGCCGTCCTCGGCCTTTGTGATGCGCACGAGCGTCTCCTTGGGCACGGTGTTGATGGCGTGGTTGTCGGCTTCGCCGCCGAACAGGAACGCCTGGGCGATCTTCGCCTTGTGGAAGAGGGTGTCCGTTTGGTGCATCGGCATCGCCCAGTCCTTCGTCACTGACTGGTGTGAGCCGTAACGGAAATTCGATTGATAGCCGGTGTCTTCGGAGACGGCGCGGCCGTCTGCCCGCGTCTCGTGCGCCTTGACCGTTTTCTCCGTTGCGATGAAGTTGCCGTGCTTGGTCATCACGACCCCGCGCGGGTAGGCAGGGTTGAACTTCACGCGGAGCATCAGCCGGGCGACCTTGTAATGGGCGTCGGTCTCCTTCCAGCCGAGGTACGGCCGGTCGGCCGGGTTGGCGTCGACCCAGACGAAGTCGCCATCAGCAATGCCGAGGTCCCTCGCGTCTTCCGGGTTCATGTGGAGTTGCTGGTCGCCGACGCTGGGGAGGCGTTTGTCCGAGCGATAGGGGTCCGCGAAGTTGCTCGCCCAGAGGACGTTCCAGTCCGTCACAGCCCAGGATGAGTGGACGGTGTGGCGGGTCTTGGGGGTGAGGAAATAGAAGTTGTAGCCCTTCTCCCAGAGCGGATTCTTGGTCTTCTTGACCTCGCTCCAGGGGAGCCGGACGTTGCGCACCGTCCGTTTCTCGGGATCGAGGTCGTCCCACGCGATGCCGTAGTCGTTCGGCCGAATAAGCGGGTTGGAGCTAACGATCACGTTGGGCAGGTAGGGCGTCGCCTCAGGCCCTTCGCGGTGGACGACAAAGTTCTCGCCGTATTCGAGCGCTTCGGGGATGTCGCAGTACGAGTGCAGGCGGCCATCGTCAGTGTGGAACGGGATGTTGTCGTGGACCTGCTCCCAGAAGGGGATGCGAGGGTACGTGCGAAAGAGCATGAGGGCGGCGCCGGGCTCGCCGTACTGGCCGCGGAGGATGTCGTCGACCCGATAGCCGCGGGTCGTGCCGGAGGCATCGAGGAGTCGCTGGATGTAGACATCCGTCCGGCCTTCGAGCGCGAACTTCCAGTAGTCCGCGAAGCGCTTATCCCCCGTCGCCTCGCCGAGCGCCTTCGCGACGCCGGCCATGATGGCGATGTCGTCCTTCGTGTCGTAGATGGGTTTAGCGCCGCCCTTCCAGATCTGGAGGAACGGGTTCGAACACGATGCAGTGACTTCGGGCTGCTGAAATTCTAGCCACGAGTTGGCGGGGAGGACGAAGTCGGAGTACTCGCAGGAGGCCGTCATCTCGATGTCCTGGGTGATGATCATGTCGATCCGCGGGAGGACGTTGAAGAGGACGCCGTACGCCCACTTCGCGTTGTTGATGAGGTTGACGTTCGTCGTCCAGATGACTTTCGTGGGGGTCGGCATGTGTGACTTGCCGGTGAAGACTTTGCGTCCCGCTTTGGGCGTGTCGACGATCAGGGCCTGGTCGCCGTGGTCCCAGTAGGCAGGCTCTTCGTCCTTCGTGTAGGCGTGGGCCTTGATGATCTTGCCGTCGGCGTTGGCGTCGAGGTTAGGGTCGAAGGGGTCTTCGGCGACCCAGCCCTTGAACCCCGGACCGCTCGCCGGCGTCGACTGGAAGAGGGCGGCCTTGTAGTTACCCGCCCAGGTGTAGCAGCCGCCGCCGGGGATGCCGATGTTGCCGGTGAGCATGAGCGGCAGGTAGGTGGCGCGGTTGTGAAGGGTCGCGTGGAACCAGTGGTTGACGCCCTCACCGACGTGGATGGCAGCGGGCTTGATCGTCGCGAGGTCGTTGGCGAGCCGCTCTATCAGGTCCTTCGGTGAGCCGCTGATCTCCGCGACAGTGTCGAGGTCGTAGTCCTTGAGGTGGAGCCGGTAGGCCTGCCAGAGGGTCATCACGTCGACCTGGCGGCCGTCGATGAGCGTCACCTTCGCCGAATACTCGAGGTCCGGGTCGAGGTTCTTCTCAGTGAGGTGGGCGCCGACATCGTCGCGGTTGATCGCCTTCAGCGACTTCGACTTCGCGTCGTAGATGACGTAATCCTGCAGCTTCGCGTACTGGTCCTTCGTGAGCCCCTGGAGGGTGTAGCTGGGGCCGTTGTCCGGCAGCGAGGCCTTGTAGCCGGGGATTACGTCGATCGGGTTCAGCCGCTTGAGCGTGTCTGTGCGGATAATGATGGGGAAGTCCGTGAAGCCCTTGACGAAGGCCGCGTCGTAGAGGTTCCGGTCCATCAGCAGCTTCGTGACCCCGAGGAAGATGGCGGTGTCGCCGAGGCCCGGCCGGCAGGGGATCCAGTAGTCCGACTTCGTCGCTGGCGGACTGTACTCCGGGGTGATCGTGACGATCTTGCCGCCACGCTCCATGACTTCATGGAACCAGTGCGAATCGGCCATCTTGTTTTCGACGAGGTTCTTCCCGACCTGGATGTGGATTCGCGCGTGGCGCATCTCATTGAAGTCGGCGTCCGACGCCTGCAGGCCGTGGACGAATGGGTGGCCGGGGGCCTGGTCGCCGTGCCAGGTGTAGTTCGACCAGTTGCGGCCGGCGAGGGCCTTCTCGGGCTCGACCTTGCGCACAAAGACGTCGAGCAGGGCCATCATGTTGTTGGCGCGGTACATGCCGTACTTGCCCATGACGCCGGTGAGGCCCATGCCTCCGCGCAGCTTGAAGGTTCGCGTGCCCGCGCCCTGGGCCTCTTCAACCATCTCTGGCTGGTAGCCTTCAGCGAGGAGGACGCGCTTGCCTTCGTCGCCCGAATAGCGCTTCGCGACGGCGACCAGACCGTTGGCGATGTACTTGAAAGCGTCGTCCCAGGCGACCCGCGAGAAGGTGTCGGTGCCGCGCGAGTCGAACTTGAACTTCGTCCGGTTCGCGGCGTCGAGCGGCGGGAAGCCGGCGTCGGCCCACTTCTTCCAGCCGGCGCGCACCATGGGCTGCTTGAGGCGATAGGGTCCGTAGATACGACGCTGCACCGTGTAGCCCTTGAGACAGCCGCGGGGGTTCCAGTGGACCGTTGATTGGTTGCCCATGAGGTCTTTGACGCGCCCGCTGTCGTAGTTCTGTTCGGTGCGGATTACCACACCGTTGCGGACGAAGGCGCGCAGACGGCAGTTGTGTGTGTCGTTGGGGGCGCAAACGAAGGTGAAGGTGCTGTCGTAGCGGTACTGGTCCCGATAAACCTTCTCCCAGCCACGGTTCGGGTAGAAGGCCAAGGGATTCTCGATGCCTGGCGCCGCCTGGAGGAAGGCCATCTGGGTTTCGAGGTAGAGCGCCGCGGCTCCTGCTGCACCGGCCCCGCCGAGCTTGAGAAAGGCCCTTCGATTGATGGCCATGCCTTACACCGCCTCGGTCTCGCGGGACACCTGGACTGCCAGTGCACAAGGCCGGCAGCAGGAGCCCGACTCGGTCGGAATTTCGCGTCCGTCTGAGACTTCTTCTCCACACGTCGCACAGAGCACCCGGCGCCGCGGCGGGCCGGGCAGGTCGAACTGGGCGATCGCAGCATCCGCCGGGCTCCAGTTGAAGAGTTCTTCGGCGTCCATCGCCAGGTAGGCGAGCCGCTGAGCTTCGTGCCGGTCCTCGGCGAGACCTCGGGCCGTCGCCAGCTCGCGCAGCTCTCCGCGGGCGGCCACCCGGATGGCGCGGCCTTCCCACTGGTCGATGAAAGTCGCCGCGAGCTTTCCGTAATCGAGGAGGCGCATGGTGCGCTTGCCTGGCCGGCAACCCGTGACCGCCTGGATGGCGTCTACCGCGCAGCGGTCGGTCTCGACCGTGACGACGAGGCGCTTCTTGCCGTCCGGCACCTCGACCCCGAGCAGAGCCGCACCGTGGAGGGCCAGGCGCGTGCCGAGGACCAAGCCCGCACAGACGTGGCTGCCGTGCATGCGCAGCGCCGCCCGCAGGGCGAGGTCGAGGTTGCGGTCGGAGGGGAGCCGCGCCAGGGCTGCTTCTACGAGGCCGGGGACCCCGGCCTCCACAGTCTCCAGCGCCCATCGGCCGATGACTTCTTCGCCAGCGGCCGGGAGGAGTCGATCGGAGAGGATGGTGGGAAACGGCTCGGCGGTGTGAGTTTCGAGGAGGACGAGGTCGATCCCGGGGGGAAAGCAAGCCAGGAGGCTGTCCACGGTGCGGGCGCCCGGCGGGAGCGTGAGCTGTAGACGGTCGGTGGCGCGGAGGACCATCGCGGACGGGCCGCGCTGCCAGATTCGGCCGGAGGCCTTGTCCGGCAGGTCCAACGCGTGATGGGTGCGCTTGAGGTAGGCGACTCGCTTGCCACGAGCCTCAATTGCGGCCACCAACCGTTCGCAGAGGGCAGTCTTTCCGCTTCTCGAAGGCCCCCGCACGCAGACCACCGCCGGTCCCACGTACGGGAGCAGGCTGCCGTCGATCGCCATGCTCCGTTCCTCCAAGAACAACGTTGCGCCAGTCGCTTCCGGGAACCGTGAGGTTCGTCACGAATCCGGGCTCCTGGCGGCGTGTGGCATCAACGTGGCAGAGGCGCCATTCCCGGAATACGGACTTCTGTCGCAGTATTCGTGGCCTTACCGTCCGTCGGTCCGAATCCTTCCCGAGCCTGCCAGGAAGTGACGGGGCCGCCCCGATCCTCGGGTCTCCTGCTCACGGCCTTACGGGCTTCAACACCAGGGGACAGAAGTTCCTTCGCGGCTACCAGCTCACCGATTCGACCGGGAAGGCGCAGTTCACGACAATCTCTCCAGGCTGGTACCAGGGCCGTGCGACATTTTTCGGCAATCCGGAGGCCAGACGCTCTTGCAACTGACAAAGAGAAGCGCCGGATACGCCGGGACGTTCGATGTCGGGCTGCAGGTCGCCTGAACCGGCCCCTCACCGCCGCTCCGCTATTCTCGGCGGCGGGCAGCAACCACGGAGGCAGCAGTGGACAAACGAAGGAAAATCCTGCTGGGATTTGCGGCCGGAGGCGTCGCAACGATCGCAATCGCCGGGGGCCTCTTCTGGTACCTGGTGCTCCGCGACGACGCCCCGCCGAAGGTCACTCTCTCCAGCGCCCTCGATTCGATCCCGGCTTCGCCTACCGCCTCCACCGCTTCGACGAGCAGTCCCCAGCCCTCACCGGGGCTCCCGGGCACCTGGGTCCCCGATACGAGCCAGCAAACCTTCCTCGGCTACCGGGTCAACGAGCAACTCGTCCGCATCGGCGTGAACACCGCCGTGGGGCGCACATCGGGAGTAACCGGTCAGCTGGTGATCGAGGGCAACACGGTCAAGTCTGCCACCTTCGAAGCCGACCTGACGAAGCTGGCGAGCGACAGTGGCCTGCGCGACGGCCAGCTCCGAAACCAGGCCATCGAGACCAATAAGTTCCCGAAGGCCACCTTCGCGCTCTCTGACCCCATTACCCTGCCCGACACCTTGCTCAGCGGCCAGGCCTTTGACACCACCTTGAAGGGCAAGCTCACCCTCCACGGAGTGACTCGCGAAGTCGCCATCCCCGCCCAGGCGCAGATGAAATCGGGGCTGATCGTCGTCGTCGGTTCGATCGAAATCCAGTTCAGCGACTACTCGATTTCGAAGCCCTCGGGTGCGACCGTTCTTTCGATCGAGGACCACGGCACGATAGAGCTTCAGCTGTTCCTGAAGAAGTCGTCGTAGGCCCGGAAGGAATGGGACGGAATTCGGGTTGGGGTGTCGAGGTTTGGTTGCCTCGCCCCTAGACCGTACGTCTTCCACTCGGGGATCATGCACGCCATGATCCTCTGCGGAGATCGACAGCGGCCGTGAGATACATCGTCTATGGCGCGGGCGCCGTCGGGGGCGTCATCGGAGCGCGGTTGCACCGTGCCGGTAAGGACGTCGCGCTCATCGCCCGCGGCCGTCACCTCGACGCCATCCGCGACCGCGGACTCACGCTCGAAACGCCGGAGTGGACCGAGACCCTTACCATCCCCGTAGCCGCCGACCCGGAAGGGATCGACTTCCGCCCGGACGACGTGGTCATCCTCGGCATGAAGTCCCAGGACACGATCGCCGCCCTCGAGGCACTCCGCGCAGCGGCAGGAAGCTCCCTACCGGTCATCTGCACCCAGAACGGCGTGGCGAACGAGCGCATGGCCCTGCGGCGCTTCGAAAACGTCTACGCCATGGTCGTGATGCTCCCCGCGACACACCTCGAACCAGGAGTCGTCCAGCAGAACTCCGCTCCGGTCCCCGGCATCCTCGACGCCGGCCGGTACCCGCTCGGCACCGACTCCACCATCGAGGCCGTCTGCCGCGATCTCGAGGCCGCTGGCTTCAGCGCCCAGCCCGACCCCACCGTCATGCGTCAGAAATACGCCAAGCTGCTGATGAATCTAGGAAATGCCTTCCAGGCCATCTGCGGGCACGAGGCGGACGGGGGCCCGATGCTCCGCCGGGCCCGCGAAGAAGCGCTGGCCTGCTACAGGGCAGCCGGGATCGACTTCGCGACCGACGACGAGTTCCGCGCCCGACGGGGCCACCTGATCCAGGTGAAGCCCATCGGCGATGGGCGGCGCCAGGGCGGTTCGTCGTGGCAGAGCGTCGTTCGCGGCACGGGCACCGTCGAAGCTGATTGGCTCAACGGAGAAATCTGCCTGCTTGGACGCCTCCACGGTGTGCCAACGCCGGTGAACCGCCTGTTACAGGACACTGCGAACCGCGTGGCCAGAGAAGGCCTCGCGCCCGGCACGGTCTCCCCGGGCGGCCTCTGGCAGCTCCTTCCGGGCTAGCAACTCGCGCACAATGACCCGGGAGCGGTCAGGCGGTGGTGATAGCTGGGCGGCGGATCGAAGTCCAGACCAACAGCAACACGGGCAGAGCACTGAGATTCATGATCAGCCCCGCGACCGAGAACGCGTTCCGCACACCGACCAGTTCCACGAACGGCCCGGCCAGGGCGAAGCCCAGCAGCCCCGCCAACGAAGCGACCATCGAGACGAGGCTCATCACCCGGCCCCGGAGCTCGTCCGACGATTCCTGCTGGAGGTAGCTCGCAAACGCGACCTGCAGCCCAACTACGCCCATCCCCATCACCGCCATCGCCGCTGCCGCAGGACCGAGCCCGCTCGCCGTACTCAGGGCGACCGTCGCTGCGCCGGTCGCGATCAATGCGCCGGCCCCGGTGAGCAGCAGCTTCAGCTTCGGGCCCAAGTAGATGAACGCCACTGCGAGGACGAGTGCTCCAACCCCTTCTGCAGAGAGCAGGATGCCGTAGCGGCTCTCCGGCAGCTTCAGCTCGTCGGACACCAGTGCCAGCGTGCCTGCGTTCACGATCGGCGCCACGAACATCGTCACGCCGATGGCCGCGATCACCGTTCGAATGTTGTGGCGCGAGGCCGCGTAGCCAATCCCGTCGAGTGCGCTCCGGAAGGTCGAATGCGCACGCGCGACGAACGCCGTGGCCGGCCTGGCGATGCCTGTCACCAGCCACGCTGAAGCCACGAAGCTGACCGCATCCACTCCCAACACCAGCCGGAAGCCGCCGGCCCCCATGAGCCCGCTTGCCAGCGCCGGACCCCCGATCATCGCCAGGCGAGTGGACAATCGTAACGCGCTGTTCGCTCGCCCCAGTCCATCTTCGTCGGTGAGTGAGGGCAGCAGCGCCTCGCTCGCGGGCCTGTCGAACGCCGCGAGCACCCCCACTGCCAGCACAGACCCATAGACAACCCAGAGGTGGGACCCCAGCCCGTACGCCGTAGCGCAGATGCCGAGCGCCACCGCGCTCCCGGCGTCGGCCGTAACCATCAGCAGGCGGCGGTCATAGCGGTCGGCCACAGCTCCCGCGAAGGGGCCAAGGACCACCGTCGCCACAGCCGAGAGCGCCAGGAGGATACTTACGGCGGTGGTCGAGCCGGTCTCTTGAAAGACGACGATCGCCGCTGCAGTGATGAGCACCCAGTCGCCCGCGACGGAGATCCCTTCGCCCACGACAAGCAGGCCCAGCCCCCTGCGTCGTGCAGGGACCGCGCCCGCGCTCCCATCCCGGGTCGGTCGTTCGCTCTGCATGGCTGGTTCCTGAGCCCATCACATTGCGTTTCCCGATAACGCGCAACGAGCCCGGCCTTCCGGAGGCCACCAGTCACCCGTCCCGGTGCACAGGGAGAGGAGGGATGCGGCAACGGGACGAATTGGGGGAAGTGCTGGTCCAGCGGGCCTGTAAGCCGGATTCTGTACCCCCGCGGACGGAGGCGGCGACCATCTATCTCGACGGCGCATCGCTGCGCCGCTCTAGCAGCCAACCCGGGAGTGGTAACGGGCCGGGCGCCCTTCTCCCCTATTTGGCCTTGCTCTGGGTGGGGTTTGCACGGCCGCCCTGTTGCCAGGACGCCGGTGCGCTCTTACCGCACCATTTCACCCTTACCCGTGTCTCCACGGGCGGTATGTTTCTGTTGCGCTTTCCGTCGGCTCGCGCCGCCCGGGCGTTACCCGGCACCCTGCCCGGTGGAGTCCGGACTTTCCTCCCCTTTCAGGGCGATCGCCCGGCCCGCTGGACCATCTGCAGCGTAACAGGATCCTCCCACGGGTGTGCTCCGAAGCGCGCGACCGGCCCAGGCTCCCTGCTCGGCGCCGCTCCCGGCCGTCTCCGAGGCAGAAGGGCCGGCGTATACTCGGGCGCATCGCAGTGCGGGAGGGAACCGGTGTTTGGGACGATTGCCACGATGCACGTGAAGCCCGGGATGGAAGCCCCGGTCCTTAAGGCCCTCGAAGAATGGGGCGGAGGCCGCGGCTCCCGGATCGACGGACCGATCCGCATCTACGTCGCCCGCAGCCAGCGCGACCCCAACGTCCTCCTCAACATCGTCCTGTTCGATAGCCGCGAACACTACGAAGCGAACGCCAACGACCCGGACCAGGACCGCTGGTACCGCACCATCCTGCCCCTGCTCAAATCTCCCCCGGATTGGCACGACCACGAGGTCTTGCTCGCCTACGAATTCCTCCCGCCGGCGTCCTGACTTCGCGTTCGACGGCCACCAGCCCGGCGCCATGAACCCCTTCGAGCTAGAGTTAGACCCCGATTTCATGCGGCTCGACAACGGGCGTCGTTCTGAGGGAGCGCCTCTTGGGGTCGGAGTTCCGGCCTTCATTCGCCTTCTGCCTGTTCAGTGTCTAGCTCCTTTGCGGATGCGCGAATTCGGTCGAACGCCGATGGCGGAGCGAGCAACTCTTCGAAACTCTCCCTGTCTTTCGCTTCGGTTGCCTGGTCGTTCAGCCATATTCGGGCTCGGTCCTTCGCCGACGCGAGATCAATGAACTTCACTAGGGGGTGCTCCCCATCCTCGCGAGTGTAATGTTGAAATGCCCGCACTAGTCGCGCCAAACCGGCCGGCGAACCACCAACCTCTTCCGCCCACGTCTTTGCCTCGCCTTCGGCCCACTTTCCCCAAGCGTAGAGAAGGGCGGCAAGATGGCGGTGGTTCAGCAGGCGTTTCTCCTCTGCCAGCACCGGTATCCGAGGAACGAGTTCAGCGGCCAAGACCTTGAGTGGCTCCTCCTCGATAACGGGAGTGCGATCTCGCTCGTGGCGGTGCAATTGGAGCTCAACCACCTCGAATGGCAGCGCTACGCCGCTGGACCGTTCCACCGCAGATCTCAGCAACCCTATTCGCTCCGGCGTGGGCTCGCGTTCCAGCAGGTCCTCGATGAGAAATTGGGCGAGCAGGATCTCACTAGCCTCGAGAACACGTTCTACCTGTCCCTCGAGCTCATCCCCCACATCGAATAACCCCGCGATGAAGACGACCTCAGCCCCTCGCGGAACCAGGTCCGTTGCGGCCTGGAGCCTCGTTAGGAAGACCCTCATCAAGCCTCGCGCCATAAGGGCGCGGAGGGCGTGCACCAGCTCTGCTTGGTCTCCGGTGGCGAGTTGCACCGTTTCCGTCAGTTGTCCCTCAGAGAGATCCCGGCTTGGGACTGTGAATTGGAAATAGCGGTCGAACATCTGCTCGTGCGACACGCGTCGAGCATTCAGCGCGCGATTGCGATCCACCGCTTGACCGACTCCAGTAGAAGTCCACTCCGCGGCTGGGAACAATTGACGCACGATCCTCTCTGCCGCAGGAGCCGCCTTCGAGCTCTTCGCGAGTTGAAGGATGGGGCCAATCTCCTGCTTGGTCGCCTCCTGCTCCCGAGTGGCTCCAGTGGAGGGCCCCGTGAGGACTCTCTTGGCGCCTCGGATTGACTGATAGAGCTCCGGTTCAAACTCGCGAAGCGCTTCGACCGCGATGAAGTCGACGGGGTCCACATTGCACTGGTCACGTTCGACGTACCGCGCAAGCACGAACGTGACCATGGAGACGAAACGGATCACTCGGCGCGGCGTGTTCAGGAGCGGCAAGAGGCCATTGACGTACAGATCCTGCCACCTCGACACATCGAAGTTGGTGAGGATTGCCGGCGATTGGAGCAGATTGTTAACCCCCTCCACGAGAAGCTCGCCGAGCTCAACCACGTCGGGGGCCGGTACATCGAAGCCCACCTGTATCACTTTTTCCAAGTACCCGATTCCGTCGACGCTCAACGCTGCCTGCACGCTCTTGGCTACCGAGTCACGGTCGAACGCCAACAAGAACACGAGCCCAGGGAGGTCAGTGTTTGCCTTGATCAGCTGGAGCATTCGAACGGCGTCGGGCGGCGTGAGACGGTCGATGTCGTCCACGACTACGAGCATGGTCCGGCTGTAGGTTCGAAGAGCCTCCGCAAGCTCCTTCTTTGCGGCGTCCAATGACTTGGTTTGGGTCGGCGAACCCCGCTCGACCACGGCGGCTAGAGAGTCCGTGACTCGTCGGACCTGGGACAACGCAAGCGCGAGGGCACCCAACGCGACGACTACCAGACCCACCCACTTGCTGGAAACAAAATCGATGGCGAGCGTTCCGGCCCCCGCCGCGACGAGCACCGAGCCCACGGCCATGGCCAGACGCGGAACTGCATCTGCGAGGGTTACGCCGGCTTCGAGAACGGCGGCATAGGCGCGCAGTTTCTCAGCCGCCGAGGCGGCCTCGCGATTCGTCGCCGAGGGAAGAGCAAGCTCGATTTCCCGGAAGAGCGCGGTGGCGAGTTCCTCGTGGCCAGACCACTCCCAGGGATTGAAGGCCACCAAGAGAGGCTTCGGGTCTTCTTTCGTCAACTCTTCGTTGACTAGGTTGACGATCGATGTCTTGCCCGCGCCCCAGGCCCCATAAAGCGCAAGCACGAGACTATCCCGGCCGCGCCAACTCCGGACAGCGGTTGCGAGTGCCTGCGCGAATGCCACCCGGTTCAACCGGTCGGCGGTTGCGCTCGTGATAGGCCGGTCACCCGAGAACGGGTGGTCAGGAAGGGCAAGCGGGTCGGACCGAGATGCGCCTTCGTCCGCCTCGGGTCTTCGCTTCAGCCCCAATCGTCGCCACATTGCTCGACTACATCCCGCTCCGGTCTGGAAGCTCACCGCAAGCTAGTGGCGAGAAGTATAGCCCCAGCCTTCGTCCAAGGAATTATGGCGGAGGGGGGACAGGGCCCTCTTCGAGCTAGGGCGAGCGCGCTGGATTCTGGTGGCATGTCTGGCCACTCCACGCCCTCTGTCGTAGCCACATCCCCCTCCCGCCGGCCTCTCTCCCTTCAACTCGAGGCGCAGGAGCGCGAGAGGCTGACGGAGCGGGTTCCAAGCGTTCAACGCAAACTTTTTCTTTCGCGGGACCGTCTCCACTCGGGCTCCACCTCCGGTGGGCGAGTGCAGCCTAATGTCCGGCGCCGGGCACGAAGAGAGGATCCGTTGTGGCTACGACATGGCGAGTCGCCCTTGCACCGCTCCTCTTTGGAGCGCTCGCCTCCGCCGTGGTCGCCCTGACCGGCTGCGGAGGCGGCCAGGGCTCGGCGGACCAAACACGTCCGGCTATCGAATTCAGGACGCCTGGGGCCACAACGGCTACAGAAGGAGTGCGGACACCTTCGGCGACCTCGACGCCGGCTCCCGTCGGCACTTCCCGCCCATCACCGGCGGCAACCCCGAGCACGACACCGGCGCCGACCCAGCAAGCGGCCACGCAGCTTGCCGCCCCGACCACTCCGGTGGCCCCGCCCGGGGCGGTGACGATTCGGCTTCGCGCTGCCAACCTCGCCTTCGACCAGGCATCTGTCCGCGCCCGCGCGGGCGCTCGCGTCACAGCTATCCTCCAGAACGAGGAACCAGGGGTGCAGCACAATCTCTCTTTCACCGTACCCGGCCTGCCGCACGGCGAGACCTGCCTGGGGCCCTGCACCGAAACCCAGACGTTCACCGCACCCGCTCCGAGCCGCTTCCTCTTCTTTTGCACCGTCCACGACATGACCGGCGACTTCTTCGTCGACCCGTAGCGAGGCGGTTCGCGGCGGACGCGAGGGACGTCGCAGATTCACCTTATACTCGTTCGGTGACTCTCCCCACGACGCTAACTTGCGAAACCTGCGGCGATTCCTTCACCCTCCCCGCGGCGGTCCGCACCCGATACCCCGGCTGGACCCCGAAACGGTGCATTCGCTGCCGCAATCAAGCCAGTTCCACAGAAGGAGCGACGCCCTCCAAAGAAGGCAAGCCTCGGCCGTCGGTCACCCGAGAGCTGAACCTCCCCCTGGCGGAAGTACTGACCCGATTCAACGGCGGACCGCAGGACGGCGTCTTCACCGACGGTTCCTGCGCCGGCAACCCCGGGCCCGGCGGCTGGGGCGCCGTCGTCGTACGCGAAGGCAAGGTCATTGAACAACACCACGGTTCGGAGCCCGCGACCACGAACAACCGGATGGAGCTGACCGCCATCATCGCCGGGCTGGAGCTGGTCACCCCCACCCAGTCAGTGGCGGTCTACTCGGACAGCCTGCTCGTCGTGAACACGCTGACGAAGTGGGCTGCGGGGTGGCAGACACGAGGTTGGAAGCGCAAAGAAGGCGAGGTCAAGAACCTCGACCTGGTGCAGCGGGCGTGGGAGCTGGCGAAGGCTCGCCCGCTCGCCTCCATCCAGTGGATCCGCGCCCACAACGGCTCGCTCTGGAACGAGTATGCGGACTCCCTCGCGACCGCCTACCTTCGCGACGAGCTGTAGGGCCGGGGGCTATTCCAGCGGTTGCCCGGTCAAGGCCGCAAGAACAGCTTCGACTCGGGGCCATCGACCTCAATCCGATCGACTACTTCGCGAAGGGCCGACTGCAGCTCGGCGAAGGCGAGCGACTCCCATTCCCGTACCAACCGCATTCGCGTCGCCTCAAGGTGCAGCCGGCGCTCCGCCTCCGTCTGCTGTGCGGCCACCCGGCCGCGTGCCGAAGTCAGCTCCCCCTCGAGTCCCTGCTGCTCACGGGCCAGCTCCGAGCCGAGCAGCTTCATCCGCTCGACCGTGATGTGGCCGTGGGCGGCATCCGCCACGAGCTCCTCGACCTGCCGGCGAGTCTTCCTCATTTGGGCCTCGACACGATCGACCTGGCCCATCATGTCGAGCACGTACGAGTCGACGTTGCCAGCGCGCTTTACCCGGCTGGCGCCGGGGGCGTTCTCGGCCAGCATCTCGCGCACGTGAGCCTCGAGGTCGGCCGTGCGCTGTGTGTTGTAGCCGCAAGCGCTCTGGTTCGTCCGGCTCTCGCACTGGTAGTAGCGATATGACGCCTGCTTCAGCTCGCCGCTTTTGGTTGTCCACTTTTGGCGCCTGCTAACGCCGATCGCCCGGTTGCCGCATCGCCCACAGTAGACGAGCCCGCTCAACAGGAACGGCACGACCGTCCGTTCGCGTCCCCCGCGATGACGGGATTGGAGCCGCTCCTGCACTCGCCTGAAGTCGTCCGGCGAGACGAGGGCGGGATGGCTGCCCGGCACCTTCACGCCGAACCGCGTGTAGGTGCCGAGGTAGGAGCGATTCCTCAGCAAGTCCCGGATGGTGACCATGCTCCAGCGACCGCCCCGGCGCGTCGTGACGTTCTCTTGGTTCAGCTGCCCCGCTATGCGCCGGATTCCCATCCCCTCCTGGAGGTAGAGCCGGTAGATGTAGCGGACCACCACGGCCTCTTCCGGCACCAGCTCCAGGCGGTGGCGGGCACCGACCCGGTAGCCGTACGGTGGCCTCCCGAGCACTTCGCCTCGGATCGCCTTCCTGCGCATGGCCGCCCGCACCCTTTCGGAGACCGGCGTGCCATCACCGCGGTCGGCCCAGGTGGTGACGAGTTCGCGCGCCACCTCGCGCCCTGTCTGGCAGGAAACGACCTGGACGCCGCAGTTCTCGATGGTCAGCAGTCGCATGGCTGCCCGTCCCAGGTCGGGCCCGAGCGCCCCGAGGGCGTCGACTACCACGACCGTGAAGCCACGATCCTCCCGTTGGAGGAAGTGGAGCATCTGCCGAAAGCCAGCGTCCTCTCCCTGCGCATCGGTCTCGAGGAACGTGCCTGCAACCTCGTAGCCCTGGCGGCTGCAGAAGTCCAGGAACGCCCGATTCTGCTCGCCGACCGACCGCCGGGCGCCGCCGCGGCTCGCACCCTCGACGAAGTATCCGACCGCCTTCACGCTGTCACCCCACGCAAAGGATCCGGTCGCAGTTTGGGCACTGGGCGATGGTTTCCGTCCCGAAGGCACGTTTACGCACCGCGTCGGGCACGGTGATTCGGCAGCCGGAGCAGGCGCTTCCCTGGATCCTGGCGACGGCCATCCCTCCTTTGCGCCGCCGTATGTCCTCGTACAACAGCAAGAAACGAGCCGGGAGGCGACCTTTCTGGGCCTCGCGTTTCGAATCGGACGCCGCGATTGCTCTCTTGAGCCGTTCTGCATCGCGGGCCAGTTCCTCGCTCATCGTGGCCCAGCGCTCCTCAAGTGCCGCAACCGCGTCTCGCGCCTCGCGTAGCTCAGGTTCCAGGACTTCGAGCCTGGAGAGGACCTCGAGCAAGTGATCTTCGACCTTCGAGCGGGCGGCCTTGAGCAGTTCTATCTCGTGCTGAATGCTTCCCAGTTCTTTGGGGTTCTTGACGGAGCCGTCGTAGAGGCGCTTCTCTTCGGGCGCTATTCGGGCGCTGAGCCCGGCTACGTCCGCTTCGGCGCTCCGTTGGCGGCGCTGCTCATCGACCAGCGCCTGCGAAGCGGCAGCGAGCCGTTCGCGAGCGGCATCCAACCCCTCGTCCCCAAGAAGCCGCCGGTCGACTTCGGCGAGCGCCGCAGTGAGGGAGGCAACCTCATCGTCGAGGCTCTGGAGGGTGAGGATTTCGAGAACCTGGCTCATTGGCTGGGACACACCCGCATGCGAGAAGGCTAACCGGCGAGGGAGTGCCCGTAAACGCTTCGGAAAAGCAACAGGCGGCGATTCAGCAAAACGTCACGCAGCGGCCGCGATTATGGCAGGCAGGCCGGTCTCCTGAGACCCACGGTATACTGGCGCTACCTCCACCCGCGAGGTAGTCAATGCAGTTCAACGTCTCCCAACTGCTTCGCGAGCCGGTCGGCTCGTCGCGCCGTTTCTCGTTGCTCCCACAGAACCCTGTGCTGCGAGGCTGCGTGGAACTGATCCGAACGCCTGGTGGCGTGCTCGTCCTCGCCGAAGCCGGCGTCGAACTTCAGGCGCAGTGCAGCCGTTGCCTCGCCACGTTCGGATACACCACCGATATCGCGTTCGAGGAGGTGTATCTCCAACAGGTCGACGTGCACACGGGCGTTCGCTTGAACGTCCAGCGGGAACCCGAGGACTTCCTCATCGACGCTCACCACACGATCGACATTAGCGAGGCGGTGCGGCAATATACGGAGACGGCTGCAGCGATGCAGCCACTTTGCCGTCCCGACTGCCCGGGCATCTGCGCCGAGTGCGGTATGGATCTGAGCATGGGAAATTGCGGGTGCGGGCACGGACTGGCCGACGGCCGTTGGTCTGTTCTTGCGGCGCTGAAGCGAACAAATGGGTAAGGATCTGAAGGAGACCGGCCATGCCACCGCTCCCAAAGCGGAAGTATCCCAAGTCACGCCAGGGCAAACGACGAAGTCACCTGAAAACAGCCGTCCCGCACATCATCGATTGCCCACGCTGCAAGAGTCCTCGGCTCGCCCATCACGCTTGCCCGATTTGCGGGACGTACCGGGGCCGGGAAGCCATCAGTCTTCCGTCACCGGAACTGGAAAACTAGAAACGTCTCCCCCGGCGATGACAGCGTTCATCGCCCTTGGCGACTCCCCACACCGCGACCGCGCGTTCGTCTTTCCCGGCCAGGGCGCACAGACCGTCGGGATGGGCAAAGACCTATACGAGTCGTTTCCGTCGGCCCGTGACCTCTACGACCGAGCGGATGAGATCCTTGGGTTCGGCTTGAGCCGCCTCTGTTTCGAAGGCCCGGAGGAAGAACTTCAGCAGACCCGCAACAGTCAGCCAGCGATCGCAGTGACGAGCCTCGCGCTCCTCAAAGTAGCTGCGGAGCTATCGCCCGACTTCCTGGAACGCCCGGCATACATGGCGGGCCATTCGCTCGGCGAGTACTCAGCACTGGTGGCTGCGGGGAGCATGCCGTTCGAGGAGGCGGTCCGGCTCCTCCGGATCCGCGGCGAGCTCATGCAAGCGGCGGGGGAGCGAAACCCGGGGACGATGGCAGCGGTGCTCGGCCTCGATATCACCGACTGTGAGGACGTCTGCCGCGAGGCCGGGGCAGAAATCTGCACCGTGAACGCGCCCGGCCAAATCGTCATCGGCGGCCGCCGTGAGGCTGTGGTCCGAGCGCTCGATTACGCAAAGGCGCGCGGCGCCGTGAGGGTGATCCCGCTCAGTGTCAGCGGTGCCTTCCACAGCTCGCTGATGCGGCCGGCAGCAGACGGCATGATTCAGCCGATCGCCACGGCGTCGATTTCGAACCCGTTCGTGCCAGTTGTCGCCAACTGCACGGCCACGCCGATCTCGGACGAGATCGCCGTCCGGCACGAGCTTATTGACCAGGTCTGCAAGCCCGTGCAATGGAGCCGCAGCGTCGACTTTCTCGGAGCACAGGGCGTGGAGACGTTCATCGAATTCGGCCCGGGGCGTGTGCTCACGGCGATCATCAAGCGCATGCTTCGTAAGTCGAACTGCGTCAACGTCAGCGACGCGAGCTCCGTGCGCGTCCAGCTCTAGGGGGCGAGGTTGAGGGATCTCGAAGGCAAGACGGCACTGGTGACGGGTGGGTCGCGGGGCATCGGCCGCGCGATTTGCATTGAGCTTGGCCGCCACGGCGCACACGTTGCGGTCAACTACCACACGAACGCGGAGCTGGCCGAAGGTGTTGTCGCGACTGTGCGTGGCCAAGGAGGCGAGGCGTTCGCGGTCCAGGGCGATGTGGCTGATCCGGAAGCGGCCTCTGCGATCGTGAGGGCAACCATCGAGCGTTACGGCGCGCTCGACATTCTTGTAAACAACGCGGGGATCACCCGAGACGGTCTCCTGTTGCGCATGACGGAAGCCGATTGGGATGCCGTCCAGAACACGAACCTCCGGGGTACGTTCCTGGTCACGAAGGCGGCGCTGCGGCCGATGCTGCGCGCTCGGGGAGGCCGGGTGATTAACATCAGCAGCGTTGTCGGTGTAATGGGGAACGCGGGGCAGGCGAACTACGCGGCCGCCAAGGCCGGGATCATTGGCTTCACGCGGGCGGTGGCTCGCGAAGTAGCGTCCCGGGGGATCACGGTGAACGCGGTGGCCCCGGGCTTCGTACAGACCGACATCATCGCCTCAATGACGCCGGCCCAAATCTCGACCGTGATGGCCCAGATCCCGCTTGGCCGCATCGCCACGCCAGACGAGGTGGCGCCGCTGGTGGCGTTTCTCGCCGGCGAAGGAGCGTCGTACATCACGGGCCAGTGCTTCCACGTGGACGGCGGCATGGTGATGGGGTGACGGTAAACGTCATGAGGCGGGTACGTTTCCTCGTACTCGAAGCGCTCTATGAATCGGAGACAGCCGGCCACGACGCTGAAACGGCCTTCGCGCGCAGGATCCGGGAAGAGGAGGATCAAGATCCGGAGATCGCTCTACCCGGCCCGACCGGCCTGGGCCGAGGAATTCTGCGCGGCGTGGTTCGGCGAAAAACGGAACTCGATGAGCACATCCAGGAGGCGGCGCGCCAGTATCCCGTTTCCACACTCGCCGTCGTTGACCGGAACATTCTTCGGCTTGCAATATGGGAACTGCTTTCCGATAATTCGGCGCCGGTCGGAGCCGTCGTCAACGAGGCCGTCGAGTTGGCGCACCGGTACGGAGGCGACAGTTCGCCGGGGTTCGTGAACGGGGTGCTCCGGACGGTGAGTGCAAGAATCCAGGCCGCGCGATCGGCCGAGGGGCCGCCCCAGGAC
The DNA here is from genome assembly GCA_041488155.1 of Tepidiformaceae bacterium. Lineage (GTDB taxonomy): Bacteria > Chloroflexota > Dehalococcoidia > Tepidiformales > Tepidiformaceae > JBGPOS01. The sequence goes on from JBGPOS010000026.1 coordinate 33,915, forward strand.
GCGGAACCTTCAGACCCCCTACAGCAGGAGACCTAGACCGTGGCCACAGTGTTCGAACGAGTGCGCTCCATCGTGGTGGAGCAGTTGGGCGTCGAAGAAGACGAAGTAGTCCCAATCGCATCTTTCGTCGATGACTTGAACGCCGACTCGCTTGACCTCGTCGAGCTGATTATGTCACTGGAGGAGGAGTTCTCGGCGGACGGCGTTGAGCTGGAGATAAGCGACGAGGACGCTGAGAAGATCGCCACAGTGCAGGACGCCGTAGACTACTTGAAGGATCACGGCATCGAGGACAAGTAGGCCACCGCCGGGGGCGGCCTCGACAGAAGGAGCCTGATCCCAGGAGGTTGCGGTGGAATTCCTGGGCGTTGGCTACCAGGAACTCCTGCTGGTGCTCGGCCTCCTGCTCGTTGTGGTGGGGCCGGAGCGGTTGCCGACTGTTGCCTATCAGATCGGCCGAGCGGTCCGTCAGATGCAGCGCTACGCTCGGGCCGTACGCGATGAATTCAGCGACGAGATTGGCTACATCGAAGAGCAGTATCGAACGGTGAAGGGAGAAGTCGACACGACTCGCGAATCCCTTCGACAGCAACAAGAGCGCTTTAATGCCGAGCTTCGAGAGGTTGCTCCTCCGCTAGAGCTGCCTGCGCTCCAGTCGCCCCACGTCGCGACCTCAGGGGCATCCGAAGGGGGGTTCGGCGCGAGCGAGAACGGCAGCAAACCAGCGGACGACGCTGCCATCGAGAGTCTCGGCGCGGAGGGCGCGAGCCCGGCTGTCCCTCCGTTGGTGTTCTAGCAAGACATGAGCGCCGCCCCATCTGCCGAATCCGAACCATCCCTCAAACCTGTAGGAGGCTACGCGGGCGGCCCCGAGATGACTCTGATGGAGCATCTCAAGGAGCTCCGCAACCGGGTCATTATCTGCGCGGTCGCGCTGGTGGTGGGGACCCTCGTCTCGTTTTTTTTTTGGGAGACGCTCCTTGGCTGGCTACTGGCGCCAGCTCGAAACGACATTCCGAATTTCAAGCTATCGAGTTTTTCTCCGGTCGACAGGATCGGGGTGGTGTTCAAGATCGGTCTATACGGAGGACTCATCGTCTCATCGCCGGTCATCATCTACGAAGTGCTGGCGTTCGTGGTCCCGGGCCTCACACCGCGAGAGCGGCGAATGCTCGCGCCAGGCATGTTCGGGGTCGTCGCGTTTCTGCTTGCGGGCATGGCGTTTGCGTACTTTGTAATCCTGCCCGCATCGTTGAACTTCCTGCTTTCGGTGGGTGAAGACAACTTTCAGAATGTGACCGGCGCCAAGGAATACCTGGACTTTGTGACGCGGATCGTGTTTTGGGTTGGAGTGTCCTTCGAAATGCCTATGGTGATCGCCCTGGCAGCGAGGCTTGGGCTCGTACGTGCGCGCCAACTGCTAAAGTTCTGGCGCTACGCCATCGTCATCATCTTCGTCATCGCGGCAGTCATCACCCCGACCCCTGACCCATTCAACCAAACACTCGTCGCGGGCCCCCTGTTCTTCCTGTATTTCATAGGAATTCTCTTCGCCTGGATTGTGCAGAAGCCGCGCGCGCCGCAGATTGCGGCTTGATGCGCGGCAGCGAGCGCGATGCGACCAACACACCCACCGGGGGCGGCCGGGGGTCCCCATCCGTTCAGCCGGACGCCCGCCGCTGCGCCCTCCGGGACTTCGAAAGCGCTGACGCGCGATGAGCGTCCTGGATCAGGCCGAAGAACTGTACGAGCGGGTGCGGGCCTGCACATTATGTCAGCTTTCCCGGACGCGGGTGCACGCGGTGCCCGGTGAGGGACCGCTGGACGCCGAAGTGATGTTCATCGGAGAAGCGCCGGGGATGAATGAAGATCGGCAGGGGCGCCCGTTCGTGGGGCCGGCGGGTCAGTTCCTGGATGAGCTGCTCGCCGCCGCCGGACTGGCGCGTCCTGCCGTGTACATCTGCAACGTGCTGAAGTGCCGGCCTCCAAACAATCGCGATCCACTACCGTCGGAGATAGAATCGTGCCGAGACTATCTCGACGAGCAGATCGACCTCGTCGACCCACTGGTGATAGTTACGCTCGGGCGTTTCTCCATGGGGAGATTCTTCCCCAACCAGTCGATTTCACGGATTCATGGACGCCCGCGCGAGACGGCCGGGCGCTTCTACGTGCCGATGTACCATCCGGCGGCTGCGCTGCATCAGCAGGGCCTGCGCGCGACGATCGTCGCGGACTTTGCACAACTTCCAGGATTGCTCGACCGGGCCCGAGCGGGCAAGCAGCCCGTGGCACCACCAGACATCCCCAGGGAAGAGCCTGCGATGCCCGCCACTCAGATCCGGCTTTTCGAGTAAAGGAGCTTATGTCCGGCAACGCCCTCCGTGTCATCCCTCTCGGCGGCCTCGGCGAGATTGGCCGCAACATGATGCTGCTCGAATACGGCGACGACATCATCGTCATCGACGTGGGCCTGATGTTCCCGGAAGAGGAGATGCTGGGGGTCGACCTGGTGATCCCCGACTTCTCTTACCTGGAGACCCGCCGGGAAAACCTCAGAGCAGTCTTTCTCACGCACGGTCACGAAGACCACGTGGGAGCTCTCCCTTACTTTTTCCGCGAGTTCCAGGCGCCGGTCTACAGCACTCGCCTGACCGACGGGCTTGTCCGCGTGAAGCTCACTGAGCACCGCCTGCTTCAGAAAGCCGACCTGCACGTGGTGGTGCCGGGAGAGCTGATCTCGGCCGGAGCCTTCGAGGTTGAGTTCTTCACGGTGGCGCACAGCATCCCGGATGCCTGTGGGCTGATCATCCGAACGCCGCTTGGCCTGGTAGTGCACACGGGCGACTTCAAGCTTGACCACACGCCGGTGATGGACCAACACACGGATTTGATCCGGCTGGCGCAGGTGGGGGCCGAAGGTTGCCTCTTGCTCATGGCCGACTCCACGTATGCGGAGCAGGAGGGGTATACACCAAGCGAACAGCTCGTCGGGGAGTCGCTGAGGAACATTCTCGTCAACGCTGAAGGTCGCGTAATCGTCGCCACTTTCGCATCGCTCATTTCGCGAGTGCAGCAAGTCATCGACGCAGCACTCTTCACGAGCAGGAAGGTGTTCGTAACCGGACGGTCGATGATCGACAACGTCGCGATGGCGCGCCAACTGGGTTACCTCAAGGCGCCGGAGGGGGTCATCATTGGCGTCGAGGAGATGCGCAATACACCGGCAGCGCAGTTGGTGGTCATCACGACGGGCAGCCAGGGGGAGCCGACCAGCGCCCTCACCCGCATGGCGAACGGTGACCACCGCCACATCACGATCGCTCAGGGCGACACGGTGGTGCTTTCGGCAACAGCGATCCCGGGGAACGAACAGGCGGTCTACCGCAACGTCGACAACCTTTTCCGGCTGGGAGCCGAGGTGCTCTACAACCGGGTCTCGAACATTCACGTTCGAGGGCACGCAAGCCGCGAAGAGTTGAAGATCATCCAGGGTCTTTGCCAGCCGGAGTATTTCGTGCCGATCCACGGGGAGTACCGTCATCTGGTGGTGCACGCGAAGCTGGCCGAGTCGGTCGGGGTTCCCAAAGGGAACGCCTTTGTCCTCACCGATGGGGACGTCCTCGAAATCGACGAGGAGTCGGCGCACCTCGCCGGGCGTGTGCCTGCAAGCTACGTCTATATCGACGGCCTGGGGATCGGGGATGTGGACCAGCACATCCTGAGGGATCGCGCGCATCTTTCGACCGATGGGGTGGTGGTGGTGTTCGTTGCGGTCGACAAGCAGACGGGTAAGTTGACACGGCCGCCGGAGATCCTCTCGCGTGGTTTTGTTGATGTGGAAGAGAGCGAAGATCTGCTTGAGAGGACCAAGGACGTGGCCGCCGCTGCGCTGAAAGGCGGCGAACACTACGCGGAGTTCGGGGACATCAACGCGAGGCTGAGGGACGCTGTGAGCAAGTTCCTGTACGATGAGACTCGCCGGCGGCCAATGGTGCTGACGGTGACCGTCGAGGTCTAGTCGAGCAGACCTCGGTTCCGCCCGGTTCGGCCAAGCGGGGAGTGCCGGCCGGTTCATAAGGAGTGGTGCGCCAATGGCGGCACGCACACGCACGCGTCCCCGTACGGCCCGGGCGTCTCATGCCCGCAGGCGGAACACGTCAGTCGCCAGAAGTTACTTGCGCCGGCCCGAAGCTGCCGCGGTGGCCGGAGGCGCCCTGGCGCTGGTTGTTACCTTCTGGCTTGTAGACGTCGCAGGCCTCGCGCGGGGGGCACGCGACTCGCTGATGCAGGCGATGGGGCTGGGGCTGTTCGTCGTGGCTGCCCTCGCGCTCGGCGGCGGCGTTGCCTTCGCGCGGCACGCTTACCACGACCAGCGGCGGTTCGCGCGGCTCGCACTGGGGAGCGTCGCCCTGGGGCTGTTTGTCTGGGGCGCCCTGGGATTGAATTCCGTGGACTGGCAACTCGGCGGGGTGGACTTCCGTGACGCGTCGCTTGGGGGTGACGTTGGGCGAACGCTGGTCGCCGGATTCCTGGGGAAGGTTGCCTGGCTTAGCCTGTTCGTCATCGCGGCAGCGTTGCTCGCGCCGCGGGTCTCGCGAGCGTTCGCCGTCAACGCCCCTCGGTGGGCGCAGGTCGTGTGGGCTCGCCGCTGGCCGCACCGAATTGCCGGCGGCTTCGCCAGCCTCGTGACGTTGATCTTCCGGCGCCGGGAACCTGGCGAGGATCAGGACGCGATCATTGGTGGGACGCTCCGCGAGCGGCTGGACCCTCCCGGAGGGGAGCCCCTGGAGGCTCCGCCGCAGGTGTTCCGGCCGTCGGTGGAGCCCGGGTCTCCGGCGTCGGCGCTGGGCACCGGGGCGGCTCAGCAGTTCACCGTGAGTCCGCTCGAATCGACCGCCGTGCGGGACCAGGAATCGCAACCGGAACCGGACGACTTCGACGGCCCGCACCAACTCGGTCTCGCCCTGCACCAGCAAGGCGGCTGGCACCTCCCGGCCCTGGAGATTCTGAACGCTCCCCAGCTGAGCGCCAGTCGCAAGCACGACAACGCCGCCCGCGCCCAGCTGATTGTCGATACCCTGGCGAGCTTTGGGGTCGATGCAACCGTTGTCGAGATCAACGAAGGGCCAACGGTCACGCAGTTCGGCGTGGAGCCGGGCTGGGAGGTCCGCTACCGCGAAGTGCCGCTGAAGGACGAGACGGGCCGAACCCTGCTCGCCCCGGACGGCCGGGCCCGGACCGAGCGGCTGGAAGTAGGGCGAACACGGGTGCGGGTGAACAAGATAACCGCTCTGCAGAACGACCTCGCACTCGCCCTGGCGGCGCCGAGCCTGCGTATCGAAGCGCCCGTGCCGGGCCGGGCGATCGTCGGCATCGAAGTCCCGAACGACAGCGCGACGGTCGTGACGATGCGCCACGTGATGGAATCGAAGGAGTACCAGGACCTCGCGAAGAAGTCCAAGGTCGCTGTGGCACTCGGGAAAGGCGTTTCGGGCGTGCCGGTGGTCGCGGACTTGGCGCGGATGCCCCATCTTCTCATCGCCGGGGCGACGGGCAGCGGCAAGAGCGTGTGCATGAACTCGATCATCGGCGGGATCATGATGAACGCCACTCCGGACGAAGTCCGGTTCGTGATGATAGACCCGAAGCGGGTCGAACTAACGCCGTTCAGCCACATTCCGCACCTCGCGTTCAGCGAGGTGATCGTTGACATGGACAAAGTGGTCGGCACGCTGCAGGCCGTCGTGTCCGAAATGGAGTCGCGCTACAAGAAGTTCTCATCGATGGCGGTGCGCAACATCGACGGCTACAACCGCCATCCGCGGGTCCTGAAGAAGCTGGCTTACTGGGTGGTGATCATCGACGAATTGGCCGACCTGATGATGGCGGCCCCGTTCGAGGTCGAAAGACTTCTTTGCCGGATCGCGCAGCTCGCCCGAGCGACTGGCATCCATCTCGTGGTGGCCACGCAGCGGCCGTCGGTGGACGTGGTGACGGGTCTGATCAAAGCGAACTTCCCGACACGCATTGCCTTCGCGGTTACGTCCATGACTGACTCCCGCACGATCCTCGACATGGGCGGCGCGGAGAAGCTCCTGGGACGGGGCGACATGCTCTACATGCCCACTGACGTGGCCAAGCCCATTCGCATCCAGGGGGTCTACGTCTCCGACGCGGAGATCGAGCGACTCGTACAGTTTTGGACCGACGAACGATTCAGTGCGCTCCCTCATGAAAACGCTGACGCTCTCTTAGAAGAGGCGCTCGTGGCCGTCAACGGAGACGCCGACATTGAAGTAGACGAGGACGAACCGGTCTACCGAAGGGCGCGCGAACTGGCGATGCAGCACCAGCGGGTTTCGCCGTCGCTGTTCCAGAGACGGCTGCGCGTGGGCCAGCTGAAGGCAGTACGACTGATGGAGCTGCTCGAAGGGGAGGGCATCGTCGGGCCGAGGGACGAAGGGGAATCGCGCCGGGTGCTTCGGAGAACCGACGAGCACGATCCGGATTGATAGACTAGACCGGTGAAGAACCTGCGCGATCTGCTCAGGCGTAGCGAGGCCTCGACGAGCGAGGAGGCCGAACCTCGCCACGAGCGGTGCCTTTCGTGCGACGCCGACCTGGCCGGCTCACGGTCGTATGAGCGGTTTCGAGTCTGTCATGCGTGCGGGTTCCACTTTCACCTCGGCGCGCGCGAACGGATCGCAACGCTGATAGACCCCGGCACCTTCGAGGAAGTCGACCGCGGGGTTACTTCCATCGATCCAATTTCCTTCTCGGGGCGACAGTCCTACCGCTCACGGGTGATCAACGCTCAGCGTCGTACGGGACTTGCTGAAGCCGTCCTTACGGGCACCGGCACGGTCTTTGGGCGGGACATCGTGGCTGCGGTCCTGGACTTTTCGTTCCTCGGCGGATCGGTGGGAGTCGTCGCGGGCGAGCGGCTATCGCGGGCGTTCGAGAAGGCGACCGCAAGGCGTGTGCCGGTGATCGTTGTCTGTTCGACATCCGGGACGCGCATGCAAGAAGGTCTCCTGGCGCTCATGCAGATCCCTCGCGTCGCGGCTGCTACCAGCAGGCACGGCCGGACGGGGCTGCCGTTCATTGCGGTGCTGACAGACCCGACGACCGGGTCTGCGTACGCCGGATTTGTCAACCTCGCTGATGTCATCCTCGCCGAGCCAAACGCTCTCCTGGGCTACGCCGCGCTCCGCGCCCTACAGGAATCGGAGGGCGACCTCCCGGCGGGGGCTCACACGTCGGAGTCGCACCTTCGCCGCGGTTTGATCGACGCCGTGGTGCCTCGGCCGCAGCTGCGAGATTCCCTCGCCCTCTTGCTGGACCTGCTGCTCAACGACTATCGGCTGACTGCTCCGCGCGAGCTGCACGAAGGCAGGGCGGTCCACACGCACGTCGGCGCGTGGCAGCAGGTGCAACTGTCAAGGCACCAGTCCCGCCCGACTGCGATCGACTTCATCGGTCGAATGACCTCGTCATTCGTGGCGATCCATGGCGACCGCACCGGGGACGACGACTCTGCGATCGTCGCCGGGTTTGCCTCTCTCGGGGGCGAAGCGGTGATGATCTTGGGGCAGAACCGTCCCCACAGCGGCAACCACGAGAGCGGGTGGATCCGGCCCGGTGGCTTCCGCAAAGCCCGGCGGGCGATGGACCTGGCTGCGAAATTCCAGCTGCCACTGATCACGCTGATCGACACCGCGGGAGCACATCCCAGCATCGAGAGTGACGAAGGCGGGCTGGGGCACGCCATCGCTGAATGCATGGGTACGATGATCGAGCTTCCGGTACCGACTATCGCGGTGATCACCGGAGAGGGAAGCTCCGAAGGCGCCGTCGCGATGGCGGTGGCCGACCGCGTACTGATGCTCGACAACGCAGTCTATGAAGTGATCAGGCCCGAGGAGGCGGCGAAGGTGCTGTTCCAGGAAGCCGGCGAGGCGGCCGAGAGGTTGCGCATTACGTCGCACGACTGCCTCAAGCTCGGGATTATCGATGCCATCGTGCCTGAGCCGGGTGACGGCGCGCACACGAACCACGACGAGGCAGCGCTGCTGCTTCGCCGGAGCATCCTGCGCGAACTCACTCGTCTGCAGCGTATGAGAAGTAGAAGGCGGCTCGAGCGGCGATACGAGCGTTACCGGCAGATCGGCTCGACGCGTTCGTGGATCAGAGGGACGGCGGAGAGGCGCCTGGCCCATCTCTTCGACCGGATTGGCGGCATGTTTGACCGCCTCCGCGGCCGAACCACGGGCGGCCGGCGCCGGCTCGAGAGCGGCGACTACCCCGAGTTCCCTGTATGAGGGGTCTTCGCAAGATGGACTGACGGCCCGCTGGCGAGGACACTCTGTCTAACGGATCCTCGCGGGAGCCGGGCCGCTGACGCTCTCTGACCTCCTCCTCATCCCGTTGGGTGTAGCCGTCGGGGCGTTTGGCACCATGGTTGGGGCTGGCGGTGGATTCGTGCTCGTGCCGATCCTGCTCCTTATTTACCCCGACAAGGACCCGGAAACCATCACAGCCATGTCGCTGTTCGTCGTGTGGGCGAACGCCAGCTCCGGGAGCGTCGCCTACGCCCGCCAGCGGCGGATCGACTACCGGAGCGGCCTATGGTTCGCGGCTGGCACCCTGCCGGGAGCAATCGCCGGGGCTATCGCGGTGGGGTACATCCCGAGGCGAGCCTTCGACGCGCTATTCGCGGGTGTGTTGATCGCTCTTGGGTTGGCGCTCCTGGTCCGCCGGGGGACCACTGCGATCCAGGAGCCGGTGACCGGCCGAGGCGTTGTCCGCAGGCGCATCACGGATCGGGCGGGGAACACCTTCGGCTACTCGTTTCAGTTGTGGAAGGGGGTGCTCATCAGCGGGGCGGTAGGCTTCATGAGCAGCCTGCTGGGGATCGGCGGTGGGGTAGTGCACGTCCCGGTGATGGCGACGGTTCTCCACTTTCCGGTTCACATTGCGGCAGCAACGTCGCACTTTGTCCTGGCGTTCATGGCGGCCGAGGGCACGGGCGTGCACCTGATCACCGGGGCGCTTTCGTGGGATGTATCGCTGGCGAGGGCGGCGCTCATCGCACTCGGGGCGATCCCGGGCGCGCAGGCGGGGGCACTGCTTTCGCGCCGGCTCCACGGCGGGCTGATCATCCGGGTCCTGGCGGGGGCGTTGGTGCTCGTCGGAGCCCGGCTGGCACTCAAGGCCCTGTTGGCCTGAGGCGGTACGATCGTGGAGATGGCTTCTGTGATCGCCGCCAACGAAGTCGGGGCGGGGCTGACGGCCCAGGTCGCGGTCCTGCTGAGCCGCGCGTACACCGAAGACCGCCGGGTTGCTGCTTACACCGATGACGAGCGCGCTCGCTGGGGCCGCCACATCGTGCGGGTGCGGGCGGCAGTTCCGGGTGCCGGTGAGCAAATGCCGGGGGACTGGCTCGCTCGCTTTCCCACGGTGCGGAACCTCTTGCGGGGACCCGAAGAACGCCGAAGAGCGTGGCATCTGCTCGTACTCCGCGAGGATTATGTGGCCGCTCACGTCGCCCTCTTCGAACACCACTTTCGGATCGATGGGCGGAGGCCGTTCCGCGCGGGGTTCATCGAAGACGTTGGCACCGACCCTCTGGAACTAGGGCGAGGCCTGGCGAGCGGGCTCATGACGGAGGCCACATCCCTCGCGCGGGCTCAGGGTCGTCCGCTCGTCGGGCTCTCGACGCTGATCCCGGGGTTCTACCGGCGATTGGGCTGGCTCGAATGGACCGGGCCTGTCTCGTTCTCGTTGCCAGACGGCACCCTCGCACCCAGGCCGCTGATGGTGCTACCGACCAACGGGCTGGGCCGGAGGATCGTGGCTCGCGACGTTGAGAGGCGAATTGACGGGGGTCCCGCCGAAGGTTGAAGGTGACTTCGCCGGCGGCGCTCTTAGCCTGAGACGCTGGGCTCGACCTGGAGATCGCGGGCGCGCCGTTCCCGGCCAGAAGCCACAAGCATTTCCAGCGCCTGCGAAAGCTGGCCGAGCTGCGCGTCGGAGAGAGACTCCATGAGCCCGGCGGCGTAGGCCTGGGCCTCGACTCGGAGACTGGAAACCGCTGCGCGGCCACGGTCTTCGAGCCAAATGCAGATCCCTCTGCGGTCCGACGGTGAGACTTCGCGGCGAATGAAGCCGCCGCGTTCGAGCCGTTCGAGCAACGCAGACACTGATGGCCGAGTGACGTAGAGGCGGTCGGCGAGCTCGGCGTTGCTCAGGCCGCCCTGTTCATGGAGGTGGCCAAGCAGACGTAACTGCGTCACGGTGAGCCCGTCGCGGTCCCAGATGCGCAGGCGCATGGGGTCGAGCAAGGCGCTCGACTGGAAAAAGGCAGTGACGGCCCTGAGGAGCGCGGGTCGGGCCTCCAAATCTGGCACGGCCTCACTATACCCTTCCGACGAGAGATGCGGATTGGGTTTCGTGACCGCGTCCAGCCGCTTGCGGGGCAACACTCGGTGGGTCCGGCGCCATGGCAGCCGCTGGCGCAACCGGCGCGAATACTTAGCGACTCGCTAAGGTTTCTGGTAGAGTACCGGGCACGGGAGGTTCGAATGAAATTCGGTATTTTCTATGAGCACCAGTATCCCCGGCCGTGGGAAGAGGGCGGGGAACTCAAGCTGTTCCAGGACGCGCTGGCCCAGGTCGAGCTCGCCGACCGGCTGGGGATCGACCACGCCTGGGAAGTCGAGCATCACTTCCTGGAGGAGTATTCGCACTCCTCTGCGCCGGAGATATTCCTCGCCGCCGCGAGTCAGCGTACGAAGAACATCCGTCTGGGCCACGGCATCGTCTTGATGCCGCCTGGTTACAACGCTCCCGCTCGGATCGCCGAGCGGATCGCGACACTCGACCTTGTCTCCAACGGCAGGGTGGACTTCGGGACGGGCGAGTCTGCTTCGCGAGCCGAGCTGGAAGGGTTCGGCATCGACCCGGCGGAACGGCGGGCGATGTGGCGCGAGACGGTAGAGCAGGTCGCCAACATGCTGGCCATGGATCCCTATCCGGGGTTCAAGGGGAAGTACTTCTCCATGCCTGTGCGGAACGTGGTGCCGAAGCCCGTGCAGAAGCCTCATCCGCCACTCTGGGTGGCCTGTTCCAACCGCGAAACAATCCATCTCGCTGCTCAGCTCGGCATCGGCGCGCTCACCTTCGCGTTCATCGACCCTGCGGAGGCGCGACACTGGGTGTCGGACTACTACGAGACTTTCAAGCGCGAATGCGTGCCGATCGGGCACGCCGTCAACCCGAACATCGCGATGGTCTCCAGCTTCTCTTGCCACCCCGACGAGGAGGAAGCGCTGCGGCGGGGCACCGATGGTTTCCGCTTCTTCCAGTTCGCCCTGGGCCACCATTATAGCTTCGGCCAGCACAAGCCGGGGCGCACGAACATTTGGGCGCAGTACGAAGCGGTTCGAGACGCGATCGGCATGGAGGTACTGGGCGGCGGCACCGGAGGGATCGGCACACCGGACCAGTTGCGGGAGCACGTGCGCAAGTTCGCCGACGCGGGCGTGGACCAGGCGGTCTTCATTCAACAGGGCGGAAAGAACCGCCATGAGGACATCTGCGAGGACCTCGAGCTCTTCGCGAGTCAGGTGATGCCGGAGTTCAAAGAGAAAGAGGAACAAAGAGTCGCCCGAAAGATGGCCGAGTTGGAGCCCTACATCGAGGCGGCATTCAAGCGGAAGGAGTACATGGCTCCGCTTTCCGACGACCAGATCCCGACGTATCCCGCCTATGGATTCAACATCGCAGAGATCGACCTGGAGGCGCTCCCAGAGGCGCAGCGCCGGCGTGTGCTCGCGATGCAAAAGCTGCGGGAAATCGCTGAGCGGGTTGCCAAGGGGGAGCCTGTGGGCGCCTGAGGCCGGGGGGCTTGGCCCCGCTGCGGCGATAGAGGCGGCGAGCCGATGATCGCCTTAGGTGAGAGTCCCCGGGACACTTTGGGGTGGGGACCAGCGGAGGACGATCATGGACGCTTCGAACATGCGCACCTGTGAGCACTGCAAGCTTCGCTACGACTGGCGGCGGTCGGCGAGCGCATCGCTGAAGATGACGTATTGCGGGGCGCTCTGCGAGCGGGCAGGCCTCGGGTTCACGATCGAAACGCTGCTCGGAAGTGTCGAGATAATTCCGTCATCATGGCGGATGTTGCTCGCGGCCTGAGTCCCATGCCAGGCGATTCGCCCTTGAGGGGGGAACCTTTTAAGGTGGAAGAGCGTTGGTACATTTGTGACAGCCGGACTGTCACGGGAGAGAGAGCCTTGGAAACGCCGATCGGACCCGGCCCAGCCGGTATGAATTTGAACAACATCAAGGTCTGCGCGCGCTGCGGCCTGCGTTACGACTGGCGCAAGTCCCCGAGTTCGACTTTGAAGATGACCTATTGCGGCTCGCTCTGCGAGAAGGCGGACCTCGGGTTCACGCTCGAGGCGCTCCTGCGAGTCGAGCGCGAAGACCCGGAGCCGGCGACGCCCGGCGTCTAGAAATCCGTCTCGGCAGCATTAGCGGGCCGCACCCAGGTGCGGCCCTGCTCGTTGTCCGGGGACAGGTCTAGCGCACAAGTGGGGTATCGTCGCGGTTCGCCCACTCGCGCATCGAACCGTCGTAGACCCGTACGTCGTCGTAGCCGAGCAACGCAAGGACAAAGGCCGCGTGAGCTGCACGGATGCCACCCTGACAGTAGGTGATCGTCGGCCGCTGCCTCGAGATGCCGGCTTCGTCGAGGAGGGATTGGAGTTCGTCCGCGGAGAGGAACTTGCGGTAGTCGTCCTGCGCGACGAAGCGGAGCCATTCGAGGTGGCGCGACCCGGGTACGCGACCGGCGCGACGGTTGCCGCGACTATTGGACCCGTCCCATTCGCCATCAGAACGTGTGTCAAGCACCTGGCAGGCGGGATCGGTGTGTCTGTCCTTCAACAGGTCTAGTGTGGCGTAGAGTTCGGGCGCCGGCCGTGCCTTGAACGTTGCCGGTGGCGAGTGAGACGCGTGGAACGTCACGGGCCGACCTTCAGTGAGCCAACGGTGCCAGCCGCCGTTCAGCACCTTCGCGTTGGTGTGGCCGTAGTAGCTCAGCGCCCACCAGAGCCTGGCGGCGACGAGGGCATTGTTGTCGTCATAGGTGACCACGGTGGTGTCGGGCCCGACGCCAAGCTTGCCCATTACTGATTCGAACTCGGCGGGGGGCATGATGAGTACGCCGTGGTCGCTGCCCGCCGGGTCCTTTTCCTTGATGTAGAAGTGCACTGGCAACTGGACGGCGCCGGGGATGTGGGCCCGCCGATAGGCCTCGATGGTGGCACAGTCGATGATGCGGACCGCTGGATCGGTAGCGTGCTCTGCGACCCAATCAGGTTCAGCGAGAAGCTCGGGGCGTGCATAGTTCATGGAACGACACCTCAGGGACCGCGGCCGGTCGGCGAGAGCATAACGTTGAATCGCGGGACAGGGCCAGCGGGTGTATTGGTTCACTACGTCCGTGACAGATCCTCCTGTTGGGTGGTGGCGAGGAACTCGGTGGGGGTGAGGAAGCCGAGGGCCTGATGGGGCCGGACGGCGTTGTAGGTGTTCTCCCAGCGGGCGGCGGCAGCGGAGAG